>NZ_BDJE01000081.1 GCF_002117935.1 Nocardioides sp. PD653-B2 | reverse complement strand
CCTGACCCGCCGCCCGACCGCGGGTCAGCTGCCGGCGACCGTCACCTCGCCCATGAGCTCCCAGCTGTCTCCGTCGACCTGACGGCTGATGATCTGCGGTGTGCGCGTCAGTGCCTGGGGCGTCGCCTCGACCGCGCGCTTGAAGTGCTCGCTCTGCACGTGTGGTCCGGCGCCGTCGTCGGTGAAGCCCTCCACGAGGACGTACTCTGCCGGGTCGTCGACGCTGCGTGACCACTCGAACCAGAGGTTGCCGGGCTCGGCGCGGGTGGCCGCGGTGAAGTCGGCGACCAGGTCCAGCCAGCGGTCGGTCCACTCCGGCTTGGTCTGGAACTTGACGACGATGAAGTACACAGGCGATCTCCTTAGGACGTGGGGGAGGAGTGCTGGTCGACGACCTCGGCCTCGGCGCCGGCCGCGGACCGCGGGGTGACGAGGGCGGCGAGCTTGACCGAGAGTAGCCCGAGCAGGCAGCCGCAGAGCAGGCTGACCGTGATGCTGAGCCACACGTAGACGAACGGTGTCGAGATGACGCCGCCGAAGGCGCCCGCCCCGGCGGTCGCCGGGTCCCCGAGGGCCTTCAGGCTGTTGCCGATCCCGCCGCCGTCGGGGGCCCAGTGGTCCAGCCCGGTCGCCGTCCACCAGAAGAAGACGGACGCGAACGCACCGAAGGCGGCGGGCACGTAGTGCCAGTCCCCGGCTGCGCTGACGAGCACGAGCACGGTGGCGAAGATGCCGACCCAGAGCGCGATCCCCCAGAAGTCGGGCAGGTCCGCGGTCGCCGAGGCGGCCGCCATCGCACCGAGGGCGGCGAGACCGCCCGTCACCGACGCGGTCACCACCTTCACGAACGCGGCGACGTCGGCGCCGGCGGCGAAGAAGAACCCCCAGGTGACGAACGCGGCCGGGACGACGAGGTGGAAGCTGTCGGGCAGGGACAGCCCGTTGCCCAGGTCGCCGTTCGTGAACCAGTGGAACGTGAAGTTGAGCGCGAGATCGGTCCACGCCAGCGCAAGGACCCCGATCACCAGGGCCAGCGGCGCCGTCGACTTGATGCGTCCGATCATGACTGTTCTCCTTCCGGTTTGGTCGATCAGGGGACGAGGATGGCCCGGCCGCGGACGCGTCCGTGGTCGAGGTCGTCGAGGGCGCTCTGGAAGTCGTCGAGCCGGTACTTGACGGTGTGCAGGGTGACGGCACCACGGGCGGCGAGGGCCATCAGGTCGCACAGGTCGTTGTAGGACCCGACGAGGTTGCCGATGATGTTCTTCTCGGCGGAGATGAGGTCGATGGTCGGGACGTCGATGTTCTCGCCGTACCCGACCACGTGGTAGTCGCCGGCCTGGCGCGTCATGGCCAGGCCCTCCGAGGTCGAGCCGCCCTCGCCGACGAAGTCGACGACCACCTCGGCACCGAACCC
>NZ_BDJE01000080.1 GCF_002117935.1 Nocardioides sp. PD653-B2 | reverse complement strand
AGATGTACCCGGCCATCAGGTTGGTAGCCGGCTGATCGGTGGGAGTCCGCCGAGTGCGCTGTGGCGGCGTTGAGTGTTGTAGTACTCGAGCCAGGGCGCAAGTGCTGCTGCGCGCTCGAGGTTGCTGGTGAATGGTTGTCGGTAGGCCCATTCGGTGGCGATGGTGCGGTTGTAGCGCTCGACCTTCCCGTTCTGCCAGGGGCAGTGGGGCTTGATGAACAGGTGGCGGGCGCCGATCGCGGCGATCGCCTCGCGCATGTCGCGCGAGAGCTTGTAGGACATGTGGTTGTCGGTGATGACCTGCTCGATTCGGGTGATCCCGGCAGCGGCGAATGCTTCGGCGGCCCGGAGCAGGAACGCCGCACAGGTCGCGCCCTTCTCATCGGGCAGGATCTCTGAATGGGCGTAGCGGGAGTGGTCGTCGATCAGTGAGTGGACGTAGTCGTAGCCGATCTTGGCGCGCTTCTGCTTCGCGGTCTGTCGGTGCGCGGGGCCTGCCTTCCATCCGCCGCCGTCGTGAATTCGCCCGAGCTTCTTGACGTCCATGTGGGCTAGGTCGCCGGGCCGGGGCCGCTCGTAACGGACCGCGGTGACCTTGGAGGCCCGGATCACTTCGCCGGTCATCGGGTCGCACTCACGTAGGTAGGGCACCTGGTGGCGGCGCAGGATGCGCGAGACCGTGCGTGGCGGCAGACCCAGCTCCGGGCCGAGCCAGTCCTGGCCGCGCCGCTCCCGGTGGCGCAGCACGAGCACTCGCTGCTCGACCTCGTGCGAGGTTCGAGTTGGCGAGGAGTGTGGTCGTGAGGACCGGGTCTGCAGACCTGCCTCGCCTTCGGCGGCATAGCGATCGAGCCAGGTCTTCACGCATTTGCGGGAGACCCCCATCGCGGCCGCGATGTGGGCCTGGTGCCAGCCCTGTTGGTGGCGTTGAACGATCAGCAGCCGGCCGTAGACGGTCAGCCGCGCACTACCGTGAGACATGGAACCTCCGGGTGGATGTGGGCCTTAGACAAGCCACACCCCACCCGGAGGTTCTCTTTCACGTCAACGGCCAGGACCGCTACCAACGTCCCGGCCGGGTACAGCTAGA
>NZ_BDJE01000079.1 GCF_002117935.1 Nocardioides sp. PD653-B2 | reverse complement strand
ATCCGATCCACCGCACTGTGCTCTAGAGGTCGAAGAGAGATCCGGTCTCGTGGATGTCCACGTCGGTCTTCGGCTGGTGGGCCTCGCCGGTGGAGGCCGGCTTCGGCTTCTCCTCGGCCTTCTCCTCCGGCGCGTCGTCGGACTCGTCGGTGGGCTCCGGCTCGGGCTCGGGCTCCGGCTCCGGCTCCGGCTCCGCCTCGGGCTCGGGCTCGGTGTTCTCGCCCGCGGCGGCGCTGGCGGCCGCGGTGGCGGCGGCGCTCACCGCTGCCCCGGGGCTGACGTCCCCGGCCTTCGGCTCCGGCTCGGCCTTGTCCTCGGGCTCCGGCTCCGGCTCGGCCTTGTCCTCGGGCTCCGGCTCGGCCTTTGCCTCGGGCTCCGCCTCGGGTTCCGAGTCGACCTCGGGCTCGGGCTCGGACTTCGCGGCCGGTGCGGCGGGCGCCGGGGTCTCGATGTCGAAGAGCGATCCGCTCGGGATCTCGGTCTTCGGCTCGGCCGCCGGGGCAGCCTCCGCCTTCGGCTCCTCGGCGGGCTCGTCCTTCGCCTCGAGCTCCGGCTCTGCCGTGTCCTCGACCTCGACCTCGACCTCGGGCTCGGGCTCCGACGTCGCGGCCGGTGCGGCGGGCGCCGGGGTCTCGATGTCGAAGAGCGAGCCGCTGGGGATCTCGGTCTTCGGCTCGGCCGCCGGGGCGGCTGCTGCCTTCGGCTCCTCGGTGGGCTCGGGCTCGGGGTTCGGCTCCGCCTCGGCCTTCGCCGCCGGAGCGGCGGGCTCGTCGGCTGCGATGTCGAAGAGCGAGCCGCCGGACGCGGCGGGCATCTCCTCGGCCTTCGGCTCGTCGGCCTTCTCGACGGGCTCCGGTTCGGCCTCGGCCTCCGGCTCGGCAGGCTCGTCGCCACCGACATCGAAGAGCGAGCCGCCGGACGAGGCGGGCTTCGCGGCCTTCGCCTCCTCCTCGACGGGCTTGTCCTCGGCGGCGGTCTCGGCGGGTTCTTTCGCCTCCGGGGTGTCGAAGAGCGAGGACCCGCCGCTGGCCTTGGCGGCCGGGCCGGCGTCCTCGGTGTCCGTCACGGTCTCGGACGTCTGGGTGGCGTCGCCCTCCTCGGGCTCCGCCTTGGTGGCCTCGTCCTGCTTCTCGTCGGCCTTCTTCGCGGCCGGAGCAGCGGCCGCCGCCGAGCCGGGCTTGGCCCGGGTGGCGACCTCGCCCTTGACGGAGGCGAGGAGCATCTGGGCGACGTCGAGGACCTCGACTTCTTCGCGGGCCTCGCCTTTGGCTTGTTGGGCGGTGAGTCCGTCGGAGAGCATGACGCGGCAGAAGGGGCAGCCGACGGCGATCTGGTCGGCGCCGGTGCTGATGGCCTCGACGGTGCGGTTGACGTTGATGCGTTCGCCGATGTTCTCCTCCATCCACATGCGGGCGCCGCCGGCGCCGCAGCAGAAGGACTTCTCGGAGTTGCGTTCCATCTCGACGAACTCCGCACCGGGCAGGATCTCGAGCAGCTCGCGCGGTGGGGTGTAGACGCCGTTGTGGCGGCCGATGAAGCAGGGGTCGTGGTAGGTGATGGAGCGCTGGTGGGCGCCGTCGCCGTCCTTGATCGGGGTCAGCTTGCCCTCGCGCACCAGCCGGTTGAGGAGCTGGGTGTGGTGGACGACCTCGAGCTCGATGCCGAACTCTTGGTATTCGTTCTTGAGGGTGTTGAAGCAGTGCGCGCAGGTCGAGACGACCTTCTTGACCCGGTACTCGGTGAAGGTCTCGGCGTTCTGCTGGGCGAGGCCTTGGAAGACGAACTCGTTGCCGGCGCGGCGGGCGGGGTCGCCGGTGCAGGTCTCGCCGTTGCCGAGGACCCCGAAGCTGACGCCGGCCAAACATGCGCTGGCGGCAGTTCTGCGCCGAGCTGCTCGCCGCCTGCGACGACCTCGGCGGCGAGCTCGTGATCACCCTGGGCGCGCTCCTCGCCGACAC
>NZ_BDJE01000078.1 GCF_002117935.1 Nocardioides sp. PD653-B2 | reverse complement strand
AACGGCAAGGTCTGTGAACATCGTCAGCGGCACTGCACTGGTCCGGTCTGACCCCGGCCAAGGTATGACCACGGTGTCCTGCGTTCGATTTGTCGACCGGCTCCGGTGCAGTGCCGTGGTGCGCACCGGCCAGGCGGAACTGACCTGATAGGAGCTTGGACTAGAAGCCCCGTCACAGACTTGTCGCCCGCCCGGCCGGTTCGCTCCATCCGTCAGTTCAGACCTAACGGAGGAGCACTCCCAGCATGACAACTCAAACCGCTCTCGAGCCAGAACCCACCGTCGTGATCGGCGGCGTCGACACCCATAAGAACACCCACTACGCCGCCGCGGTCGATGACCACGGCCGCCTGCTGGGCCACCACGAGTTCCCCGCCAACGACCGTGGCTATGCCGACCTGCTGACCTGGGTCCAAGACCACGGCGACGTAGCTGGGATCGGGGTTGAAAGCACCGGATCCTTCGGCGCGACCCTGACCCGGTACCTGACCGCGCACGCCGTTCGAGTCGTCGAAGTCAACCGACCCAACCGGCTCGCCCGACACATGGACGGCAAGTCCGACCGGCTCGATGCCGAGCAGATCGCTCGAGCCGTCCTCGGGCAGACATCGACCGCGATCCCGAAGGCCAAGTCCGGCATGGTCGAGGTAATCCGCACCCTGCGCGTGACCCGCTCCAGCGCGGTCAAGGGACGCACCAACGCCTTCAACACCCTGTGGGGCGTCATGATCGGCGCACCCTCACCGCTGCGCGACGAGCTCGTGGTGTTGAGCAAGAAGACCCTGGTCAACCGGTGCCTGCGGCTGCGGCCCGAGTCCGAGGACCTCCTCGGCCTAGCCACCAACCCGGACCGTCTGCTCATGGCTGGAGTCAAGACCGCTCTACGCGCCCTGGCGCGACGCTGGAAGCAGCTCGACGACGAGGTCAAGACCCTCAACAAGCAGATCGAAGCCCTCGTCCGCGCGGCTGCACCCGAACTGATCGAGCTGCACGGCGTCGGCATCGAGATCGCCGGCCAGTTCCTGGTCACCGCCGGCGACAACGCCGAACGGATCCGCAGCGAAGCCGCGTTCGCCAAGCTCTGCGGCGTCGCACCCCAACCCGCCAGCAGCGGACGCACCAGCGGTCGCCACCGACTCAGCCGCGGCGGCGACCGAGCAGCCAACAGCGCGCTGTACATCGTCACCATCGTCCGGATGCGCCATCACCAGCCCACCCGCGACTACGTCGAACGACGCACAGCCGAAGGCCTGAGCAAGCGCGAGATCATCCGCTGCCTAAAGCGCTACATCGCCCGCGAGGTCTACGCCAACCTGCCTCGATCAGCGCAGGCAGCCGCAACGACACCACCGCCGCTTCAATCAGCGGCTTGACGAACATAGGAGCATCGA
>NZ_BDJE01000077.1 GCF_002117935.1 Nocardioides sp. PD653-B2 | reverse complement strand
GGGACTGCTGAAGGTTTGGTTGTCACCTGACCTGCGGCGACTTCTGTCGTCGCTGGAAGGATGTTGACCATGCCTGCTCCCCATCCCAAGGAGTTCCGCGACGACGTCGTCGCGGTCGCCCGACGCGGTGATGCACCCGTGTCTAAGATCGCCAAGGACTTCGGGATCAGCGAGTCCTGCCTGCGCAACTGGCTCGCGAAAGCCGACGTCGAGGACGGCGTCCGACCTGGTGTCACGAGCACCGAGAACGCCGAGCTGCGTGAAGCTAGGAAGAAGATCCGGCTCCTCGAGCAGGAGAACGAGGTCCTACGCCGCGCAGCCGCCTACCTCTCGCAGGCGAATCTGAAGCTCGGCCAGTCCCCAAAATGACGTTCCCGCTGGTCCGTGACCTTGCCGCCGACAAGATTCCTGTCGCGGTGACCTGCCGGGTGCTGGGCTTCTCCCGGCAAGCCTTCTATGCCTGGGACCGCGACCCGGTCAGCGACCGCGACCTGGCGGATGCCTACCTGACCAACGCCGCGCTCGACGTGCACGCCGACGACCCCGAGTTCGGCTACCGGTTCGTCGCCGACGAGCTCGTCGCGGCCGGCCACGTGGCGTCCGAGCGGCGGGTGTGGCGGCTGTGCTCGCAGGCCCAGATCTTCTCCGCACACAGCCGTCGACGGGGTACCGCGAAGCGGCCTGGTCCGCCGGTCCACGACGACCTGGTCCAACGCGACTTCACCGCAGACGCGCCGAACCAGCTGTGGCTCACCGACATCACCGAGCACCACACCGACGAGGGGAAGCTCTACCTCTGCGCGATCAAGGACGTCTTCTCGGCACGGATCGTGGGCTACTCGATCGACTCGCGGATGAAGACCCGCATCGCCGTCGCAGCCATATCGAGTGCGGTCGCTCGCCGTGGTGGACCAGCCGCAGTGCTCGGGTGCACGGTCCACTCAGACCGGGGCAGCCAGTTCCGTTCCAGGAGGTTCGTCGAGGAGTTGAAACACCAGGGCCTTACCGGGTCGATGGGTCGTGTCGGTGCGGCCGGGGACAACGCCGCGATGGAGTCCTTCTTCGCGTTGCTGCAGAAGAACGTCCTCAACCGGCAACGCTGGCGCACCCGAGAAGAGCTCCGGCTGGCGATCGTGACCTGGATCGAACGGACCTACCACCGCCGGCGCCGCCAACGGGCACTCGGGAAGCTAACCCCGATCGAATTTGAGACCATCTACGCGGCCGCTGACGCGGCCTGAAACCACTCACCACGAGTGACAACCAGACCTTCAGCAGTCCC
>NZ_BDJE01000076.1 GCF_002117935.1 Nocardioides sp. PD653-B2 | reverse complement strand
AACCAGACCTTCAGCAGTCCCGGGAGCATCTATCTGGGGCTCGACGCCGACCAGGTCCGACCTCTGCTCGCCGATGACCCGGCTGACTATGTCGTGAACTGTGGCCTCGGAGTCAGACGGGACCTCGACCTCACCGTGCCTGACGAGTTCGTCCCAAGTTATGGGCGGTCGCGGGTTAGCGCCGACGGCTAGATGCGGGGCAAGGATGAGTCTCACGTTCGCCTTTCGTACTCCGAGGACCTGAGGCCACGACTGCGCCCCCTCGAGGGCCCTTCGCGTCTGAAAGTAGGCCATGAAGACCTCGTAGATGGACACCCCACTGCTGCAAAGCACGTTTGCCGCGACCCGTGCGTCATTCCGCGATCGAGTTCGCTGACCTACACGCCGCGGCCACCTACGCTGCAGCCATGCAGCGGGGACTGGTACTCGCGATCGCGGCGGTCCTGTTGCTGAGCGGGTGCGCTAACAACTCGGGAGATCCGAACGCAACGCCGACTGCGACCGTCACGGTCACCGAGACCGCACCATTAATCGAACCTGAGCCGGAGCCCACGCCGACTGAGGCCGCCGACACGTACGCGCCGAACATCGGTGATCGAGCGCTGACAGTCGGCGACACCCGCGTAGGTCGGGACGTGCTGACAACGCTGACGAGCGTGAAGTACCCCTATCCGCCGGCGTACGCACGTGAGCCCGACCCCGGAAACGACTTCGTGGGTCTGGAACTTGAACAGTGCTTCGGCAAGGACGTCGAAACCGACCCCGACTTCCCGGCACAAACCACCTACAACAGCGAGTGGGTAGCGCTGGACCCGCAGGGGTACGAGTACGGCGGCGATGGCTCGAGCTGGAACGACTGGCCGACCCCGAAGTTCCCAGAGCTAGTCACGATGAACTCCGGGCGCTGCTACAAGGGCTGGATCGCAATCCAGGCGCCAAAGGGGACCAGGATCGCTTCTGTGATCTGGAGACCGGACGGCACAGAGACGGCCGAGTGGCTACCAAAGAACTAACTGCTGCGCTACCGGCGGTCCGGCCAAGTGCGGTAGCCCCGGCCGACCTCCAGGGTGCCTTCGTGTGGGATCCGCACTGGGCGGTACGCGGCCTTGCTCATGCCGCGAAGAGTTTGCGCCACTCCGCCGCCTCAGATCCGGCGGACTCCGGACGCGGCATTCCGGCCGGTGGACGTGCAAACTTCTCGTCGGTCCACTCCTCCGGCACACGCCCATGCGAACCACTGCTTGTGACTCAAGCAGGCACTGCACGCATCCGGGGAATCACCGCAGCCAACCGTCGAGGCCGTCAACCTCGGACACCATCAGTCACGAACCAGGCTTGCGCGCTTAGCCGATATATGTATGCTAAGACCTATGGAGCGAGTCAGCACGAGCCTCTTGAAGGTTGGCACCGCTCTACTCGCGAGTCCACACAGCGTCCATTGGGGTTACGAGCTGAGCCGGTCAACCGGGGTTCGCGCTGGGACGATGTATCCGATTCTCGGCCGCATGCTTGATTCAGGTTGGCTGCACGATGGATGGGAAGAGCCTGGCTCTAATGGAGGCCGTCCCCCGCGACGCTATTACCGTCTGACGGAGGTTGGGATCGCGGAACTCACGTCCCTCCTTGCCGCAAGATCAGTCCCTCGGTCTAATGGCGTGAAGTCTGCCCGACCGCAAGTGGGGCGTGCATGATGTCCGCCCTCGCGAGCAACTGGACCTGGTCGGCCTTGGCGATGCTTGTCGTCATCCTCTTCCTGGTGGGCGCCCTGCCGGTCTACACCGTGCGCCTCCTAGTGAAGTTCTATCCACCGGATGACCCACGACGCGCCGAACTGGTAGCGGAAATGCACCAGGCGATCGCATATCGGGATCGCTGGCTGTGGCTTTTCGAGACCGCCGCGGTCGCATCGATCGAAGGAGTCGCTGCTCGGGTCAACGCCCGTCGATTCCGCGTACACCGAACAACCAGGACCCTTCGGTTGCTCGGCGAGTACCTGGGTCTGCTTGAGGACTCGGGCCTGGACGGCGCACGTGAACTCGCTTATGAGACTCCAAACGTAGGTCTCGACATCATCTTTCTTTCCTCCGAGGAACACCGACGTCAAGCACAGGACGAGTGGCTCGCTTGGGTCGCGTCTGAGCTTCGAAGCTGGACCCAGGCGTGCTCCGACTGCGGCGAGGCGCCGTTCCCGCTGCCCGACGGCTTACAGGAGCGGTGGCGCGCCCAAGACGGGAGCCGATGACACCGTGAGGCTTTGCTGCTACATCTGTCTCGTCGATGCCGCTGTGCGTTCTCATTGGATGCCCCCCCAACGTGTGCATCATTCCGCCGCGACCTGGACGATCCACTCCGCCGAGGAGCAAGTAACTCCTTCTGCCCTGTGGTCACTCGAACTCGATCGCACGCACCTGCGGCGTCGCGCTCGCATGTCGTCTCGACATCGATGGCGCATTCGGGTCAACTACGCCTGTGAGACGCGACGCAGGGGTCCTGCTGATTGCTTTGTCCATAGGGCTGGGGGTCGCTGCGGCGATCCCGTCAACCAATGGCGATCTCGGACCATTCATGCCTGTCGACGCCTTATTGGGAATCGGTTCCCTACTGCTCGCAAGTGCTGGCGTCATAGTCTTCGTTTCCGATCGAGCACCGGCCGGGGACGACCAACCGCCACTGCGGGTTCTCGCATGGTGGTGGGTTCCTGCCGCCGTCGCAGTCATCGGAATGTCGATCTGGACGGTCGCCACGATTCTCATTGGCATCGCCAACTCAGCTCCCGATCCCTCAGATCAAGCATCACTTCGCATGGAAGCGGTCAAGACCGCGCTGACCGTGGGGGCCGGTGCTGCCGGCGCCGCGGCAATCCTGTTGGCGCTGCGTCGGCAGTGGCTGGGTGAGC
Organism: Nocardioides sp. PD653-B2; assembly: GCF_002117935.1. Taxonomy (GTDB): domain Bacteria; phylum Actinomycetota; class Actinomycetes; order Propionibacteriales; family Nocardioidaceae; genus Nocardioides. Next base: position 10,168 of record NZ_BDJE01000076.1, on the reverse strand, counting down.
GCGCGCAACGCCATTTGGAGTTCGACTCAACTGAGCGGCGGATTACGGAGCTGTACGCCAAGGCGTCGGACCAACTCGGCCATGACAGTCCCGCCGTCCGGCTCGCCGGTCTCTACGCACTTGAACGACTGGGGCAACTAAGCCCCCAGCATCGGCAGACGGTGCTCGACGTGCTGTGTGCCTACATCCGCCTCAGTAGTCGAGAACGTCCGGTGGAGAACGAGGAGGTTCGGCTGACTGCTCAACGAATCGTTACTGCGCACCTAGGATGGCCGAATTGGGCATCCGAACCGCCCCGCACGTTCTGGGCCGACGCCGATCTGGACCTCACAGGCGCCTACCTCGATGAGTTCCACCTCGAGAATTGCCGAGTGCGCAGTGTCTCGTTCGATGACGCGACCTTCCACCACGCCTTTGTCGTTCGGACGGTTTTTAGCGGCGAACCTTGGGGCACCTCTGGTCCCACCGGGGTGGGAGGAGCGAGTTTCAGGCGGACCACATTCTCTGGGCGAACGGTCTTCGAGGACGTCGATTTCGAGAGCGACCTGTCGTTTCAGGACGCATTGTTTGCGGACGACACCTACCTCGGAGGATTGTCAACCAAAGGCGAGGCATCGTTCGAGAGAGCTACCTTTGCCGCGCGCCTCGAGGTGGCCGGTAGCGAGTTCGGCCACGGCGCGAAGTTCGACGAGGTCACGTTCGGCGGGCCAGTCGTATTCGGGCCTGACGTCATCTACGCCGTTGGCGTCAAGTCTGTCGACTACGGTGTGACATTCACCAATGCGGTGTTTCAGAGTGAGGTCGATTTCTCGGGTGCCGACTTCCGGGGGACCGTCATTACGGGCGCTGGTGCTACAGATTCCGGCGCCGACTTCTCGGGCGTAGTGATTGGCAGTGGATCCCCGGACTCACGGGTGTGGCCGCCTGGATGGCGGGAGACCGATGCGGCAGGCGGAGTCATCACAGTCGAGCGCGAGTCGTTTAACAAGGCGACTTGACCTGCCGCTCCGCCATCCCCAACGGGGCGTCATTCCGCCGCGTGTGCTGCTTTCTCGACTCGTTCGCAATGGCGCACCCCCAACACGGTGGAGCCATGGTTAGTCGACCTGAACGCTCAGGCGCCTTCTACGCGGACCTCGGCGCAACTGATGAGCGCCGCGAGGTCGAGTCCGAAGGTCGGACCGCCAGCCTGCACGTAAGCCTGGAGGTGCCCTGCCGCGCGTTCGACGAGTCTCGCAGCTCCGACTGCGTTGCCGCGCGCGTGGTGGGTTAGGCACACGCACAGCTGCGCCAGGCCCTGCCACAGCTCGCGCTCGTCCTCCGGACACGACTTCCATCTGACCTCGAGGGCTTCGTGCGCCGCGAAAGGACGCCCGTCGTCGAGCAGGCTGCGGGCGTAGCTCAGCGTCTCCTGCGGTGAGAGCGGCACCTCGGAGATGGGCTCGACGCCGGCCGCGCCGTACGGCAAGGGTCGGCCCAGAGCGTCGCGTGGTCGGGCCTGCTGCGCGCGTCCCTCCTGGTTGCGGTCGCGATCTTCAACCACGTCGGGACCTCCCGACCATCAGGACCGCCTCTGCGTGATCACGAACGGCGGCGAGCGATGGGACTCTCAGCATCGGACCTTCCTCGTCAGGACGTTGGACCGCGGGCCAGCAGCACCGGGCGTCACTCTCACCATACGAAAGCGGAATTGGCCCTGGCGCGGGCTCGCCGGCCGCCAGGGTCTGGCGCACTCGAGGATCGGTTCCTGAGGGGCCCTGTGCATCACATCGACGCGCCTCAGGGCGCGTCCTTTCACCGCAATACACGCTGCGCGACCCCTCGTGAGGCGGACCCGGATCTCCCCACGAACCCGTGCCTCAGGCCTGCCGCAACATCTCCGCGACGAGGAACGCCAGCTCGAGCGACTGCACCCGGTTGAGACGCGGGTCGCAGACCGACTCGTAGCGGTTGCCGAGGTCCATCTCGAGCAGGTCCTCACCACCGCCGACGCACTCCGTCACGTCGTCACCGGTGAGCTCGACGTGCAGGCCGCCGGGCCAGGTGCCGAGGGCGCGGTGCACGTCGAAGAAGCCCTGGACCTCGTCGATCACGTCGCCGAAGCGGCGGGTCTTGTAGCCCGAGCTCGCCTCGAAGGTGTTGCCGTGCATCGGGTCGCACACCCACGCGACCTCGAGCCCGGCGGCGGTGACCTTCTCGACCAGGTGCGGCAGGCCGTCGCGGATCTTGCCGGCGCCGAAGCGGGTGATGAACGTCAGCCGCCCGGCCTCGTTGGCCGGGTTGAGCTTCGCAGCGAGCGCGATGGCGTCGTCGGGCGTCGTGGTCGGGCCGAGCTTGACGCCGATCGGGTTGCGGATGTGGCTGAGCAGCTCGACGTGCGCGCCGTCGAGCTGGCGGGTGCGCTCGCCGATCCACACGAAGTGGCCGGACACGTCGTAGGGCTGGTCCGTGCGGGAGTCGATGCGGGTGAGGGCGTGCTCGTACTCGAGCACCAGTGCCTCGTGGCTGGAGTGGAAGTCGACGCGGTGGAACTCGTCGGGGTCGGCGCCGATCGCCTTCATGAAGGTCAGCGCCCGCTCGATCTCCCCGGCCATGGCCTCGTAGCGCTGGCCGATGGGCGACTCGCGCACGAAGTCGGTGTTCCAGGTGTGCACCTGGCGCAGGTCGGCGTAGCCGCCGGTCACGAACGCACGGACCAGGTTCAGCGTCGCCGCCGAGGAGTTGTAGACGTCCACGAGCCGCTGCGGGTCGGGCACCCGCGCCTCGGGCGTGAAGTCGTAGCCGTTCACGGCGTCGCCGCGGTAGGCCGGCAGGGTGACGCCGTCGCGGGTCTCGAGGTCGGAGGAGCGCGGCTTGGCGTACTGGCCTGCGATCCGGCCGACCTTGACCACCGGCACGGACGCGGCGTACGTCAGCACGACCGCCATCTGGAGCAGCACCCGGAGCTTGTTGCGGACGTTGTCGGCGGTGACGCCGGCGAACGTCTCGGCGCAGTCACCGCCCTGGAGCAGGAAGGCCTCGCCGCGTGCGACCTGCGCGATCTTGTCCTTGAGGTCGTCGCACTCCCCCGCGAACACCAGCGGCGGGACCGTACGCAGCTTGGCCGTGGCGGCCACGACGGCGTCCCGGTCGGGGTACGTCGGCTGCTGGGCAGCGTTCAGGGCGTGCAGGGTGGCGAGGTCGGGGATGGTGCTCACCGGTCAAGGGTACGGCGGCGCACCCGCCCGGCCCGATTCGGCGGCCGGGGGCGAGACGGCTCAGTCCTCGATGTCCTCGAGGTGCTCGATGTCGCGGAAACCGGTCTTCTGCGCGCGGACGCCCCGGTTGGTGAGCCAGGTCAGCACCCAGAGCACGATGCCGATCGCGAGCAGCCCGCCGGCGACCTGGTACTGGATCCAGTCCTCCCGGTCACGGGCCCAGGGGCCGACCAGGAAGAGACAGGCGACCGCCCCGACGAACGGCGTCCAGACGGGCGCCTTGAACGCGTCCTCCGGGCTCGCGTCGCGGCGCAGCAGGACACACGCGACGTTGACGACCGCGAAGACGCAGAGCAGCAGCAGCGCGGTCGTCCCGGACAGCGCGGTGATCACCGACGTGTCGGCCAGGAACGTGACCGCGATGATCAGGCCGAGCGCCAGGGCCGTGGAGAAGAGGATGCCGGCCCACGGGGTACGCCGGCCGGGCAGCACCTTGCCGAGCGAGCGCGGCAGCACGTCCTGGTGGGCCAGGCCGTAGAGAAGCCGGCTCGCCATCAGCATGTTGATCAGGGCCGTGTTGGCGACGGCGAAGACGGTCATGAACGGGAAGATCTTGTCGATCGGCAGGCCGGGCGCGCCCGTCGACACGACGGCGAGCAGCACCTTGCCCTCGTCGGCGACGACCGCCTCGATCTCGCCCTCGGGGATCACCGCGATCACCGAGATCGCGACCAGGATGTAGAAGATCACCGCGATGCCGAGGCCGGTGAGCATGATCTTCGGGAAGAGCTCCCTCGGGTTGTGCACCTCCTCGACCATGTTGACCGAGTCCTCGAAGCCGACCATGGCGAAGAACGCGATCGCGGTCGCGACGGTCACGGCGAGGAAGAGCCCCCGGTCGGAGCCCGAGTTGAACACCACGATCCGGCCCATGTCGGCGTTGCCCTGGGCCATCACGTAGAACCCGATGGCGATCACGATGACGAGGGCGCTCATCTCGATGAGGGTGAGGACCACGTTGAACTTCACGCTCTCGCCGACGCCGCGCAGGTTGACCCCCGCGAGGAACACCATGAACGCCAGGGCGACGAACGTGACCGCGACGTTGCCCTGCGGCACGTGCCAACCGACGGCGTCGAAGCCGGCCAGCAGGTTGGTCGCGAGCAGGTTGGACGACGTCGAGGCGCTGGTGATGCCCGAGCACACCACCGCGAACGCCACCAGGAACGTGACGAAGTGGATCCCGAAGGCCTTGTGCGTGTAGAGCGCGGCGCCCGCGGCCTGCGGGTACTTCGTCACCAGCTCGAGGTAGGAGAACGCCGTCAGCGTCGCCACCCCGAAGGCCACCAGGAACGGCAGCCACACGATGCCGCCCACCTCGAGCGCCATCTGCCCCGTGACCGCGTAGATGCCGGCGCCGAGGATGTCCCCCACGATGAAGAGCAGCAGCAGCTTCGGTCCCAGGACCCGCTTGAGGTCGGGTGTCGGGCCGTTGACGTCCACGGTCTGGTCGGCACTGGTGGTCATGGGGCCACCTTGCCCCCTGATCGGCGGCCCTAATCAGGGGCGACGTGAATCGGGTCTCGACACGCTCGACCACCCTCAGCGCATCCGCTGACGCGGCTGCGCTCAGCCGAAGAAGACCGCTGCCTCGGCGTACTCCTCGGGGCTGACGAGCTTGAGCTCGGCGGTGCCCTCGACCAGCGGCAGCCGCTCGATCTTCGTGCCGCGCAGCGCCATCATCTTCCCGAAGTCACCGTCGGCGACGGCGTCGATGGCCTGGAGCCCGAAGCGGGTCGCGAGCCAGCGGTCGAACGCCGTGGGCGTGCCGCCGCGCTGGATGTGGCCGAGCACCACGGCGCGGGCCTCCTTGCCGGTGCGCTCCTCGATCTCCTTGGCGAGCCGGTCTCCGATGCCGCCGAGGCGGACGTGGCCGAACGCGTCGACCTCGCCGGAGGCCAGGGTCATGTCGCCGCCCTCCTTGGGCACAGCGCCCTCGGAGACCACGATGATCGGGGCGTACTGGCTGGTGAAGCGGGTCTCGACCCGGTTGCAGACGTCGACGATGTCGAAGGGCTGCTCGGGGATCAGCACCATGCTGGCGCCGCCGGCGATGCCGGAGTGCAGGGCGATCCAACCGGCGTGGCGCCCCATCACCTCGACGACGAGGACCCGGTGGTGGGACTCGGCCGTGGTGTGCAGCCGGTCGATCGCCTCGGTGGCGATGTTGACGGCCGTGTCGAAGCCGAACGTGAAGTCGGTGCCGGAGAGGTCGTTGTCGATCGTCTTCGGCACCCCGACGACGTCGACGCCGAGGTCGGCGAGCTTCGTGGCGACGCCGAGGGTGTCCTCGCCGCCGATCGCGACCAGGGCGTCGACGCCGTCGGCCGCGAGGTTCTCCTTGATCCGCTCCACGCCGTTCTCGAGCTTGAACGGGTTGGTGCGCGAGGAGCCGAGGATCGTGCCGCCGCGCGGCAGGATGCCGCGGCACTGCTCGATGCCGAGCTCCATGGTCTGGCCCTCGAGCGGACCGCGCCAGCCGTCGCGGTAGCCGACGAACTCGAAGCCGTACTCCTTGACCCCCTTGCGCACCACCGCCCGGATGACGGCGTTCAGGCCGGGACAGTCCCCGCCTCCGGTCAGCACTCCGACGCGCATAGCCACTCCTGTCGGCTCGAGGTCTTTGGATCGTTCAGATCGAGTCGACTGTAGTAGAGCCGGCGGCGGGGGGCGACCGGTCTCACCGCCAGACGGACACCGGGTCGCCGGCGCCGGTCGCTAGTCTCGGCGCCATGACCTTCTCGATCGTGGCCCGGTCCGCTGACGGTGAGTCCTGGGGCGTGGCCGTCGCCTCCAAGTTCCTGGCCGTCGGGTCGCCGGTGCCGGCGGCCGTGGCCGGCGTCGGCGCCATCGCGACCCAGGCCGACGCCAACGTCGCCTACAAGGGGCTGGCCCTGGCCCACCTCGACGACGGCGCCACGGCGTCGGTCGCGCTGCAGCGGCTGATCGAGGAGGACGAGGGGCGCGACCACCGGCAGGTCGGCATCATCGACGTCGACGGCAACGCGGCCAGCCACACCGGGCACGCGTGCCTGGACTGGGCGGGCAGCGTGACCGGCGACGGGTTCGCGATCCAGGGCAACATCCTGGCGGGCGCCGGCGTCGTCGATGCGATGGAGGCGGCCTGGCTGGCCTCCGCCGAGGACGCCCCGCTCGCGCACCGGCTGCTCGCCGCCCTCGCGGCGGGCGACGCCGCCGGCGGCGACTCCCGCGGGCGCCAGTCGGCCGCGCTGCTCGTCGTCCAGGAGGGTGCGGGCTACGGCGGTCTCGACGACATCGCGGTCGACCTCCGGGTCGACGACCATCCCGAGCCGATCACGGAGCTGACCCGCCTGCTCCTGCTCAGCGACCTCTACCTGACTGCCTCGACCGACGACGAGAAGGTGCCGGTCACGCCCGAGCTCGAGGCCGAGCTCGAGGAGCTGGCGCAGGCCGCCGGCGCCCGCGACTTCGCGGCCTGGGTCGGCACCGAGAACTACGAGATGCGGGTGGCGGCCGACGGCTCGTGGATCGACGTCCAGGTGCTCGAGATCATCCGGGCCACCCGGGCATGAGCGTGCTGGCGATCGACGCCGGCACCACCGGGGTCACCGCGGTCGTCGTCGAGCAGGACGGGACGATCTCGGCCAAGGGCTACCAGGAGTTCGCCCAGCACTTCCCCCGGCCGGGCTGGGTCGAGCACGCACCCGAGGAGATCTGGCAGGCGACGCTCGAGGCGACCAGCCAGGTCATCAAGGCGTACGACGCGTCGCAGCTGCAGGCGGTCGGCATCACCAACCAGCGCGAGACCGTGCTGCTGTGGGACCGCGAGACGCTGGGGTCGCCCCGCCGGGCGATCGTGTGGCAGGACCGTCGTACGGCGGACCTCTGCACGCGGCTGCGCGACGCGGGCCACGAGGACCGGGTGCGCGAGCTCACCGGGCTGCGGCTGGACCCGTACTTCTCCGGCACCAAGCTGATGTGGCTGGCCGAGAACGAACCGCACACCTGGGCGCTGGTGGAGTCGGGGCGCTATGCGATCGGCACCGTGGACTCCTACCTGATCGCCCGGATGACGCGCGGCACCTATCACTGCACCGACGTCTCCAACGCGAGCCGCACGCTCCTCTTCGACCTCGAGGCGGGTGACTGGAGCGACGAGCTGTGCTCGCTCTTCGGGGTGCCGCGCGACGCGCTGCCCGAGCTGGTGCCCAACTGGGGCGAGATCGCCACCACCGACCCGAGGTCGTTCCTCGACCTGTCGCTGCCGATCGCGGGCCTGGCCGGTGACCAGCAGTCCGCGCTGTTCGGCCAGACCTGCTTCGAGGAGGGCGACTCGAAGTGCACCTACGGCACCGGGTCGTTCATCCTCACCAACACCGGCTCGACGATCCTGCGCTCGGACGCCGGCCTGCTGACGACGGCCGCATGGCGTTCGCCGTCCGGCGAGATGACCTACGCGAGCGAGGGCTCGATCTTCGTGACCGGCGCGGCCGTCCAGTGGCTGCGCGACGGGCTCCAGATCGTCGGCTCCGCCACCGAGACCGAGGCGATCGCCCGGACGGTGCCCGACAGCGAGGGCGTCGTCTTCGTGCCGGCGTTGACCGGCCTCGGTGCGCCGCACTGGGACCCGCACGCCCGCGGCCTGATCATCGGGATCACCCGCGGCACCACCCGTGCCCACATCGTGCGGGCGACGCTCGAGGCCATCGCGTTCGAGGTGCGTGACGTGCTCGACACGATGCCGGGCCTCTCCGCCCTGCGGGTCGACGGTGGCGCGGCCGCCAACGACATGCTCTGCCAGATCCAGGCCGACCAGGTCGGCGTACCCGTCGAGCGGCCGAGCATGGTCGAGACCACCGCCCTCGGCGCGGCGTTCCTCGCCGGCCTCGGCACCGGGGTCTGGGCCTCCACCGACGACCTCCGCCACACCTGGACCCTCGACCAGCGCTTCGAGCCCGGCGCCGACCGCACCCGGGCCGACGCCTGCTACGCCCGCTGGACCGACGCCGTCGAGCGCTCGAAGGGCTGGGCCGACTAGCGTCCCTCTGCGGTAGTCCCTGCCAGTTTCGGGGTCCATCGCGCTCGTGAACCCCGCAAACGTCAGGGACTACCGTCCGAGCTTCTCCACCGCCGCAGCGGCGGCGTCGCGGGCGATGGTGGCCTCGCGGAGCGACTCCTCGGCCTCGGCGCGGACGTCCTCGGCGTCGCCGAGCTCGTCGTCGACCTCCTCGTACGTCGCCTCGAGCTCCGCGACCTTCGCGCGCAGCTCGTCGATCTCGGCCTGCACCTGCATGCTGCGGGCCTCGAGCTTCTTCACGTCGGCGACGGCGTCGTCGTACGCCGAGGTGGCACCGGTCAGCTCGGCGTCGGCCTCCTCCAGCGCCTCGCGGGCGAGGGCGAGAGCCTTCTCGTCGGCCTCGGGGTCGGGGACGACGTGCAGGTCCGGGCGGGGGGACGGCGCAGCCTCCCGCGGGGTCGCGGCGAAGCCGAGCGCCTCGGGCAGCGCGACCGCACCGGCGACGTCGGCGGCGTCGAGGCCGGTGGTCGCCAGCGCGGCGACCAGCAGCCCGCTGCGCACGGCGCGGGCGCAGTCCTCGTCGACCATCGCCGCGGTCAGCGTCGCCTCGACCTGGTCGGCGACGGCCTGGGTGACCCGGGTGCCGGCGTCGGAGGCGACGCCCCGGGCCTGGGTGGTGACGGCGGCGGTGAGCTGGCGGCGCTGCCGGGTGAGCGCGCGCAGCTCGTCGCCGGACATGCTGGCCTGGGCCTCGCGGAGCGCGTCGCCGACGGCGAGCACCTGCTCGACCTGCCCGGCCTCGCGGCGCACGAGCAGGTTCACGACCCAGGCCGCGGTCGACGGCTTCTTCAGCGCCTTCACCTGCGGCGCCAGGTCGGTGCCCTTGAGCTCCTTGGCCCGCGCGTCGCGCGCGGGCGTGAACTCGGGCAGGGTCAGGCCGTAGAGCTCGTCAGCGATCTCGAGCAGGTCGGCCATGCACGGCAGCCTAGGTGTACCCGGCCATGAGGTTGGTGACACTCCGGGCGGGTTGTTGACGTAGTGAGGACCTCCGGGTGCGGTGGGTGATGTCGAAGTCGCCTACCGTCCGGAGGTCCTCGTGTCCCACCGTAACGCCCGTTTGAACGTGAGGGGCCGGCAACTGCTGGTCGAACGCATCTGTGAGAAGGGTTGGGCTGTCGCCCACGCCGCAGAGGCCCAAGGGGTTTCGCGCCAGTGCGCCCACCGCTGGGTCAAGCGGTTCCGTGAGGAGGGTGAGGCCGGCCTGCACGATCGGTCCTCCCGTCCACACCACTGCCCCTCCCAGACACCGGTCGAGGTCGAGGAGCAGATCCTCGCCACGCGTCGCGAACAGCGTCGTGGCCAGGACTGGATCGCACCCGAGCTCGGCGTGCCGGCCCGGACCGTGTCCCGGGTCCTGCGCCGTCACGGCGTGCCCTACCTGCGTGAGTGCGACCCGCTGACCGGCGAGGTGATCAGGGCATCGAAGACCACCACTGTGCGCTACGAACGCGAACGGCCAGGCGAGCTGGTCCACGTCGATGTGAAGAAGGTCGGGAAGATCCCCGAGGGCGGCGGCTGGCGCGCCCACGGCCGTCAAGCGACGGCGGCGGCGAAGCAGCAGCGACAAAGGATCGGGTTCGACTACGTGCACTCCATGGTCGATGACCACTGCCGGCTGGCCTACTCCGAGATCCTGCCCGACGAGAAGGGCCCAACCTGCGCCGGCTTCCTGCTGCGCGCTGCGACCTACTTCGCCACCTTCGGGATCGACCGCATCGAGGAAGTCATCACCGACAACCACTGGTCCTACCGCCACTCCAACGACGTCCCGGCCGCGATCACCACCATCGGAGCCAAGCACCGGTTCATCAAGCCCCACTGCCCCTGGCAGAACGGCAAGGTCTGTGAACAT
>NZ_BDJE01000075.1 GCF_002117935.1 Nocardioides sp. PD653-B2 | reverse complement strand
CAACAACCGACTGAATCCGCCTCGACGAGCTCGACGCCCGCGGCACCCTCGCCGCAGCCGAGCGCACGGTCCGCGACCGTCGGTCGGCCGAGCTCGAGGACCTCCTGCTGATCGCCCACTGGGCCGACCTCCACGCCTCCGACCCGCGCCGGCGTCCCGGTGGTGGCCGCTCCTGGTGCGGCGAGGACCGGCTGGTCGAGGTCGGTGGTGACGGCACTCCCCTGGTCCGCGAGCTGTGCCTGCCCGAGCTCGCGACCGCTCGCCAGGTGCACAGCCTGAGCCTGCGCTCCGCGATGGCCGACGTGCTCGACCTGCGTCACCGGCTCCCCCGGACCTGGGCCGTCGTCATGGAGCTCGGCTGCGAGATCTGGGTGGCGCGCAAGGTGGCGGCCCTGAGTCGCGGGCTCGGCCAGTTCCAGGTCCACGTCGTGGACGACGCGGTGGCCGACGCCATCGTCGGCGAGTCACCGTCGCGCGTCCTCGACCTCGCCCGCGCCAAGGTGATCGAGGCCGACCCGGAGGCGTACGCCGCCCGTCTCGACGCCGAGCTCCGCAAGCGCTTCGTGTCGCTCTCCCGCACCGACGACGTCGGGATGCGTCATGTGGTCGCCCACGTCGAGGCCGGCGCCGCCGTCTGGGTCGACGCCCTGGTCGAGCGCGTCGCCGACGCGCTCGCCACCCGCCGGGACCTGATCCCCGACCTGCCCGACGACGTGGGGCGTGACGAGCTGCGGGCCGTCGCCTTCGGCTGGTTGGCCCACCCCGAGGACGTCCTCGAGCTGCTCGGCGGCTCCCCCGCGCCGTCGGAGTGCTCCGCGCGGCGTCGGCCGAAGGCCGTCGTCTACGTCCACCTCCACCAGGCCGCGCTGGAGCACGGCGTGGCCAGGGTGGAGGAGATCGGCCCGCTCGTGCTCGACCAGGTGCGCCGCCTGCTCGGCCACGCCCGCGTCGACCTCAAGCCGGTCATCGACCTCAACACCGGCACCCGCGTCAACGCCTACGAGCACCCCGAGTCCGTCCAGGAGCGCACCCACCTGCGGACGGTAGGCGAGGTCTTCCCGCACGCCTGCCGGATCAGTCGCCATGTCGACACGGACCACCCGAAGGAGTGGGACCCGCACGGTCCACCCGGCCAGACGGGCGATCACAACGCCGCACCTCTCGGGCGCACCCACCACCGCGCCAAGACCCACCTCGGCTACCGGCTCAGCCAGCTCGGGCCGGGCGACTACCTCTGGCGCACGCCGCACGGACTCCGTCGACGCGTCGACGCCACCGGCACCCACGAGCTCGACGAGGTGACCGCGTGGCATCTCGAGCACCCCGGGGAGCTCGACCGCGCCCTCGAGCAGATCGCCCGCGAGCGCGGCCTGGTCCTCTGAGGGCGCCGCCCCGAAGATCCGGCACGCCCGGGTGTGCGGAAGCAGTCGCGAGGCCGCGAAGCATCTGCTCGTGTCACGAGACGCTAGTCCGTTGTCGCTATTCCCCCCGGCAGACACCGGCTCCTAGCATCGCGAGCGAGCCAGTCGTCGGGAGGGCACATGGTCGGGGCCGTTCTGGACACCGTCCTTGGGCTTGCGTTCGTGTTCGCACTCGTCTCGCTCATGGTGACCGCATGTGTCGAGGCCATTTCCACGGTGACCAAGAAGCGCGCCAAGTACCTCCTGCGGGGGATCCTGCAACTATTCGAGGACGCCCACGACCCCGATGCGGCCACGGGGTGGTCTACCAAGGCCGAACGGCGCCTGTATCAGGATGTCCTCGATGGGCGCACATCGCTCGCGCCTCCGCGGTCGTTCACCCGGCAGTGGGTGGTGGACGTGATGAACCACCCGCTCGTGCTGCCGCTCGGTCAACGAAGCGCGAAGGCAACCCGCACCGTTCGGGTGCCCCCGAGTATCAGCGCCCGCCAGTTCGCGCTCGCGCTCATCGACCGCATCTGCCCCGGCGCCAAGGACGTGTCTCTGGACGACATCAAGGACGCCGTCCAGCACCGGCACATGCCGGCCCAGCTCCGCCGCGCGCTACGGGCCTTGGTGAAGACGTTGCCTCAGGGCGACGCCGATCAGCTCCGCGAGGCGATCGAGTCGTGGTTCGACGCTCAGATGGCCGCGGTCGGAGATTCCTACCGTCGCTGGGCGAAGCGATGGGCCGTGGTCATCGGTTTGGTGGTCGCTGCCGCGCTGAACGTCAGTGCATTGACTGTCGCGCACGCTCTCTACGTAGACGAGCCGCTGCGCGAGGCAACCGTCGCCGCCGCCACCAACGGCGAGGTCTGTCATCAGGAGGACACCCCGCAGGCCCTTCAGAAGTGTCTGCAGAGCTTGGACGACGAGGGTCTGCCGATCGGCTGGGGGCCGCCGACTATGAGAGGCGTGTCTATCTGGCACTGGGCCGGCGACCGAGCCACCGACGCGTGGGCTGCACTCGGGACGTGGCCGGCGTGGATGAGGCTGTTCGGTTGGATCCTCACGGGTCTGGCAGCCTCGTTCGGCGCCTCCTTCTGGTTCGACGCACTGAAGCGACTCACTGGAGCCCGCAAGCTGCTTGTCTCGAAGGAGGTCGCGCCGTGAGCGTTCCGACTGGAAAGGCAGCTCGGGAGCAGCTCCGCGACCTGCTCGGCGATGAGAGTCAGGGCACGAATCCGGAGACGGTGACCCGCACGGACCTGGCACCAGACCTGACTGTGCCGTGGTATTCCAACGACACCGAGGGTGTCCATCAGGATCCTCCCCCGGCGGCCAACTGGCTCTGGACGAGGGAGTCCGGGCGTGCCGGGCGCGACCCTGGTCGCCTCCTGCGGCGGCTACGAGACCCTGCGGCGTACGACCTGTCGCCTCTCGACGATCATCAGGTCGACGACGCCGCCTGGCAGGTGTACGTCCACACCCCTCCCGCAGAGATACTCGCTGGCTCCTCGTTCTCCGGACCAGAGCAGTCGTACTGCCGCAGCAGCGTCGACGTGACCATGCGGGGAGGTGTCACCAGCGGAGTCGTGTACCCGCCGGCGATCTGTGAGATCGCGCGCTCCTTCCGGCTGCGGAATATCGGCGGCGCCTCGGCCGGGGCGATCGCAGCAGCGGTCGCGGCCGCCGCCGAGCGCGGGCGGGCGACACAACCGCCACCCCAGGCCGAGCCCACCGAGCCGGAATCGCCGGACGCCGCACCGGCCGCGACCAACCAGCAGGCGCCAACGGAGGCTGCGAACGAACCCAGCTTCAAGAGGTTGGACCCTGGAGCGCCCCGGTTCCGACGCGGCTTCGCCGGCCTCGCTGACGCGACCTACTGGTTCAGCGAGCTCGAGGTGACGTCGGGTAAGGATCAGTTCCGGGTGTCCCAGCTGTTCCGTCCGAAGCCAGCTGCGCTGCCGCTCTTTCGGCTGATCGCGGCGTCCATGCAGGCGAAGAACAAGGTACTGAGAATGCTCGCCCTGGCCTTGATCTCGGGCGGACCATGGATGGTGACCGCCCGGGTTGTCGCGGTCCTGCTCGCCACGGCGCTTGCCTCCCGCAGTGTTCACCAACTGGACGAGCCTTGGCGTTCCTTGATCGGGTTCGGCTTGCTGCTCGGCACAACCCTTGGCATCTGCGCGGTCGGCATGTCCATCGCACTCATCATCGGGACCAACCAACGACGAGAGCTGCTCAAGGGCGCAGAAGGTGCCGGAGCCGCCGTTCAGGAACCGGTGGTTCCGCTGCACATCGAGAAGCCCGCGATGAGCGAACTCGCTGCGGTGGTGTTCCTGACTCTGGTGGCAGCAGGACTTCTCCTGGCGCCTGCTCTGATGTCAGGCTTCCGAAAGACGCCCGGCCCCGAGGTGAACTGGGCAGCCGTGTTCCTGATCTCGTTCGTGGCACTCGGCGTCCAGCTGGCTTTGCCGCTGCCGCGCCTCTGGCATGCCCTGACACACGCCAAGGACGCGCACTTTGGACTGATTCCCGGCTCCACCAACCTCAGCGAGGTGAACGGAAAGCGCCAGAAGATGCTCAACTGGCTGGCGGGAATGCGGACCGATCCGGTGCGACCGGCGTTGGTGCCGTGGCTCTCGGCAGCGATGCGAGACCTCGCCGGACTCGCCAATGACCAAACATGCCCGAACGCACAGTTGGACTCGGAGCTAGCGGTCCTCAGGTTCGGCCACCTGTGGCACGCCACCTACGAACCACCTGCCGCCGGGGAGCAAGTGCGCCGCGACCTCGACGCCTACTCGCATGTCAACGATCAGAAATGGCACCCACCATCGCCGACGCTCCAGGCACAGTCGAGCAACAGCCAGCACAGGCTGGTCAACCTCGAACTCGTGACGACCGAACTCGTGCACGGGGTGCCCTGGCGATTCCCGCTGACCCACGAGCAGTTGCGGACCCCGCGGGGACTCGCTCGGCTGTATGTCAGGAGGGACGACCTCGAGGACGTCTTTCCGAAGTCAGTCGTCGACGCGCTTGCCCACCACCCGTGCTCATACCGCCGAGCCCGCGACACCGAGACCGGGGCGTTCCTGTCCGTCGACGATCTCTACGAACTGCCCGACATGGCACATATCCCGGTCATCGTGGCGACTCGAATGAGCCTTTCGTTCCCGGTCTTGTTCGAAGCGATCAGGATCTACGCACGGGTCCGGGGTCCCGGAGACGATCCGCACTACATCCGTGACGACTACGGCGCGCGGTTGTACCGGACGATCGACGAGTCCACCGGTGCGCCGATTTCCATGTCATTTCCCAACGAAGCCAAGGGCCCCGAGGACGACCACTGGGTTGACCCGCCGGACGGCTTCGAGCTCAAGGGAGGGGAGTTCATCGACGACACCCTGTGGCTCGAAGAGTTGTGGTTCACCGATGGTGGTGTGACGTCCAACTTCCCCGTGCACTTCTTCGATTCCACGCTGCCTCTGTGGCCAACCCTCGGCATCAACCTCGGCCCGCATCCACGAGGTCACGGACACCAGGATGTGTGGCTCCCCGCCGACAACCAGAGCCGGAGCATGCCGCCTGCACCCGTCAAAGGACCGCTCACGGGCTTCTTCGGCGCGATCTTCAACGCTGCCCGAGGCTGGCACGACAACTACGAGACCTCCATGCCGGCGTTCCGTGGTCGGGTGGCTTGGGTACGGCAACGATCGAGCGAGGGCGGGACCAACCTGTTCATGGACCCTCAAGTGATCTCATCGCTTGCCCTGCGCGGCGCGCTCGCAGGGCGACGGCTGCGGCGTCGTTTCGAGCAGGATGCCTACTGGTTCCGCCACCAGTGGCTCCGGCTACGGATCTCTGCGGACAACCTGGCCGACCAGGCTCAGGATCTGCAGACCGCAATGCGTCATCCGCACTACGAGAATCTGCTGGCCTCTCTCGACGGCTCAATTCTCGAGGAGATCCGGACAGACCTAGGGAGAGCCGGGGCCGATCCCACCCGGACGGGAGAAGGCGTCTCGGCCGGAGATCTGGACGGCTTCATGGAATGGTTCATGCACGAGAGTGGATCCCCTGACCCCGAAGCGTATTGGGCGGCACTCAGACGACTGCTCACGGCTGACGACGACGCCGACCCCTGGTCGCCTCTCCACCAAGGCGCCCCGGAGCCTCGTCCCGTGTTGAGACAGGTACCGCCCGTCTGACCCGGACTGCTGTCGCGCACCCGCGGCAGGACCTGGCCCTGACGGCGAGCGAGGACGGCTCGTCGACGTCGTTCTCAGGCCGCAGCGCTAGCCTGCGAGGCCATCCGAGAGGAAGTGCACGACTCACACCGAAGGGCTGCTGGGCGTCGCGATCGTGGCCGGGGTTCGTGGTGCTGGTGCGGGCCGGGTGTGCCTCGTGGGCGCGCTGGTGCTCATGGGCGAGGTGACCGCCGGCCAGGACGCCGTCGACCGCACCGGGCATCGAGGTGATCGAGACCCGGGCGTCGCTCGACGCGCGGACGTGCAGGGCGCGGGTCGCGCGGCCCCAGCGACAGCCCCGGACATAGGCGTCGGGTGGTGAGCTCAGCACTCTCAGACCGGCCGCCGCTGGCCGGGCCGGCTCTGCCGTGGTGGCGTACACCGGCCTCGACACTCTGTCCTCGTGCCGGGCTCATCTCCCGACAGTCACAGTCTGTCGAGGTCGCGGACCCGTCCCCAGAGTCTTTCGTCCCGCCTCTCCGGGTCGAGGGTCCGGCGCCGGGGTCGCGCTAGACCCGCAGGTCGGCGTGCAACGGCTGCCCGACGTACCCCCGCGAGACGAGCGACACGAGGCGCTCGACGGCGTCCTCGGACGGGCCGAACGGGCCGGGCGCGAAGTGCGGCGACGCCAGCCCGCGCTGGACGGACTCGCAGGCGGCCCAGTCCTGGCGGTTGGTGAGGTCCCAGAACTCCACGGCGTACGCCGGGTCCGGCAGCGAGCCGTCCGACGAGGGCGCGAGGTACCAGGAGCACTCGATCCAGGTCCGGTCCGGCGCCAGCGGCACCAGGCGGTGGGTCATCACGTAGTCGGGGTGCGCTGAGATCAGCAGGTTCGGCAGCAGGTGGAGGTACTCGACCGCGGTGGGTGAGACGCCCGGGATCGGGTTGCCGTCCGACTCCCCGGTCAGCGACATCGTGGCCATGCCGTCGCGCAGCACCATCGCGCCGCCGACCCACGCACCGGGCAGCTGGTAGTTGTTGCCCGACGTGGGCGGGGTGACCTGGCACAGCTCGGGATGGATCAGCGGGCAGTGGTAGCACTCGTGGTAGTTCTCGGCCACGATCTTCCAGTTCGCCGCGATCTCGTAGGAGTGCCGGTCGGCGAGCCGCAGCGCGGCGACGTCGTACGGCGCGACGAGGCTCTCGAGGTCGCCCAGGTGGTCGGCGAACGGCACGATCTCGGGATGGCCGACCGGGTGCAGCGCGTGGCCGAACACCCAGCCCTGCCAGACCTCGACGGGCAGCTCGACCAGGGAGTAGTCGGCCGGCTCGAAGCCGGGCTCGCCGCGGTATCCCGGGGCGGCGATCAGGTCACCGGCGAGGTCGTAGGTCCAGGCGTGGTAGGGGCAGGTGATCGCCTTGCGCGCCGACTCGTCGCCCTCCGGCAGCAGCTCGTGGGCGCGGTGCCGGCAGGTGTTGGCGAACATCCTGACCTCCCCGGGACCGGACAGCGCGCCCGGGCGGGTGAGCAGAGCGGCGACGTCGCCGACCATGACCGCACGCTGGGTGGCCGTCGACAGCAGCTCGTCGAGGCGACCCAGACAGGTCCAGCCGCCGGCGAAGAAGTGCCGTCGCTCCCAGGCGAGCACCTCCTCCGAGGTGTAGGCCGCGGCCGGCAGCATCGCGGGCACGTCGCCGTCGCGAGCACGGATCTCGTCCTGGAGCCGGGTCAGGTCGCTCATGGATGCCTCCTCACACCCACCAGTGTGGCGCGAAGTCGGGTTCGGTGAGACGGGTCGCCTCAGGGAGGAGGTGGCTCTCCCTCGACAGATTTCTCCAGATTTCCTCAAGGCCGCTGCAAGAAAAACTCAAGCACCCCCGGTTGGCCGTCGCCGTGTCCTAATCTCTTCCCAAGACCCCGCTGGTGACCCGAGACTCCAGCGGGGTCCTTACATTTCCCGGGCTTCTCACCCCGCGAGGAAGCTGAGCCGGACGTCGCGCTCGGAGTTGTCGACGTTGAGGTCGACCAGGCAGATGCTCTGCCAGGTCCCGAGCGTGAGCCGCCCGTCGACCACCGGCACCGTCGCGTGCGGCGGGACGACCGCCGGCATCACGTGGGAGCGGCCGTGCCCGCGGCTGCCGTGGCGGTGCTGCCACCGGTCGTCGGCGGGCAGGAGGTCGCCGAGCGCCGCGAGGAGGTCGTCGTCGCTCCCCGCCCCGGTCTCGATGATCGCGATCCCGGCCGTCGCGTGCGGGACGAACACGTGCAGCAGCCCGTCCCCGCGCCCGGAGATGAAGTCGCGACAGTCGGACGTCAGGTCGAGCACGGTCTCGCGGTTGCCGGTGCGATAGCTGCGGGTCTCGGAATCCACGCGACCGATCGTGCCACGGCTCGCTACGGTCCCCTCATGCACGTGCGCTCCCTGGCCTTCCGCACCGACCTCGCGCTGCTGCGCCTCGCCGGCAGCGAGGTCGAGGACCACGGCTCCCACATCGCGGTGCGGACGCCGGACAACCCGACGTACTGGTGGGGCAACTTCCTGCTCCTCCCCCGCGCCCCCAGCGCCGAGGAGGTGCCGGGCTGGCTGGAGCTCTTCGGCGCGACCTACCCGACGTCGCGGCACCTCGCGTTCGGCGTCGACGGCCCGGACGGCACCCGCGACGACCTGGCGGCCTTCGCCGCCGCCGGACTCGACGTGGAGACGTCGAGCGTGATGACCGCGACCTCGGTCCACGAGCCGCCCCGCCCCCACCGGGAGGCGACCTACCGGCCCCTGGTCGGCGACGACGACTGGCGCCAGCAGGTCGAGCTCGCGATCGCGGGCGAGCACGAGGACGACGGCCAGGACTTCGTCATCGCGAAGACCGCGGCCGAGCGGTCGCTGACCGGGCGCGGCATCGGCGAATGGTGGGGTGCGTTCGTCGACGGCCGGCTGCTGGCCTCGATGGGGCTGTTCTCCGCCAGCCCGGGCCTGGCGCGCTTCCAGCAGGTGAAGACCCATCCCGACGCCCGTGGCCGCGGGCTGGCCGGCACCCTCGTGCACGAGGTCAGCCGCTTCGGCTTCGAGGAGCTGGGCGCGGAGACGCTGGTGATGGTCGCCGACCCCGACTACCTCGCGATCCGCGTCTACCGCTCGGTCGGCTTCGCGGACACCGAGGTCCAGCTCCAGGCCGCCCGGAAGCCCTAGACGCTGGTGCCGGTCCCGCCGTCGGGGTCGCGGACGCCGCCCGCGCAGGAGGCGAACGGCTCGGGCGCGGTCTCGCCGCCCCCGAAGGTGTCGATGAAGAGCGACAGCCGTGGGTCGTCGGCCCCGCTCAGGTCGAGCTGACGGCCCCACACCGTGACGACGACGGGTGAGTCCAGGCCGTCGTACGGCGAGAGGACGCCGTTCTGCGGGAGCAGCCCGGCCAGGGTGGCCACGTCGTCGGCGTCGAGGTCGGGGTCGTAGGTGATCCAGACGGTCCCGTGCTCGAGGTCGTGCACGGCGTTCTCGTCGCGCACCGGCTCGTCGTAGACCCCGCAGTCCAGCCACACCGGGGCGTGCGGTCCACCGACCGGTGGGGACTGCGGGTAGTCGATGTCGGCCGGCGTGTGCGCGACCTCGAGGTCGTCGTACTCCCTGACGGCGCTCAGGTCGACCGCCCCGTCGGAGGCCACCTCCTCGGTGTCGTCACCGAGCACCAGCGGCACGGCCACGGCGGCGGTGACCAGGAGCAGCGCGAGCACGATCGCCACCACTACCGGCAACACCCGCCGAGACGCGGGCGGCGGTGGGGGCGGGAAGGCCGGGGGCGGCGGTGGGTACGGCGGGGGCGGGAACGCCGGGTCGGACATCAGCCTTCCAGCAGGCGCTCGACCCGCTCGACCTTGGCGGTGAGCTGGCCGTCGAAGCCCGGACGGATGTCGGCCTTGAGCACCAGGCCGACCCGCGGGGACACCTCGGCGACGACGTCGACGGCCTTCTTCACCACGGCCATCACCTCGTCCCACTCGCCCTCGATGTTCGTGAACATCGCGTTGGTCTCGTGCGGGAGCCCGGACTCGCGGACGACCCGGACGGCGGCGGCAACGGCCTCGGACACGCCACCGGTCTCGTCGCCGGTGGTCGGGGAGATGCTGAACGCGACGATCATGGGGAAACGGTAGCGAGCGGCTCCGCACGCAGCCGGGCCAGGGCGTCCCTGGCCTGGGACTTCACGGTGCCGACGGAGATGCCCAGGGCCTCCGCGGTCTGCTGCTCGCTGAGGTCCTCGTAGTAGCGCAGCACGATCACCGCACGCTGCCGCGGCGCGAGCCGGGCCAGGGCGCGTTGCAGCTCCACCCGGTCCGCGCCCGGTCCCTCGACGGGGGTCTCGGGCAGCCGGTCGGTCGGCACCTCCCGCCACCGCCGCGAGCGCCAGCGGCTGATGCTCTCCCGCACCAGGATCCTGCGGACGTACGGATCCGGGTGGTCGGCGATCTTCTTCCAGTGCGGCACCGCCTTGACCAGCGCGACCTGCACCAGGTCCTCGGCGTCCTGGTGGGAGCCGGTCATCAGGTACGCCGTGCGCAGCAGCGCCGGCATCCGGGCCGCGACGTACTGCTCGAAGCCGTCGCGGGTCGGGTCAGGCGCGGACACGGCGCCTCCAGAGCACGAGCGCCAGCCCACCCAGCAGGACGCCCGCACCGGACCCCACCCAGGGCCACCGTGGGTCCGGGGGCGTCGGCGGAGCCGGCGCGTCGTAGGTCGGGGCGGACCAGGCATCCTGCGCCACCTGGAAGCCGGGCACCCAGGAGGATCCCGGGACGGTCAGCGGCTCCGCCCGACCCGTCTCGACATCGACGGCCTGATAGGCCGCCAGGTCGAAGGTCCGCACGACCACCTGCCGGCTGCCGCGCCAGCCGACGACCTCGTTCGTGAGCAGCCCCGGCACCCGGTGGGCGGCGGTGCCGTCCCGCCCGCGGGGCGACAGGACGACGACACCGTGCTGCGTGTCGTCGAACGAGCTCGGGTCCGGGTCGAGCATCGCGGCGAACCGACTGCCGTCCGGGCTCACCACCACCTGGTTCCCGATCGACGGCTCGACGCGCAGTGACCGCACGGGCTCGCCGTCGGGCGAGTAGAGGTCCACGGTCCCTCCCCCCGACTCGACCACTCGGTCGTCCGTGGCCGCCGCGTTGCCGAAGCTCGGGCTCCGACCGGCGGGCACCTCGCGGACGGCGTCCGTACGGGTCTGCCACACGTACGTCACCCGGCTGGTCGCCGAGGTGCCGCTGTTGTCGTCGAACAGCGGCGCCGAGAACCACAGCCGGTCGCCGACCCAGGTCATGCCGTCCGGCATCACCCCGTGGTCACTCTCGACGTCGTGGCGCATCACCTCGTCGGTGACGGCGTCGTACACCGCGGCTCCACGGACCGTGCCGTCCTCGACGTACCAGTAGCCGAGCCGGAGCCCGTCGGCCGAGAGTGAGACGTCGCTGGAACCGAGCGGCTCGTCGGCGTCGGACCATCCCGGGAGGTCGAGTCGGCGGTACGCCCCCGTCGATGCCGACACCCCGACCAGCCCGCCCTCCGAGCCCATCACCGCCACCATCGGGCCCAGCGGACCTGCGTCGTGCGTCGTCGGCGTCCTCGGGCTGGGCTCGTAGAAGCGGTTCGGCAACCGGAAGCCGTCGGTCGGCGTGACGGGTGCCGGCTCGTCCTGGACGACCGGCCGGAGGACGACCCCGACGACGCCCACCACGAGGACGACCACGGCAGCCACCAGGACCGCAGCTCGGCGACGTCGCTGATAGCGCCGCCCGCGGCTCCACAGGTCAGGCGTGGGGCCACCGGTCGGTGCCTCGGCGGCCAGGTCGGCGAGCCGGTCGTGCAGCGTGGTCATGGGTCCTCCCGGAGTGGTCTCACCCTGACCCACGCGACGAGGGACCGGAAAGGAGGGGTGGCCGGC
>NZ_BDJE01000074.1 GCF_002117935.1 Nocardioides sp. PD653-B2 | reverse complement strand
GCGGGGTCGGTGGTCAACGTGATCGAGGTCCCGCAGAGCGGGCAGGCCGGTGACCCCACGCAGCTGTCGAAGCCGCAGGACCTCGCCTCCGGTGCGACCGTGTACGACGTCGGCGACTCCCAGGGCGGCAACACGACGGTGACGCTGCTCATCGATGACGCCGACGCCAAGATCGTGGCGGCCTACGGATCGGTCGGTCAGCTGACGCTGCTGCAGGCGCCGGTCACCGACGGTGACGCGGCCCTCACCCCGACCCCGAGCTCGGATGCAACCTCGAGTCCGGCTGGCGACCCGGGGTCGGCGTCTGGGGGGCAGAACTGATGTTCATCGCCGTGTGCTGTGACCGAGGCGCGCCGGGGTCGACGACGACCGCGCTGGCGCTCGGGGTCTCGACCCCCGAGCCGACGGTTGTGGTGGGCGTGGACCCCTACGGTGACGACTTGGCGCAGCGGTGTATCGCCCCGGGCGGCGGGTCGTTCCCGCCCACGCCGACGGTCCTGACGCTGGCCAGCGAGGCCCGCAAGATTCTCGACGCGAGCCTCGTCGCGAGCATGGCGCATGAGTTCACGGCCTCGACCCGTGTGCTGCCGGGTCACTACTCGGCCGAGCTCGCGGGCGGGATCAACGACTGGAAGCCGCTCGCGGCGGCGCTGCGGATGTCTGGTTCTCGGGTGGTGGCCGATCTGGGTCGTATCCACTCCAGTTCCCCGACGGTTCCGGTTGCGGCTGCGGCCGATGTGATCGTGATGGTGACCCGGCCCGAGGTGGGCGCGGTGCTGCATTTGAAGGATCGTCTCGAGCGGCTGGCGCCGGTGGTGGCGAAGATCCGCAACGCCCCGCCGATGATCGTGCCGGTGGTGGTGACGCCCAAGCGGATCGCAGGAGGCGTGGTCGACCAGGTGGGGCAACTGCTGGCGCCGAGCAACGCCGCGGGCGTGATCAAGGGCATCGGCTGGGTCGCGATCGATCCCGACGGCTACGAGTTGATGTACGCCGGCAAGGTCGGCGGGAAGGACGCGCGCACGCCGCTGCTGCGCTCTGCCGCCGTACTCAACGACCAGCTCGACGGGGTCTCCGGCGTGCGGTCGTATGCGGAGCCCGAGGACGAGGGGGAGATCGCGTGATGG
The DNA here is from genome assembly GCF_002117935.1 of Nocardioides sp. PD653-B2. Classification (GTDB taxonomy): domain Bacteria; phylum Actinomycetota; class Actinomycetes; order Propionibacteriales; family Nocardioidaceae; genus Nocardioides. The sequence goes on along the minus strand of NZ_BDJE01000074.1, from coordinate 48,636 downwards.
ACCGCACCGGAGAAGCGCCGCGCAACGGGACGCACAGCAACGGCGTCCACCCTGAGTGGCTGTACACCGATGAGCCGCGCGACGCCGGCGCGCACGAGGTTGGCCCACTCGCTGGTAGCCAGTCCGGCAGTGTGCTCCGGCGGATAGTGCCTGTCGACCAGGTCTTGGTGCAGCGGCTGCACAAGCGTGTAGGGGTTCGCCGAGGCAAGGCGTTGGCGGAGTTCCGCGCCCAGGGCAAGGCGATTCCGAAGGGTGAGGACGCGCGTCAGCACACCGAGGACATCTTGACCTCGGTGCTGCGGGACCACGAGCAGGAACTGGTCGAGGGCGGCGGGTCCCCACTTGAGAGTGATGAGTGGGATCGGCTTGAGGCCGCGTTGAAGGCGCAGCTGTTCGGCGCTGGCAACCTCGAGCAGCTCTTGGATGATCCCGATGTTGAGGACATCGCGATCAACGGGTGGGCCAACGTGCAGGTCACCTACGCCGATGGCACGAAGGAGCAGGTGCCGCCGATCGCCTCCTCGGACAAGGAGCTCGAGGAGATCGTGAAGACGATCTCGTCCCACGACGGGCTCTCGACGCGGCCCTTCGACACGATCAACTACAGCATCACGCTTCGGCTGCCCGACGGTTCGCGTCTCCACGCGGTGCAGGGCGTCGTGCCCTTCGTATCGATCTCGATCCGCAAGCACCGGCACAAGCGCGCGACGCTCCTCCCTGTACCCGGTCTGGCGGCGCAGGAGCTGGAGGACGGTGTACCGCTCTCGCAGCGCACCAAGGACCTGTTCAGCGAGGGGACCGTGGACTATGCGCTTGCGGCGTTCCTCTCGGCACTTGTGAAGTCGCGTCAGAACCTGATGATCGCCGGCGCGACGAGCGCCGGGAAGACCACGTTGTTGCGAGCCCTGGCCTCCGAGATCGACCCGGTCGAGCGGCTGGTGACCGTCGAACGGTCCATCGAGCTCGGCCTGCACGAGGACCAAGCGCGCCACCCCGACGTCGTGCCGCTCGAAGAGCGCCTGGCCAACGTCGAGGGCAAGGGCGCGGTCGGCATGGCAGACCTGGTGCGCAACTCACTGCGCATGAACCCCAGCCGAGTGATCGTCGGCGAGGTGCTGGGCGATGAGGTCATCACGATGCTCAACGCCATGGCCCAAGGCAACGACGGCTCCATGTCCACCATCCACTCGAACTCCTCACGCGACGTGATCGACAAGATCAGGACCTACGCCCTGCAGGCCGAGGAGCGGCTGCCGTTCGAGGCCACCAACGGACTGATCGCCACCTCGCTGCACTTCGTCGTCTTCATGCGACGCATCCGCCTCGCCGACGGCACCCAGCGGCGCGTCATCGAGTCGATCCGCGAGATCACCGGCCACGCCGACGGCGTCGTGAAGACCACCGAGCTGTGGACGTACAACAAGGCCACCGAACGTACCGAGTTCACCGGCAAGGCGATCAAACGCGAGGAAGCCCTCCTCGAGGCAGGCTGGGACCCCAACGCCGATTACACCCGCCCCCACGCAACAGAAGCCACGGGCGCTGAGGGCGAGGCGTGGATCTGATGGGCGCCTTTCTCGGGTGTGTGCTGGCGCTGTGCCTGGGCGTGATCGGCTTCATCCGCACCTGGCAGGGCAAGCCGCCACTGCCGGCACGGGTGGTGACCTCGCGCCGCAAAGTCGTCGACCATCAGCAGCTCGCCAAGTCGGTGACGATCGCGCTGGCCGCCGGTGTGGTGGTCGGAGTGCTGACCCGGTGGCCCGTCGCGGCCGCGATGGCGGTCGCAGTGGTGGCGCTGTGGCCCAAGATCGCTCGCTCCGGCGCGATCGAGAAGACCTCGGTCGCCTGGTTGGAGGCGCTCGCGAATTGGACCGAGTCGCTGCGTGACGCCGCGGCCGCAGAGTCCGGCCTGGCGCAGGCGCTGCCAGCAACGGTGGATGGTGCGCCGATGCTACTGCGCCGCCCGCTGCGGAACCTGGTCAACGCGATCGAGTTGCGCACCCCGATGCCGGTCGCGTTGGCTGACTTCGCCGCCGAGATCAACCACCGCGCAGCCGACAAGGTCGTGATCGCCCTGGTACAGACCTTCGAGCAGCAGTCCGGCAGCTTGAAGCGGGTCTTGACCACGTTGGCGCTCGACACCCGCGCCGAGCTCGAGCTGCGCCGCAAGGTACTCAGTGAGCGCAACGGGGTACGTCGCCAGTCGAACCAGGTCGTGCTCGCGATCCTCGGCCTGGCGCTGGTTCAGGCGGTGTTCCTGCGCAGCTGGGTCTCGCCGTACAGCACGGTGGCCGGCCAGGGTGTGTTGGCGCTGATCGCGATCGCGTTCCTCGGCCTGTTGTGGAGGCTCCAGCAGCTCGCCGCCCCCGAGCCGCAGCCACGGTTCCTTGCCGGAGTGGAGGCCCTCATGGAGACCACCACCGAGAGGACGTCGTCGTGACCGCGATCATGATCGTCTCGGCCATCATCGCGCTCGGGCTACTGCACCTGCGCCGCCTGGCGTTCCCTGCCGCTCCACCGTTGGTCGAGCAGGCTGCGCGGTGGGAGAGGGAACGTGCCCGTGCCGGTCGACGTGCCGAGACTGCCGATGATGAGCGGTCCTGGTCGAAGACCGTCGCGGAGTGGATCGCCGAGCAGCTGCGCAACAGGCGGCCCGATGACCTGCGCACCTACGAGCGGGATCTGGCGGTGACTGGCCAGTCGATGGAGGAGTGGCTGGCGCACCTGCTGGTGTGGTTCCTGATCGGTCTGCTTGCACCCGCCGCGGCCGTAGCGGTGTTCAACGCCGTCGGCGTGTCGATCCCGATGATCGCCGGACCCGTCCTCGGCCTGGTGTTCGGCGTCGTGGCGGTCGTTGCCGAAGCCCGGGAACTGAAGACGGACGCCGCGGCGAAGCGCGAAGAGCTCCGTGATGCGTTGGCCGACTTCATGGACCTGGTCGTCATGTCGATGGAGGGCGGCAGCGACCACGCCGACGCGCTCCCGGCCGTGGCCGGCAAGGGCACCGGGTGGGCCTTCCACACGCTCCACGACACGATCGATAACGCCCGGGCCAACTCCATGACGCCTTGGCAGGCTCTCGGCGAGGTGGGCGAGGCCTACGGCGTGGTCGAGCTGATCGACCTGCGGGCCGCACTCAACCTCGCCCGTGAGGACGGCACCAGCATCCACGACACCCTCATCGAGCGTGCGAAGTCGATGCGCCAGAGCCGCCTCCACGAAGCAGAAGAGCGCGCGTCCAAGTCCACCGACGCCATGCGCAACACCTTGATGGTCATGGCGCTGGTCGGTGCCGCGTACGTGATCCTCGCCCGCATCTTGTTCCTGTTCACCGCCTGATCCACCGCCCAACCCGTCGACACGTTCTCAACCAATCCTGTGGTCAACAGAAAGAGGCCCACCGTCATGAACGAGTTCACCCACCTGCAGATGGCGATCGCCTACTGGCGCGCACGATTCGAGCTCGCCCGCGCCGACGAGCGCGGCGCCGGTGCGCCGGAGTACCTGGTGCTCCTGCTCGGCGTCCTGCTGATCGCCGGACTGGCGATCGCCGCGGTCAAGACGTTCGTCACCAACAAGGGCGACTGTCTCAACGGCGGCGGCAACAACTGCTGACCCCAGCGTCCTGACTCCAGCACCCTGACCCATAGCCACACAGAGCGGACCGGCGATGAGCACCGACACCCCCACGCACGCCCCACACGGGCGCCGGTGTGGACGACGGGGTGTACGGGTGCGTGGGCTGATGGGTCGCCGACGTGACGAGCGGGGCTACGGCGGCGCCGAGTTCATCCTCGTGATGGCGGTCGTCGTACTGATCTTGTTCACGCTCATCCAATGGTCGGTCCAGCTCTACAACGACCGGATCGTGCATGCCGCCGCCCGGGAGTCCGCTGTCGCAGCCGCGGCCTGGGACGGCACCGAGGCCATCGGCCGCCAAACCGCCCAGGACTACCTCTCCAGCTCAGGCGACGACTTGTCGGACACGACCATCACCGTCAACGTGCAGGCCACGCAGGTGACCGTGACCGTCTCCGGAAACGTTCAGGCACTCGTGCCGGGCATGTCGAAGCGCGTGAGCGCCACCGAGACCGTTCCCCGAGAAGAGTTCGCGCAATGAGCCCGCGACGCCCGCGACGCCCACGGCCCCACGGCCCGCTCCGCGACGACCGCGGCACGCGGACGCTGGTGCGCCGGCTGCGCGGTCCCCGCGACGAGTACGGCTACAGCGCACCCGAGCTGCTGGCCTGGGCCGTGCTGATGGTCGCGTTCATCACCCTGGTAGTCGGCGCGGGACGGCTGGTCGAGGCGAACAGTCAGGTCAACGACGCGGCCTACGCCGCCGCGCGGGCCGCGTCACTGGAGCAGAACTTCGACGCCGCACAGATCGCGGGCCGCCGCGCCGCTCAGGAGTCGCTGGCCGACCGCGGCAAGGCCTGCACACAGATGACCGTCGCCTTCGACGGCACCGACTTCACCACCAGCGGACAGGTCAAGGTCGAGATCACCTGCCACGCCGATCTGAGCGACGTCGTCGGATTCGGGCTCCCCGGCTCCAAGGAGTTCACCTCCACCGCTGTGGTGCCCATTGAGCAGTACCGGGACCTCCCATGAGCACTCAAACCACCAGAACGCCCGCCACGCGACTGCGTCGGAGCCTGTCTGCCCTGGTGGACCGGGTCCGTGGCCGTCGCGACGAGGTCGGCGCGATCATCTCGGTCTGGACGATCGCCGTCGCCTCCGGGGTCTTCTTGATCCTTCTCGGGCTGGTGTACGACGGCGGCAACGCGATGAACAACCGCATCAGCGCACACCGCAGCGCCGAGCAGGCCGCACGTGCGGCCGCCGACACGATGCGGGGCCTGCGAGATGGCGACGAGAGCGTCAACCCGGCCACCGCGGTGACCCGCGCCGACCAGATCCTGGCCCAGGCCGGCTGGCACGGCACCGTGACTATCAACGGTCTAGACGTCACAGTGAGGGTGACCGGCAAGTCCCAGAACGTCTTCCTCGGCGTCATCGGCTTCAACAGCTTCCCGATCGACGAGACCGGGCACGCAACATCCATCACGGGCCCGAAGTAGCCCAACCACACAAGGGTCCTGGAGAAAGAGAAGTCATCATGGTCCGATTGCTCACCCGGCTCGGGGCACTCGTGCTGCTGCTGGGCCTGCTCGTCGGGTTCCCGCTGTTCCTGATCGCTGCTGTGGGAAGCCCCTGGCCCGCCGGCGGGCTCAACGAGTTGTCGATGATGAGCAACTCCGCGACGCTCAAGCTCGTCTCCGTGCTCGGCTGGCTGGTGTGGGCACAGTTCCTGCTGTGCACCCTGTGGGAGATTCCGCCCGCGCTGCGTCACGAGCCCGCAGGGGCGACCCGGATGCCGATCGCGTTGGATGGCCAGCAGCGGCTGATCCGGATCCTGGTGCACACGATCTTGGCGGTCGGGGTGACCTCGACCCTGCTCAGCGTTCACGCTGGCCGTGCCGATGCCGCACCGGCAGTGCCGCTGGCGCCCGTGGGCCATGTGGCAGTCCAGACGTCCTCCACTGCCGCACCGCAGAGCGCGTCGAAAGCGACGGTGAACCACGCCCAACAGCGCACGCATCTCAGCGTCGTCACCGAGCGCGGTGACACGCTGTGGGGGCTCGCGGACAGGCACCTGGGCGACGGATTCAGGTGGCAGGAGATCGCCCAGCTCAACCACGGCCGACAGATGCCCGACGGGCGCACCTTCACCAACCCCCGCACCCTCGAGGCGGGCTGGCAGCTCTGGCTGCCCGACGACGCCACGAACCTGCCCACCGGCCAGACGGGCGCCCACGTCGACAAGGCGAGCACGCACACCGTCCGGCCGGGGGAGAACCTGACCGAAATCGCCCAGGAGACCACTGGCGATCCGGGCAACTGGGAAGCGCTGTACGACGCCAACCGCGCCGTCATCGGTTCCAACCCGAGCCTGATCCAGCCTGGCTGGAAGCTGCAGGTCCCTGGCGCCACCGACCCGACCCAGCACAGCACCGGCCCGTCGACGGGGAAGGCGACGCAGCCGAGGAGTCCCTCGGGCACGCAGCCGGGCAACGAGACGAACCCCGGTCACAACACCGGTCACGACAACCACGGGCAGGGCACGGGGCACACCGATGACCCCGCCGTGCCCGCCGTGCCTGCAACCCCGGCCGCTCCCGCGACCCCGGCGACTCCTGCGAGACCGGCGGCGCCGTCGCAGCCTGCCACCACCGCACCGGACCCGCAGCCCGCCGCCGTGGCTTCTCCCTCGGCCGAGGACGCAGACGAGGGCGGCGGGATCTCGGCGCTGGACGCGCTGCTGGCCAGCGCCGGTGCTCTGGCGGTCGGGCTCGCCGGCTTGTATGTGTTCAACCGGCGGCGGCAGATGAGAGAGCGTCCGATCGGGATGACGATCGCCCAGGTGCCTGAGGAGTACGCCGACGTCGAGCGGTCGATCCTCGACAACGCCGACGCCGCACAGAAGGACATCGTGTTCCTCGACCGGGCGCTGCGGCACATGGCGGCATCCTGCAAGGTCGCACGCAGCCCGCTGCCGCAGCTGGGGGCTGCGGTGCTCGGCGAGGACGACCTGACGCTGCTGTTCACCGCACCAGCGGTTGCCGCGGTACCGGAGGGCTGGGAGGCCTCCGAGGACGACCGGGCGTGGATGCTGTCGCGCGAGACATTCCTCGACGACGACCTGATGCAGCAGCCCGCGCCGTACCCGGCGTTGGTCGAGATCGGTCTCAGCCAGAGCGGCCACACGTGGTACCTCGACCTGGAGACCCTCGGCGTGTGCGGAATCGCCGGTGAGGCCGAGCAGGTGGAGGACCTGACCAGGTTCTTTGTCAGCGAGCTTGCCGTGAACCAGTGGGCCGAGGGTGTCGAGGTGCTGTTGGCGGAGCCCTTCGGCGACGAGATGGTCGGACTGAACCCGGCCCGGGTGCGGCAGGTGCCGCGCGCCGACGCGTTGGCGCGGGCGGCCTCGGTGGCCGGCGAGCTCGACCTCGTCGAGCGCAACCTCGATGCCGACGTGCTGACGCGCCGCCGCGACAGCCTGGTGACCGACTCCGCGAACCCGGTGGTGGTCGTCCTCGACACCCACGTCGACGAGGACGACCAGGACAGGGGCGAGGGCAGCAAGAACACCGGCGAGGCCGCGGGCGAAGGCGATGTGGTGGCGGCCATCGCGGGGCGCCGCCGCTCGCGGGTGGTGCTGCTGCACGCCGACAACGACTCCCCGGCGGTCGAGCTGCGCGGCGACGGCACCGCGTATCTGCCGATGTGGGGGATCAGCCTGCAGGCGTTCACAATGCCGGCCGAGCAGGCCGCCCGGGTCTCGGTGGTCTACGAGGCCACCCGAAACCGGGTTCCCGTCCCGATGCCCAACACCGCGAGCGACGACGGGCCGCTGGGCAAGTACGCCAAGGCCGACGGGTCGCTGCGAGATGAGTACACCGAGCCGCGGCACACCGAGGGCGGGGACACCTCCTCGGTGCTGCCCGAGGCCGACAAGGTTTACCTCGAGGCCGGCGCCACGACCGCGGCCGATCTCGCTGTGCTGGGACCCAGTGTTCCCGAGTCGACCCGCACCGAGATGGCTGACCTGGATCCGACGCTGGACGCCGATGTCGCGGACTGGTTCGACGAGACGTGCACGCGTCCCAAGGTGCACCTGCTCGGCCCGGTCGAGGTCCGCGCGATCGACGGTGGGGACCCGGCGTCGATCCCGAACCTGAACATGACGGTGTCACTGATCGCCTACCTGGCCTGTCACGAGAAGGGGGTGACCTCGGAGAGGATCGCCGCCGACTTCAAGTGGGCCAGCAAGAAGACGGCCGAGAACCGGGTGGTCAACGCACGGACCCTGCTGGGGAAGCGGCCCGATGGCAGCCACTGGCTCCCGGAGGCCGGCGACAGCGAAACCGCGCGCATGGGTGGCACCGCGACCTACAAGCTCCCCTACCAGGAGCGGGGCGGCGTGCTGTCCTCGGCGGACCTGTTCATCCGGCTGCGGCACCGGGCCGGTCGTCGCGGCGAGGCCGGTGGCTGCGAGCAGGACCTGCTCACCGCCATGTCGCTGGTCACCGGTACGCCGTTCGAGGGAGGTACCGACAGGCGGTTCCCGTGGCTGACGGTGCTCTCCACCCAGCCACAGAACGCGATCCTGTGCGGCGCCATCACCGACGCCGCCCACACGCTGGCCAACCGAGGCGTGACCATGGGTCGCAGCGATGTGGTCCGCACAGCGTGCGCCATCGAGCGGCTGGCCAACCCGGCCGCCGACGTCTCATGGCTCGACGAAGCGCCCATCAAGGCGGCCGAAGAGGGCCAGGAAGCGCTCGATGAGTGGCTGCGCCGGGAGGTCGTCGACCGCTACGACGAGGACTTGCCCGAGCGCACCGAGACCATCCTCGACCAGAAGAACTGGGCGGTCTGATGCCAGTCGGCGCCGAGTGGCACGAGCCCGGGCGGTCCTACGATCCCGATGAGCCGCTCCTGATCCGCTGGCGTGACGCAATCGCCGCCCGCAATGCTGTGGTGGCGCTGATGCTGATCTTGCAGGACCGAGCGCTCCAGCTCGACGCTGGCCTGGAGAGCGCGATTCGGGACTGGTTGCCCACGGCGGTGGCACCGGGGCGCCGCGACCAGGCGGAGATCCTCGAGGACCGTCAGCAAGCGCTGGCGTGGGTCCGGGAGCTACGCGATCGTCTCAACCGCGTGCTGCCCGGCCCGCCCATGGCGGACCGCTGAGCGGCCTCAGGCCGCACCGCCTCATGCGTCGGGCGCGCTCAGCTCTGCCATGGGCCTGGCGGTGATGTACCCCGCCATGGCGGGTGTGGTCAGTGCGACCGTGCCGTAGCGGGGGGAGTGGATGACCCCTCGTTGGAGGAGCTCGTCACGTTGGTAGGAGAGGTCGCTGGCGCGTCTGGCCTGGAGGGCGTCGACGAGTTCGGATGTGCGTGCCTCGCCACCGAGGTTGGCCAGCGCGTGCAGGTAGCGGCGCTGGGCGTCGGGAAGCTTGTCCCAGATCTCGGCGAAGTTTGACACCTCGATGCTCGCGAGCGCTGCGGCGATCCCGGTCCGGGCGTCGCGGATGCTCAAGGTTGTGGTGCCGTCGGCGGCGTTGTCCCAGGTGTGGGAGGCCATCAGTTGGAGGTGGGCGGGGTAGCCGTTCGATGACGCGACGATCGCTGCGGCCGCTTCTGGGTCCCAGACGACCCCGGCCTGCATGGCGGGGGTGACGATCGCACTGGTCGCCTCCTGGTGCGGGAGGGCGACGGGGATGCGCTCGCTGGGGAAGAGTCTGTCGGGGTGTGTCACACCGGCCGAGGCGAGCACGGCGTAGACGTGGGGGAGGGCGGTTGCCACGAACGCTACTCGTGCATCGGGGTGGTCGACGTTGAGGCGTTGGAGGACAACTGCAAGGAAGCTGAGGTCGGGATCGGCGGCGACCTGGAGCTCGTCGATGGCGAGCAGGACACCGCCGGTCGGCTTCTCGTCGCGGGCTGCGTCAGCGAGTGCGGCGAGGGCCGCAGCAACCTCTGACGGATCGTTGGTGAGGGTGTTGGCGGGCGCCTGGCGGAGAGAGAGGGTGGCGCTGAGTCCGCCGGCGCCGAGGGTGACGCCGGCGAGGTTCTCGAAGGAGCGTCGGACCTTGCCCCAGGTGCCGGACTGTGCGTCGAGACGTTCGGCTGCGCGGGCGACAACCGAGGCGACCAAGCCGGCCTGTTTGACGGCCGGTTGGTAGCTGATGATCTCGTAGCCTGCGCGGCGGGACGAGTCGATGAACCGGGACATCAGGACGGTCTTGCCGACTCCTCGAGGGCCGGTGAGGAGCAGGTCGCGTGCGCCGACGCGGCCGCGGAATGCCAGCTCGTCGAGCATGAGCTCCCAGCTGGTGAGTTGCGTCTCTCGGCCGACGAGCAGTGGTGGCTGGTGCCCCGCTCCGGGGCTGTAGATGTTGCGCCGCATCGATCAGACCCTTCCCCAATACTTCCCGATAACTTGGCCAGTGTATCGGAAGATATGGGGTGGGCTGGTCAACGACTTACGGTCAGCGAACGCCGCCGACCGGGCCGCCGAGCGCCGATTTCGAGGGTCCGCAACCTGGGCGGCGGAAGTTTTTTCAGACTTTTTCGCGGGCGCCTCTGGGGGTTCTGGTGGGCGGTCTGACCTGCGGTTTTGCGTTTGGTGGGCGGGCTTGGTGGGCGCGCACCGACGGCTGTCTCGACGGTGGTGGGCGGCTTGGTGGGCGAGGTGGTGGGCGGTCGGTTCTGACATGTGCGGGTCCTGATCGCCTCTGCCCTCTCGGAGGACCGCAATGTCGGCCATCACCACCCCCACTACCGCCCAGAGCAGCATCCGCCTCGCCTCGACGTCGGCGACGTTCACCGCCGAGAACGACGCCCTCGACGCGCTCGACGGAGCCGCCGGGGTGCGCACGTGCAACTTCCCCGGCTGCACTCGACCTGCCGCCGAGGGCGGTCGTCGGGGCCGGGCGGGGCGCGAGTACCTGTACTGCGACGACCTGGCCCATACCTCGCGTGCGGCCCGCGATGAGCGCGAGCGCCGCGACGGCCAGAGCGCCCTGGCCTCCTCGGTCACTGAGGGCCTGGCGTACTCGGGGAAGTGGGAGCAGTGGCAGCAGGTCGAGCCGCGGCTGGCCGGGTTCGCGAGCTTCGATGAGGCGTGCGCGGCATGGCGTCGACGTGACGACGACTGCTACCCGGTGGTGGCTGCGCTGACGGTCCTCGGGTCGCGTCGTGGTGGCGATGACGACGACGCGGCCCTGGCGGTGTTGGTGCTGTTGGCCGAAGGGGTGAACCGGGTCGCCGGCCAGTTGAGCGACCTGTGCGAAGTCGGTGATGTTCACGCCACGGTGTGGGAGGAGATCAAGCGCGCTGAGCCGCAGCTGGGCAACCGCGCGGGTCGCTACCTGCTGGACCGTGCTCGCCAGCGGCTGTGCCGGCAGGCCGATGCACAGCAGGAGAGCAAGCGCCCCGACCGATTCCGGACGACGTCGTTGGAGGGGTGGATCGCTCGCAACAAGGAGGCCGCCGTCGGCGAGGTGGAAGGCGATGACCCGATCGACCTCGCGCTGGCGATGCCGGTCGTTGAGGACCCGGTCGAGGATCTGAGCGACCTGCTGTGCTGGGCACGCAACGTCGGCGTCATCGCTGTCGACGAGATCGACCTGCTGGTCGAGCTCATGGCCACCGAGCACGAGGTTCTTGCGCGCGGTGAGACGAAGCGGGCGCGTGAGGAGGCGCAGCGGATCGTCGGTGAGCGGCACGGCGTGACGATGCGGCAGATCCGACGGCGCCGGGACCGGACCGCGGCCCGGCTCGCCGAGGCCGCTCCCCGGTACCTCGAGGCGATCGCCTGAGGTCGGTCTCGGTACCCGACTCGAGTCGGTCCAGATGTTCCTGGCAACAAGTTGCGGCCCCCGCGTCCGATCCGGACCGGGGGCTGTTGCCTCTCCCGATATGAGCGAGTACGCACACACCGCGGCCGGTGCCTCCGACCTGACTGCCACGCCTACTGCCGAGGCTGTCGCAGAGCTGCTGGACGTCGTGGCCACGCACGACGTCGACCACGCGCTGTCCGGGATCGAGGATGCGATCGCCCGTCTGCGTGAGGGTGCCGAGCAGGCGGCCGAGGCCCGCGAGGTCATCCGCAACACCCCGGCTCCGGTGCTGCGTGAGGCGATGCGGCTGCGGGCCGCTCGGACTGGGACGGCGCGATGAGCACCAGTACCGCGCCCCAGTTCTCGGTGCGTGAGCTGCAGGCCGCGGCCGACGCGCTGGCCGCAGGGCGTTTCGCCACCGCCCGCTTCACCCAGCCCGAGCCTGACCTCGAGACCACCGACGCCGCGGGCACCGGGGCTGCTCACCGCGAGTCGCCCACCGATGCACCGCCGGTGCGCACCGCGGCCGCGGGCCCCGCGGCATCAGCTGCGGTGGAGGTTGCTGGCGGGCTGGCTCCGCTGGTGCGGGTGCGTGCCGCCAACGCTGGAGCCGGGGCCTCGACCATCACCCTGGCGTTGGCCGATGCCGCCGATGCCGCCGGCGTACGGACCCGGATCCTCGATGCGGCCGCTCCGGCCTGGTCAGGCCTGATGGGCGCGACCGCGACCGAGCTCGGTGCCAGCGAGGGGTGGCGCCGCGGCCGCCGCGGCGCCAACGTGCTGATCGACCGCGTCGAGGAGCCCGCCAAGGTCCCGTCGTCTGTACCGGCCCCGCGCATCGTCGAGGGGATCGACCTGACCGTGCTGGACGTGGGCTGGACACCCCGCGAGCTGGCAGCCGACCCGACCGCCTGGGTCGCCGCCGCGACGGCGAATGTCGAGGTCCTCATCACCCGCCCCTACGAGCTCGCGCTGTCCCAGACCGAGGCGGCGCTGGCCGAGCTCAGCGACCGCCTCGCCGCGCAGCGGGTGGTGGTCGTCGTGGTGGGCGCGTCTCGGTGGAGCGATCGCGAGTTCGCCACTGCGGGTCGGCTGCTGCGCACCGCCCACGAGCAGGAGGCGGTGCTCTGTGTGCCGCTCCTGGCGGCCAAGGCCCTTCCGGGTCTGGGGCCGGACCCGCTGCCCAAGCAGCTCACGAGCCCCTCCCAGCGCCTGCTGGAGCGGATCACCACCATCACCGGACCGCAGTCGGCGAACCGGACCTAACACAGGAAGCAGGAGAGAAGTCATGTCCATTCACATCATCTCCGAGGTCGCCACCCAGCTGGTGGCCGCGGCCCCCCACACCGCCATCAAGGCGGGACCGGTCAACAACGTCTGTGCCAGCGCCCCCGACGGTGTCGCACCGTACGTCGACCAGGTTCTGGGGTGGGTCAAGTACGGCGTCATCGCGATCATCATCGGCTGCGGGTTCGCCTCGGCGGGTGCGCTGCTCGTGGGCAAGTTCGGCCAGATGGGCCGGGCCGCTCAGATCGGCGCCTCGGGCCTGTTCTGGACCGTTGGCGCCGCGATCGCGTTCGTGTGCATCTACGCCATCCTCAACGGCATCGTCGGATCCGGCTGCTGACATGTTCACCCGAGCCCGACGGGTCGCCCACTACTTCTCCCCGAGCCAGCTGGCGGACCCCGACACTGAGTGGAGCCGGCTGCGGCTGCAGATCCTGCTCGGGGTGACGGGACTGGTCGTGCTCGCCCTGGTCGTCGGCGGCGCCTGGTCGGTGATCAACATGCTCACCGGCCGCGGCTCGAGCGATGCCAGCGCCGCCGGAACCAGCGCTGCGGGTTCGGGTCGCTCCGCCCAGGACGCGCTGGCCGACAAGGCGCTCCCGACCGCGCCAGCGGAGGCCGCTCAGCCCGGTGGCGATCTGTCCACCGGGAAGACCGGCACCCTGGAGGTCCCCCCGCCCATGGCGGTGGGAGACGTCGGGGTCGCCTCCGGTTTCCCACACACACCTCAAGGTGCATTGGGTCAGTTGGCGGCGATCGATTCGACCGCCCTGAGCTCGGCCTCGGTGCCGGTTGCGCAAGACGTCATCTCCAAGTGGGCCGCAGCCGGTGGGCCGACTCCCGAGTCGTGGTCCGGTGTGCAGGGCGTGGCTGCGCTGTTGGGGTCGGCGGGTCTGTCCTCGGACGCCCAGAACGCGATCACCATCAGCGTGGATCCGAAGATGGGGTTCATCAAGGGCACGGTCGGATCCGACTTCGTCGTCCCGTGCGTGGACTACATCATCACCGCCACCCTTCCCGGTGGGCAGGCGCAGCAGGTCGCCACCGCGGACTGCCAGCGCATGGTCTGGCAGAGCTCCGGCTCGGGTTCCTCTAGCGGCCGGTGGGTGATCGGCCCCGGCAAGGAGCCCGCCCCGGCCGCCTCGCTGTGGCCCGGCACCCAGGCCTCCTTCGACGCCGGCTACCAGTGGCTGGAGGTGCCACAGTCATGACAACGCAAGTCGCAAACATCGTCCCGATGATCGATCTCAACCCGCTGCACTGGTTGGGCGACAAGGCCAAGGAGACGCTGGCCGACGGGTTCACCTCGATGATGATGGCGATCTGGTCGGGCGCCATGTGGCTGCTGAAGACCGCGTTCAGCCTGATCGACAGCTTCACACCCAACGTTGCCGACCCGGGGCTGTCCAAGCTCTACTCGGTGACCCTGTGGATCGCACTGGTCATCGCACTGCTGGTGGCGTTCGGCCAGATCGGCCTGGCCGTGATCCGCCAAGACGGCCGCGGGTTCGGCACTCTCGCCGCCGGTGTGGTGCAGTACGGCGTCGTCCTGTGCTGCTGGATCGGCGTGTGCGCAGGGTTGATCGCAGCCGCCTCAGGCCTGACCAAGGGCCTGTTGAACAGCCTGCTCGGCGTCGACAGCTTCTCCGGCTACGCGGCCGGCGACGGGTTCGTCGACACGGTCTCGGGAACGACCCAGGCCGCCACTCTCGGCATCTGTGCCCTGTTCATCCTGATCCCGGCTGCCTTCGGCCACATGGTGATCATGATGGTCCGCTCGGCGGCCCTGCTGATCCTGACCGCGACGATGCCGATCGCCGCCGCCGGTGCGCTTTCTGAGGGAACCAAGTCGTGGATGTGGAAGTCCATCCGCTGGTTCCTGGCCTGCGTGCTGATGGAACCCATGCTCGCCCTCGTCGTGGGGATGGGCACCCAGTTCGCTTGGGCCGGGATGCCCGACGGCCAGCAGAGCGATCAGCACGTCCAAGTCTTCGGCCAGACCCTCCAGGTCTCCGACACGTCCTCGAACATCGGCATGTCGGTGGTCGGCTCCATCATCATGCTGGTCGCCTGCTTCATGCCGATGGTGCTGTTCCGGCTCCTCGCGTTCGTCGACCCCGGCACCGCCTCGGGTGCCTCCTTCCGATCCACGATGAGCGCCAACGGCGGCGTCTCGGGGCTGCTGCGCGGCAAGAAGCACGCCGCCGAAGGATCCGGATCCGGCGCCGCCACCGAGACCGCAGCCGATGGACGCAGCTCCTCGGAGGAAGGTGCCGAGTCGCAGACCTCGGGACGCTGGAAGGCCGGTCTCTCCAACCCGGGCGCCCTGGCAAAGGGCGCCGGCAAGAGCGTGGGCCGGGGCCTGACGTACCCGGTACGTCACCCCGGCAAGACGCTGGGTGGCGGCATGCACGCCGCCGGGAAGATCGCCCAGGCCGGGGCCGCGATGAGCGTCGACGTGCTCGGGCAGTCCGGCGTCGGCCACCAGGGCTACTACCCGACCGACCACGATGCCAGGCAGGGCGCCGCGCACAACAGGCGCCACCACCAGCGGCACTCCGGGAGTCACGAGAGCCATGACGCTGGCCACGACGCAGCTATCGCCGATCAGAAGATCCCCCAAAAGGCGATGACGACCGTCGAAGAGAACCCCGAGCTGCTCGCCTGAGCACGGCGCAACCCATACACCGAAACGACCGAATCGGAGAAGTGAGGAACCCATGAGCGTGTACGGAGCATCCGCGATCCGGGACCGGCAGGCCTGGCTGTTCGGTCTGACCGGACCCCAGTTCATTCTGCTGCTGGTCGCCGGGATCCCGACCTGGGCTGCGATCGCCCTCCAGCAGTGGCTGCCCCTACTCGGGCTGGTCCCGGCCTGGATTGTGGTCGGCCTGCTGGTCTGCCTGCCGATCCGCGGCCACTCGGCCTTCCAGTGGATCGGTGTGGTGTTCCGCCACTTTGCCGGGGTCGCGTTCGGCTGGTCGCGGTTCCAGTCCAAGGCCGCAGCGGGGGACCTCGACCTGGGCAACGGCGAAGACCCCGAGGACGACGGCGATGCCGGGGAGGCGGACCTGCCCGGCATCCTGGCCGGCATCCAGATCCACGACGGCCCCCCGATGAGCGGGCAGACCGCCCGTCCGGCGATCATCCAGAACCACGCCGCCCGCACATGGGCAGCCACGGCACGGATCGTGCACCCCGGGATCGGGATGAGCGACGACGCCGACCGGTTCCGCATGGGCGCCGGCCTGACCGAGATGATGGAGGCCGCGACCGCTGGTAACCAGATCGACCTGGTCGTGGTGCAGGTGCGCACCATCCCCGATGACGGCACCGAACGCGCCGAATGGGTTCGGCAGAACGCCCGCCCCCAAGAGCCCGCTGTCTCCGCCGAGGTCAACGCCCAGCTGGTGGCCATGACCGCCGGAGCTGCCGTGCGGCACGAGGCGTTCGTGACCGTCGTGGTCCGCGAGGACGTGATCAGCAAGGACGCCAAGCGCGCCGGCCGCGGCGTCCGCGGCCGCGCGGCCATCCTGTACTCCCTGCTCGACGAGGTCGAGGCACGCCTGACCGGGTCGATCGGCTGCACCCGCGTGAACTGGCTCGACACCGCCGAGCTCGCGATGGCGATCCGAACCGGTTTCGAGCCCGGTGACCTCCCCGCCCTCGCCGATGCGGAGATCCACAGCCAGAGCAACGCGACGATCGCAGCGGGTGTCCCGGTCGCCGCGGCAGGGCCGACCAACGCCACCACGGCGATGCGGTCCTACCGGCACGGGGAGTGGGAGTCGATCTCCTCCACGATCCTGCTCCCGCGCAAGGGCGCACGCATGGGTGCATTGGCCCGAGTCCTGGTGCCGTCCCAGCCCGGTGAGCGGCGGTCACTGACGGTGTTCTACCGGCCCGTGTCTCAGCAGGCCGCCGATCGGTCCACCGGCACCGCGCAGATGTCGGCGGTCATGGCCGGCACCCTGCGGGAGAAGGTCGGACGCGTCGAGCGGGCCAAGGACCGTTCCTCGGTCGGCAAGCTCGCCGATCGCGACGAGAAGCTCGAGCGTGGCCGTTCCCTGGTGAAGGTCGCCTCCGCGGTCTCGATCACCGTCCCGGCCGGCTGGAACGTGCAGGACTTCGGGCGTCGGCTGGACGCCTCCATCCGCATCAGCGGATTTACCCCCCTCCCGCTCGACGGGGCACACGACGCGGCCTTCGCCGTGTCGACGATCCCGTTGGGGGCGGGCCTGCCGAAGAAGCGCCGCTAACCCGAGAAGCGAACCGTTTCGACGCAAGCCCCCATTTGAAAGCAGTCCGGCCGCCGGTGTCCGATCCGGCGGCCGGACTGTTGCCTCTCCCGATATGAGCAGCCTTCGCATGCCACCCGCCGCAGCAGGCCACGACACCGCCCAGCCGGCGAATCCGAACATCTTCATCTTCGGCAAGCCCGGCCACGGCAAGGGCGCCACCGCCAAGCAGATCGCCCTGCAGCGCATCGCAACCCAGGAGCCCCACACGCGGGCCGTTCACGACCCCGCCGGCGAGTACACCAGCCTCACGCTCTCACTCGGCGCAACGCTGATCGACTTCACCAACCCCGGTCTCGGAACCCGTCTCGTCGGCCCGTTCAGGCTGGCTCGGAAGCACACGGCACCGCAGGTCCTGGCGACGCACACGCTCGCAGACCTGGCGCTGGCCCGGCCAGCGCGATCGGGGGACGGCGACGTGGCAAAGATCTGCGGCGCGCGAAGGGCGTGGAGGTCCCCGCAGGCTGTGCGTGGTGCGGGGCCTGCCTCGCTCGCCGATGCCGCTGTGGCCGCACCAGCTCGGTCGACGAGGGTGACGCGGGCGGCGGGGGAGTGGTGAGCATGAGCGCCACGAAGATCCGCCCCAAGACGAAGAGCGGGGCGAAGGCGCGCCCGGCCGCGCGCACGATCGATGACCTGTTGGCCGACTTCGGGACCACCATGCCCCGCAAGGCGCCGCCTCCGGCTGCGCCCCCGGCGGAGAAGCTGTTCCCGCACTCGATCAAGGCCGGTGGCGTACGCCAGATGGGGCACGGCTGGGCGCCGACGATGCCGCCCCTGGCGGGGTATCAGATGACCTCGGAGGAGATCCCGGTGCTGTGGCCGCTGATCTCCGGCGACGGTCTGCCGCCGTGGGGCGCGGAGATGGGCTACGACGTCCTCTCGGGCGGGAAGTTCTACTGCGACCCGATGGGCTGGGTCCTCGACGACTCGATCCCGGTCACCAACCCGAACATCTTCATCTTCGGCAAGCCCGGCCGCGGGAAGTCCGCGACGGTGAAGGCGTTCATGCTGCGCATGATCCGCTACGGCTACCGCTCGCTGGTGCTCGGTGATGTGAAGGACGAGTACGAGGACCTCTCCCGTTTCCTCGGCGTCGAGCCGTTCCGCATCGGGCCGGGCCTGCCGGGCCGGATCAACCCGCTGGACTTGGGTGCGCTCGGGGTGGATTGGGACAAGCAGTCGCCTCAGGAGCAGAAGAAGCGGGCAGCGATCATCTTCACCCGCTGGCTCAAGCTCATCAAGGGCCTGGTCGGCTCCCAGGGCGTGGCCTTCACCCCGACTGAGGAGACCGTGGTCAACGAGGTGCTCCAGGATCTGTCGGGCTGGTCCTCGGGCGCCTCACAGCTCAAGCCGGTCACGATCCCGCAGGTGTGGGCCGCGTTGCAGTCGCCGACCTCGGAGCTGGTCCAGGAGAGCCGCTACAAGGATGCCCAGGCCTTCTACGACGGCACACGGCTGCTGCGCGACGCTCTCGGCGCCCTGTGCGGCGAGCGTTTTGAGCCCGTATCCGGTTCCGGCGAAGTAGTGGGTTCGGATGACGGAGAGCAGGTCGGTCGAGATCTCCAGGAGTCCGGCTGCGGCTTCTCCGAGGAGCTTCTCGAGGTGGATCTGTTCGACGGGCCCGTAGTGGTACAGCCGCACGGTGTGTCCCTGCGTGTGGGCGGCTTCGATGACTGCCATGAGTTGCGCACGCAGTGCTTGGGCGAGCTCGGTTGGGTCGACCGCGGGGTCGTGGCTGCCGATCGGCGTGTAGGTCGAGTCGCCGTCTGCTGGGTGGGTTACGAGGAAGCCCCACAGGTAGACCTGATGGTCTTCGTCGAACTCGATGTCGAGGTCGATCTCGACGTCGGCCGGCGAGAGTCCGAGGTCGCTGGAGCGTAGTCGCAGAAGCTCGGGGGCCGCGGCGGGCGGGGCGGTCCGGTCGGCATCGTCGAGTGGGGGCTCGCCGAGCAGCTCGCGCACGAGGTTGTCGAGCTGGCGCCCCTTGTCGTGCTCAAGCAGCCAAGTCCGCGTGTCCTGGCGGATGGTGACGAAGTAATCCGAGCGCCATTCCACGGTGGCGAGCTCATCGGTCAACTCTTTGGTCGTCTCGACAATGGCGCGATGAAGCTGGTTGTCGTACTCGTACGCCGGGATCGGCAACTTCCAGACGTTCTTGTCGATGTGCCGTTCGTCCTTGCCGTAGGACATCAGCGGCCGGACCAGTTCGGTCAACGTGGGGGTGTTAAGGATCCCGACCAGGTAGTGACCTTCGCTCTCCGACGAGACTGCGGCCCAGTAGGCGCCGTGCTCGATCACGGCGCGAGGGTCGGTGATGAGCGCTGCCGATAAGTGCATTCCCGACGCGGCGTACGCCACTCGGACTGGCGGAATCGGCAGTTGCTGGGTGAGCTTGCGCATGTGGTCGATCTGCTGGCCGAGGGTCAGCCGTGAGTCGCCGTGTTCCTTCCACAGTTCCGCTGCGGTCCGCATCCAGTTGGCGACGCCTGTGTAGGCGTTGATCCTATCGCCGTCGCTGTCGAGCAGGTCGCCGCGGCTCGTGAGAGGTAGCACGAACCGGTCGGGGTCGAGCAGACGAAATTGGAGGATGTGCTCTCCAAGGACGGTCGGCCACACGAACTGGCTCTCGACCGTCCCGGTCAGTGCGGGCAGGTCCTTCCAAGGCTTCTTTTCCGAGACCGACCGCTTCGACCGAAGCATCACGTTGCCGCGTGGCACGCCGAGTGCTCCGGCACTGATCTCCTCGACTCTGAACATCAGCCTCGGCACCAGGTTGGCTCCTTGGGAGAACCGGGCGTGGTAGGGGGAGAGCTCATCCTCGGCGCTGCCGATGCGAAGAGCCGCCAGCTCCTGGGTGAGGCCGGTCGCAGTCTCAAGCGCCGCTTGTCGTCTGGGGGCGCGGCCCTTCCAGACAACCGCCTTCGGTGGCATTTCGCGGCTCGTGGCAGCCCGCTCGCCGAAAATCACGGCCGAGCCGCGGGGGAACATGTGGGGCCGCACTCGCCGGAGGTCCCACGGGATGCCAAACCGCACGCCGGCGCCATCGAACGCCCCGCGGCGGAAGCCTCCCCAGTAGTCGCGGTCGATCACGGAGTTCGGGACGACGAACGCGAGCCGGCCTCCGGTCTTGAGGTAGCGCTCGACAGCCTTGGCGACGAACAAGCCGGCAAGGTCCTGGTGGGTCGCGGTGTTCTCCCGGTGCCAGAAATCCCGAGCCCGGGCGAGGGCCTTGAACTCCTTCTGCATTTGCTTGGTCATGTGCCGGTACGACAGCCACGGAGGGTTCCCCACGAGGGCGTCGACGCGGTTCTCTTCGCGGCTCAGCCAGGCTGGCCGGGCGACGTTGCGGACGTAGTAGGACCAGACGTGGTCGCGCTTGTCCTCATGGAGCTGCTTGAGCCGGGCGAAGTTCTCATTGAGCACGGGCAGGTCAGCGACGTCCAGCGCCAAGCGCCGGATGGCGCCCTGGCTCAACTGGGCCGTGGTCTTCCCCGCCGCCAGTCCGCTCTCGTTGACCAGCGCCTCGACCAGGTCGTCGAACCGGGCTGCGTCCTGGAGCAGGTGATCGGGAAAACGGAGCGGGTAGCTGAGTAGCTGGTCGCCGACCTCGGTCGGGATCACGAGCATGTCCACTGACAAGATGTCGTGCTCCTGGTGCCAGCCCAGGGAGTCGCCGAGGTATACCGGAACCGCGAGGGTGCCCCGGTCTGGCGAGGTGAGACGCTCCCGCCCGAGCGCGAGCAGGTACGTGACGCGGGCGAGGGCCACCGCGACGGGGTGAAGGTCGATTCCCATCACTCGTGAGCTGACGTGAGCCATCGACTCAGCCAGCGTCAAACCTGCTGCATCAGCGGCCGCGAGGTAGCGCCGTACGGCGTAGAAGACGAACGTCCCGGATCCGCATGAGGGGTCGAGCACACGTTGGTTGAGCGGGTCGTCGACGACCTCGCTGACGACGCGGTTGGCCAGCCAGTCGGGGGTGTAGTACTCGCCGAGGCTCTTGCGGACCTCGGGTTTGATGACCGACTCGTAGAGGACCTTAAGGACGTCGTGCTCGACGGCAGCCCAGTCGAATCGGGAGAGTCGTCGGGCAAGCGCGGTGATGAAGCCCTCTCCCCCGGGTACCTCCAGCACCCAGTCGAAGAAGTCGCGGTCGACGACGCCGTGTAGACCAGCGGCCACGAACTGATCGCCGCTTAGCAGTGTGGCGGGCGAGAGTTGCGTGGCGTCGAGACCGAGAACAAGATGGGCGATGATCTCGGCCGAGTTCACCAGGAGGGTGTGCTCGAGGAAGAGGTCGTCGGAGTTGGTGAACTGGGTGCCGAGTGCGGATTGGAGCAGGTTTGCCCAGAGGTCCCGCTTGAGCACGACGGTGGGTTCGTCACGGTGATCGTCGTACAGGGCTCGGAGTGTGGCGTAGTCCAGGGCGTGGCTGGAGCTGTCGGCACCGAGGCGGATGTGGATCTCGTCTGGCGTGGGCCGCACCGCTGTCTTCGTGGCTAGCACACCTTCGAGCCAGCGCAGCAGCGCTGTGGCTCCGGCGTCTCCGCTGGTGGCTGAGTGCCGGGTTGCTTCCTCGAGTCCATGGTCGACCTCATGGAAGGCGATCCACAGTGCGCCGTCGGTGAGGATCCCGACGTAACGTTGCCCCATCTCGCTCTGACGGGTAACGACGTAGTCAGTCAGCTGGGCGGTTGCCGCCTGGATCGCGGCCGCGGAGGCGAGTGTGCGCTTGACCTCGATCACCGTGCAGCCGACCTCGACGTCGATCCGTCGATGCTGCCCACCGACCTGGGTCTCGAGATGGACGTCGTCGAGGCCGAGTTCGCTGTCCAGCAGCAGAATCCGGACGTCGCTCTGAATGGTTGCCTCGGACCGGACGCCACCGGCCTTGTTGACGAGGCGATCCATCAGATCGGCGCGAGCAAGGGAAGGTGGCACGGAGGCGACGCTACCGACTCCGGCGCGGGTGCCGCTGAAGACTCGGCCAGATGGCCCCCCGCGTGCGCGACACCGGACCAACCGTGAAGTGTCAGCGAAGGGTGTAGTCGTCGTGGTGGCCGGCCTTGCCGAGCTCGATGCGGCCGTCGGTGTGCTGCCACCAGGCGAGGCGTGGGCCGCCGGCCTTGCCGGTCTTGAGGTCGCATCGCCAGGCGGCGGCTCCGTCGGCGCGGGTGCGTTGAGGTGCGTTGCCGGCATCGGCGGACCGTAGCGGGTGGCTGCGGCGGGCGGGGATCTGGTGAACGCGGCGGGTGAGGACGTCGACGACGACGTCGAGGATCCGGCCGCGCGGAACAAGCTGGAGGTCCATGGACTCAAGGAAGTCGGGGCCGAGGTCGTAGTCGCACAGCGGTTGCGCGGCTCGGTCGGTCTCGGGGGTGTTCGACAGCCAGGTCAGCCAGAGCTCGTGGCGCAGCTGGGCCTCGGGGTCGCTGTAGACGATGGCGTGCGGGCAGGTGGCTTGATCGAGCTCGGCGGTGAGCGCGTCGACGTCACGTCTCGCCTGCGCCACCTCGGCGGCGGCGGCGTCCCTCTCGTCGCGAAGCTTGTTGATCGTGGCAGCCAGCGTCGTTGTCTCGTGCTCGAGGCGAGCAATCTGGCGCTGGGCGTCGCGGAGCTTCTCGGTGCGGCGTTGCTGTCGAGGACTGTCGCACTGCTGCTCGGAGGCACTGGGGGTGGTGCGGGTGAAGCCGTGGCGGGCCAGATGCGCGCAGATGCGGGAGATGGTGTCGTTGGGGTCGTCGCGGTCGAAGGTGAAGAACAGCGGGTGCCGTTCTGCTGGGTCCTGCTGGGTGGCGTCGGGGAGCACGACGCGGATCGCGCCGCCGTAGGCCTCGAATCCCCGCGGAAGGAGCCTCTGCAGTTCCCAGGCCTGCCGGGCGGGGATCAAGACGAGCTCGGCGGCGTCACCGATCGCGGAGGCGAGTCTGCGGGTTGGAACCTTGGGGACATCTTCGACGGCACACGAGACAAGCACCAGGGGTTTCCAGCGGGCCGTGTCCCAGATCCGGTCGACGACGTCGGCGGCACGCTGGGCCGCGTACGCCGGGTCGATCGTTTGCGGGAGGTGGGCGGTGGCGAGCTGGTGCGACATGGATTCCTCCGAGCGGAACTCCGAGTTGGGGTGGTGCTTGCTTGATGGTGCCTCGTGGCGCCGACACATTCCGGTGTGTCAACGCTCAGGTGGCGTGGCCGGGTTGGAGACCTGGGCTGGATACCTGGGCTCAGTGGCCGGTCGGCTGGCCGCTCTGCGCCTGGGGACGTCGGTGGTCGACTGCGGGCGGGAGCGCTGGCATGTCTTCGCCGATGACCCACGTCCACACCTCGGTACCGGTGTCGGCAGCGATCTGGGCTGCGGTCTCGCGGTCTTCGTCGCTGCCGAGCAGGAACGCGGCGGTGGGGGTCTCGGTGTCGGTGAACACCAGGGAGGCCATGGGCTTGTCGGGGGCAAGGTTGTAGCGCAACGACTTGGTGAAGCGTCGGTGGGCGTCCAGGGCGGTGTCGAGGAGCAGCTTGTCGGCCAGGGACTCATACGGGAGCCAGTTGCGGTCGGTCATGACCAGGGAGATCTCCTCGGCGGTGGCTAGGCCGGCGCGGCCGACGGAGAAGGTCGCGATGACCATGAGGTGTCCCTCGTCGTCTGACTGCCACAGCTCGAGCTCGTCTCCGAAGCGCTTGTTGAGGCGCTTGAGGAGGACGTCGTCGACCATCAGCGGTGCGTCGGGCAGGTGCTTGATGACCAGCTTGTGCCCGAAACGGGCGGGGTCGATGGCCTTGAGCTCGCCGATGAGCATCATGAACTGTTGGGAGGAGCCGTGCTGCTGCATCGGCGCCCATGCGGAGAGCCGGCGGGCCGCGATCTCGGTCTTCTTCTCGAGGTTGAACGGCTCGGGCACATACAGCTTGGTGGCGAGCGGCTTGCCCTTGGTGAACTTCCCGCGGGCGGCCTGACGCAGGTACCAGGACACGATGCGCCAGTTGCGCTTGCCGGCCATGCCGGGGGACCAGGTGGCGAGGTCGGCTTCTTGCCACAGGTAGTGCAGGACCGCGCGCAGGGTGAGCCTGTTGGGGTCGGCGGCCACGGAGTCGGCCACTGCCCCACTGCCGGCGCCGGCGGGGGCGGCGCGCTCGGCCTTGGACATGCGGAAGCCGAGCTTGATCGCGGTCAGGCCGCTGTCGGCTTCCTCGGTGATCGCTGAGCCGAGCACCTGTCCCAGGCCGGAGAGCTCCTCGGGAGGGAGGTAGGAGGCGCAGCGGTGGGTGTGCGCGAGTCCGGTGTCGGGCATCCGCTTGATGACGTACTTGTCGGGCCCGATCTTGGCGACGTACATGGCGACACCGTCGGGGCGGCACATGCACAGTGGGCGGACCCGATCGGCGTGCGCGGCCGCGAGGAGCTGCTGGGTATCGGGGTGGTTCGTGGCGGTGAGCTGGCGGCCGTACAGCTCGAAGGTCTGCCGGTCTCGCTCATGGGCCCCGCCGTGATCGTCTGATCTGGCGTGACGTGACGTGCCCTGCTCTGTGTCCTGCTCTGTGGTCTGCATCGAGGCCTCCTTGACCCTGTTGACTCTCGGGTGCGGGTGCGCGCCGTCCTATCGGGAGAGGCAACACATCGAGGGTCGGATCGGACGTCTTGAACACGTCCCCGATCCGATGTCCGATCCGGGGTCCGGCTTGTTGCCTCTCCCGTTGAGGGCGGCGGTGAGCCGTGGCGCGGGTTGCCGATCCAGGCCCTCCGAAAACCTGGTTGGAGGTGCTGGGCGTTGGCGCGTCGTCGAGCGAGCGTGGATGACTCAGAGCAGTTGTCGCTATGGGATCTGGGCGAGGAGCCCACCGAAGAACCTGGTGGGCCGACTGGTGTTGTCGGCGGCCAAGAGCACACTGGGGACGATCCCGGTGTACCCGATGAGGTGGAAGGGGAAGGTCATGGAGCAGGCCAGCAACGAGGTCGAGCCCAGGTTGGCGTACGCCACGGTGGCGGCCCGGTACTGGGAGACGTACCTACCGAGCCGTCTGGCGACGGTGCCCCTCGCGGATCGTCGAGCGTTCTTCGAGGACCTGGGATCTCAGGTGGCGCAGATGGTGGACTACCTGGCGGCAGACAACCTGCGGGCCTCGAGCCGCCCGCAGGACCCGCCGGAGCTGACCCGGCGCAAGGCGACGATGGCGCGGATGCGAGCCGAGGACGAGGCACTGGCCGAACTGGTGTACCTGCCGAAGGAGCGGGGCACCAAGAGCCGCGAGACCCCGACGTACCTGACCGGCGAGTAGAGCCCCTCTCCCCCGCTGTCCCGGTAGACGCACCGCTGCCGGCTGCGACGCCGGCCGCGGCTGTCGCGCCTGTTGCGGGCGCGGTGGTTGCGGTGGACTTCGTTCCGGCTGGTCAGGTTGATCTGGCCCCGCCTGGGGTGGCGGCGAAGGTCGCCGCGAACCTGGAAGCGCTCCGGTTGCTGCGCCGCATCGAGTCCGAGGACCGTGCAGCGACCGGTGATGAGCAGCAGGCTCTTGCACGGTTCGCCGGCTGGGGCGCGCTGCCGAAGGTCTTCGTGACCGCCGATGAGACCTACGCGGCCGTGCGTGAGGAGCTGCGTGGTCTGTTGTCCCCGGGCGAGTACGACGAGGCGATGCAGAACGCGTTGAACTCCCACTTCACCGACGCCGGCCTGGTGGAGCCGATGTGGTCGGCCCTGCAAGCCCTGGGGTTCGAGTCCGGCCGCGTGCTGGAGGCCGGGTGCGGCACCGGCAACTTCATCGGCTTCGCACCGGCCGGTGCGCAGATGGTGGGAGTGGAACGCAACGAGGTCTCGGCGAGCATCGCCCGCCTGCTGTACCCGACCGCCGTCGTGCGGACCGAGTCGTTCGGCGATACCCCGGTCCGTGCCGGCGCCTTCGATGCAGTGATCGGTAACGTCCCGTTCGGGAAATATCCGGTCAGGGACCGCGTCCACAATCCCGGTAACCAGCTGCTGATCCACGACCACTTCATCACCAAGGCACTGGCGGGGTTGAAGCCCGGCGGGACGATGGCAGTGATCACGTCGGCCGGCACCCTGGACAAGCAGCTGTCCACGGTGCGACGCAGCTGGTACGAGCACGCCGACCTGCTCGGCGCGGTCCGGCTGCCGAACGCGGCCCACCGCGCCGCGGCGGGCACCGAGGTCGTCACCGACGTCCTGGTTCTGCGGCGCCGCGAACCCGACCAGACCCCGGGTGATGACGCCTGGCTCACCTCGGTGCCCACCACGCTCGACGACGGCACCGAACGGTATGTCAACGGCTACTTCACCGCGCACCGCAACGACATCCTCGGTGTCACCTCCACCGGCCAGGCGACCATGGGCCGCGAGGTGCTCACGGTCCGCAACCAGGTCACGGCCGCCGACCTGGGCACCCAGCTGCAGTATCGCCTCGAGGCGATCGCGCGTGACGCGATCGCGCAGGGCCGGGGCCACTCCCCCACGCCCAGCCCATCGACGGCAGGAGAGCCGACGAGGACCGACGAGCCGGCCCGCACTCCTGCGCCGTCTCCTACGCCGTCTCCAAGGCCCGAGCCGAAGCCGACCGGGGGGCCGGCAGCAGGGCCGGCAGCGGGGACAGAGCGGGCCGGACTCGAGCCGGTGCGGTCGGCCCGCACCCTGGCGCGGGCGAAGAAGGTCGGGCAGATCACCCACACCGGCACCGAGAGGGTCCCCGGCAAGCGCGCCGGGTCGGCGGGGTCGCTGGCGCACTCGTTCACGGTCGTGGACTACGACGGAACCGAGGTGCCCTATGTGCCGGACGGGGCCGTGACGGCGGGGCGGCGTACCAAGGACGGACACCATCCTTCCCAGGCCGATGAGCTGGTGAGCCTGCTGCGGATGCGGGACCTGGCCGCAGACCTGCGCGAGGCCGAGCGCGACAGCCTCGAGGACACCGACGAGATCGCCGGGCTGCGGGCCGCGCTCAACACGGCCTACGACACCTACGTGGCCGACTACGGCCCGATCAGCCGGATGAAGCCCTCCCAGAAGCAGGTCACGGTCAAGGACCCCGAGGACCCGAACCAGACCGAGGGACTGGTCGAGGGCGATGACGGTGAGTGGTACCAGGTCCGCTACACCACGCCGGGGATGGGCGGGATCCGCAAGGACCCGACCTGGTGGTCGCTGACCGGCCTGGAGTCCGCCTACGACGAGGGCACCAACACCGCGACGAAGGCGAAGTTCTTCACCCGCCGGATGGTCGGGTTCCGTGAGCTCCCGACCCGCGCGGAGTCGCCGGCCGACGCGGTGGCGATCAGCCGCGAGCACGACGGCCGCATCGACATGGACCGCATCGCGGGCCTGATGGACGTCACCGTCGAGGAGGCGACCGCGATGACCAAGGGGCTGGTTTTCACCGATCACCACACCGGCGAGCTCGTTCCGGCGCACCTGTACCTGTCGGGCAACGTGCGCCGCAAAGCGGTCGAGCTCGAGGCGCTGGCGGCCGAGGATCCTGAGAAGTGGGGTGAGGCTGCGGCCGCGATGCGCGCTGCTGTGCCTCCGGACAAGGACGTCACCAAGATCAGCGCCAAGCTCGGCATGGTCTGGATCCCCGCATCGGATGTGCAGGCGTTCGTCCGCGAGATCACCAGCAACGACCGGGCGACGGTGACCTACAGCGAGGAGGACGGCTGGAAGTGCTCGCCGGCTAACGGCCGCTCCCGCAACGCCGCCCTGGAGGGCGGCGGTTCGATGTGTGCCCCTCCGGGGCATGACTGGCGCAAGCCGTTGAAGGCGAAGTGGGGAACGTCGCGGCGTACGACCTACCAGCTGGTCGAGACGGCGTTGAAGGGCCAGCGTCCGCAGGTCACCGACAAGGATTCGGAGGGGGTGGAGCGGATCAACCGCGCCGAGACCGAGGCGGCCGGTGAGCAGATGGAGGTCATCGAGAAGGAGTTCGCCCGCTGGCTGTGGCGCGACCCGGACCGCAAGGAGCGCCTGCACGGGGTCTACAACGACAAGTACCGCTCCTACACCGACGTCAACTACGTCGACTCCCCCTACTCGGCCTACCCGGGCATGTCGGATGCGATCGCCCTGGACCCGCATCAGAACGACGCGGTCGCGATGGCCAAGGACTGCGAGTCGGTGCTGCTGCACCACGAAGTCGGCACCGGTAAGACCTTCACGTTGGCGGCTTCGATCATGGAGAAGAAGCGGCTGGGGCAGGTCCACAAGCCGGTCGTGGTGGTGCCGAATCACCTGCTGGAGCAGTGGGTGCGGGAGTTCACGATCCTCTACCCCGACGCGCAGCTGCTGGCCACCGACACCAAGGGCATCTCGGGTGCCGATTCGCGCCGCAGGTTCGTGGCGCAGGCTGCCTCGCACGACTGGGACGCGGTGGTGATGACCGCGTCCTCGTTCCGGCTGCTGCCGCTGTCGGAGGAGACCGTCGAGGCGAACATCGAAGAGAAGCTCGACAAGCTGCGCCATGAGCGCGCCACCGCCCTGGAGGAGGGCGACACCAAGGCCGTGAAGCGGATCGGTGAGCGCATCGAGCGCGAGGAGGCCTCGCTGCGGGAGCTGCAGGACCGTATCGGCGGCGACGTCGGACCCTTGGACTTCGAGACCGCCGGGTTCGATTACGTCGTGGTCGACGAGGCCCATGAGTACAAGAACGACGAGGTCGAATCCAGTGTGCGCGCGCTGGCGAAGGGCAAGCCGAACCTGGGTGCGGTCGACCTGCGCGCCAAGCTCGACTGGCTCCGCGAGCGCAACGCCGAGCTCGGGAAGCGGTCGGTGGCGTTGTTCGCTACCGGGACCCCGATCTCGAATAGCACGCGTGAGTTCTACGTGATGATCCGGTTCCTGCGCCCCGACCTGCTCGCCGAGGCCGGCGTGGCCGAGTTCGACGACTTCCGCAAGGCGTTCTTGCAGATGGAGGAGACGATCGCGCCCACGGTGACCGGGCGGCTGCAGGTGATGCAGCGTGAGGGCGATGGCCTGGTCAACGCCGGTGAGCTCAAGCGGATCTGGGTGCAGTTCGCCGACGAGGTCACCGCCGACGACGTCGGCTTGGAGCGCCCTGCCCTGCGCGGCGGGCAGGCCGAGAAGGTTCTGCAGGGGGTCTCGGAGCATCAGCAGGCGTTCATCCGGGCGTTGAAGGCCCGCCGGGATGCGATCAAGCCGAAGTTCAAGCCCGAGCCCGGCGATGACACCGTGGTCGCGATCGGCACCGACGGTCTGACGTCCGCGGTCGACCTGCGGCTCATCTCACCGTTGAAGCTGTGGGAGGCCGGGATCGACCCCGCCGAGCTCACCGATGCCGACTCCAAGGTGCCCCTGGTGGCCGGCCAGGTCCTCGATGAGTGGGCGCGCACCCGCGACGATGAGTTCATGGTGGCGCGCGGCTCGACCGAACCGGCGCCGATCCGGGGCGGGTTCCAGCTGGTGTTCTGCGACAAGGGCATTCCCAACAGCGAGGGCAAGCACTCCTTCTACGAGGCGTTGAAGCTCGCGTTGGTCGACGGCGGGCTCAAGCCCGACGAGGTCGCGTTCATCCACGACGCCGAAGGCGATGCCGCCAAGCTTGGGAAGCTGACCGAGCGGTGCCGCACCGGCGAGATCAAGGTGCTGATCGGGTCGACCGCGAAGATGGGTACCGGCCTGAACGTGCAGAACCGGCTCTCGGCGCTGCATCACGTCGACGGCGCCTACCGGCCCGATCAGATCGAGCAGCGCAACGGACGCGCGATCCGACGCGGCAACCAGTACGACGAGGTCCGGGTCCTCTACTACCCGCTCGAAGGCTCCACCGAGGGTTTCCAGTGGGCGCACGTCGCCCGCAAGGACAACTTCCTGCGTGCCTTCGCGCTGGCCGACCTGGATGCCACGATCATCGGGCAGTCGGAGTCCGCGACCCAGTCCGAGTCCGCGATGCTGACCGCGCTGGCAGCGAACAACCCGCTGCTGCTCGACCAGGCCCAGCTCGACCTGGACCTGCGCCGGATGCAGAACCAGGCCGACTCGTTCGCGGCCTCGAAGGAGTACCACGCCAACGTGGTGGCCCAGGGAACCCGGATGATCGACACCTTGAACGTCAACATCTCCGCTTTGCAGGCGGCCGCCACCGAGCTGTCCGATACCTCCGGTGAGGCGTTCGCGATCCAGGTGCCCAACAAGTACGGGCGCATCGAGGGTCAGCCGGTCACCGAGCGTAAGCAGGCTGCAGAGCGGCTGGCTGAGCTACCGACCCTGGCGGGGAGCCTGGAGTACGCGCCCTACGGCGAGGGCCGCCCGTTCCTGATCGGGAAGTTGGGCGGGGTCCGGCTCTATGCCTGGACCTACCGGCCGGGGATCGGAGACGCGTCCTACCGCGTCGGGGTCGACGACCCCCGCAACACCCGCGAATGGGCACCCGACCTGCTCGACGTCCCCCCCGCGACACTCAGCGCGGGCAAGATCGACGTCGGCGCGATCACCCGCCTGGAGAACCTCGTGCGCTCCATCCACGACCGCCCCGCCGTAGTGCAGGCTCGCCTCGAGCGACTCCAGGGCGAGGTCGAGGTCTCCGCCGCAGAGAAGGACACCGTCTTCGAGCCGGCCGCCGAGCTGGACGCGCTCAAGGAACGCAGCAAGGCGTTGACCGAGCTAATGCGGCTGGTCGCCGCCGACAACCCCACGTCTCCCCCACCAGACGCGGCAGGTCGCCCGGATGGAGTGCCGCCGACTGTGGAGGGCCTCGACGCGGAGCCCTCAGCTGCAACCGCCGGTAGTGCTGGTGAAGAGGCGGCGCGCAAGCACGCCGAGCTCGTGGCCGAGGCCGAGGCCCGCTACAACGAGACCACCGACACGTGGCGTGCGTTGCGCGATGCCCGCCTCGAGGCACCGGGAAATGTGAAGCCAGCCGAGATGGGCGCCGTGCGGACCTCGCGCCGCCGGGTCAAGCAGCAGATGGCCGAACGGGCCCGCGATCTCCGGGGCGAACCGGCACCGCGGCCACGCATCCACGCACGCGACGCCTCCACGCACATGCAGCCCGAGCACGCAACCGCAGCGCTCCCGCCTAACGGATCCCCACTCCCCGCCCAAGCGGATCTCCAGGCGGCTCGTCCGGCGATCGCTCCTCCTCCCCCACCGGCACCGGCGCCGCCGGGTATCGGTTTCGGTGGCCCGACGACCCAGGCGAGTTGGGCGCGATGACCGCGCCGCCGTTGCCGCGGGTTCCGATCGATCGCTCGCCGGGAGTTCTGCACAGCTACTGCACACTTCGGGCGCGCCTGGTGCGCTGCCCTTCTCGATCTGTTCCACTGGAAGAAGGGTCGAGCCCGCGACTTGGCCTGCTTGGAAAGGACCACCACTGATGCCGATCGCCACCACCTACAACGAGCGCGAGGGGTACGACTCGTCCCCGGACTTCGTCTACGTCATCTCGCTCATCGCGGCCCTCATCGGCGCAACCGGGCATCCCGAGCAGAGGCGGGCCGCGCCGTTCCTCGGGATGGCTGAGGCCGAGCTCGTCGACTTCGGACAGCGGCGACCCACCCACTACGTCGCGATCCAGATCGACGACTTCCGTGCGAGCCTGGCCGAACTCGAAGATCGGATGACCGCGCTCATGACGGACTCGCAGATCCTCCAGCACACGCTCCGCATCGACTCCGCGCTGCGGTTCCTGCACCGCGCGACCTCCGCGATCGCCGCCTGACGGCCACGAGCACGAGAACACCGCGCCGTGCCGGCCGTGAGGGTCCTCGAGGTCGACGGCGATCTGCTTGCCCAGCCGGTGCAGGCGTTGGTGAACCCGTGGAACCGGAACTTCGTCCCCCGGTGGCTGTTGCTGACCGGCGGGGTGAGCGGCCAGTTGAAGAGGGCCACCGGGCCGGCGCCGTGGCGGGATCTGGCGAAGATGGGCCTGCTCGACGTCGGTGACGCGGTGGTCACCACCACGGGCGACATGGCCCGCGAACCGCACACCGATAGCGCCGATGTGATGCCTGGGCCAAAGTGGCTGATTCACGTGGTCGGGCTCAACACATGGTGGCGAGCCACCTCGGCCGGCGTCGAGGCCTGCACGCGGAACGCGGTCATGCGAGCGTCTGAGCTGGGTATCGAGTCCATTGCGATGCCCTTGATCGGCGCCGGGCACGGCGGCCTCTCCCCCACGGCAGCGCGGGCCGCGATCCTGCGCGGCCTGACGGCCCCAGCCAACGGGCCGGACAACGACGAGCGAGGCAACGACCGGCTGGGCGACGGCGGTCGTGATGCGCCCCTCGAGGTCCGCCTGTGCAGTCCAGCCTTCCGATGAGCAGGTAGCGAGAACCTCGGCGTACGGCTGCGCTCCGGGGCCTCTCGGTCCAGTGTCCGATCGAGGCGGCGGGTTGTTGCCTCTCCCGATATGAGCGAGACGAGACGGATGCCGGCGGACGGGCCGGACAGGGATGAGGCATTGGCCTGGGCGGGCGAGGTCGCGATGAACAGTGCCGAGCTCAGCGATGCCGAGTTCGCCGCGGCCATGGACCGCAGCAACCCTCGGTTCGCACCGCCCGCAGCCGAGTCCTCTGATCTGACACCAGCCCAGGAACCGGCCGAAACAGCGGCCGAGGCGCCGGGCGAGTCTGGGGAGGGTCACCTGCCACCGGTGTTCATCGGTCTCGACGGCAGCGTCGGCCGCGGCGTGCTGCCCGCGGACGCGACGTGGGAGGACTACGTGAGTGCGCACGGCGGGGCGCAGGCCTCGGGGTGGTGGGTGACACTGTGCTGGTACGACGGTGAGGACCCCCGCCCGGAGGCGGTCGGCCCCTATTCGTCGTACGCGCAGGCGGTCTGCGCGATGCAGGACTCGCTGCTGATCGACAGCTTCTGCGAGGACACCAAGGGCACCGAGTGGCTCGACGACGTCTACGTCGCACCGGAGTCAGCCACCATCACGCAGACCTGCGCCGCCTACGACAGCCGGGTCACGTTGATCGACCCAGGCGACCCCGACCACTTCGGGACCGATGATCCGACCACGGCCACTCCCCCGCCGTCAGGCAGCGCCGCTCTCCAGGCTGGTGCCCTGTCCACGGCACCAGCCCACCGGGGCGACCCCGCTCAGCCCGCTGATCTCCCAGGCCCCATCGACAGGAGCGGACCCACGATCACCCGCTGATCCGGTTCTGATCGTAAGTGAGAACAGTCCAGCCGCTATTCTCACTTGTTAAGTGTAAGCATCGTTTCGCTTGTGTGCCATTATTGGAGTGGTGCTATCGGTATGAGCGGGGATGGGGTGGTGATGATGCGTCGACCGAGTCCTGCGAAGGTGACGTTGGCGGCCGAGCGGATCGGTCAGCATGTCGTGACGTGGCGGCGCCTGCTTGGCCTGACAGCCGAGACCGTTGCCCAGCGGGCGGGCATCTCGGCGCCGACGCTACGCAAGCTGGAGCACGGGGATCCGACGGTGACGCTGGAGACCTACCTGAACGTGCTGCGTGCTCTTGGGCGCCTCGATGAGGCCGTGGTCGCGTTGGATCCCTATGAGACCGAGTTGGGTCGCGCTCGTGCCGACCAGGTGCTGGCCAGGCGGGTGCGTCGCTGATGGACACCCAACTTGACGTCGACGTCGAGCGCGAGGGGCAGGCGGTACCTGTCGGGACCGCTCACTTCTCCCGCCGAGGACGAGCGGTCACCACGACCTTCACCTACTCCCCCGGCTACCTTGCTCGACCGGACGCCTACGCGATCGACCCCGCGCTGCCGCTGGATGTGGGTCGCGGGCACACGGCCGGTCTACCGGGTGCCTTCGCCGACAGCGCACCTGACCGTTGGGGTCGCCGGCTCATCGAGAAGGCCTGGGACGCTGCTGGGTCCATCAGTGAGGTCGACTACCTGGTCGGCGTCTCCGACCACTCTCGACAGGGCGCCCTGCGGTTCCGCCGGCCAGGGGAAGCCGAGTACCTGGCGGCAGGACACACGATCCCTCGTCTCATCGATCTCCCCCGACTCCTGCACGCCTCCGACCACCTCGCGAACATCGCGCACACCACGGACGAGGAGATGCATGCGGTACGCGAACTCCTCGACGTCGGCGGGACGACACTGGGCGGTGCACGCCCGAAGGCGTCGGTGATTGACGGTAACGGTGCGCTGTCGATCGCGAAGTTCCCCCACCCTGGCGATGAGTGGGATGTGATGGCATGGGAGAAGACTGCCCTCGACATCGCCGAGCTCGCCGGCCTGGAGGTTCCGGCACGGCATCTGACCAAGATCGACGGTCGCAGCGTCTTGATCCTTCGCCGCTTCGACCGGGACGGCACCCGCAGGCTCGGATATGCCAGTGCGATGACCCTGACGGGTCTGCGGGACAGTGACCCTGCCGACTACCTGGACCTCGCGGCGGCGATCGCCGATCACTCCGCCCAACCCGACGCCGACCTCGCGTCCATGTGGCATCGGATGGCGGTGTTCAGCGCGCTCCACAACATCGACGACCACTTCCGCAATCACGGGTTCCTCCACTCCGCTCGCGGGTGGGCCCTGGCCCCTGCGTTCGATGTGAACCCGAACCCCGACCCGAACAAGAGTCGCGCAACCTCGATCAACGGCGCCGCCGCAGCGAGCGAGGAGCACGATGCGCTCTTGGAGGCGGCACCGTACTTCGGGATCCGCCCCGACGTGGCGGCCGAACTGATCGACTCGAGCCGGTCGGCGGCCGCCACGTGGCGCACCGTCGCTGCGCGCAACGGGATCGCCGAGCACGAGCTGCGGCTGTTTGCCGATGTACTACCAGCCCCATCCCCTGGTGGACCAGGACCGGCCGGCCGCTCCCCCGTGCTGCAGGCCGCCGCGCTGGACCAGCGCCCGACGACGAACCGGCCCCCGAACGCGCCGTCCACGCGCGGCCTCGACAAGGGTCGGGAGACACCCGGCCGGTAGGTCGCTGGCACGGCGCGCGAAGCGTGCGCAGCTTGTTGGCCCGGACAGGTCCGATCCGGTGAGGGGTTTGTTGCCTCTCCCGATATGAGCACCCTTCGACTCCGCCTGGGCGCGGTGGACGGTCCGCGATGAGCCCGTCGACGGCACAGGCGGGAAGGTCGGCGACGTACGGCTGGCACGCCGAGAACGCCGCCCGGGCGCTGAATGCGCTGGTGAGTGCCGATGAACTGCCGGCCGAGCCGGCAGCGGTCGATCACCTGCTGCACTGTCGTGAGGTCGTCATCGACGCGCTACGTCGCAGGCTCTACGACCTGGGGCAGGACGACTGGTTCCCGCCGGGCGATCACCTCCCCGCCCGGGCACCCGAACCGGTGCTGCAGGGTCTCGACGAGCAGTTGGCCACCCTGGTGGACAACATCGCCTTCGCGCTGCCCTCGCTGCCGCTCGATGAGCGCCGCTCCCCCGCCGAGATCCTCGGCACCGCCTCGGCCGATGCGACCGTCGAGGCGTGGCGCGCGGCCGCGGTCGACCTGCAGGCAGGCTCCCACGCACTCTCGGCGGCCGCCGAGCAGCCGTGGCGCTCCGATCCGGGGGCGGGCTGGTGGGTGATGCGCGATGTCGCGGTGGCCCTGGAGGCAGTGCTGGTGCTCGACTCCCGGCTCGAAGAGGTCGGTCTGCTGGCCGACCATCAGCGGCCCGAGTACGCGATGGGCCTCGATGAGAAGCGGATGGTGCTCTCCCAGACCGCCCGGGTCGCGACCTGGCATGCCACCAGCGCGAGCCCCGATGCCGCGGCCCCCAGAGACCCCGTCGAGGCGACGGCCGGTGTGGGTGTGGTTGCACCGGTGGCGCTGGTCGGCGGACCCGAGGACCTCGCGCCGGCGCAACGGCGCCTAGCCCGCTTCTTGAAGCCGACGACGCCCAGCGACTCCTTCGATGACGAGCCCGAGATCACCGCCGATGCCGCCAAGCACGTCACCGCGAGCCAGACCCACCTGTGCCGCGTCTTCGCCCGGGCCGCCGAGACCTCTGCGGCGACACGCAGGCTGGCGGCGTTCTTCAGCGACCGCGCTGAGGTCCTCGAGGACCTGCACCCCCTCATCGAGCATCTCGTCGACGTCAATGATCGACGTGACCCGACGAACAAGCGCAGCTCGTGGCAACAAAGCGAGCTCGTCAACGCCGTGGAACGCATGGAGGCCTCCGGCGATCCGATCCGGCTCAAACCGGCCCAGGTACTCGAACTGGCCAAGGCGACCCACGAGGTCACCCACAACCTGGCCACCTCGTTGCGGCGCGAGCTGCTGCGCGGCAACAGCAATCTCCTCGACGCCGACCCCAACCAGCCCGCCGGCCCGTCTCGGGTGAGGCGGTACTCGCCGGTGGACCGGACGCTGACCGACCTGGCCGCGCTGCCTGCTCCCAGTGAGCCGGCGGCCAGGTTCAGCGACCCGCTCCAGCGCGCTGCCCTGCAGCAGACGCTGAATCTGACACCGCCCCTGACCTCGGACCCCGCGCGGGCGCCGACGCCGTTCCCGACGGCCCGCGGCGCCAGTCCCAGCGCGCCGGCCTTCTAGAGACCAAGCTCGGCCCCGTCAACGCCGCCCGGGTTGTTGCGGCGAAGGGCACCCACAATCCCTTCCTCCTTTCAGGGAGGTGTACCTGCGGGGCCGAGCACTCCACACCAACCAGGCACGAACGACACACGATCGACGAGACCGGAGGCGAGCGACATGAGCGAGCAAGCCGAGGCACCAACCAGGTACGACGATGCGGGCGGCGGGAACAGTGGGTGGGAGGACACCCCGGACTATCCGCACCGCATCGAGAACCACGTCAAGGTCTACCTCCACCTCGAGGAGACCGAGACCCGGCCCGTGCTCGCCACAGCTGCGACCGCACCCGAAGGCACCCGCGTCTACCGGCGCACTGGCACCCGTGGCCTGCAGTACGGCACGGTGACGGGCTGGACCACCGAGGGTGGTGGCGTGTTCGTGTCCTTCGACCAGGCCGGCACCTACGCGGGACCCACATTCGACGCGCTCTGGCTCGCCGACAGCGGTAGCGGGCCGCGATGGGTCGTCTCGCCGGTCACTGTCGACGGCTACCCACTCGACGGGGTCGAGGACGGGCACTACTGCGACTACGAAGGACACCCGCCCGGCGCACGTCCCGACTGGGACCGCCAGCACCGCGAGGCCGCCAACGTGTACCTGCCGACCGCCGAGGAGCTCCTGCCACTTCTCGCCACCGCCCTGGGCAACAGGATGGGAGGGCCGAGCGTCGAGCAGCTGAGTACGGCATCTGACCTGATCGCCGAGCATGCCGAATGGCGTTCGACGCGCGCAGGCCTCTCCGAGGAAGCTGGTCCCTTCTTCCCGCCTGCCGGCGACTGGCAGGCGAGCGATGATGCGGGGTGCGACCTCGCGGATCGCGCGATCGCGCTGCTCACCGAGCTCACTGGTCAGCAGGCCGGCGCCGAGCAGCAGGCCGGATCCCCCGGAGCTGCGGCCGCGCTGCAGCGCTCCATGCTCCAGCCGCCGGCCGAGACGCACACGCCGTCCACGCATCCCGATCCCCCGACACCAGCCTCGTCGCGGCCGCCCAGCCCGGGACGCTGAGCAGAGCGTGACGAGATGAACGCATCCAACGAGACGTCGAGGTTCACCGACCCGACCATGGCGATCGACCATGTCCGCCGCGTCGCGGCCCAGACCGCAGCCGCAGACGGGCACCGGGCGGCCGCGACCGCGCTTCTGGATGTGCGCCGGGAGTACCGGGTCATGCCTTTGCAGCGCACCAGCACACCTGCGGATCGCCTGGTGACCTGGGACGCCGTCCGCGAGGAGACCCGGACGCTGGTGTCGCTGGCGTGCGGGGGCGCGTCTGAGCGGTCGATGTTCGACGATCGGGTGGCGGCTCCTGCCTCCGAGCCACTCCCCCAGCAGCCCGCCTGGGCACCCGACCCGCTGGTTTGCCTCCAAAGGGCTGCGCTGCATCCACCGACCCCGGTCACGCCGCGGCCGCCGCTCCCCTCCCCCACCGTGCCGGTCGACCGGACCCCGGCCCGCTGACTGTGGGGACGAAGGTGAGCGAGGTGACGGGTTCGGTCGCGCTGTTCCGGTTCGACAACGAGCTGCGACGCCGGCCGGAGGCCGCCGCCGAGCAGGTGCATCTGACGCCGGGCTACGTCCTCGACCCGATCCGCGCCGTGCTGGGCGGCCGGATCGAACTCGACCCGTGCACCACCGGTGACAATCCGGTCGGCGCCGATCGGTTCTACGCACTACCCGACGACGGGGCAGCGCTCCCCTGGAATGCCGCCACGATCTTCTGCAACCCGCCTTACGGCGAGGCCCGCGTCCGTTGGGTTCGTCGATGCGCGGAAGCCGGCGCGACCGGATCAGAGGTGGTTCTCCTCATCCCGGCCCACACCGACACCCGCATCTGGCATGACGCGATGGCGTCGGCCGCCTCCGTGCTGTTCATCAAGGGCAGGGTGAAGTTCGGCCTCCCCCGCGGCAACGGTCGACAGATCGCGGCCTCCCACCCATCCGCACTTCTGGGCTGGAACGTTGACCTACGCCAGGCCGAGCAGCTCGGCACGGCGACGCTCCTGGACAACCCGCCGGCGTCCACCTACGTCGACATTCCGCTTGATCTCCGACCAGTGCGGCTCCCCTGACGTTGGCCAAGACAAACCTCCCCTCGAACGGGATCGGCACCAGGTCGGGTCCCTCACCGGCCGACCCGCCGTCGATTAGCTCCAGTTCCACTGAATTTCGTCCGTGTAGTTCGACTACCTTGGACTGGTGCCCAGGACCCCCACGAAGAGGCCGTGAACGGCCCTCTCGCGGCCTTTCAACCCCTGGCCGGGCCCAACCACGCCTCACGAGGCCAACGCGCCAGAGGCGCTTGGGGCCTCGTGGCCCAATCCGCGCCGGACTACCGCGGAGCGATAACGCACCGAACTACCGCAGCGAACTACCGCAATGCCGTACCGCATGACGTTACGCGAATGCGGCATGGTGATGCCATGCCACCTAGTCCAGGTGGCCCGACACCGGGGTCGAGCTCGGACCAATTGCAATGCCGCGTGTCGGCACTTAGCTGCGTTGCCGATCCGCATTGTTCCGCCGCAGCAGTGACGCGCAATATCAGCCTGCGGCGGTGCGAGACAGTGACGCTCACCGTTGACTCGGCGCACTACGGCTACACACCACCGCTGTCCCGCATTGGTTGACACCAGCGCGGTGCGGCACTGCGCAGCGGTGTGTCACCGCACTAGCGCATATCTGTACGGCGTTGCACCACGTTCCCCCGCTATTTCTTGGACTACCGCATTCCACTACCGCACAGCACGACCGCAACTCACTACCGCGTGTCGCTACCGCGTCGCGGTGGTGGCCTGCGGCATCATCAGTCCGTACCGCTTCGTCGTCCCTGACACAGAGAGGCCCGACTTCCCCCATGGTGCCCAGCTTGGCCGAGATGGCCGTGACGAATCCGCGACTGACCAAGGACGTGCTGAGCCGCGTCATCACCTTCGCCAACGGCAAGGGCGGGGTCGGTAAGACCAGCTGCTCGGCCAACTTCGCCGGGCTTTGTGCAGCTGCTGGCTGGACGGTGCTCTTCGTTGACTTCGACGCGCAGGGCGACGCCGGTAACGATCTCGGCTACAAGGACACCGAGGACAACGATCGTGGGGCGCACATGCTGCAGGTCCTCGACGCACACAAGCCCCTGCAGCCGGTGCTGCGGCAGGTGCGACCGAACCTCGACGTGATCCCGATGGGCCGCAGGATGCTCAAGATGATCGAGCACGTTCTGGAGGGCAAGCGGCAGCGGGGGACAGAGTTCCGTCTGATGTTGGCCGAGGCGCTGGCGCCCATTGCCCGCGACTACGACCTGATCGTCATCGACACCCCGCCGGACCGGCCGGACGTGCTGCAGCTTGTCTTCGGGGCCACGCGGTGGCTGGTGATCCCGACCAAGAGCGACCGGTCCAGCATCGGCAACCTGCAGGACCTGTCCGAGGAACTGGAGGAGGTCCGCCACGCGAACCCCGACATCGAGATCCTCGGGGTCGTCCCGTACGACTTCGACACCAACGCTGGCCGGATCAAGCGCAACGCGATCGAGGACATCCATGCGGTTCTGGGGGATGCGTCGGACGTGTTCTACGACGCCGACGACGAGGTCGTATTCATCCGTCACTCCAACGCCGCGGTCGACGCGCGCAACGCCGGCAAGCTCGTCCACGAGTTGGCCGAGATGGCCCAGGACGAGGAAGAGCCGTGGTGGCAGGCGCTGCGGGAGGGCCGCAAGGTGGACCGCATCCCGGGCAGTGTCGGGGGACTGGCCGGTGACCATCTGCTGCTCACCAACGCGATCTTGACCCGAATCAACTCGTTCGAGGAAGCGCAGGAGTCAGCATGAGCCGTCGTGAGCCGATGAAGCGGATCGAGGGGTTGAAGAAGCCGGTCAACCTGCCCGGCCCGACGGCACGTCCACGAACACTGGCCACGGTGCCTCCTCCAGCGCAGGCTGATGCCGAGATCACGGAGGGCGAGAGCTCGGTGCCCGCGGCACCGCCGGCACCGGCGTTGACGCCGGTCGAGGACCGCCCCAGCCCGGCGCAGGATCCTGAGACGAGCACTGAGACCGTCCAGGAGCCGAAGGCGGAGGGCCGGTCCAAGAAGCGGGCCGAGAAGCAGCCGCCACGGCCGAAGGTGAGCTCGACGGCGGAGACGATGAAGTCGGTGTCGGTGTCGGTGCCGTTCACGTTGGCTGAGGCGTGGCGCGACCGGGCGAAGAATGACCGTACCTCCCAGGTCGAGGTGCTGTTCGATGCGATCGTTGCCAACCAGAGCGCGCTGAGTTCTGTGGTGGCGGCCGCGTCGGAGCGGCCGACGGTCAGTGACGGCCTGTTCGACCGTGGGACAGGCGGGGCGGGGGAGCGGTTCGTGGGGGTGTCGCTGAGGATCAAGTCGACGAACCTGACCGTGATCGACAACCTCGCTGAACGGCACGGGCCGGTGAAGCGTTCGCCATTCGTTGCCGCTGTGCTGAGTGCCTACCTCGACCTGGGCAACGAGGGATAGGGGAGTGCACGTGCGCGCAAGCGCGGACCAGGCGACGCTCAGCCCTCATGCTCGCCGGCCGTTGGGCAAGCCGTGTCAGGCGTGTGGGTCGACGAGTACCTGGGTCGAGCTGCGACGTGAGCGCGACGGGTCACGCACCGGGACATCGGGGGAGTGGCCCTACGCCGTGTGCGCCAACTGCGGACACACGGTCCGCGGTCGCCGAACCGCCCCACACCCTCCGCCCGAGGCGTCGACAGCGAGCACGACCCCGAGCACGGCCACGGGTGAGGATCGCCGGCACGACGACGCGACCGCCGCCGCCGCGCGAGCACGTGCACAGACTGAGCCCGGGTCGTCATCGCCAGCGCCCCGGGACGTACGGCCGCCGCGGCCGAAGGCGGACGATGCTCGTGTCGTCGAGCTGCTGGCGGCCGTCGGGTACTCCGGTCCGGTGACGTCAGAGGTCATCGAGGCGCATCGTCGGTTCGCTACCCATGCCGGCAAGCCTGGCCTGCCGCGCTGGGCGGCCGCGGTCGCGGTCCTCACGGCCGCGTCGGGGGACCTCGAGGTTCCTCATGTTCGGGAGATCTACGCCGAGGCCAAGCGCCGTCGCGAGCAACGCAAGGCGCAACCTCAGGCCAGTGACGAGAGAGTCAAGGAGATTTTGGCCGCGGCCGGTTACAACCGCGAAGTGACACCGGAGGTCGTCGAGCGGCATCGAGGGTACGCAACTCATGCCGGCAGGCCCGGCCTACGACGGTGGAAGGCGGCCGTGGCGGTGCTCAACGGCGCTATGGGCGGCGCTGACGTGCCGCCGACGAGCGCGATCTACGCAGAGGAGACACGGCGCCGAGAGGTCCAGCGGGCGCGGGCCGAACGGATCAAGGTGGAGGCGCAGGCGCTGGCCGATGAGCATGCGGATGCGGCCCGTGCGCACGTGGCCCGCGTGTGGGCCGAGACGGGGGAGGGGCCGACCTGGCGGGAACTTGCGACCGAGCTCGGTGTCAAGGGGCAGCTGGCGGCCCCGTTGATCGACGTCCTGCACCAGCGTGGGGTACTGACCTCGACCGAAGAGCCACGCTCGCTGGCCGTCGGCGGCTGCTAGAGGTCGTATCGGTCGGTATCTTTCGGATCAAAGATACCGACTGATACGGCCGGGCGGGCCGAGGGATGCTCCCCGGTATTAGCCCGCTGCTTGCTGCTCGGAGTTCTTCTCAAAGAGCTTGCCTTGGCGTTCGAGGAAGGCTGCGTCGCGTGAGGCGGCGCCGTCGGGGAGAAGGGCGGCCTGCTCGACCTCAGCCGATGTCAACGACGGGGCGCCGACCGTCACCGTGGGCGTGAGGCGTTGGGCGGTGAGTCCGTAGCGGAGCCGGTGGCGGTCCCATGCGGCGACCGATGCGCCTCGTTCGGCGTCGGAGAGCTGCTTGAAGCGTTCCTTGCGCTCGAGGCTGCGCGCCACGTACTCGTCGGCGCGGAGGCTCTGCAGCCAGGATCGGTAGTGGTCGATCTCCTCGGAGCCGGCGCGGATGCGTCGTTCGGCGAGCTCGGCCTTGAGTTTGGCCTGCTGAGTGATGGACATCTGGTCGAACTCGAACCGCTTCGCGGCCGTGCGGGCGGCGCGAGCGGCGGGGGAGAGGCTGTCCCACCAGGCCTTCTCGCGTGCCTTGGAGGCCTTGAGCGCACGTGCACGGCCCGCAGTCCAGGTCGACGTCGTACCTGCACGGTAGGCGGCCCGTTCTGCTTCGACCGTCTCCAGCTGGCGGGCGTACGCGGCGGCCGCGTCCTGCTCGACCTGGACCGAGCGTGGTCGGGTAGCGGCCTGCCACCGTCCGTGCTCGTCAACCTTCACCATGCCGGCCTTCGCCAACGCGACCAGCGCCGCCTTCGCCGTGGACTTCTGCGACTTCGACACCGCATCAGTCTTCGATTCCACCAGCCCTGCCTTCACTGCCAGCTCAGCGGGGTCAGCGGGGGCATCCAGCCGCAGCAGGGTGCGCCAGAGGCTGTGGCTCGAGCGGGGGAGGGTGGCCCAGAGGCCGCGGGCCGGCGGGGGTGGGTCAAGAACAGGTGGGGGGATTTGCCGTCCCCCCCGCTCAGGAGCGGAGTTGATTTCGAACTCATACGACGTCGAGTCGCGAGCAGTCAGAGACAGACAGTCGGTGTGCAAGGTCCCCAGGCGCCCGTTGAGGAGCCGCAGCGCCGACCGGACGGTCTTGCGGTCACCCAGGCCGGTATCGAGCAACAGATCCCGCTCCGGACACGGCACCCGCAGACTGCCGACGCGCAGGGCACGGTCCAGCAGCTGGTGGCCGACCTGGAGCAGCGCGGGCCGCTGTCGGGCCGGAACGGTCCACATCAAGGCCTCGAGCTCGGCCCGGCCGGCAGCCACCGCGTCGACGACGTCGGCCGGCGGCGCCTCGACCGCGCGGGGCTTCTGGTCGGGAGTGGTGTTGAACTCCGCGGCGGAGCGAACGAGCTCGTTCCACACATACGTCAGCCACCAGGAGTAGCCCTGGTGCTTGGCCTTGGTCATCGCGCTCGGGTGGGACTCGCGGATCAGGCGCCACGCCAGCTCCGGGTCGCCGATCGCCCACACCATCTCGCGGGTGCACGCCGCCTCGACCAGAGAACGGTCCACCTCGACCGCCGTACGCCGCTTGGTCGCACCCGCGGACCACGATCCAACCGGGACAGTCCCGGCCAGGAGGTACTGGCGCCAATCGGCGCGCAGCTGGCGCTTCCACCGCTGCAACGCCAGCGGCACGACCAGACCCGACCCCGTCCCCGCTGGTGGCGTAGATGTGCTCGCGGTCGGGTGGATCGTCTGGCTGGGCTTGACCTTCGCCCGCGGCCGCAGAGGGGTCGCCACCGGCCGGCGGGGCAGAGTGCGCTTCAGCTCTCGCAGCGCCGCGCGTAGGTCGCCGGTGGGCTTGGTGACCGCGCCGTGGCGGTGCGGGGACGTCAGCGGGCGAACGGCATCGCGCAGGTCGAGCTCACCGCGCGGGACCTTCACATCCGCGGCGAGGTCGCTCAGGTAGGAGCCGATCTCGGCCGCGAGCCCGGTCCTCGAGGAGGCAGGGGCGTAGTGGAAGTCGGGATGGGCGAAGAACAGGTGCCAACGGCCCTTCGCGCCACCCGAGGGGCGCTCCAGGACCCAGATATCACGACGGCGCAGCCAGTCCGCGACCTCGGCCGCAAGGAAGTCACCCAACGGACCGGGGACGTCGATATCGACCACGCCGGCGCCGTCACGCAGGTGACCCACCAGCGCGGCGATCCGGCCCTTGCCGACCAGGTCGAGCCCGTCGACCAGCGTCGGGACCGTGGTCCGGGGGACA
This sequence comes from Nocardioides sp. PD653-B2, assembly GCF_002117935.1. Lineage (GTDB taxonomy): Bacteria > Actinomycetota > Actinomycetes > Propionibacteriales > Nocardioidaceae > Nocardioides. The sequence continues at coordinate 4,329 of NZ_BDJE01000074.1, read as the reverse complement.
GCCTCGTTGCCGGCATCGATCACCAGCCACTGGGAGGCGTCAGGGTTGAACAGGTGCTCGTCCAACGCCAACAGCGCCGGCGAGACACGCCGTACGGCATCAGGGTGTGCGGCATCGCCATGCGACGCCGGTACAGTTACCGGCAACAAGTTGAGCAACCTCCTTTCAGAGGTCCCCCGGAAACCAGTTGGCGCTGGTCCCGGTCTTCACCAAGACGGTCAGGTCCTGTTGGCGCAGGGCCTTTCGTCATTTCTAGGGCGATCCACGCCCGCTGCGGCTACCGCCGGCTGCGGCCATCACCTCCCTCCGCGTACGACGGGACAGGGAGCACGTGGGCCAGGTCACGGCAGGCAGCTCAACGACCAGGTCAACACCGGTCCAAGGGACAGTCACGCGGGCGGCCGCCGGAACGAGGGCGCGGTCAGCTTCGACACGCGGGTGTGGGAATGGCTTCCTCATCACCTAGACCTCCCGTACAGTGGGCAGCACAAAGCCGCTCGTGTGGCTGAACAACTTTCTTGAACCCGGGCGGCAACCCGGTGGAACTTCCGACTTGGCCCCGTTGCAGCGGGGCCGTTGTCGTTTTCAGGGCACTGCCCTGACCCGGTCAACCGGTCATCCGCATCTGCTCTCCGGCCTCCGCGGCCTTCGCCCAGGCCTTCAAAGCCTTCTTCTTGATGCGCGGCTCGAACGGAACCTCAAGCCGGTCACAAAGCACCTTGCCGACATAATCGGCGATCGAGACGCCCATCCGGTCGGCCTCGTCGGTCACCACACTCGCGGCAGCGACGGGGACCCGCGAGTTGAACTCGACCCGATTGCCGGGAGCCTCCCGCGGCTCCGGGTGCTGGTCGACCTCGCCAACTGGAAGGTTCATCGGTACGCCTGCGTGCTGGCACATGACATACGCGATGTAGTCGGAGTAGTGGCAACCAAGCGCTTGCACTTCGCGCTTGATGAGGTCCCCTGCAAGCGGGGGGACACGAGTCATCATCTGCCGACGCTCACCCTTGGACATTCGCCCCATGCGCACATCCAATCGGCTGACTGCGCACGGGTCACGGACCTCGGCTTCTGCGGCGTGTCGGCGAAATAACAGAAATTTCGCGAAAAAACCGTGGGCGGCGTGACCAGGCAGCCGAGTCTCCCACACGTCGGGAGAGGCAACACACCTCTCGGCGGATCGGACACGATCCCGAGACGTCGTGTCCATCGTGAGTTCTAAGCGTCCTGCTCGGCGCCGGGTACGGGGCGCCCGGCGACGTAGTCGAGCCAGATGCGGCCGACCTCTTCGGCGCGAGCGATGTCGGTGGTCCACAACACGACTCGCCCTTTCGCTCGCCGGTCACCGCGGGGGTGGTCGGCGGTAACCAGGCCCATGTCCTCGAGCAGTGCCAGGTGCCTGAGCACCTGGCGTGGAGCTGCCTCGATGACCTCGGCCAGCTCGGGAGCGCTCATCGGCCGTTGCGAGAGGTTCCGGAGGATCTCGGTGCGTGCGCTGTTGCCGATCGCGTCGATGATCGCCGCCACCCCCTCGGGCATCCTGGGCGGTTTCGACAATCGCGGCACGTGCTGCATTGTGCCGGACCCGAAACACGCCGAACTCATTGCATGATGACGGACATTTAGTGTCCGTCATGTGTCATGCTCAGAGTAATGCACGACAAGGCCCGATGGTGGGAGCCGCCAAGGCACCGGCCACACCGGGTCGCAGGTGGACGGGCCCGCCGGGCCCACCAGCCGGTCTCGGAAGGACACACCGTGGAGACGAACCAGCGACGTACCTCGCGAGGAGCCGTACGGCTGCCCGCAGGGCACGTTGTTGCCATCGCCGCCGGGCCAGCCGCCCACCTCCGCGGCGGCCCGGAAGGCAGTGACACCCGGCCGATGGTCGGTGCCGCAGTCGTCTTCGCGTCGCGCCGTTGTCCTTCCCGCCTGACGTGTCCCCACCGTCCCGGCCGGCGCCACGGCCGGGGCGTTCGTCAGGTGCTGGTGTCGCTCCCGGCCGTCCGCTTCGGCGGTGCGGGGAGCGACACCAGGCTCGTGCAAACGGAGGCAGGTGAAGAAAGTTGGCGTCGTGATGTCCGATCCGCCGTGCAGTGGGTTGCCATCCCGTTTGTAGGGGAGAACCACCAGTGGAGAGGAGCCGCCATGGCCAAGACCGCGCTTGCAGAGGCCGTCGCGATGCGGATCCACGCCGGCGATGTCGGGGTGGCGGCTTACGCTCAGCCTTGGCAACACTCGCTCACTCGGGAGGTTTGGTGCTAATGCGCCGCTTTCATACGAACACCTGCGCAGCCCTCGGGGCCGTCGTACTCATGCTCGGCCTCAGCGCCTGCGGAGGCGGCAACCCGAAGAGCGACCCGAGCCCGTCGCCAACCATCAGCTCTTCACCCTCGAGCTCTCCGACGCCGCAGCCGACGTGGGACAACAAGTTCAGCCCGGCTCAAATGAAGAGTTACAACGCGGCGCTCACTCGCTGGAAAGAGTGGTGGGCCTTCTATACCGAGGCTGCCCGCAAGGGTGTGGACACTCCTGCGGTCCAGGCGGGATTCGCGAAGTACGTCACGGACCCCATCACCGAGCACCAGAACTTCTTGGACATCTACGTCACCGGAGGCGTCCGCATGGAGAGGGCCCCGACGGTTCTGTGGACCAGCGCCACCAGGATCACCAAGACCGACGTGGACTTCAACTACTGCCTCGACATGAGCACCGACCACGAAGTTAACCCAACGACCGGCAAGGTCAACCCCGTCGATCCGCCACTCAAGCAACTCGTCACGGTGCGGATGCTCAACACGACCAAGGGCTGGAAGCTGCTGGGCTATCTGTACCAGAACAAGGAGCGGGCATGCGGTCCGACGGCACCCTGACTCAGAGAGCCCGCCGGGGTCTTAACGCGACGCTTGGCACACTCGCCCTGCTGATCCCGCTTGCGGCGGCCGGCATGCTGCTGGCGCCTGGTGGGACGAGCCCGGCGTGGGCTAACGGACCGTCGGACTGCCCCGGCCACTGGAACCCCACCACCCACGCATGCATCGGTGTCACTATTCCGGGCCCGACACCGACTCCTGGCCCGTCGACCCCGCCGGGTGGCGGGAGCGCGCCAGCGGGGTGTCACGACAAGGACGGGTCGGTGGTGCCGTGCACGAATGCGGCTGGTCTGTCCTGGTGGGGCGCTCCGCACTACTGCTACGCCGAACCCATGAACCCCCAGGATCCGCCGCCGAAGGGCCACGAGAACGAGAACGGCAAGTGGTGGCAATGCCAGACCGGCGCCGGGCCGGGGTCGGCCAGTTACGCGGTGTGGTGGTCGTCGGCCGGCAACCAGCCGGTCGACGGCAAGGCGGTCGCCACCACGCTCGCCGTCTCGTTGCCGTACGAGCTGGCGAACGCTTCGATCGCTCCGCCTCCGACGTACCACACCTACATCTCGTACAAGAACTGGATGTGGATCCCTGCCGCGCAGTGGCACTCGGTGTCCGCCTCCCAGTCGCAGAACGGGGCCACGGTCACGTTGACGGCAACGCCGTCGTACACGCAGTGGGACATGGGCAACGGCGACACGGTCTCCTGTGTCGGGCCTGGGCGTGAATGGGTGAAGGGGATGCCCGAGGACTCTCCGACGAACTGCTCGTACGCCTACAAGACGATGAAGGACCCCACGGGTGACAAGTGGACAGTCTCGGCGCGGATCAACTACACGCTGGCCTGGACCTGTACCGGCAACTGTGGCGGCCTGACCAGTGGCGATCTCCCGGCCGCGCTCGCGGCCGCGGGCAACACGACCTCGATCACGGTGCTTCAGCGACAGACAGTGGTGACGAACTGATGACAAGCCTGGACTCTCGGACCTCCCGCCGAGCCACCAACAACCGGCGTGCCAACACCGGCCTTCCCGGGCTGCCGGGTACGGCCTCGCTGTCGAAGGCGGTGTCGAAGGCGCCCCGCAAGTACGGCCAGATGCTCGTCACTGTTCTGGTGGTGATCGCCGCGGTGATCGCTGGCGGCTACTTGTACGTGCACAAGGACAACGCCTCGGAGGTGCTGGTGGTGGCGCGGCCGATCCCTGCCGGGCACCCGATCACCGAGGCCGACGTGCGGACGACGAAGGACCCGATGCTGGTCTCGCGGACCGTGTCGGGTGTCGATGGCGCGATCCCGGTCGCCGATGTCGGCTCGGTATTCGGCAAGCGGACAACGGTGGCGCTGGTGCCAGGCCAGGTCCTCACCGACGACGCCCTGACGACCAGTCTGCTTCCGCAGCCCGGTCAGCAGCTGATCGCTGTCAGCATCCCGGCCGGCCGGGTGCCGGCCACCTTGAAG
>NZ_BDJE01000073.1 GCF_002117935.1 Nocardioides sp. PD653-B2 | reverse complement strand
CCGCCGCGCCGGGCGGGCCCTATCGTTGTCCGCCTATCCCCGGTTGGTCTGCCGGCAGGGCCCGCCTGACTTTGAATCAGGACTAGCGACGTAGGTTCGACTCCTACCCGGGGAGCTTCACGCCGCCGGCCCGGTGTCGGTACGGCGGGTCGCCAGCTCGGCACCGATGCGCAGACCCTGCTCGTAGGCCGGCGGGTACACCTCGCGGGCGCGCTCGTCGTCGAAGAGCGCGAGCGGGTGGTACCCCGCGAGCCGGGCCATGGCGCGGTCCGGGCGGATCAGCGTGATGGTGCTCTCAGGGTGTCGCGCGCGCCACCGTCGCAGCTCCCGCTCCAGCAGGAGCCCGGCCGTCTGCCCCACCGGGCCCAGCACCACCCCGGCCAGCGGGGCGACCACGATGACCTGGTCGGCCTCCGCGGCGGCGTCGACCGACGTCGCCGACCACATGCCCCCGTCGACGTAGAGCCGCCCGTCGACGCGATGGGGCGGGAGCAGCCCGGGCACCGCCGAGGAGGCGGCGACCAGGTCGGCCAGCGGGTACCTGCCACCGTCGAGGATGTGCCGGCGCTGGGTCCTGAGGCAGACGGCCGACACCGCCACCAGCGGATGCCGCTGCTCGCCGAACAGCTGCCGGGCCAGGTCCGCGAGCACGCCGTAGCGCCGGCTGGGGACCTTCGGCGAACGGAGGGCCCGGAAGTCGTCGTACGACAGGCCCAGGGCCATGGCCGACGCGGTCCAGGAGCCGGCGGACGTGCCGAGCGAAGGCGCGGTGGCGACCGGCACGCCCGTCGCGGCCAGACCGGCCGCGACGCCTGCCGTGTAGGCGATCCCGAAGACGCCGCCTCCGCCGTACACCATCGCCAGCGGGTGGCGGGCAGCCACCAGCGCCGGGAGCCCGTCGAGAGCGACGCTCCCACTCTGGCTGTGGTGGTGTGCCATCCGATCACCTCGGGCGTGAGTTCCATCCACATCCTCGGGTGGGCACGGATCCGCCAGTAGTGCCCTTGGACACGTGCGGTCGGGACTTCCAGTCAGGGACCCAGTCCGTGACCTAGTGCTCTACTGCGACGCCCCTCCGGGAGGCAGGCTGGAAGCACCCGGCACGGACGGAGGCTGCGTGATGGAGAGGACCGGCGCCCTGGTCCAGGCCACGACGGTCGCCCGGATGTTCTACGACCGGGTGGCGGCCACGCCCGACGCGGAGGCCTACCGGTTCCCCGAGGGCGGAGCATGGTCGTCCGTCTCCTGGCGGCAGGCCGGGGACACGGTCACCACCCTCGCCGCGGGGCTGCTCGCCCTGGGCCTGGAGCACGAGGGCCGGGTGGCGATCGCCAGCAACACCCGCATCGAGTGGATCTACGCGGACCTCGCGATCACCTGTGCGGGCGGCGCGACCACGACCGTCTACCCCTCGTCCGGGGCGGAGGACATCGCATTCATCCTGGCCGACAGCGGCTCCCGGATCGTCTTCGCCGAGGACGACACCCAGATCGACAAGCTCCGCGAGCAGCGCGCCCACCTGCCCGACGTGCAGTGGGTCGTGACGTTCGACGGCACCGCCGACGGCGAGTGGGTCCTGGGTCTGGAGGACCTGCGCGAGCGCGGGGCGCGCCACCTCGCCGTTCACCCGACCGCGGTCGACGACGCAGTCGGCGGGATCGAGCCCGAGCACCTGGCCACCCTGATCTACACGTCCGGGACCACGGGACGACCCAAGGGCGTCCAGCTGCCGCACCGCTGCTGGACCTACATCGGCGCCGGTGCCGCGTCGCTCGACATCCTCTCGCGCGACGACCTGCAGTACCTCTGGCTGCCGCTGTCGCACTCCTTCGGCAAGATGCTCGAGGTGGTCCAGCTCGAGATCGGGTTCTCGACGGCGGTCGACGGCCGGATGGACAAGATCATCGAGAACCTCGCCGTCGTGCGACCCACCTTCATGGCCGGGCCTCCCCGCATCTTCGAGAAGGTGCACGCGAAGGTCGTGCAGACCATCGAGGAGGAGGGCGGCATCAGGGGCACGCTGTTCTCCTGGGCGTTCGGCGTCGGCGACCGGGTCGCGCAGGCGCGGCTGGCGGGCCGACAGCCCGGCTTGGCCACCCGGATCGAGCACTCCCTGGTCGACCGCCTGGTGCTGTCGAAGATCCGGGACCGTCTCGGCGGCCGGATCCGCTTCCTCATCTCGGGCAGCGCAGCACTCTCGCCGGAGGTGGCCGCCTGGTTCTACGCGGCCGGCCTGCTCGTCCTCGAGGGCTACGGACTGACGGAGACCAGCGCCGGTGCCTGCATCGTCCGCCCCAGCGACCCGGTCTTCGGGTGGGTCGGCGCCCCGATCACCGGCACCGAGGTGAGGACCGCCGAGGACGGAGAGATCTTCGTGCGCGGACCGAGCGTGATGCGTGGCTACCACAACCAGCCCGAGGCGACGGCCGAGGTGCTGGACCCCGACGGCTGGCTCGCCACCGGCGACATCGGGGAGCTCGACGACCAGGGTCGGCTGCGGATCACGGACCGGAAGAAGGACCTGATCAAGACGTCGGGTGGCAAGTACATCGCGCCCCAGCCGATCGAGGGGCTGTTCAAGGCGCTGTGCCCGCTCGGCAGCCAGATCGTGGTGCACGCCGACGGCCGCAACTACGCGACGGCCTTGATCACGCTGGACGCCGAGGCGCTGGCCCAGTGGGTCGAGGCGCGCGGTGTCGCCGCCTCCGACTACGCCTCCCAGGCGGCCGACCCCGCGGTCCGCGCCTACGTCCAGCAGTGCCTCGACGAGGTCAACAGCCGGCTCAACCGCTGGGAGACGATCAAGGGCTTCCAGGTCCTCGACCACGATCTCTCGGTCGAGAGCGGCGAGCTCACCCCCAGCATGAAGGTCCGGCGCAAGGTCGTCGAGGCGAGGTACGCGCCCCTGCTCGACTCGATGTACGCCGCGGCGACCTGAGCGATGGAACCTGTGAAACCATGCGTGCGTACTAGCCATCCCCGGCGAGCCCATCAGGTGGGACGAGTGGGTCGCTCGTGAATCAGGGCCAGCGACGTAGGTTCGACTCCTACCCGGGGAGCATGAGTAGTCAGCTGACCGTGATCGTGCTCGCCGCGGGTGGTGGCACCCGGATGAAGTCCAAGACGATGAAGGTGCTGCACCCGATCGGGGGTCGCAGCATGATCGGACACGTCCTGGGCGCCGCTCACTCGATGGACCCCGACCGGGTCGTCGCCGTGGTCGGGCACCAGCGCGAGCAGGTCTCGGCGCACATCCAGGGGCTCTACCCCGATATCGTGCTCGCGGTGCAGGACGAGCAGCTCGGCACCGGCCACGCCGTACGCATGGCGGTCGAGGCGGCGGGCGACCTGACCGGCACCGTGATCGTCGCGTACGGCGACACCCCGCTGCTCGAGGGCGGGTCGCTGCGGGCCTTCGCGGCCGAGCACGAGGCCGCGCAGCGGGCGGTGAGCATCCTGAGCGGCATCGTGGCCGACCCGTTCGGCTACGGGCGGGTGCTGCGCAACGACGAGGGTGACGTCGAGGCGATCGTCGAGGAGAAGGACGCGACGCCCGCGCAGCGCGAGGTCCGCGAGATCAACTCCGGGATCCTGGCGTTCGACGCGGAGTTCCTGGTCGGGGCGCTGCCGCGGATCGGCAACGACAACGCCAAGGGCGAGTACTACCTCACCGATACGATCGCGATCGCGCGTGAGGACGGCCTGACCGTCGGGGCGCACCCGATCGACGACGTGATGCAGACCGAGGGGGTCAACGACCGGGTCCAGCTGGCCCGCCTCGGTGCGGAGCTGAACCGCCGGATCGTCGACGGCTGGATGCGTGAGGGCGTGACCGTGATGGACCCGGCCACCACCTGGATCGACGCCGACGTCGTGCTCGCCGCCGACGTGACGATCCTGCCCGGCACCCAGCTGCTCGGCGCCACGAAGGTCGACGAGGACGCGGTGATCGGCCCGGACACCACGCTCAAGGACTGCGAGATCGGCACGGGGGCGCGGGTCGTACGCACCCACGCCGAGCTGGCGGTGGTCGGCGGCGGGGCGAACGTCGGCCCGTACTCCTACCTGCGACCCGGCACGAAGCTCGGCGCGGGCGGCAAGATCGGCGGCTTCGTCGAGACCAAGAACGCCGTGATCGGCGACGGCGCGAAGGTGCCGCACCTGTCCTACGTGGGCGACGCGGAGATCGGCGAGGGCACCAACATCGGCGCCGGCACGATCTTCGCGAACTACGACGGGCTGAAGAAGCACCGCACCACCATCGGCAAGCACGCGAAGACGGCGTCCAACAACACCTTCGTGGCCCCGGTCGAGATCGGTGACGGCGCCGCGACCGGCGCCGGGACCGTCGTACGCGAGGACGTCCCGCCGGGGGCCCTCGCCGTGTCGGCCGGTCCGCAGCGCACGATCGAGGGCTGGGCGCTCGCGAAGCGGGCGGGCACGCCCCAGGCCGAGGCCGCGCGGGCCGCGCTGGACGCGCAGGACGGCGCCGGAGGAGACATCCCTCACGGCGCAGCGGACGCAGGCGTGGACAGAGTTGGGCAACCCGGCTCGCGAGGGGCAGAATCCTCACGGCACAGCCCTGCGGCGACCGAGGAGCAATAGCGACGTGACCGGGATGAAGAAGACCACCGAGAAGAATCTGATGGTCTTCAGCGGACGGGCCCACCCCGACCTCTCCGAGGAGGTGGCTTCCCTCCTCGGCACGGACCTGGTGCCCCAGTCGGCCTACGAGTTCGCGAACTCGGAGATCTACGTCCGCTACGAGGAGTCGGTCCGCGGCTGCGACGCCTTCGTGATCCAGAGCCACACGGCTCCGATCAACGAGTGGATCATGGAGCACCTGATCATGGTCGACGCCCTCAAGCGGGCGTCGGCGAAGCGGATCACCGTCGTGATGCCGTTCTACGGCTACGCCCGCCAGGACAAGAAGCACCGCGGCCGCGAGCCGATCTCCGCCCGGCTGATGGCCGACCTGTTCAAGACCGCCGGTGCCGACCGGTTGATCACCGTCGACCTGCACGCCGACCAGATCCAGGGCTTCTTCGACGGGCCGGTCGACCACCTGATGGCGCTGCCGATCCTCGCCGACTACGTCCGCGAGAAGTACGGCAGCCAGCAGCTCGCCGTCGTCTCGCCGGACGCCGGCCGGATCAAGGTCGCCGAGCGCTGGTCGGCGCGGCTCGGGGGTGCGCCGCTGGCGTTCATCCACAAGAGCCGGCGCACCGACCGGCCGAACGAGACCGTCGCCAACCGGGTCGTCGGCGACGTGTCCGGCCGGATGTGCGTGCTGGTCGACGACATGATCGACACCGGCGGGACGATCGTGAAGGCCGCCGAGGCGCTGATGAACGACGGCGCCGCCGGGGTGATCATCGCGGCGACCCACGCGATCCTCTCCGACCCCGCGGTCGACCGGCTCAAGAACTCGTCGGCCGTCGAGGTCGTCGTCACCAACACGCTGCCGCTCTCGCCCGACCGCGAGTTCGACAAGCTCACCTGCCTGTCGATCGCGCCGCTCGTCGCGCGCGCCATCCGCGAGGTGTTCGAGGACGGCTCCGTCACCTCGATGTTCGACGGGAACACGTGACCCGGACCTGCGGCAGCAGGCAGCATGGTGACGAGCGGGCTCCGTCGGTACTGAGCGCCCTGCGGTCGCCGAGGCTGCTGCGGACCGAGGTCCTCGCCGGCCTGGTCGTCGCGCTCGCGCTCATCCCCGAGGCGATCTCGTTCTCGATCATCGCCGGGGTCGATCCCCGCGTCGGCCTCTTCGCATCGTTCACGATGGCCGTCTCCATCGCGTTCCTCGGCGGCCGGCCGGCGATGATCTCGGCGGCCACCGGGGCGGTCGCCCTCGTCATCGCGCCGGTGATGCGCGACCACGGCTACGACTACCTGATCGCGACGGTCCTGCTGGGTGGGGCCATCCAGGTCCTGCTCAGCGTCGCCGGGGTGGCGAAGCTGATGCGCTTCATCCCGCGCTCGGTCATGGTCGGCTTCGTCAACGCGCTGGCGATCTTGATCTTCGCCGCCCAGCTGCCGCACCTGGTCGACGTGCCGTTCCTCGTCTACCCGATGACCGCCGTCGGCATCGCCGTCATCGTCGGTCTCCCACGGGTCAGCCAGGTGGTGCCCGCGCCCCTGGTCGCGATCGTGGCGCTGACGGGCTTCATCGTCCTCGCCGGGCTCACCGTCCCGGACGTCGGCGACGAGGGCGAGCTCCCCGACAGCCTGCCCAGGTTGTTCCTGCCCGACGTCCCGCTCGAGCTGGAGACGCTGAAGATCGTGGCGCCGTACGCGCTGGCCATGGCGCTGGTGGGCCTGCTCGAGTCGCTGCTGACCGCGAAGCTGGTCGACGACATCACCGACACCCGCTCCGACAAGACCCGCGAGGCGTGGGGCCAGGGCGCCTCCAACGTGATCACGGGGCTGTTCGGCGGCATGGGTGGCTGCGCCATGATCGGCCAGACGATGATCAACGTGAAGGTGTCGGGTGCTCGCACCCGCATCTCGACGTTCCTCGCGGGTGTCTTCCTGCTCCTCCTGGTCGTGGGGTTCGGCGACGTGGTCGCGATCATCCCGATGGCCGCGCTGGTCGCCGTCATGGTGATGGTCGCGGTCGGCACCTTCGACTGGCACAGCGTCCGGCCCGCCACCCTGCGCCGGATGCCGAAGTCCGAGACGGCCGTCATGCTCGCGACCGTCGCGGTCACCGTCGCGACCCACAACCTCGCGATCGGTGTCGCGGTCGGCGTGCTCGTCGCCATGACCCTCTTCGCCCGACGGGTGGCGCACCTCACCGAGACACGGCGGGACCTCGTCGAGGACGAGGCCGGGGAGGTCACCGCGGTCTACACGGTCACCGGCGAGCTGTTCTTCGCCTCGAGCAACGACCTCTATACGCAGTTCGACTACGTCGAGGACCCCGACCGGGTGGTCATCGACCTCGGCGCGTCCCACATCTGGGACGCCTCGACGGTCGCCTCCCTCGATGCCATCACCACGAAGTACGAGCGCAAGGGCAAGGCGGTGACGATGGTCGGTCTCGACGAGGCGAGCGCCGAGCGCCACGGCCGGCTCACCGGCGAGCTGTCCGCTCACTGAGCTGCGTGGGGGCATGGGTGTGACCCCGCGGGCCGGTGGCCGGCGGGGTCGGTGGGTCAGGTATGTCGTTGGTGGGTGAGGTCGTTGAGGTAGACGTGCCCGTGGGGGCTGGTCCACACGAAGGTCCGGGGTGCGGTGCGTTCGTAGGTCCAGCCGCCGTGGGTCTTGAGCCGGTGGTGGTGGCGGCAGAGCGGTGCGAGGTTGCACGAGCAGGTCGGACCACCCTGGTCGTAGCCGATGATGTGGTCGGCGTCGCAGGACGGTGAGGATCGGGTGCAGTGCGGGAACAC
>NZ_BDJE01000072.1 GCF_002117935.1 Nocardioides sp. PD653-B2 | reverse complement strand
GACCGGTGTCACTACTGCACGTTCGTGGAGTCGCCCGGTGAGCTGCGTCGGGCGGGGCAGGACATGTTCCTGACGCCGGACGAGATCCTCGAGATCGCGCGGCGGGGTGCCGTGCTGGGCTGCCTCGAGGCGCTGTTCACCCTCGGTGACCGCCCCGAGGACCGGTGGCCCGAGGCGCAGGCCTGGCTCGACGAGCAGGGCTATGACTCCACGCTGGCCTACGTGCGGGCGATGGCGGTCCGGGTGCTGGAGGAGACCGGTCTGCTGCCGCACCTGAACCCGGGCGTGATGTCGTGGGAGGAGATGAACCGGCTCAAGCCGGTCTCGCCGTCGATGGGGATGATGCTCGAGACCACCTCGCGCCGGCTCTTCGAGACCAAGGGCGAGGCCCACTACGGGTCTCCCGACAAGGACCCGGCCGTGCGGCTGCGCGTCCTCGAGGACGCCGGGCGGCTCTCGATCCCGTTCACCACCGGGCTGCTGGTCGGCATCGGCGAGACCCTCGAGGAGCGCGCCGAGACGATCTTCGCGCTGCGCCGGGTGTCCCGCGCCTTCGGCTCGGTGCAGGAGGTCATCGTCCAGAACTTCCGGGCCAAGCCCGACACCGCGATGCGGCACGCCGAGGACCTCGGGTTGGACGAGTACCGCGCCGTCATCGCGGTCACCCGGATCGTGCTCGGCCCCAAGGCCCGCGTGCAGGCACCGCCCAACCTGGTCGACCTCGAGGAGTGCCGGGCGCTGCTCGAGGCCGGGGTGGACGACTGGGGCGGGGTCTCCCCGCTGACGCCCGACCACGTGAACCCCGAGCGCCCCTGGCCCTCGCTGGAGCGGCTGCGCGAGATCACCGCGAGCTGCGGGTTCGAGCTGGCCCCGCGGCTGACCGTGCACCCGGAGTACGTCCGCGCCGGCGAGCCGTGGCTCGACCCGCGGGTCTCCGCGCACGTCGCTGCGCTGGCGACCGACGACGGCCTCGCCCGCCCCGGCGTACGACCGGTGGGCCTGCCCTGGCAGGAGCCGGACGGTGGCTTCACCTCGGTCGGGCGCACCGACCTCTTCGAGGCCGTCGACACCGAGGGCCGCACCGACGACCGGCGCTCGGACTTCGCGGACGTGTACGGCGACTGGGGCTCGGTCAAGGACGCCGCGGCGCTGACCGGCGGACCCGCGGTGCTGCACGCCGAAGGCGGCGACGCCCTGCGCGCGGCCGAGGCCGACCCGGGCAACCTGTCCGACGAGCACGCCTACACGCTGATGACCGCCGAGGGCGACCTGCTGCGCGAGGTCACCCGGCTGGCCGACGACCTGCGCCGCGAGACCGTCGGTGACGACGTGACCTACGTCGTCAACCGCAACATCAACTTCACCAACGTCTGCTACGTCGGCTGCAGGTTCTGCGCCTTCGCCCAGCGGCGCACCGACGCCGACGCCTACTCGCTCTCCCTCGACGAGGTCGCCGACCGCGCCGAGGAGGCGTGGAACCTCGGCGCGACCGAGGTCTGCATGCAGGGCGGCATCGACCCCGAGCTGCCCGCCTCGGCGTACTTCGACCTGGTCACCGCGGTGAAGTCGCGGGTGCCGGGCATGCACGTGCACGCCTTCTCACCCATGGAGGTCGTCAACGGTGTCGCCCGCACCGGACTGTCGATCGAGGACTTCCTGATCAAGGCCCGCGAGGCCGGGCTCGGGTCGCTGCCCGGCACCGCCGC
>NZ_BDJE01000071.1 GCF_002117935.1 Nocardioides sp. PD653-B2 | reverse complement strand
CGAGACAGGCGCTGCGCGCCTTCCTCAACCACCGGTGGATAGGGTCGAGCACATGGAGATTCGGAACCTCGGCGGTAGTGGACTCAAGATCTCGGCGATCGCGTACGGCAACTGGCTGACGCACGGGTCGCAGGTCGAGGAGGACGCGGCGACCGCGTGTGTGCGCCAGGCGCTGGACGAGGGCATCACGACCTTCGACACGGCCGACGTCTACGCGAACACCGCGGCCGAGACGGTGCTGGGCAAGGCGCTGGCGGGGGAGCGGCGCGAGGGGCTGGAGGTCTTCACGAAGGTCTACTGGCCGACCGGGCCCGGCAAGCACAACGACCACGGGCTGTCGCGCAAGCACATCATGGAGTCGATCAACGGGTCGCTGAAGCGGCTCCGGACCGACTACGTCGACCTCTACCAGGCGCACCGCTACGACTACGAGACCCCGCTCGAGGAGACGATGGAGGCCTTCGCCGACGTCGTCCGGCAGGGGAAGGCTCTCTACATCGGGGTCTCGGAGTGGCGGGCCGAGGAGATCCGGGCGGCGCACGCGCTGGCCCGCGAGCTGAAGATCTCGCTGGTGTCGAACCAGCCGCAGTACTCCATGCTCTGGCGCGTCATCGAGGCCGAGGTCGTGCCGACGTGCGAGGAGCTCGGGATCGGCCAGATCGTCTGGTCGCCGATCGCGCAGGGCGTGCTGACCGGCAAGTACCTGCCCGGTCAGGCGCCGCCGGAGGGCTCGCGCGCGACCGACGAGAAGGGCGGCAAGGACATGATCAGCCGCTGGATGCAGGACGACGTCCTCGAGCGCGTCCAGCGGCTCAAGCCAATCGCCGACGAGGCGGGGCTGTCGCTGGCCCAGCTGGCCGTCGCGTGGGTGCTGCAGAACGACAACGTGTCGGCGGCGATCATCGGCGCGAGCCGGCCCGAGCAGGTGACCGACAACGTCAAGGCCGCCGGCGTACGCCTCGAGGCCGCCACGATGAAGGCGATCGACGACGTGGTCGGCGACATCGCCGTCCGCGACGCGGCGCGCACCGAGTCGCCGCAGCGCCGCAACTTCGGCTAGCGGTAGTCGTCCGGCAGCTGCTGGCCGATCTTCACCTTCGACTTGGGCAGTCGCATGAACTTCATCTGCATCGCCCGGGTCACGGCGTAGTAGGTCAGCCCCTTCGTGGGCGCGTCCGGGAACCGTCGGGCGAGCTCGCGACCGAGGCGGAACCGCAGCATGAACATGTCGCCCAGGACGATGACGACGGTGAGCAGCAGCATCGTGTTGCCCCACTGCTTCAACGTCTGGTTGCCGGAGTAGCCGAGCACCATGGTGACGAGGAGCAGCGGGATGACGAGCTCGACGAACGAGAAGCGGCAGTCGACGAAGTCGCGGACGAAGCGGCGCACGGGGCCGCGGTCGCGCGCCGGGTAGTAGCGCTCGTCGCCGTCCTTCATCGCCTGGCGCATGCTCTTGCTCGACTCCGAGCGCATGGAGCGCTGCGACTGGGCCAGCTCCTTGCGGCTGCGCGGGACTTTCGCGCGCGCCCTCGCGGCGGCCTCGGCCTCACGGCGGGTGGGGGTGGGTCGACCCTTGCCCCCGACCTTGGTGACGGTCTGCTCGGCGGGGGTGGCGGACTCTGACTTGCTGCGACGGAACAACGCGGGGCCTTACACGGGAGTGGGTACGACAGAACGTGCCCCAGACTACCGGCGCCGTCGCGTGTGCTTGCTTTTGTGCCTAGGCTGGGGATTCAGACGTGTGATTCATATGGAGAGGGATTCGTCCTCATGGGCATGTGGCAGCGCTTCACCCTGATCTTCCGCGCGAAGGCCAACAAGGCGCTCGACCGCGCCGAGGACCCGCGCGAGACGCTCGACTACAGCTACCAGCGCCAGCTCGACCTGCTCTCCAAGGTCCGGCGCGGGGTCGCCGACGTGGCGACCAGCCGCAAGCGGGTCGAGCTCCAGATCAACCAGCTCGAGCAGCAGTCGACCAAGCTCCAGGACCAGGCCCAGAAGGCCATCACGATGGAGCGCGAGGACCTCGCCCGCGAGGCGCTGACCCGCAAGTCCGGGCTCACCACCCAGATCAACGACCTCAAGGTCCAGCACGCCCAGCTCCAGGGCGAGGAGGAGAAGCTGACCCTCGCGCAGCAGCGGCTGCAGGCGAAGGTCGAGTCCTTCCGCACCCGCAAGGAGACGATCAAGGCGACCTACACCGCCGCCGAGGCGCAGACCCGCATCAACGAGGCGATGTCGGGCATCGGCGACGAGATGGGCGACGTGGGGGCCGCGATCCAGCGTGCCGAGGACAAGACGGCGCAGATGCAGGCCCGCGCGGGCGCCATCGACGAGCTGATCGCCTCCGGCGCGCTCGACGACGTCAGCTCCACCGGCTCCGGCGACGACATCGCCCGCGAGCTCGACGCGATGAGCTCCGCGGCCGACGTCGAGGCCGAGCTCGCCGCGCTCAAGGGCGGCGCATCGGCCCCGCAGCAGATCGAGGCGGCCGAGAACGGCGGCGACATCCTGAAGGCGGAGCCCGAGAAGAACACCGCCGAGGGCAACCAGCCCTAACGGCTTGGAGCGACCGGCAAGAATCGCTCGTATGGCACGCACACGGTTCGTCGGCGACGCCGGGCTCACCGCCCGGATGACGCTGGTGATGTTCCTGCTCGGTGGGCTCTTCGTCGGCCTCGTGGTCGTCGTGATGTCGCTCTTCTGGAGCTCGATGGGGCCTGGCATCGGGGTGCTGATCGGGCTGATCGGCCTCGGGATCGCCTGGTTCCAGTGGTACAAGTCCGACACCGTCGCCATGAAGGCGATGGGAGCCCGTGAGGTCAGCCCCGAGCAGGCGCCCGAGCTGCACGGCATGATCGACCGGCTCTGCGCCCTGGCCGACATGCCGAAGCCGCGGGTGGGCATCGCCGACACCCGGTTGCCCAACGCGTTCGCCACCGGCCGGTCGCCGCAGCGCTCGGTCGTCGTGGTCACCACCGGCATCCTGCGGACCCTCGACGCCGAGGAGCTCGAGGGCGTGCTCGCCCATGAGCTGTCCCACGTCGCCCACCGCGACGTGCTGGTGATGACCGTCGCATCCAGCGCCGGCATCGTGGCCGGCATGCTGACGCGGGGCGCGCAGTTCGGCATGTTCTTCGGCACTGGCCGCCGCGACAACAACAGCGGTGGGCTGCCCGTCTGGCTGGTCGTGCTGCTCGTCAGCCTGGTCACGTACGCCGTCAGCTTCCTGCTGTTGAAGCTGCTCTCGCGCTACCGCGAGCTCTCGGCCGACCGGGCCGGTGCCTACCTGACCATGAAGCCGGCCGCGCTCGCGTCGGCGCTGCAGAAGATCACCGGCGAGATGAACACCATCCCCGACCGCGACCTGCGCGCCTCGCAGCCGATGAACGCGTTCTTCATCGCCCCCGCGGTCCGCGGCGTCTCGCTGCGCACCCTGACCTCCACCCACCCGACGCTCGAGCAGCGTCTCGAACAGCTCGCGAAGATCCAGGCCGAGCTCAGCCGCCCGACCTGATGGGTCTCTGGGACGTCATCACCGGCCGCTCCCGGCCCAAGCAGGCCAACCTGGACTCGCTGTTCCTGGTGCCGAGCGCGGCGATCACGCTGGAGACGACCATCGGGCTGCGCCCGACGGGGGAGGGCTCGGTCTGCTTCCGGGCCGCCGCAGGCGGCGCCTTCCAGGAGATGCAGGACGACGTCGTCGAGCTGCTGAACGCCGACCCCGACGCGCCCGACGTCCAGGTGACGCGCGACGAGTACGGCTACACCTGGCTCGTCGCCCACCGCGAGCCCGACGACACCGCCGGGCTCTGCACCGACCTGCACGCCGTCAACACCGCCCTGGAGGGCCAGGGCTTCGGGCCCGGCCTGCTCTGCTCGGTGGTGCCGTTCGCCGACCCGAGCGGGCGCCGGGTCGCTCTCGTCTACCTCTACAAGCAGGCCAGCTTCTACGCATTCGCGCCGAGCGGCCCGCAGCGCCGCGACAACCTGCTCGAGATGCAGATCCGCGACACCCTGGCCGGCGAACTCCCGATGGAGCAGGACCTGAGCCGCTGGCTCGCGCTCTGGGGCGCGCCCGGCATCTGACCTGCCGAGCAGACCGGCCTCCCGGGCGCCACAATATCCGACGGGGATCGACGGGAGGCGGGGAGCGGTGTGCGGTGACTGCGCGGTGGAGAGCAGGCCCGACCGGGTCGCTTGGTCGGACTCGTCGGCCCGGGGCGTGCTGCAGCTGATGGTCGAGTCCGTCGCCGAGATGATCGGCTTCGAGGTCGCTGCGCTCTCCGTGGTGCTCGAGGGGGAGCTGCACACGATGGCCTTCACCGGGCCTGAGGAGATCCGTGAGCAGATCATGGGGGTCGACCCGGTCTCGGTCCTCGACCCGGTCCTGGCGCAGGCCGAGACGTGGGGTCGGTTCCGCTTCCTCGCGGGCGAGGACTACGACCACGACATCGACGGTCACTGGGCGGTCACGATGGAGCGCCGCGCCGACCATCCCGACGCCTGGCACCCCTACGACGTCCTGCTGGGCTGCCTGAGGGACGACCGGGGCGACCTGGTCGGCGTGCTCTCGGTGGACAGGCCGGTCTCAGGTCACCGGCCCGGCGCCACCCAGCGGCGTCTTCTCGAACGCTACGCCGCGCAGGCCGAACGAGCCGTGCTGACGGCGTTCGAACGGGAGGCCCTCGTGCAGCAGGTCGCGCAGGCGGAGGCGGCGCGGCGGATCATCCGCTCGGCCTCGATGCCCGCACAGGCGTCTCTCGAGGCCGTGCTCGCGCACACCCACCGGCCCCTCGTCGAGGGCTTCCGGGCCAGCGGCACCTGGATCCAGGTGCTCGAGCCGGACGTCGGACGCGGTTATGCGCGATCCCGACACGGCGAGCTGGTCGACCTCTCCGACCGCGTGGTCGACCTGGCGCGGCAGCTCGCACCGCGACTCTGGGAGGAGCAGCGGGTCCTGGTGGTCGCCGACGACGAGGAGCCGTGGCTGCCCGAGGGCTCGACGGCCGACCTGCTGGACGAGGCGCGCCGCCAGCTGGCGGAGCTCGGCGTCGCGTCGATGCTGGCGGTGCCGTTGGGTGTCGGTGCGGGCTGCCTCGGGTTCCTGGTGCTCACGCGTCGCGCCGAGGACCCGCCCTGGTCGTCGGTGGAGGTCGACTCCGCCCTCCAGATCGGCCACGACCTGGGGGCGGCCCTGATGACCTCCCGCGCGCTGGAGCGCGAGCGCCGGCTGGTGCTGGAGCTGCAACAGCTCGACGACTACCGCGGGCAGCTGATCGCGACCCTGTCCCACGAGCTGCGCACCCCGCTGACGGTCATCTCGGGCAACCTCGAGATGCTCGCCGACCTCGGCCTGGAGGGTCCGGCGGCGCGCTACGAGGAGGCCATGACCCGGGGCGCCCGCCGGATGCAGAAGGTGGTCGACGACCTGCTGATGCTCGCTCGCGTGAGCCACCCGCAGCATCCGCTGGTGCGGGCGCCGGTCGACCTCCGCGTCGTCGTCGACGACGTCGTGGCACTGGTCGAGTCGACCGCCCGGTCGAAGGGGCTGGACCTCCAGGTGCGGCTCGACGGTTCGGAGCTGGTCGTGCGCGGCGACGCTGCGGAGCTCGACCGGCTCCTCGGCAACCTGCTCAGCAACGCGGTGAAGTACACCTCCTCGGGCGGGACCGTCACGGTGTCTGCCGCCCGCCACGGCGACCAGGTCGTGCTGGCCGTGGCCGACGACGGTCTGGGCATCGCGGAGGAGGATCAGGTCGGCCTGTTCCACGCCTTCTTCCGGACGGCGAACCCGGACGCCCTGAGCCAGCCCGGCACCGGGCTCGGGCTGGCGATCGTCGAACGGATCGTCGATCGCCACGAGGGCACCGTGCAGGTCGCCTCCACCCTGGGTGTGGGCACGACCTTCACCGTGACCCTGCCGGCTGTCTGAGCGCCCGGCAGCGGCAGGGGGGACCGCCCTCCCGGGCGCGGGCGTGGGGCTCCGGGCATCCTGAGCCCGTAGCGGTCCGCGCTGACGTCTGCCTTAGGCTGTGCGGGTGGGAACCTCTGTCAACGTGACGACGACCCACCCGGCGGATGCGCCGAGGGTCGCCGAGATCGGCAAGTACCGGATCCTGACCGACCCCCCGCGGGCGGACCTGGTCGCACTGGTGGGGGTCGCGGCGCAGGTGGCCAGGGTGCCGATGGCCACGATCAACCTGATCACCGACCAGGAGCAGCACCAGGTGGCCACGCACGGCTTCGACGCCTCGGTCTGCCGGCGCGAGGACTCGATGTGCCACGTGGTGCTCCACGAGGGTGCGCCGGTGGTGGTGCCGGACGCCACCAAGGACCCGCGCTTTCGGGACAACCCGTTCGTCACGGGCGTGATCGGCGATATCCGGTTCTACGCGGCCCACCAGCTGGTCACCCCCGAGGGCATCGTCATCGGGACCCTCTGCGTCTTCGACAACGAGCCCCGGACGATCGCGCCCGCGCAGGCGCAGGCCCTGCAGGCGCTCGCCGAGCGGGTCGTCGACCTGCTCGAGCTGGAGCTGCGCACCCGTGAGCTGAGCACCTCGCTGCACGAGCTGCAGCGCACCCAGTCGGAGCTCGAGCGGTCGAACGAGCAGCTCGCGGCGTTCGCCGGCCAGGTCAGCCACGACCTGCGCAACCCGCTGACCGCGGTCAGCCTCTCACTGAAGATGATCGGCGAGGACCTCGGTGGCGGGCCCGAGCAGCTGGAGTTCCTCGTCACCCGCGCGATCGGAGGCGCCGAGCGGATGCAGTCGCTGATCGACGACCTGCTCGCCTTCGCCCGCGTTGGGGGCGAGCTGCAGCGGGTCCAGGTCGACCTGGCCGCCGTGCTCGCCGACGTCCGCGACGACCTGGCCACCGCGCTGGACGGCGCGACGGTGGTCACCGGCGACCTGCCGACCGTGACCGGGGACCCGGTCCAGCTCCGGGCGGTGCTGCAGAACCTGGTCGCGAACGCCGCGAAGTTCACCCGGCGCGGAGAGCCCGCGCACATCGAGGTCGACGGCACCCGGCTCGGGGACAGGTGGCGGATCGAGGTCTGCGACCGCGGCCCCGGCATCCCGGAGGACCAGCAGGAGCGGGTCTTCCAGCCGCTCGCGCGGGTCAACGACGACGTCGACGGCTCGGGCATCGGCCTGACGACCTGCCGGCGCATCGTCGAGGCGCACGGCGGCCGGATCGGCCTCACGAACTCGCCGTCCGGCGGGACCTGCGCGTGGTTCGAGCTGCCGCTCTGACCCCTAGTCCTTATGGGTCTTGCCCGGCAGGGCGAGCATCCGCTCGAGCGCGACCAGCGCCCACTTCTCGGTCTCGGGGTCGACCTCGATCCGGTTGACGACCTGGCCGGCGACCAGCGACTCCATCGCCCACACGAAGTGGGGGAGGTCGATCCGGTTCATCGTCGAGCAGTAGCACACGGTCTTGTCGAGGAACGTGATCCGCTTGTCCGGGTGGGCGGCGGCGAGCCGCTTGACCAGGTTGAGCTCGGTGCCGATCGCCCAGCTCGAGCCCGCCGGGGCCGCCTCGATGGTGGTGATGATGAACTCGGTCGACCCGACCAGGTCGGCCTTGAGGACGACCTCGTGGGCGCACTCGGGGTGCACCAGGATCTGGACGTCGGGGATGGTCGCGCGCAGCTCGTCGACGACCTCGGCGGTGAAGCGGCCGTGCACGGAGCAGTGGCCCTTCCAGAGGATCATCGTGGCGTCGCGCAGCTCCTCGGGGGTGAGGCCGCCGTTCGGGCGGTGCGGGTC
Source organism: Nocardioides sp. PD653-B2 (assembly GCF_002117935.1). GTDB lineage: Bacteria > Actinomycetota > Actinomycetes > Propionibacteriales > Nocardioidaceae > Nocardioides. Next base: position 45,719 of record NZ_BDJE01000071.1, on the reverse strand, counting down.
CCACACGACGCAGTCGTCGAGGGTCAGCCCCATCTTGAGGACGGCGGTGTTGCGGCCGAGGTGCTGGTCGGGCAGGAACAGCACCTTCGCGTCCGGCTTCTGGGCGAAGGCCCACTCGAGCGCCACCTCGGCGTTGCTCGAGGTGCAGACGACGCCGCCGTTGCGGCCGCAGAACGCCTTGATGTCGGCGCTGGAGTTCATGTAGGTCACCGGGACGACGGACTCGGCGACACCGGCCTCGGTCATCGCCGCCCACGCCATCTCGACCTGGGTGAGGCGGGCCATGTCGGCCATCGAGCAGCCGGCGGCGAGGTCCGGGAGGATCACCTGCTGGTCGGGGCTGGTCAAGATGTCGGCCGACTCGGCCATGAAGTGGACGCCGCAGAAGACGATGTACTCCGCGTCGGGGCGACCGGCCGCGTCGCGCGCGAGCTTGAAGGAGTCACCGGTGACGTCGGCGAACTGGATGACCTCGTCGCGCTGGTAGTGGTGACCGAGCACGAAGACCCGGTCGCCGAGCGCCTCCTTGGCTGCCAGCGCGCGCGCCACCAGGTCGGGGTCGGACGCCGAGGGCAGGTCGCCGGGGCACTCGACGCCGCGTTCGCTGTTGAGGTCGGTGCCGCGCCCCAGGGGCAGCAGCGGGAGGTCGACGGTCGTCATGGGTCGATCCTATTCTCGGGCCACATCGATCGCTGCGGCGGTCACAGCAGGGCACCGTGGTGAACGTACGGCGCGGGCGGTTTCATCCCGCGCAGCCCGAGACAGCCCTTCTGGTGCAGCTCGAGCCGGGCCGCGAAGCCGACGTCGAGCGCCCACTGGTTCGCCGCGGTGAGGTGGTCGACCGCGACCTCCTCGGGACCGTCCGCGAGGACGGCCCAGAGCAGACGGGTCGCCGTCCGCCGGTTCGAGGCGGCCAGGAGCGCCAGCTGGCCGCGCTCGTTGACGTAGGCGTAGCCCGAGCCCGTCGTCGTGTCGGAGACCAGCAGGTGCCAGGTGCGCAGCATCAGCGCGTGGTCGGGTCCGTGCGCGGCACCCCGGGTGGCCCGGTCGAGCGAGTCCATCAGGTCGATGTCGCCCGCGCTGCCGTCGCGGACCTTCTCGACGACCGGGATCGCGCTGCGGTCGAGGATGCCCGTGAGGGACATCTGCGGGTGCAGCTCGAAGCCCGCCTGGTGGTAGATCCGCAGCGCCTTCGGGTCCGCCGACGCGGAGAGCATCCCGCGCGTGCAGGCCCTGCCGTGCTGGAGCGCCGCGGCCAGGAGAGGCTTGCCGATGCCCCGGCCCTGGCGGCCCGGCAGCACGGCGTACGTCGCCAGGCACCAGAGCGTCTCGCGGCGGTACGACGTGACGATCCCGACCAGACCGGTGTCGTCCTCGGCGACCCAGCAGCCCCCGGGGTCGGTCGTCACGAGGTGCCGGGTCCGCTCGATCCAGACCGCCCGATGGGCGTCCCCGCGGCGCGTGGGCTCCGGGTCGGAGACCGTGCGCATCCGCACGTCGAGGTCGAAGAAGCCCTCGTCGCTGACGCGCTCCGCGGCGGGGACGTCGTCGGAGGTCATCGGCCGGATCGTCAGGTCTCCCACGCGGTCACCGTAGGGCGCGCGCCACAATGCCCGCATGCGAGTTCTCGTGGCACCCGACAAGTTCGCCGGCACCCTCACCGCGGTGGAGGCGGCCGCAGCGATCGCCGAGGGCTGGCGGCGCCATGCTCCCGACGACGAGCTCGACCTGGCCCCGATGGCCGACGGCGGGCCGGGCTTCGTCGACGTGCTGCACGCGGCGCTCGGGGGCGAGCTCCTGGCGGTGACGGTGCGCGGACCCCACGGCGAGCCGACCCCGGCGACGGTGCTGCTCGACGGCGCCACGGCGTACGTCGAGGCGGCGCAGGCGTGCGGCCTGCACCTCACGGGCCGCGAGGGTGCCGAGACGGCCACGACGTACGGCGTCGGCGAGCTGGTCCTGGCCTCGGTCGACGCCGGGGCGACCCGCATCGTCATCGGGCTCGGCGGCAGCGGCACCAACGACGGGGGAGCCGGCCTCCTCGCGGCCCTCGGCGCGACCGCCGACCGGCCGCTCGACGGCGGGGTGGCGGGCCTGCAGGGGATCACCCGCGTCGAGCTGCCGGCGTTCGACGTCGAGCTGGTGGCCGCGAGCGACGTGGACAACCCGCTCACCGGGCTGTTCGGCGCGACCAAGGTCTTCGGGCCACAGAAGGGCATCCCCGAGGAGCGGCTGCCCGTGGTGGACGGCTGGCTGGAGGAGCTCGCCGCCGCCACCGACCGCCGGGTCTCGCTCGAGAAGGGCGCCGGCGCCGCCGGCGGCCTCGGCTTCGCGGTGCTGCTCCTCGGCGGCACCCGCGAGCCCGGCCTGGGTGTCGTCGGCGACGCGGTGCGGCTGGCCGAGCGGGCCCGGGCCGCCGACCTGGTCCTCACCGGCGAGGGCGCCTTCGACTTCTCCAGCCGCGCGGGCAAGGTGCCCTACGGCGTGGCCGAGGTCGCCGCCGAGGCGATCCGGCCGTGCGTCGTGCTCGCCGGTCAGGTGCTCGTCGGCTCGCGGGAGATGCGCGCCCTGGGCATCGAGTCGGCGTACTCCCTGGTCGACCTCGTCGGGAAGGAGCGCGCCTTCGCCGACCCGTCCGGTGCGCTCGCCGACCTGGCCCAGCGGATCGCGCGCACGTGGTCCAGGGAATAACCGGTCATGTGCGACCATTGGACTCGGTAACACACTTCCTCCGACCTTGGGAGAACCGCACATGACCGAGCAGGTCGAGACCACCACCGAGCGCCGCACCGACCAGATCAACCTGAGCGACGTCGCTGCCGGCAAGGTGAAGAGCCTTCTCGAGCAGGAAGGCCGCGACGACCTGTCGTTGCGCATCTCCGTGCAGCCGGGCGGCTGCTCGGGCCTCCGCTACCAGCTCTTCTTCGACGAGCGCAGCCTCGACGGCGACGTCGTCACCGACTTCGACGGCGTGTCCGTCGTCGTCGACCGGATGAGCGTCCCCTACCTCAACGGCGCGATGATCGACTTCGTCGACTCCATCGAGAAGCAGGGCTTCACGATCGACAACCCCAACGCCACGGGTTCGTGCGCGTGCGGTGACTCGTTCCACTGATCGAGACCCGGTGAGTTCACGAATCAACCTGAACTGAGCCACATAGCGACAGCCCCCGCCGGGCGACCGGCGGGGGCTGTCGTGCGTCTGAGGGAGGGGGTCCTCAGTCGCCGTCCACCTGGAGGTGCAGCGCGCCCGCGATGCGGGCGGTGGCCGCAGAGATCTCGATCCCCGGCTTGCGCTGCTCGCGCGACAGCTCGCTGGCCGCGGCGGCGAGCGGCCGGGTGAGGGACGCCTGGACGGCGCGGCAGTCGTCGCGCATCTCGGCGGGCGTCGAGGGGTCGTCGTACGCGAGCCGGGCAGTCGAGGTGTCGGTCATGCCATCGACGCTATTGGCTACCGAGGGGTAGTCCCAGCGGTACCCATCGGTAGTCTTCGCGGCATGTCGCTGCTCATCGCCGGGTCGATCGCCACCGATCACCTGATGACCTTCCAGGGCAAGTTCGCCGACTCCCTCGTGGTGGAGCAGCTGGACAAGCTCTCCGTCTCCTTCCTCGTCGAGGACCTCGAGATCCGGCGGGGCGGGGTGGCGCCCAACATGTGCTTCGGCCTCGGACGGCTCGGGCTGCGACCGGTCCTGGTCGGGTCGGCCGGCGAGGACTTCGCCGACTACCGCTCCTGGCTGGAGCGACACGGCGTCGACTGCTCGCACGTGCGCATCTCCGACACCCGGCACACGGCGCGGTTCGTCTGCACGACCGACGCCACGATGGCGCAGTTCGCCTCGTTCTACCCGGGCGCGATGAGCGAGTCCCGGCTGATCGAGCTCTCGCCGATCGTGGCGCGGGTCGGCACACCCGACTACGTGCTGATCGGCGCCGACGACCCCGACGGGATGCTCCGGCACACCGAGGAGTGCCGCCAGCGCGGCTACCCCTTCATCGCCGACCCGAGCCAGCAGCTCGCCTTCAGCGAGGGAGACCTGATCCGCAAGCTGATCGACGGCGCCGCGATCCTCTTCTCCAACGAGTACGAGTCGCACATGATCGAGCAGAAGACCGGCTGGTCGGCCGCCGAGATCCTCTCGCGGGTCGGCATCCAGGTCACCACCCTCGGCAAGAACGGCGTCCAGATCCTGCGCGAGGGCGAGCCCACCATCGAGCTGCCGGCCGCGAGCAACGTCGTCGCCCTCGAGCCCACCGGCGTCGGTGACGCCTTCCGCGCCGGCTTCCTGGCCGCGATGACCTGGCAGGTCGGCCTCGAGCGGGCCGCCCAGGTCGGGTGCGTGCTCGCCGCCTACGTCGTCGAGACCGTCGGCACCCAGGAGTACACCTTCACCGCGAGCCAGTTCCTGGCCCGGATCGAGGAGTCCTACGGCCGCGAGGCGGCCGACGACGTCGAGCCGCACCTCAAGGCGATCAGCTAGCTCTCCGGACGAGGTAGCGCGGCACGCCGTCCGCGGCCGGCTCCACGCCGACGTACTCCTGACCGCGCATCCGGCACCACGCCGGTACGTCGGTCCGCGCGGCCACGTCGGTGGCCGCGACCGCGACCAGCCCGCCGACCGGCACCTCGGTGTAGCGCTTCCCGAGCTCGATGACCGGCAGCGGGCAGAGCATCCCGCGGCAGTCCAGCTCGAGATCCGCGGTCACAGTCCCGCCTCGGCGCGGATGTCGCGGACGACCTGGGGGAGCGCGGCCAGGAAGCCGTCGACCTGCTCGTCGGTGGTGTCGCGGGTCAGCGAGACCCGGACGTTGCCGTGGGTGAGCACCCCCATCGCCTCGAGCACCCGGCTGGGGGTGAGCGTCGACGCGGTGCAGGCCGAGCCGCTCGCCACGCCGTACCCCCGTCGGTCGAGCTCGGTCACCAGCGCCTCGCCGTCGACGTACAGGCAGGAGAAGGTGACCAGGTGGGGCAGCCGGTCGACCGGGTCGCCGACGACTTCGACGTCCGGCACGGCGGCGGCCGCCGCCCGGATCCGGTCGATCAGCGCGAACTGGCGGGCGTTGACCTCGTCCCGCTCCGCCACGACGGCGCGGAGCGCGGCCGCCGCGGCCAGGGCGGCGGGGACGTTCGGGAAGCCGGTCGCGGACTCGTCGAGCGGGTCCTCGCCGGGGAACGCGTTGGCCCAGAACGTCCCCTTGCGGACGACGAGGACGCCGACCCCGGCGGGACCGCCCCACTTGTGGGCCGAGCCGGCGAGCACGTCCCAGCGGTCGGGGAGCGGCAGCCGACCCATCGACGCGCCGGCGTCCACGAACAAGGGGGTGCGGTCGGGCAGGTCGAGGCGGTCGAGCGGCTGGAGCGTGCCGACCTCGTGGTTCGCCGACTGGACCGCGACGGCGGCGAGGCCCGCGGGCACCGGCCCGGTCACCCGCCCGAGCCGGTCGACCGGGAGGACGACGTGGTCCTCCGACCGGGTCCACTCGAGCGCGTGCAGCACGGCGGAGTGCTCGACGGCCGAGTAGGCGACCGCGGAGCCGGCCCAGGGCCGCCCGGCGCGCAGGCCGAGGAGGCCGCGGTGCACGGCCTCGGTGCCGGAGTGGGTGAACGACACCTCGTCGGGTCGCACGCCCAGGCACTCCGCGACCACGGCGCGCGCATTGTCGAGGAGCAGCCGCGCGTCACGGCCCGGACCGTGCAGCCGGCGCGGGTCGGCGTACCCGCGGTCCAGGGCCGCCAGCAGGGTGTCGCGGGCGGCGGGATGGAGGGGCTCGGAGGAGGCTGCGTCGAGATAGGCCGACGGGGGCACCCGCGGTCCGTCAGCGGCATTTGTCACACACCGAACGTACCGGGTGCCCCACCGCTCAAACCGGTCCTCGATTCCTATAGTGTTCGGCGTATCCGAGATCGTTGAGAGAGAGGCTCGTTCGTGGGTCTGCAACTCCCCAAGCGTGTGGCCGGCAACCACGGGACAGCCCGTCGAGTGACCGCCCTCGCCGTCCTCGGCATCAGCGTGCTGGTGCTGGGCGGCTGCTCCTCCGAGACCAAGGGGGAGTGGGAGCGGTTCGCGATGCCGGACCCGGCGTCCGAGCAGGGCGAGCACATCTTGAACCTGTGGCAGGGCGCGTGGATCGCCGCCCTGATCACGGGCGTGATCGTGTGGGCCCTGATCTTCTACGCGATCTTCCACTTCCGCCGTCGCAGCGACGACGAGATCCCGATCCAGACGCGCTACAACCTGCCGCTCGAGATCTTCTACACGATCGCGCCGGTCATCATGGTGATCGTCTTCTTCGTGCACACGGTGGACACCCAGAACTTCGTCCTCGACGACGACCGCAAGGTCGACAACACGATCGAGGTCACCGGCCAGCAGTGGTCGTGGACCTTCAACTACGGCATCGGCGAGCAGGACCGCTCGGCCGACGACGACCTGTTCGACGACCAGTTCCCCTACTCGTCGTACGTCCACGAGGCCGGCACCGGCTCGCACATCCCGACCCTGGTCCTGCCGGTCGGCCTGACGACGCGCTTCAACCTGCACTCGCCCGACGTGATCCACGACCTCGGGGTGCCGGCGTTCCTCATGAAGATGGACGTCGTCCCCGGTCGCGTGAACCACTACGAGATCACGCCGACCCGCGAGGGCTCGTTCCGCGGGAAGTGCTACGAGCTCTGCGGCGTCTACCACTCGCGGATGCTCTTCAACGTCGAGGTCGTGAGCGTCGAGAAGTACCAGGAGTACCTCCAGCAGCTCCAGGACGCCGGCGCCGAGTCCGACGCGCCGCTGCTCGGCGGCTCCTTCGCCAGCACCCAGGCCGGGCTCTCCGGCGACGAGCCGAGGAGGGGGCGGAGTGACCGCCACGACCGCACACCCGACCGCCACCGGAGGGACGGAGCGCCCGCGTCTCGGTGAGCAGGTCGCGCGGGTCCTGACGACCACCGACCACAAGCTGATCGGCAAGCTCTACCTCGGGACGTCGTTCGCCTGGTTCCTCGTGGGCGGCCTGATGGCGATGCTGATCCGCTCCGAGCTCGCCTACCCGGGCATGCAGGTGGTCAACGACGAGCTGTACAACCAGCTCTTCACGATGCACGGCACGATCATGCTGCTGCTGTTCGCGACGCCGCTGTTCTTCGGGTTCGGCAACGTGATCATGCCGCTCCAGATCGGCTCGCCGGACGTCGCGTTCCCGCGCCTGAACATGTTCAGCTACTGGCTGTTCCTCTTCGGTGGGCTGATCGCCGCCTCCGGCTTCCTGACCCCGCAGGGCGCGGCCGACTTCGGCTGGTTCGCCTACACGCCGCTCTCCGACGCGATCCGCTCACCCGGCGTCGGCGGTGACCTCTGGATCATGGGCCTGTGGATGGCCGGTCTCGGCACCATCCTCGGTGCGGTCAACTTCATCACCACGATCATCTGCATGCGCGCGCCCGGCATGACCATGTTCCGGATGCCGATCTTCGTCTGGAACACGCTGGTCACCAGCCTGCTCGTGCTGATCGCCTTCCCGGTCCTGGCCGGCGCGCTGCTCTCGCTCGAGGCCGACCGCCAGCTCGGCGCCCACGTCTTCGACACCGCCCACGGCGGCGCGATCCTGTGGCAGCACCTGTTCTGGTTCTTCGGGCACCCCGAGGTCTACATCATCGCGCTGCCGTTCTTCGGCATCGTCACCGAGATCCTGCCGGTCTTCAGCCGCAAGCCGATCTTCGGCTACATCGGCCTGGTCGGTGCGACGCTCGGCATCGCGATCCTCTCGGTCGCGGTGTGGGCGCACCACATGTTCGTGACCGGCGCGGTCGACCTGCCGTTCTTCTCGGGCATGACGTTCCTGATCGCGGTGCCCACAGGAGTGAAGTTCTTCAACTGGATCGGCACGATGTGGGGCGGGTCCGTCTCGTTCGACACGCCCATGCTCTGGTCGATCGGCTTCCTCACGACGTTCCTCTTCGGTGGCCTGACCGGCATCATCCTGGCCAGCCCGCCGCTCGACTTCCACGTCTCCGACTCCTACTTCGTGGTCGCGCACTTCCACTACGTCGTGTTCGGCACGGTGGTGTTCGCGATGTTCGCGGGCTTCTACTTCTGGTGGCCGAAGATGACCGGCCGGATGCTCGACGAGCGCCTCGGCAAGCTGCACTTCTGGCTGCTGTTCATCGGCTTCCACACGACGTTCCTCGTGCAGCACTGGCTGGGGGTGGAGGGCATGCCGCGGCGCTACGCCGACTACCTGCCCGACGACGGCTTCACCACCCTCAACCAGGTGTCGACGATCGGTGCGTTCCTGCTCGGTGCCTCGACGCTGCCGTTCCTCTACAACGTCTACGTGTCGCGCCGGGCGCCCCTGGTCAACACCGACGACCCGTGGGGCTGGGGCCGCTCGCTCGAGTGGGCGACCAGCTGCCCGCCGCCGCGCCACAACTTCGTGACGATCCCGCGGATCCGCTCCGAGTCTCCGGCGTTCGACCTCCACCACCCGGAGGTCGCGGCGATCGAGCTGGAGGACAACGAAGCCGCTCGCGACGGTGACGTCGCGGACGCACCCGACATGGAGGGTCGCGAGGAGATGCTCCGCGACCGCAACGCCGACCCGGAGGGCGACGCCCGATGAAGTCTGAAGCCTGGATCTTCGGGATCTGCACGATCTTCTTCGTGCTGGTGAGCCCCGCCTACTGGTTCATCACCGGTGACTGGACCGGCACCTCCGCGCTGACGATGACGACCCTGCTCTCGGCCATGGTGACCCTCTACCTCGGGTTCCACGCCAAGAACATGGACCCACGTCCCGAGGACCGCAAGGACGGCGACATCGCGGACGGCGCCGGCGAGCTGGGCTTCTTCCCGCCGTACTCCTGGTGGCCGCTGTGGTGCGCCCTCGCGCTCGGTGTGTGCGTGTACGGCGTCGCGGCCTACGCGTGGTGGCTCTTCATCATCGGGGTCGCCCTGGGTGCCCTGGCGCTGGTGGGCTGGATCTTCGAGTACTACCGCGGCGAGCACGCGCACTGACGCTCGCCACGGCGGTTTGGTTGCGCTCGGACGGCGTGAGCCTTCGCACGTCGCGCCGAATCGGACTCGTGGGGCCCGGCGGTTACGCTGGACGTACGACCGCACGCAGCCAGTCACGGGGAGTTTTCGCATGTCCGAGAGTCGTCAGCGCCGACACGGGCGCCGAGCGATCGCCGGCGCAGCCGCGCTCGTCGCCATCGCCGCCCTGGGCCTGACGGCCTGCGACACCAACGACGCGCCCCTCGTCGGCTCGGAGCCCACCGACGCCACCAGCAGCTCGGCGGCGCCGGTCGCGAAGCCGAAGGTCAGCCTCAACGTCGAGAGCGGCACCGCCGACGTCTCGGTCGACACCACCCTGGCCGTCACGGTCGCCAACGCGGAGCTCGAGTCGGTCGACGTGACGTCGACCGAGGGCGCCCTCGCGGGCACCATGGCCGGCAACGGGCTCTCCTGGAAGGCCGACAGCCGCCTCGAGCCCGGCACGTCGTACGTCGTGAAGACGGTCGCGCAGGGCACCAACGGCAAGCAGGTCCGCCGTACGTCGAAGTTCACGACGCAGGACCTCACCCTCGACGAGCAGACCTACCCGTCGGTGGCCCCGCTGGCCGGCGAGACGGTCGGCGTCGGGATGCCGGTGATCGTCACGTTCGACCTCCCGGTGACCGAGCGTGCGTCGTTCGAGAAGCACATGAGCGTCACGTCGACCCCCCGCCAGCCGGGCGCGTGGCACTGGCTCAGCGACACCGAGGCCCACTGGCGCCCGAAGACGTACTGGAAGGCCGGCACCGACGTGCACGTCGACGTCGACGTGAACAGCATCCCGGCGGGCCACGGCATCTACGGCCAGGAGAGCCGCCAGCTGGACTTCGAGGTCGGGGACGCGCACATCTACAAGGTCGACGCGCAGACCCACCAGATGAAGGTCTTCAGCAACGGCTCCCTGCTCCGGACGATCCCGATCACCACCGGCAAGGCCGGCTTCACCACTCGCTCCGGCACCAAGGTGATCATCGAGAAGTTCGACTCGAAGCGGATGAACTCCGAGACCGTCGGCATCACCGGTGCGGAGGCGTACGACCTCGACAACGTCCAGTGGGCGATGCGGCTGACCTACTCGGGCGAGTTCATCCACGCCGCCCCGTGGTCGGTCGGCTCCCAGGGCTACGCCAACGTGTCCCACGGGTGCACCGGGATGAGCACCGACAACGCGGCCTGGCTCTACGCCATGAGCCGCCGCGGCGACGTGGTCGAGTACACCGGCACCGACCGCCCGATGACGCTCGACAACGGCTACGGCGACTGGAACGAGTCCTTCGCCCAGTACGCCCAGGCATCCGCTCTCTCCTGATCGCTGACCCGTCGCTTGGGTGCGCGTGAGAGCGCTGACCCGTCGCTTGGGTACGCGTGAGAGCGCTGACCCGTCGCTTGGGAACGCGTGAGAGCGCTGACCCGTCGCTACGGCGCGCACGTCGACGCGTTGTCCACAGGTGACCACTGCGTCTGATTGGCGACCTGGTCGGTGGGGGCATCGACCTGCCCATGACCGACGTACCCCGACACACGCCTTTCCTGGGACCGGATGCTCCGGTTCCCATCGACCGACCTTTCACCTCTGCTGAGGCACGGGCAGCCGGGGTCAGCCGGCGCCAGCTGGCGACCTGGGTGGCGGACGGCCTGCTGATCACCCCGATCCGTGGGGTCGCGTACGCCGCGCAGCTCGCCGACGGACTCGAGCTGCGTGCCGCCTGCCTGAGGCTGGTGGTCCCGGACGACGCCGTCGTCACCGACCGCACTGCCGGGTGGTTCCACGGTGCGTCGATGGTGCTCGCGCCCAACGACCACCTCGCGGTCCCTCCGGTCTCGATGTATCGGTCGAGAGCGGGATACCGGCTCCGCAACGACCTCACCCAGAGCGGGGAGCGCACCTTCCTCCCGGGGGAGGTGGTGCAGATCGGCGACCTTCACGTCACGAGCAAGCTCCGTACCGCCTGCGATCTCGGGTTGTTGCTGCCGCGGGAGCAGGGGTTCGCCGGCATGGACGCCATGGCAGCGATCGCCGACTTCGATGCGAGCGATCTCGTCAGGCTCGGTGACAGCCGGTTCAAGGGGTACCGGGGCGTGCGGACGTTCCGTGGCACGGCGCCGTACGTCGACGGTCTGGCCCAGTCGCCGCCCGAGAGCGTGATGAAGCTGCGGTGGCGCGACTGCCAGGAGCTGCCGCTGCCGGTCCCGCAAGTGCCTGCGAAGGGGCCCGACGGGTGGTTCTACCTGGATCTCGGAGTCCCCGACCTCCGGTACGCGGCCGAGTACGACGGACCCCAGTGGCACGGGCCGGAGCGCCAGGAGCACGATCGTGCTCGCCGGTCGTGGCTGGTCGAGCACGAGGGGTGGATCGTCGACGTCTTCACCGCGTCCGATCTCTGGGGTCCGGGCGCGCACGTCGAGCGTCGACTCCGGGCCGGCATCGTCGCCGCCCGTCGGCGCTTCGGCGGTCTGACCTGGTCCGGCCAGGATCGCGGTCCGTGATGAAGCGACGGGTCAGCACTCCCAGAGCGTGCCGAAGCGACGGGTCGGCACTCCCAGAGCGTGCCGAAGCGACGGGTCAGCGAAACGACCGAGGCCGCCCGACTCCCGTTGGGGGGAGAGGGGCGGCCTCGGAGTGGCCCTGCAGTGGCGTCAGTGCGAGCGCAGGTTCTCGTCCTCGACCAGGTGGTGGCCGTCGAACTGGTGGCCGTCGGCGGCGTGGCCGTCCATCGGGCTCTGCAGCTCGTGCTCGTGCTCGGCGTGGTGGTGGCCCGCAGCGAGCTCCTCCGGCGTCGGCTTCTGCACGTTGTCGGCGTACCAGACCGTGCGGATCCGGTTGCGGAGACCCGTGAAGCGTCCCTTGGCCGGGCCCGGCAGGCCGTTGGCGTCGACCTCCTCGTGGTGACCGTTCGGCACCGGGTCGCGGTCGCGCGCCGTGAGCGTGTAGGCCCGCGACGGCGCCAGCGGCAGGTGCTTCTCGGAGTAGCCACCCTCGGCCGACCGCATGATGATGCCGGTCTCGTAGCCGTGGAGCAGGTCGTCGTTGTCCTTGCGCTGCAGCGAGATGCACCAGCGCCGGGTGATCACGAAGGCGATGACCGGACCGATGAAGACCGCCGCCCGCAGGAAGTACGTGATCTGGTTGATCGACGCGTGCAGCCTGATCGCGATGATGTCGTTGCCGCCGGCCGCCCAGAAGAGGCCGTACATCGTCATCAGCGCGACCATGGTGGCCGTCCTGGTCGGCGCGTTGCGCGGGCGCTCCAACAGGTGGTGCTCGCGCTTGTCGCCGGTGATCCAGGCGTCGATGAACGGCAGCAGCAGCAGGATCGTGAACATCAGCATCGGCAGCACCAGGATGGGCAGCAGCACGTTCCAGCTGAGCGTCACGCCCCAGAAGTGCGACTCGATGCCGGGCATGATCCGCAGCGCCCCGTCCGGCCAGCCCATGTACCAGTCGGGCTGGGAGCCCGCGGTCACCTTGGACGGGTCGTACGGGCCGTACTTCCACACCGGGTTGATCGACAGCACCGCACCCATCAGGGCGGTCACGCCGAACACGATGAAGAAGAAGCCACCGGCCTTGGCGGCGTACACCGGGAGCATCGGGAAGCCCACGACGTTCTTCTCGGTGCGGCCGGGACCAGGCCACTGGGTGTGCTTGTGGTAGACGAGCAGCAGCATGTGGGCCGCGATCAGCGCCAGCAGCAGGCCCGGGATCAGCAGCACGTGGATCGTGTAGAGCCGCGGGATGATCGCCTCACCCGGGAACTCGCCGTCGAAGAGGAAGAACGACATGTACGTGCCGACCACCGGCGTCGCCTTGACGAAGCCGTCGGCGGCGCGGACGCCCGTGCCCGACAGCAGGTCGTCGGGCAGCGAGTAGCCGGTGAAGCCCTCGAGCGTGCCGAGGAGCAGCAGCAGCGAGCCGATCACCCAGTTGAGCTCGCGCGGCTTGCGGTAGGCGCCCGTGAAGAACACCCGGAGCAGGTGCACCATCATCGACGCGATGAAGAGCATCGCGGCCCAGTGGTGCATCTGGCGCATCAGCAGGCCGCCGCGGACGTCGAAGGAGAGCTTGAGGCTCGAGGCGTACGCCTCGGACATGTGGATGCCGCGCAGCTGCTCGTAGGAGCCGTGGTAGGTGACCTCGCCCATGCTCGGCGTGAACCAGAGGGTGAGGAACACGCCGGTCAGCAGCAGGACGACGAAGCTCCACAGCGCGATCTCGCCCAGCATGAACGACCAGTGGTCGGGGAAGACCTTGCGCAGGTTCTTCTTGGCCATCGATGCGAGGCCGAGGCGCTCGTCGGCCCAGGTGGCGATCGCGCCTGCCCGGCTCGGCTTCTTGGCCGTCGCCGCGGTCGTCGTGTTGCTGGTGGCGACCTTGCTCGTGTCCACCATGATCAGCCACGCTCCCAGAAGCTAGGTCCCACAGGTTCGTCGAATGGTGCCTGCGCCACGAGGTAGCCCTCGGAGTCGACCTCCAGCGGCAGCTGCGGCAGCGCGCGGGCCGCGGGGCCGAAGACCACCTTGGCCGAGTCGGCGAGGTCGAAGGTCGACTGGTGGCAGGGGCAGAGCAGGTGGTGGGTGGTCCGCTCGTAGAGCGAGATCGGGCAACCCACGTGCGTGCAGATCTTGGAGTAGCAGACGATCCCGTCGACGGACCAGTTCTCGCGGCCCTTGCCTGGGATGATGTCGTCGGGCTCCATCCGGACGACCACGACGGCACCCTTGGACTTGTTGATCTGGAGCACGACGCCCTCGAGGGGCTCGCCGTCCTCACCGCCGTTGAAGAGGGCCTCGGGCTCGGCGTTGACGAGGTCACCGATCTCGAGGTCCGAGGGCTTGATCGGCGTGCCGACGACATCGCGTACGACGCGCATGCCCTTCGCCCAGATGGTGTGCTCGATGCCGGCGCCGGGGTAGTCGATCTTCTTGTCCGGGCCGACCTGGTGCGGCGTGGGGCCGAGGTCGCGCAGCATCACGACGGCCGGCAGACCGAGCAGGCCCAGCGCGCCGAGCAGCGAGTTGCGGACCAGCGGGCGCCGGCCGATGCCGGACTCCTCGAGGCCGGCGTTGAGCGCGGCCAGCGTCGCCTGGCGGTCCTCCTCGGAGGATGCGGCGGGGTGGCGGTACTCGACGATCTCCTGGTCGGCCATCAACTTGCGGGCCCACTGGATGATGCCGATGCCGATGAAGAGCAGCATGCCGGCCATGGAGAGGCCGATCGTCAGGTTGGAGGCGCCGAAGCCGCCGATGACGTCGGGGTCCTCGCCGATCTCGAAGGCGAAGTAGGAGACGATCAGGAGGATCGTGCAGACGGCCGACAGCCCGAAGAGGGTCGCCACCTGCCGCTCGGCGCGCTTCTCGGCCTTCGGGTCGACGTCCGTGGGACGCCAGTGGTGCTCCGGCAGGCCCGGGTTGGCGAACAGGTCGTCGCGAGCGGGCAGGTTCTCGTCCACGGGCTCGTCGTGCGCGTGGTCGTCGTTCGTGGGCGGGGTGCTCACGCCTCCACCTTCTTCTTGTCCGAGCGGGTCGTGTGGGCGGCGATCCAGACGGCGGCGCCGGTCAGCAGGCCGATGCCGAACAGCCAGGCCGCCAGGCCCTCGGGCACGGGGCCCATGCCGCCGAATCCGAAGCCGCCGTAGCTGGGCATCTCGTCGAGCGAGCCGAGGTAGGCGATGACGTCGCGCTTCTCGTCGGGGGAGAGGTTGCCGTTGGAGAAGTTCGGCATGTTCTGCGGGCCGGTCAGCATGGCCTCGTAGATGTAGCGCGGCTCGACGCCGCGGATCTTCGGCGCGTAGCCGCCGCGCGGCATCGCGCCGCCGGAGCCCTCGAAGTTGTGGCACGCCGTGCAGTTGGTGAGGAAGATCTGACCGCCGCGGGTGATCGCCTCCTGGCGCTCCTCGTCGGACAGGCCCTCGATGCTGTAGTCGCCCTCGTCGGGGATCGCCGGGCCGGGGCCCAGCGAGGCGACGTACGCCGCCAGCGCGGCGACCTCGTCGTCGGTGTAGGTCGGGGTCTTGCTCGGCACCTGAGCGCCGGGCTGGGCCATCGGCATCCGGCCGGTGCCGACCTGGAAGTCGACGGCTGCGGCGCCGACGCCGACCAGGGACGGGCCGAGCTGGTTGTCGCCGCCCTGGGAGTCGATGGTGCGGACACCCTCACCGTTCTGGCCGTGGCAGAAGGCGCAGCCCACGAGGAAGAGCTCACGTCCCTGGGCGATCTGCTCCTCGCTGGCCGTCGTCTGATCCGCCGACGCGGGGGAGAACGCGGTGTAGAGCCCACCGGTCAGCAGCAGGCCCAGCAGCAGGACCATGAACCCGGCGAGCGGGCCGCGGCGGTGCCGGGACAGTCGACCCGCCGAGCGATTCAGGAGACGCACATCTAGTCCTTCGGTTTCGGGATGCGGTTCGGTGGCCGAGAAGCGCTACTTGACGAGGTAGATGGTCGCGAACAGCCCGATCCAGACGACGTCGACGAAGTGCCAGTAGTACGACACGACGATGGCGCTCACGGCCTGCTCGTGGGTGAACTTGCGCGCGACGAGGGTGCGGCCGAGCACGAAGAGGAAGGCGATCAGCCCGCCGGTCACGTGGAGACCGTGGAAGCCGGTGGTGAGGTAGAACATCGTGCCGTACGCCGAGTCCTGGATCGTCACGCCCTCCTTGACGAGCGAGGCGTACTCGGTGGCCTGGCCCGCGATGAAGATCGCGCCCATGACGTAGGTGAGCACGAACCACTCGCGCAGGCCCCAACCCTTGACCCGGAACACCGAGCCGGTGCGGCCGACCTGCCCGCGCTCGGCGGCGAACACGCCGAGCTGGCAGGTCAGCGACGACAGCACCAGGATCGTGGTGTTCACCGATGCGAACGGGACGTCGAGGATCGCGGTGTTCTCGGCCCACAGCTCGGGGCTCACCGCGCGGATCGTGAAGTACGACGCGAAGAGCGCGGCGAAGAACATCAGCTCGCTCGAGAGCCAGATGATCGTCCCGACGCTGACCATGCTCGGTCGGTCGTGGTGCCCGTGCAGTCGGGAGGCCGGAATCGCGGTTGCTGTCGCCACGCGGTCATTATGTCGTGACCCGAGGACGAGGGCACCCCGACCCCCTGTGTTTGGGGGTCATAAAGTTCACAACGTGCTCATCCCGTCCGCCGGAACCGTCCTCGACGCCGCCGGCGCGCTCCCGCGCTTCACGTTCGGCACCGTCTTCACCGAGTGGTCGCTGGCCCCGATCCCGTTCGTCATCACCGTCTGGGTGGCGGGTCTCTACCTGTACGGCGTGCACCTGCTGCACCGCCGCGGGGACCGCTGGCCGGTGGGGCGGACGATCGCGTTCGTCGTCCTCGGGATGGGCTCGTTCTACTTCGCGACGGCGTCCGGTCTGGGGACCTACGACCTCACCCTGCTGAGCGTCCACATGGTCCAGCACATGATCCTGGCGATGCTGGTCCCGATGGCGCTCGCGCTGGGGGCGCCGGTCACCCTCGCGCTCCGGACGCTGCCGCCGGCGCCGCGGCGCTGGCTGCTCGCCGTGCTGCACTCCTGGCCGGCGAGGGTCCTGACCTTCCCGCCCCTCACGCTGCTGCTCTACGTCGTGTCGCCCTGGGCCCTCTACTTCTCCGGCTGGTACGACGCGACCCTCCACTCGGCGTACCTCCACGAGGTGATGCACATCCACCTCGTGCTCGTCGGCTCGCTCTTCTTCTGGCCGATCGTCGGGGTGGACCCGGTCCCGGGCCGGGTGAGCTACCCGTTCCGGATGCTGCTGGTGGTGCTGACGCTGCCGTTCCACGCGTTCCTCGGGGTCACGATCATGGGCGAGACCGAGCTGATCGGCGGGTCCTGGTACCCCGACCTGCACGACGGTCCGCTGGGCTCCTGGCTGCCGGAGCCGATCGACGACCAGCACCTCGCCGGCGGGATCCTCTGGGGCTCGGGCGACCTGGTCGCGCTGGTGCTCTTCGGCGTGCTGTTCACCCAGTGGGTGCGCGCGTCGCTCAAGGAGGCCACGCGCGAGGACCGCCGCCTCGACCTCCTCGAGGCGCGAGAAGCGGCGGCATCGCGCCGCGCACCGGAGAGTGAGCGGTAGCATCGCCGCCGTGAGCGACTCGACCTCTCCCCGGACCGCGCTGCGCGTGCTCGTCTACAGCGACGACGTCAACACCCGCCAGCAGGTGATCCTCGCGCTCGGCCGCCGGCCCCACCCCGACCTGCCCGAGCTCGAGTACGTCGAGGTCGCCACCGAGCCGGTCGTGCTGCAGAACATGGACGCCGGCCTGATCGACCTCGCGATCCTCGACGGCGAGGCCGTGCCCGCCGGTGGCATGGGCATCGCCAAGCAGCTCAAGGACGAGATCTTCCGGTGCCCGCCGATCGTCGTGCTGACCGGCCGCCCGCAGGACGCCTGGCTGGCGACCTGGTCGCGGGCCGAGGCCGCCGTGCCACACCCGCTGGACCCGATCCAGCTCGCCGAGACCGTGGTCTCGGTGCTGCGCTCGCACGTGCCCGCCACGACCTGATGTCGAGCTGGCCCGACGTCCTCGGTGCCCTGGTCGCGGGGCAGGACCTCACCGCCGAGCAGACCGCGTGGGCGATGGGGGAGGTGCTCTCGGGCGAGGCGTCGCCGTCGCAGGTCGCCGGCTTCGCGGTCGCGCTGCGGGCCAAGGGGGAGTCGGTCGACGAGGTCACCGGCCTCGTCGAGGCGATGTACGCCGTCGCGACCCCGATCACGGTCTCCGGACGGCTGCTCGACGTCGTCGGCACCGGCGGCGACCGCTCGATGTCGGTCAACATCTCCACGATGGCCGCGATCGTCGCCGCCGGCGCCGGCGCCCGCGTGGTCAAGCACGGCAACCGGTCCGCGTCGTCCCAGTCCGGCAGCGCCGACGTGCTCGAGCAGCTCGGCATCCGGCTCGACCTGCCGCCCGCCCGCGTGGCCGCGGTGGCGGAGGAGGCCGGCATCACGTTCTGCTTCGCCGCCGCCTTCCACCCCGCGATGCGGCACGCCGCGGTCACCCGCCGCGAGCTCGGCATCGGCACGACGTTCAACATCCTCGGACCGCTCACCAACCCGGCCCGCGCCGGAGCCCTCGCGATCGGCTGCGCCGACCTCCGGATCGCCCCGGTCATGGCCGGCGTCTACGCCCGTCGCGGTGTCGACGCCTGGGTGGTGCGCGGCGACGACGGCCTCGACGAGCTGACCACGACGACGACGTCGCGGGTCTGGTGGGTGCACGGCGGCGAGGTCACCGAGTCGGTCCTCGACCCGGCCGACATCGGCGTCCCGCGCGGGACCACCGAGGCCCTGCGCGGCGGCGACGCGGCCCACAACGCCGACGTCGTACGCCGGCTCCTGGCCGGCGAGACCGGCGCCGTGCGCGACGCCGTCCTGCTCAACGCCGGCGCCGCGCTCGCGGTGTACGACGCGCCCGGCACCCCGCCGGCCGACGCGCTCGCCGCCGGCGTCGAGAAGGCGCGCGACGCGGTGGACTCGGGCGCCGCGCGCGCGGCGCTCGACCGCTGGATCGAGGCCAGCTCGGTCTAGGGCAGGTCGAGCACGTACTCCCGGCCGTTGCTGCGGAAGCCGACGTGGTCGTAGTAGGCCCCGATCATGTGCGGCGGGGTGATCACCTGGCGGAAGCCGAGGTCGGCCAGCAGACCGCTGCGCCGCCACACGAACTCGCCCGGCGTGAAGTCACGGTAGCGGGGGGTCACGTAGTCGAGCAGGATCCGGGCGACGTCGCCGTCGCGGCGCAGCAGCACCACCCCGACGGTCTCGTCGGCGCGCATCACGATGAAGGCGAGGTCGCGGTCGGGCTGCGGGTCCCAGGCGAAGTCGGGCTGGAAGCGCAGGATGTCGGTCCGGTGGTTGCGCAGCACGTGGTGCAGGTAGTCGTCGCCCAGGCCGACGCCGAGGACCTCGAACGCCGCCTCGTCGTGGCGCTCACCGAGCAGCTTGACGATGAACCAGACGTTGATCGACGCGAGCACGACGTTCATGCCGACCATCGGCCACACGCCGAGCATCGCGTTGAAGACGATCAGGATCAGGCAGCCGATCGTGTTGAGCGTGCGGAAGCGCAGCACCCGCGCCTGCAGGAGCGAGAACACCAGCAGGGCGCTGCCGCCCCATCCGACGAGGTCGAGCCAGTGGTCGCTCAGCCAGTCCACGGGTGGGTCAGTCCAGGCCGAGCGAGAACGCCGACTCGAGGTCGTGACGCGAGTAGGTGCGGAACGCGATGTGGGTCTCGGTGGCGTTGACGCCGGGCACCTTGTTGAGGCGGTCGGCGACGACGTCCGAGACGTCCTCGTGGTTGCGCACCCGGACCAGGGCGATCAGGTCGATCTGACCGGTGACCGAGTAGACCTCGCTGACCCCGTCGAGCGCGGCGATGGCCTCGGCGACCTCCGGGATCCGGGCGACGTCGGCCTTCACGAAGACGATGGCGGTGATCATGGCGGTCAGGCTAACGGGTCGGCTGGTGGACCGTGGAGACCTCGCGGCGGTCGTCGAACGGCACCAGGGAGAGCCGGGACTGGTTGACCGCGTCGTGGATGGCCAGGTGGCGGGTGGCGCCGGCGACCGGGCAGGTCCACTCGCCGTCGACGTCGACCAGGCGGATCCCCGGCGACTCCAACCAGCGCAGCACCCTCTCGGTCTCCTCGGCGGTCGCGGCCGGCACCGGGCCGGGGGCCGTGGCGACCGTCTCAGCCGAGAGCCGCAGCGTCGCGACGTAGGAGTGCGCGTCGGCGCCGGGCGGGATCACCCCGGCGGCGGCGAGCCGACCGAAGCGCACCACGTGGACGGCCCAGCGGCCGTCGTCCTCGCGCCGGGCGGCGACCACCTCGGGGCAGCGGGTCAGCGCGGAGAGCCGCTGGGTGCGGGCCGCGGCGCGCACGAACGCCGCGAGCCGGTCCCGGTGGACGCCGGCCTCCTCGAACCGCTCGTCGGCGGCCAGCGCCGCCATCCGCGTGTTGATCGCCTCCACCACCTCGTCAGGACGCCGGAGCAGGGAGTCGCGCAGCTGGCGCACCACGGCGGCGTACGTCGTGGCGTCGACGCTGCCGTCGCACGGGGAGAGGCAGCGCCCCATCTCGGCCAGCACGCACGGGGCCCGCGAGGGCGTGAGGGACAGCCGGTCGGAGCACTGGCGGACCGGGAACGTCTCGTGCAGCGCGGTCAGGCACTTCTCGGCGGTCTTCCGCGACGAGAACGGGCCGAGGTAGTCGGCGCCGTCGTCGAGCACCCGGCGCACCAGCGACAGCCGCGGCCACGTCTCGCGGGTGAGCTTGACGAAGTGGACCTTCTCGGGGAACCGGGAGCGCCGGTTGTAGCGCGGCTTGTGCTCCGCGATCAGCCGCAGCTCGCGCACCTCGGCCTCGAGCGCGGTCGCGCACTCGATGCCGTCGACGCGGCTCGCGATGCCGACCATCTCGCCCATCCGCGAGCGGGTCTCGGAGGCGGTGAAGTAGGAGCGGACCCGCGAGCGCAGGTCGCGGGAGGTGCCGACGTAGAGGACCCGCGCGCGGTCGTCGCGGAAGAGATAGACGCCCGGGGCATGGGGGAGCGACTCGGCGAGGTGCCGCTTCTTGCGCTGCGCCGTGGTGACCCGCGAGGAGAACGTCTGCAGCTCCTCGAGCGTCTGGACGCCGAGACCGCCGAGCCGCTCCATCAGCCCGTGGAGGACGTCGACGGTCGCCCGGGCGTCGGAGAGCGCGCGGTGGTTGGGCGTCGTGGTCGACCCGAACGCCTTGGCCAGCGACGACAGCTTGCAGTTGGGCGCGTCGTCGCGGGTGATCACCCGGCGCGCGAGCTTGGCGGTGTCGAGGACCTCGAAGCGCGGCCAGGGCCGCTCCTGCCGGGCGGCGAAGTGCTTGAGGAAGCCGACGTCGAACGGGGCGTTGTGGGCGACCAGCACCGAGCCCGCCGCGAACTCCAGGAACGCCGGCAGCGCCGACTCGATCGAGGGCGCGTCGGCGACCATCGAGTTGCTGATGCCGGTGAGCACGGCGATGAACGCCGGGATCTCGGTGTGGGGGTTGACCAGGGTCTGGAACTCACCGAGCACCTCGCCGCCGCGCACCTTCACGGCGCCGATCTCGGTGATCATCGCGCCGCCCTCGGCCGAGCCGCCGGTGGTCTCGAGGTCGACGACGCAGAACGTGATGTCGCGCAGCGGGCGTCCCAGCTCGTCGAAACTGCGTTGCGACTCCCACTGGGAGGTCGCACGCTGAACGCCGGTAGCCATGCCGTCGACGCTAGATCGGTGCACCGACATTCCCGGGGCGGCGCGCGGGAAACCATAGGGTGTGGCCAGAACGGCCCGAGAGAGGAGCGCAGATGAGCACCGCCATCCCCGACGACGCGCACCGCTGGCGCTGCTCGGGCTGCGGCAACCTCACCCGCTTCGACGTCACGCGCACCCGTCGTACGACGGAGTTCTGGCACTTCGACCTCGCCGGCGACCACACCGTCGAGGAGACCGAGCTGCGCGGCGAGTCCGTCGAGGCCGTCGCCTGCCGGTGGTGCGGTCGCTCCGACGCGATCGAGGTCGTGCCGCGTCACCAGGCCGACGACCAGCCCGTCACCGCCGAGCCCGGGACGAGCTGACGGGCCCGGCCATGACCGTCCCCGTGCTCCGCTCGCTGGTCGAGCTCCCGGAGCCGGTGCGCACCCGCATCGTCGCGCTGACCGCCGACGCGCTGCCCGACGTACCCCGGCTCCCTGCGTCGGTTCGACGGGTCGCGACCTTCGCGCCCGCCCGCCGGGCCCGTCTCGGCGGCACCGCGATCGCCGAGGCGCTGGCCGACGACGACTTCCGGGCCCGGGTCGGCACCCAGGTCGCGGCCCGGCCGGCTCCGGCGGGCGACGACCCGGCGACCGAGGCCGCGCTGGACTGGCTGACCCGTCCCGACGACTGGGAGGCCGCCTTCGACGACGCCGTACGGCGGGTCGCCGAGCGCACCGGGCCTCCCGACGACCGTGCGGACCGAGCCGACCGGGAGCTGGACCGGCTGCGCGTCAAGCTGGCCGACGCGGAGCAGACGGTGCGCGACCTGCGCGCGGCCCAGCGGGCCCAGCTCGACGAGATCAAGGCCGACAACGCGGCGCTGCGCCGCAAGCTCGGCGACACCCGGGCCGCCGAGCGCGAGGCGCGGGCCGCCGCCGACGAGGCCGACGTCGCCCGGCTGGCCGCGGAGTCCGACGCGGAGCAGCGCTGCGCCGCGCTGGAGAAGGAGAACCGCCGGCTGCGTGGCCAGGTCGAGCGCCTCGAGGCCGAGGCGACGCAGGGCCGCCGTGACGCGCGGTCGGAGCGCGACGAGGCCACGCTGCGGGCCCGGGTCCTGCTCGAGACGGTGATCGATGCGGCGAGCGGGCTCCGTCGCGAGCTGGCGCTGCCCGCGGTCAGCGGCTCGCCGGGCGACCGGGTCGAGGCCGACCTGGCCGAGTCCGGCGCCCGCGTCCCGAGCTCGGCCGGCGCGTGGGGACCGTCGAGCCCGGCGCTCCTCGAGCAGCTGCTCGCGATGCCGCGAGCTCGGTTGATCGTCGACGGCTACAACGTGAGCAAGTCCGCCTGGCCGGCCTCGTCGCTGGAGGCGCAGCGGATCCGGCTCGTCACCGGCCTGGCGCCCCTGGTGGCGCGCACCGGCGCGGAGACCACCGTCGTGTTCGACGCGGCCGACACCGACCACCGGCCGCCGGTGAATGCGCCCCGAGGGGTCCGGGTGCTGTTCAGCCCGCGCGGCGTGATCGCCGACGACGTGATCCGCGACCTGGTGGCGGCGGAGCCGAGCGGCCGCGCCCTGGTCGTGGTGTCCGACGACCGCGAGGTCGCCGAGGACGCCGCCCGCGGCGGCGCCCGGGTCGCGGCGACCGGCGCGCTGCTCGCCCTGTTGGCGCGCTGAGGCGCACCCCGACACGCCGAGGGGTGGTCCGGCCGGCCCCCACTGTCGGTGGTCCCTGCGAGCGTTCCCGGCATGACGACGAGAATCGACTGCGACACCTGCTCCGTGCGGGGTCTGCACTGCCACGACTGCGTGGTGACGGTGCTGCTCGGTCCGCCACCCGAGCTCACCTTCGACGACGACGCGGGCCGGGCCCTCGACGTCTTGGCCCGCGGGGGCCTGGTGCCTCCGCTACGGCTGGTTCAGCCCCTCGACGGGCCGCCGCAGGTCGAGTCCGCCTGAGTCTCCTGTGACGGGTGTAACGGAAGTGACCCGCATCCGTAAAGAATCGTCGTTCGGGGCGAGAAACATCGCGCGACATGGGTCGAAAGTTGGCCAGCACCCGGACCCGCCACTAACGTGTGTCGCTCAGGTGGCCGTGGCAGTGGATCACTCGGATCCGCGCGGCCGCCGCGCTGAGTTCCGGACTCCTCCACCTCCGTGGGGGAGCCCGGAAGCCGGGGAACCAACTCACCTGGGGTGAATCCCTCGCAAGGCGGAGGCACGCACCGTGGCCACCGCGGAGCGGGGGTAGGGCAAACGTTGTGCCCGAACCCGTCAGCTCACCCGGTAGGCGTACGACGTGCAAGGGAGAGCGCCCGCTCGTGCAGAACGGCCGCAAGCGTTTCATCACGATCCTTTCTGGGTGCGCCATGATCGCGGCGGTGGGCTTCATGCCCTCCTCCCCGGCGCAGGCCCAGCCCGACATCGACGACGTGCAGGCCCGGGTCGACCGCCTCTACCACGAGGCGGAGCAGGCCTCGGAGCGCTACAACGACGCCAAGCTGGAGCTCCAGGAGCTCACCAGCGACCTCGGCTCCCTCAGAGCCGACCAGGGCCGCCAGGACCAGGAGCTCGAGGCGGTCCAGAACCAGGTGCAGGACTCCGTCGTGCGTCAGTACGAGGGGCAGAACCTCTCCGCCGTCGGCCAGGTCGTCGTCTCCGACGATCCTGAGGCGTTCCTCTCCCAGCTCTCGACCATGTCGGCCTTCAACGACATGCAGTCGCAGCTCTTCGACGACTACGCCACCGAGCTGAAGGCCCTCGACATCCGCCGCGCCGCGACGGAGAAGCGGGCCGCCCAGGTCGCCGAGACCCAGAAGCGGCTGGCCGAGGAGAAGGCCACCATCGACGACAAGCTCGCCGAGGCCCAGGACCTGCTCGGCGACCTCAAGGCCGAGGAGCGCGAGGCGATCCTGTCGCGCGGCGAGGTGCGCGTCCCCTCCGACGTCCCGGCCTCCGGTCGGGCCGCGGCCGCGGTCTCCTACGCCATGGCGCAGGTCGGCAAGGCGTACGTCTATGGCGCAGCCGGTCCGAGCGCGTTCGACTGCTCCGGTCTGACGATGATGGCGTGGGCCCAGGCCGGCGTCGCGCTGCCGCACTCGTCGAGCGCCCAGTACTCCTCCGGACCGCACGTCGCCGAGAGCGACCTGCAGCCCGGTGACCTGGTGTTCTACTACAGCCCGATCAGCCACGTCGGCATGTACATCGGCAACGGCATGATCGTGAACGCCGAGAACCCCGGCTCCGGGGTCCGCGTCACCAGCCTGCACGCCATGCCGTACGTCGGCGCCGTACGGCCCGGCTGACCCACGGCTGATAGTTGGCCGAACCCGCACGCTCACGACTGGCCGGTCGCCCACGGTGGTGGGTGGCCGGCCTTTCGCTGTGCCTGCTGGTGGTGGTCGGGCTGCTCGCCTGGACGATCACCGACGACGACCCGTACGTCGCCCCGGCACCGGCGCCGGTCGAACGGAGCGTCCAGCCCGCGCTGGCGACGGAGACC
Source organism: Nocardioides sp. PD653-B2 (assembly GCF_002117935.1). Classification (GTDB taxonomy): domain Bacteria; phylum Actinomycetota; class Actinomycetes; order Propionibacteriales; family Nocardioidaceae; genus Nocardioides. Next base: position 20,950 of record NZ_BDJE01000071.1, on the reverse strand, counting down.
CTGGCCCGCTTCGTGCGTGCCGTCGACGACGGTGACGCGGACGCCGCCCGGGCGCTCGCGCCGGAGGGTGACACCGACACCGCCGACCTGCTGGCCGGGATCGTGCGCAACGCCCAGCTGCTCGAGGTCGACGACTTCGCGCTGCGCTACGTCGACGCGGAGGACTCGCTCTCCCGTCCCGACGACTCCTGGAGCGCGGCCGCGGACGCGACCTGGCAGTTCCACGGGTTCGACCGGGCTCCGGCCAGCGCCGAGATCCAGGTGCAGCTGCAGAACGACGGAGACCGGGTCGCGCTGACCGGCTTCGGGGGCGGCGACCGGATCTCGCCCCTGTGGCTGACCGGCCCGCTCCAGGTGCGCCGTACGCCCCGGACCCTGGTGATGGTCGACGGCACCGCGGCCGCCGCCGACGGCTACGCCCGCCGCGCGACCGCGGCGGTGCCGGTCGTACGTCGGGTCCTGCCGCAGTGGCACCGCGGCCTGGTGGTCGAGGTGCCGTCGTCGGTCGGGGCGCTCGACCAGGCGCTCGACGCAGCCCAGGGCACCTACGACCAGATCGCAGCGGTGACGACCGCGGCCGACGGTTCGCTCGCGCCGGACGCGCCCGTGCACGTCTTCGTGAACCCCGACGTCTTCGGCGGCCTCCGGCCGACCGGCGCCCAGGTCGTGATGAGCCACGAGGCCACCCACGTCGCCACCGACGCGTGGGTGAGCCAGCTGCCGCTGTGGCTGCTCGAGGGCTTCGCCGACTACGTGGCGCTCCGCGACGTCGACCTGCCGCTGGCCACCTCGGCGTCCCAGATCATCGCCGAGGTGCGCCGCGACGGGCCGCCGCGGGCGCTCCCGGGGGCCGCCGAGTTCAACACGCAGACGAAGGACCTGGGCGCGACGTACGAGAGCGCGTGGCTGGCCTGCCGGCAGCTCGCGATCGACGGCGGCGAGGACGCGCTCGTGTCCTTCTACCGCCGCGTCGACCGGGGGACCGACCTCGCCACCGCGCTGCGTGCGTCGTTCGGGCTGACCGTCGCGGGCTTCACGGAGCAGTGGCGGACCCTCCTGTCAGACTTGGCGGAGTGAGCCCCGCCCCCGACCGTCGCGTCGCGCTGATCGTCACCGCTGTGGGCGGCATCGCCTTCGTGGTCCTGGCGGTCCTGCTGGTGCCGTGGCACCCGGTGCCGGGAGGCACCCCGTCGCCGGCCGCGGCCGACTCGGTGTTCACCCCGGCCGAGATCGCCCGAGCCGAGGACTACTCGCAGTGGGCCCGCGTGTGGAGCTGGAGCTCGCTCGGGGTCTCCCTGGTCATCGCCTGCGTGCTCGGCTTCAGCCGCTGGGGCCGGCGCTTGGTCGGGCGGCTGCCCGGCTGGTGGTGGGTGCGGGTCCTCCTCGGCGTGACGCTGGTCGAGCTGGTCGGACGGGTGGTCACGCTCCCGTTCGCCGTGCTGCTGCGCCGCCACGTCCTCGACTACGGCCTGAGCACCCAGGCGTGGTCGGGGTTCGCGGTGGACCTCGTCAAGCACCAGGTGGTCAACACGGTGGCCACGTCGGTCATGCTGATCGTGCTGCTCGGCTGCGCGCGCCGGTGGCGGCGGGCCTGGCCCGCGGTCGCGGGCGGGCTGCTCGGGGTGCTGGTCCTCGCCGGCTCGTTCGTCTACCCCGTCGTGATCGAGCCGCTCTTCAACAGCTTCACCTCGCTGCCCGACGGCCGGCTGCGGACCGCGGTCTTCGCGCTCGCCGACCAGGAGGGCGTGCCGATCGACGACGTCCTGGTCGCCGACGCCTCACGCCGTACCACGACCCTAAACGCCTACGTCTCCGGCTTCGGAGGCACCCGGCGGGTGGTGCTCTACGACAACCTCGTCGACGACGTGCCGCAGGACCAGGCGCTGTCGGTGGTCGCCCACGAGCTCGCGCACGCCCAGCACGACGACGTGCTCACCGGCTCGCTCCTGGGCGCGGCGGGCGCGGTCTTCGGGGTCGGTCTGCTGGCCCTCCTCGTCGGCGCGGTGGGGGAGCGCCGCGGACTGTCGATCCGGGACCCCGCGGTGGTGCCGCTGGTGCTGGCGCTGATCGCCGTCGGCACCGTGCTGGCCAGCCCGATCGAGAACGGCATCAGCCGGCAGATCGAGACCCGCGCCGACGTCGACGCCCTCCAGGTCACCCGCGACGGCGATGCGTTCGTCGGCGTCCAGCGCCAGCTGGCGCTGCGGTCCCTGGCCGACCCCACCCCGCCCGCGTGGTCGCAGTTCTGGTTCGGCTCCCACCCCACCGGCCTCACCCGGATCGCGATCGCTCGTCAGCTGACGGGGGAGTAGGCGCGGGCTTGCCCCGATGAGTCCGGCCCGGACACGACCGTGGCCGCGGACCTCGCGGTCCGCGGCCACGGTCGGTGACCCTGGTCAGCTCAACAGGTTGCGGTCGACGACGACGTCGCCGACGAGTTCGTGTCGATGTCCGTGCAGGCCTTGTCGAAGAGCCCACTGACCTGTCCCCCGAGGGCGAAGACGAGGACGACGACGACGGCGGCGATGCCGCCGACCAGCAGGCCGTACTCGACGGCGGACGCGCCGTCCTCGGTGCGCTCGCGCCGGCCCGCCACCAGACTGCGGATGTACTCCATCATGATGTTCTCCCTCTCGCTTGGGCCAGACGGCCCCGGGGTCCCTCAACCCCTCACGGGTGATCATCCGCTCGCAGAAGGGCTATTCGGATCGGGCGAACGCACTAGTCTATCTAGTCATTTATGACTAGATGGCATGCCCGATCGGCCAGGTCCGCGGGCGTGGTCGGGCCAGCGCGGTGGGGACCGTGCAGAAGCGACGGGTCGACGCCCGGACGCCGTGCGGACACGACGGGTCAGCGCGTCCACGCCGTGCGGAAGCGACGGGTCAGCGCCCCCACCGCGTGCGAAAGCGACAGGTCAGGCGTCGGCGGGGCGCACGCTGGAGAGCAGGCCGACCCGCATCGCGGTGACCAGGGCCTGGGCGCGGTTGGCGGCGCCCAGCTTCTGGTAGATGTGCCCGATGTGGGCCTTGGCGGTCGACTCGCTCATGAAGAGCCGGTCGGCGATGGCGGCGGTGCCGAGGCCGTCGGCGAGCAGGACGAGGACGTCGTGCTCGCGGTCGGAGAGCCGCGCCGAGCCGCCGCCGATTCGGCGCGCCATCGCGCTGGTCAGCCCGCTGCAGACGAACGCGCGTGGGGAGACCCTGGCGTGCCGGACGGTCCGCACGACCTCCTGGGCCGGGGCGTCCTTGCCGACGAACCCGGACGCGCCGGCCTGCATGGCCGCGAAGATCTGGTCGTCGCCGGAGTGCATGGTCAAGACGACCAGGCCGATCGTGTCGCTCGTGCGCCGGACCGTGCGCACGATGTCGAGGCCGGTGCCGTCGGGGAGCTGGAGGTCGGCGATCACGACGTCCGGCTGCAGCGCGTCGACCGCCGCCAACGCCTCGGCCACGGTGCCCGCCGTGCCGACCAGGTCGAGGTCGTCCTCCAGGTCGATGACCGCGGCGAGGCCGCTGCGGATCAGCTCGTGGTCGTCGACGAGCAGCACCCGGGTGCTCATGCCGACACGCTCTCGGCCAGCGCCGCGGCGGGCACCCGGACCGTGACCGACGTGCCGTGCGGGCGCCGCTGCTCGACCTCGAGCCGGGCGCCGATCAGCGTCGCGCGCTCGCGCATGATCTCCAGCCCCTGCGAGTCGGGTCGCGCGGGACCGAGCCCCTGGCCGTCGTCGCGCACGGTGATCACGGCACGCGGCGGCCGGACCCGGCAGTGCACGTCGATGGTCGTGGCATCGGCGTGGCGTACGGCGTTGGTCATCGCCTGCTGGGCGATCCGGAACAGCTCGGCCTCGACCTCGGGCCGCAGCCGGGTCTCGCGCTCGTCGAGCGTCACGTGCACCGGGATGCCCGATGACTCGGTGAGGTGCCGGGCCACGGTGCCGAGGGCGGTGCCGAGGCTCGCGCTGTCGCCGACCCCGGTCCGCAGCGAGACGACGGAACGGCGTACCTCGGAGACGACCGCGGAGATCCGCTCCCGCAGGGCCTCGATCTGGGCGGCCTGCGCGGGGGAGGCGGGTCGAGCGGCGAGCGCGTCGGTGAGATAGCCGAGCGACGCGATGTCCTGGGCCAGCCCGTCGTGCATCTCCCGGGCCAGCCGATGCCGCTCCACGGCGGTCGCCCGGTCGCGGAGGGACTCGAAGAGCAGCGCGGTGTCGAGGCGCACGGTGCTCGGCCCGAGGCGGACGGCGAGCTCGCGGATCCGGCCGTCCAGCCCGACCCGGGCCTCGTCGAGCCGGTCGGAGACCCGGCCGGCCACCACGCCGACGGCGTTGCCGCCGGACGACAGCGGGAAGGCGAACGCCCGCCCGCGCACCAGCGACCGGGCCGACGACCACGACTCGACGGCGAGCGCCTCCTCGGCGGCCGCGTCGGTCCTGGTCCCCCCCGAGAGGGCCACCAACGGCGTCAGGTCGTGGTCGCGGGGCACGTAGATCGCCACCGAGGTGGTCGGCAGCTCGTCGCGCACGGCGGTCAGGATGGAGGTGCCGAGCGTGGTCGGGTCGAGCCCGGAGCTGAACCCTCCGGACAGGTCGATGAGCTGGTGGATCAGCGCCTGCGCGTCGTGGTACGGCGCGAGCGGGTCGGGCTCGCGGCGCAGCGCGGAGTGCAGGAACGTCGCGATCATGCCGAGCCCCAGCGCGACCACGCCCCAGGTGACGATCGCGAGTCCCTGGGCGCTGTCGAGCGGCCCGTAGAGACCGGTGGCGACAATGATGGTGCCGGCCATCTCGGCGGTGAACGCCGACAGCGCGCCGCCCGCACCCTGACGCAGGCCGGCGGTGAGCGGGCCGACCGCGAGCGCGCCGAGCATGGCGGTCGAGGTGTGCAGGGTGAACCCGCAGATGAGCCCGACGCAGAGGGGCTCGAGGACGGTGGTCAGCCAGACCGGCAGCGCCGGCTGCAGCTCGGAAACCTCGCCCAGCACCCACATCACGCCGATCGCGAGCAGGGCGAGCAGCGCCGCGGCGTCCTGGGTCCACAGTGCCGGGGCGAGCAGGGCGACCAGGGCGCACACCCGGACCGCGGCGCCCAGCCGCAGCGAGTGCCAGCTCCGACGGGCCATCAGACGGTGCCCATCAGAACGTGTCCATGATGTTGAGGACGGCCGGCCCGAGCACGACCACGAACAGGCACGGGAGGATGCAGAAGATCAGCGGCACGGTCATCTTCACCGGCACTTGCTGGGCCTTCTCCTCCGCACGCTGGCGGCGCTTCACCCGGATCTCGGCCGACTGGACGCGCAGCACCTGGGCGATCGGGATGCCGAGGCTGTCGGCCTGCACCATCGCGCCGACGAAGCCGCGCAGCTCGGCGACCTCGGTGCGCTCGGCGAGCGCGCGCAGCGCGGCCGCACGTCCCTGGCCGAGCTGCATCTCGCGCAGGACCCGGGCCAGCTCGTCGGCCAGCGGACCTTCGGTGTTGCGGGCGACCTGCTGGACCGCCGCGTCGAAGCCGAGCCCGGCCTCGACGCTGATCGTCAGCAGGTCGATGGCGTCGGGCAGGTCGCGCCGGATCCGCTCGGACCGGTCGTAGGTGCGCTGGTAGAGGTAGAGGCCCGGCGAGAAGAAGCCGAGGACCGCGCCCGCGACGACGAGCAGGACGGCGAACGGAAGCGCCGGGTCGAGCAGCAGCGCGCACGCACCCGAGACCACCAGCCCCGCGGTCGCGCCGAGTACGGTGCCGCTCAGCACCCGGTCGACGGTCCAGCCGGCCGGGTTGCCGGCCAGGTCGAGGCGGTGCCGGATCCGCTCCGCCGCGTCGGAGCCGGCCAGCCGTCGGCCCGTGCGCAGCGCCCGGCCGCGCAGGGGCCTCAGCACCCGCTCGCCGAACGGCGAGTCCGCCTCGTCCGTCAGGAGCTCGGGAGCGGTGGACGTCGCGCGGACCAGCGCGAGAGAGCGGGCCACGCCACGGGTGTCGCGCTCCTCGGCCACCGCGACCGAGAGCAGCACGATCGCGACCGCCAGGAGCAGCACGCCGAGGACGAGCACCATGTCAGACCTCCACCTTCACCAGGCGACTCATCCAGAAGACACCCACGGCGAGACACAGGCCGGCCGCGGCCAGGAACACCCAGCCGCGAGGGTCGGAGAAGAGCACCATGACGTACTCGCGGTTGGCGAGCAGCAGGTAGAGCAGGAACGCCGGCGGCAGGCAGCCGAGCACCCACGCCGAGATCCGGCCCTCGGCGGACAGCGCCGAGACCTGCCGGCGGATGTACTCGCGCTCGCGCATCGTCGCGGCGACGGTGTCGAGCAGCTCGGCGAGGTTGCCGCCCACCTGACGCTGAATCCGGATCGCCATCACCGCCCATGCCAGGTCGGCGCTGTCGAAACGTTCGGCGATCCCTTCCAGGGCGTCCTCGATGGGCACGCCGAGCCGCGTCTCCACGAGCGCCCGGCGGAACTCCGAGGCCACCGGCTCCACGCCCTCGCGCGCCACGGTCGCGGCCGACTGGGCCAGCGAGAGCCCGGCGGCCAGCGACCCCGACATCAGCTGGAGCGTGTCGGGCACCGCGGCGGAGAAGGCCGTACGGCGTCGCGAGCCCCGCAGCCCGAGGTAGAGCCACGGTCCGAGCACACCCAGGACGAGGAAGATCGCGAAGACCGGCACGTTCCCGGCGCCCACGAGCAGGCCGACGAGACCGGCGCCCACAAACGCGGCGGTGTGCACGAGCAGCCACTCGGCGGGCTGCACGCGGCTCCCTGCCGTCTCGAGCCGGTGCCGGATCCGCTCCTCGAGGGAGCGGTTGCGGCCCAGCACCTGGGCGGCCGCGCCGGTGGCCTGGGCCCGGGCGTCGGGCCGCGGGTGGTCCGCAGCCACCGGCTCCGGCCTGCTCCCGACGTACGCCGACACCGCCTCGGCGGCGCCCAGCGCCGGGACCCGGGACGGCGGGACGAGGAGCACCATCAGGCCGAGCAGCCCGACCCCGACGGCGGCCGCACCCGCGACCAGGAGCCAGCTCACGGCCGGCCCGTGACGAAGAGGAGCGGGTCGACGGTCACGTTCGCCTGGGCGAGCTTGTCGAGCAGCTTCGGCCGCAGCCCGGTCGCCTCGAGCCGACCGCGCGCCCGGCCCTCACCGTCGAAGCCGGCCGCGTGGTCGAAGACGAAGACGTCCTGGAGGGTGACGACGTCGCCCTCCATCCGCTCGACCTCGGTCAGGTGGGTGATCCGGCGGCTGCCGTCCTTGAAGCGGGTCTGGTGGACGATGAGGTCGACCGCCGAGGCCACCTGCTCGCGGATCGCGCGGACCGGCAGGTCCATGCCCGCCATCAGCACCATCGTCTCGATCCGGGCCAGGGTGTCGCGGGGTCCGTTGGAGTGCACCGTGCAGATCGACCCGTCGTGGCCGGTGTTCATCGCCTGCAGCATGTCCAGGGCCGAGGCGTCGCGCACCTCGCCGACGACGATCCGGTCGGGGCGCATCCGGAGCGCGTTGCGCACCAGGTCGCGGGTGTCGACCGCGCCCCTGCCCTCGATGTTCGCGGGCCGCGACTCCAGGCGCACGACGTGCTCCTGGCGCAGCTGCAGCTCGGCGGCGTCCTCGATCGTCACGATCCGCTCGTCGTCGGGGATGAACGACGACAACACGTTGAGCGTGGTCGTCTTGCCGGCGCCGGTGCTGCCGGACACGATCACGTTGAGGCGGCCGCGGACGCAGGCGTCGAGGAAGTCACGCGCCTGCGCGGTCAGCGTGCCCAGCGCGACCAGGTCGTCCACGGTGAGCGGGTCGGCGGCGAACTTGCGGATCGTGAGCGCCGACCCGTCGATGGCCAGCGGGGGGATCACCGCGTTGACGCGGCTGCCGTCCGGCAGCCGGGCGTCGACCATCGGGCTCGACTCGTCGACGCGGCGCCCGACCCGGGACACGATCTTGTCGATGGTGCGGCGCAGGTGGGCCTCGTCGACGAAGTGCGCGGCGGTCGGGACCAGCCGGCCCTCCTGCTCCAGCCAGATGCTGTGGGCGCCGTTGACCATGATCTCGGAGATGCTCGGGTCGCGCAGGAAGGGCTCGATCGGGCCGTAGCCCAGCACGTCGTCGCTGATCTCCTGCGTCACCCGGGCCCGGTCGCTGTGGCTCAGCGGCCGTTCCTGCGCGGCGAGCACGTCGGCGAGCACGGCGCGCACCCGTTGGTCGAGCTGGTCCTGGTCCAGGTCGGCGTCGTACAGCTGCGGGCCGAGCTGCTGGAGCAGCTCGACGTGGACGGCCTCCTTGACCTGCTCGATCCGGTCCGGGGCGCCGGCCAGCCCGGCCCGGCGGCCGAGCGCCTCGTCGGGCACGGCGGCGGTCTCCAGGCTGTCCGGAGCCTCGGCGCGGGCGGCGGCCAGCCGGTCGGCGAGGCTCATCGTCGGACCCAGAAGCGGCGGGCGGACCGTTCCGTGACGGTCTCGGTGTCGGGCGCCGTCACCGGCGCGGCGGGCTCGCCGCAGAGCCGCACGGCCAGGGCGCGGATGGCCGTGCTCGACGGGTGGTCGGGCTTGCCGCTGACGATCGGGGTGCCGGCGTTGGTCGCCGCGGCGATGTCGATGGACGTGGCGACCCGGGCGGCGACGGCCAGACCGAGGATCGACTCGACCTTCTCGGGCCCGATGCCGACCGCGTCGTCGGCCCGGTTGAGCAGCAGGTGCCGGTGCCCGCGCGCGATGCCGAGCATCTCCAGCGTCTCGACCGCGACCCGCACGTTCTTGAGGGTGGGGACGTCGAGCGTCGCGACCACCACGCACTCGTCGGTCTCGTCGAGGGCTGCCAGGGTCGGCTCGTCGAAGGCGGGTGCGGTGTCGACGACGACGACGTCGAAGCTCTCGCGCAGCGTGGCGAGCAGCCGGGTCACCAGTGCCGGGGTGACCCGCTCGCGCACGTCGGGGCGGCTCGGCGCGGGCAGCACCATCAGCGAGTCCTGGTGCCGGGTCAGCAGCGACGTGACCAGCGAGGCGTCCAGGGACTCCTCCGAGCCGATCGCGTGCTCGATCGTGTGGGTCGGGAAGAGCTGGAGGGTGATGGCGACGTCGCCGAAGGCCAGGTCGAGGTCGACCAGGCACACCTGGCGCGCGCCGCGGTCGGCCAGCGCGAGGGCGAGGTTGACCGCCATCGTGGTCTTGCCGACCCCGCCCTTGGGCGAGAAGACGGTGATCACCTTGCCGCGCCGGGAGGCCCCCGCCGGGCCGCGCAGCGCGACGTACAGCTGGTGGGCGCGGCCGACGGCGCCGGCGACGGCGTCGAGGTCGTCGTCCGGTACGACGTCGCGGGCGCCCGCCTTGATCGCCCGCGTCAGCAGCGGGGCGTCGATCGGAGCGTCGGCCGGGTCGCGCACCAGGAGCACGCTGATGGTCGGCCGGCCGACCCGCAGCGACTCGCAGGTGGCGAGGGCGTGGTCGAGGTCGAGGTGCGGACCGAGGACGACGACGTACTCCTCGGTGTGCTCGCCCAGCCAGGCGTGCAGCCGGTCGATCGAGTCGACGCCGTGGCTGCCCTCCGGCAGCGCGGTGAGCAGCGAGGACAGCGAGGTCGGGTCAGGTTCGACGAGGACGGGCATCCGTGGTCACCCCTTCCGCCGGAAGAGGTTCTGCGCGGTGACCGCGCGACCGGGCTCGATGGTGCTGTCCCCGTCGAGCAGGGCGAACGCCAGCTCGCCGTTGGCCGACGCGAAGAGCATCTTCTGGGCGTCGCGCTGGTCGACGGCCACGGTCAGCAGGGTGGGCGGGAGCCGGTCGGGCGCCTGGGGGTCCTGGTCATCGCCGGCCGCGGCCGACTGCGGCGCCGCCGATCCGACGCCGAGCACGGTGACCCGGGGGAGCAGCAGCCGGGTGAACGGCTGGCCGCTCGCCTCGTCGGTGCCGTTGAGGAAGACCGCCACCTGGGCGCCGGGGGCGAGGAAGCCGGAGACCCGGGCCGCGTCGGTCAGGTTGACCGAGACCGCCATCTGGCCGGCGGGGATGGGCAGCGGCGCGGCGGCCTCCGACGCGGAGCCCAGCTTGGCGGCGATGACCTGCTCGCCCGGGTAGATCGGCACCAGCGCCACCTGGTCGGCCAGCGCCGCCGCGTCGGTCTCGTGGCCGTCGAGCAGCGCGTCCCGCGAGACCGGTCGTACGGCGAGCTTGCCGGCCGCGTCGGCGTCACCGACCGTCTCGCCCGCGCCGATCGGCGCGACCGCGACGAGGACGTCGACGGTGTCGAACCGGTGGGCGGCCCGCGCGTCGGCGCCGCGCGCGTAGACGAGCACCAGGGCCGTCCCGAGGGCGGCCACGAGCACGGCCGCGACGAGCAGGATCCTGCGTCGTTCCATCGCGGATGCCCCTCCCTGCCAGGGCCGTCCGGGCGCACCGCACCCGCACGGCCGACGCCGTCATCCCCGTGGGCGTCGGACAGTCCCCTCACAATCCGGCGCCGACGGCACTCTAGAAGAGGCGACCGGCACTCCGGAAAGGGGTGTGCTGACCGGACCGGACCGGTTGATCGCGCGGGTGTGAAACCCGTTACCGGTGGGTAAGGGGCGGGATCGACAGCCCCCGGGCGAGCGTCAGGAGACGTAGAGCGCCGCCACGTCGTCCTTGAGCTCGCGCATCACGACGTTCCTCTTGAGCTTGAGGCTGGGCGTGAGCTGGCCGCCCTCCTCGGTCCACTCGTCGGGGAGGATCGTGAACTTCCGGATCGACTCGGCCTTCGACACGGCCTTGTTGGCGTCGTCGACCGCGGCCTCGACCTCGGCGCGCAGGTCGGGGTCGTCGACCAGGTCGGCGATCGAGCCGGTCTTGCCGTGGGCCTGGGCCCAGGTGGGGAACGAGTCGCGGTCGAGGGTGATCAGCGCGGCGATGAACGGCTGCCCGTCGCCGACCACGATGCACTGGTCGATCAGCAGGTGGGCGCGGAGCCGGTCCTCGAGCACGGCGGGGGCGACGTTCTTGCCCCCGGCGGTCACGATGATCTCCTTCTTGCGCCCGGTGATCCGGACGAAGCCCTCGTCGTCGACCTCGCCGACGTCGCCGGTGTGGAACCACCCGTCGCGCTCGAGCGCCTCGGTGGTGGCCTCCTCGTTGTGCCAGTAGCCGGCGAAGACCTGGCCGCCGCGGAACAGCAGCTCGCCGTCGTCGGCCACGCGCACGGCGGTGCCGGGCAGCGGACGCCCGACGGTGCCGACCTTGATCGCGTCGGGGAGGTTCGCGGTCAGCGCCGCGGTCGTCTCGGTGAGGCCGTAGCCCTCGAGAACGGTCAGCCCGATGCCGCGGTAGAAGTGTCCGAGCCGGTCGCCGAGCGGGGCGCCGCCGGAGACGGCGTACTCGCAGCTGCCGCCCAGGGCATCGAGCAGCTTGCCGTAGACGAGCCGCTTGAACACCGCGTGCTTGGCGCGCACGGAGATCGGCGGTCGGCCCTTGTCGAGGCCCCGGGAGTAGGCGATCGCGGTCTCGGCGGCCTTGTCGAAGATGGCGCCCTTGCCGTCGGCGGTGGCCTTCTGCGACGCGGTGTTGAAGACCTTCTCGAAGACCCGCGGCACGGCGAGGATGAACGTCGGCTTGAACGCCTGGAGGTCGGAGAGCAGGTTCTTGATGTCGGCGCTGTGGCCCAGGCGGGTGCGCGACTTGATGCAGCCGACCTGGATGATCCGCGCGAAGACGTGGGCCAGGGGCAGGAAGAGCAGGGTGGACCTGCCCTCGCTGTCGAAGAGGTGCTCGAGCTCGTCGACGGCCACGGTCAGCTCGAACATGAAGTTGCCGTGGGTGAGCATGCAGCCCTTGGGGCGCCCGGTCGTGCCCGACGTGTAGATGAGGGTCGCCAGGTCGAGCGGGGTCGCGGCCGTGCGTCGCTTCTCGAGCTCCTCGTCGGAGATGTCCTCGCCGAGCCGGGTCAGGTTGTCGACGGCGTTGTCGGCGATCGACCAGACGTGGTTGAGCTGGTCGAGGCCCGCGCGGACCTCGGTGATGCGGGCCAGGTGCTCGGGGCCCTCGGCGACGATCGCGCGCGCGCCGGAGTCGCTGAGGATCCACTCGATCTGCTCCGACGACGACGTCTCGTAGATCGGGACGGTGACGGCACCCGCGAACCAGATCGCGTAGTCGAGCAGCGTCCACTCGTAGCGGGTCTTGGAGATCAGCGCGACCCGGTCCCCGGTCTCGACCCCGGCCGCGATCAGCCCCTTCGCCACCCCGCTGACCTCGGCGAGGAACTGCGCGGCGGTGACGTCGTGCCAGACGTCCTTCTCGGTCGTCGACGGGCGGCTGAAGGCGACGCTGCTGCCGGCCACGCGGGCGTTGGCGACGACGTCGTCGGTCAGGTTGCCGGTCGCGGGGACGTCGGTGGTCAGGGGCGTGGAGAACTCACGCACGGCGTCTCCTCGGGCTGCGGCACTGGGTCGTCACCGAGCGAGGTTACCGCTGCTCCCACCCTCCGAGGCATCCGGTACGCTCGCTCACCGAGCCGACCTCGACTCGAACTAGATCCGCACGCGATCCAGGGGGCCCGCATGGCCGAGCAGACCACGTCCTCGATCGTCATCGACGCGGCCCCGGCCGACATCATGGGTGTCATCGGTGACTTCCCCGCGTACCCGGAGTGGGCGAAGGGCGTCATCCGCGCCGAGGTCGTGAAGGGCGAGCCCGACGGCTGGGCCGAGCAGGTGTTCTTCGCGCTCGACGTCCCACCGATCAAGGACGAGTACACCCTCTCCTACGACTGGGACGGGTACGACGCCGTCACCTGGTCTCTCGTCGAGGGCAAGATGCTGCGCGCCCTGGACGGCGCCTACCTGCTGCGCGAGCTCGGCGACGGCTCCACCGAGGTGACCTACCGGCTGGCGCTCGACGTCTCGATCCCGCTGATCGGGATGCTGAAGCGCAAGGGCGAGAAGATCCTCATCGACACCGCGCTCAAGGGTCTCAAGAAGCGCGTCGAGTCGCTCGCCTAGCCGGCGACTCCTCCTTCGTGCGCATCCTCCTCTTCACCGGCAAGGGCGGTGTCGGCAAGTCGACCGTCGCCGCCGGCACGGCCGCGCTCGCCGCGGCCGAGGGCCGCCGTACGCTCGTGCTCTCCACGGACGCCGCACACTCGCTGGCCGACGCCTTCGGCTGCGCGACGGGCACGATCGGGTCCGAGCCGACCGAGGTCGCCGACCTCCTCTTCGTCCAGCAGGTCGACGCCCAGCTGAGGTTCGAGCAGTCGTGGGCCGACATCCAGCGCTACCTGCTCTCCGTGCTCGACGTGGCCGGTGTCGACCCGGTCGCTGCCGAGGAGCTGACCGTCATCCCGGGCGCCGAGGAGGTCCTCGCGCTGCTCGAGCTGCGGCTGCACGCGCTCTCGGGCGCCTGGGACGTGATCGTGGTCGACTGCGCCCCGACCGCCGAGACACTGCGGCTGCTGGCGCTCCCGGAGGCGCTCGGCTGGTACATCCAGCGGGTGCTGCCGGTCGAGCGGCGCGTCGTGAAGGCGCTGCGGCCGGTGCTCAACCGGGCCGCGGGCGTGCCGATGCCCGGCGACTCGGTCTTCGACGCGGTCGAGCGGCTGCACGCCGAGCTCGACGAGGTGCGGGCGCTGCTCAGCGGCCCCGACGCGAGCGTGCGGCTGGTGCTGACGCCTGAGAACGTCGTGCTCGCCGAGGCGCGCCGGTCCTACACGACGCTGTCGCTCTTCGGCTACCGCGTCGACGGGGTGGTCGCCAACCGGGTGTTCCCGGCCGAGGACGCCGACGACTGGCGCGCGGGCTGGGTGCTGGCCCAGGACGAGGTGCTCGACCGGGTCGGCGAGTCCTTCGCGGGGCTGCCGGTGTGGCGCTCGGAGTACCGCCCGCGCGAGCCGGTCGGCGTCGAGGCGCTCGGCGAGCTGGCCCGCGAGCTGTACGGCGAGAGCGACCCGCTCGCGACGACCAAGGGCAAGGGGCCGTTCCGGATCAGCAGGAACGAGGCGGGCGCCGTGCTCCGGCTCTCGCTGCCGCTGGTCTCGCGCACCGAGGTCGACCTGGCCCGCAATGGCGACGATCTGGTCGTGACCGTGGGATCGTATCGTCGGCTGATCACGCTCCCCTCCGGTCTGGCACGCTTCCGCATCGCCGGAGCCCGGGTGGAGCAGGGGGAACTGCAAGTGCGGTTCGTCGAGGGCCCCGCGGACGAGGCTGGGAGATGACGTGAGCCAGGACGGACACCACGGTGGCCCGGACGAGCCCTCGACGGGTCCAACGGATCGCGTCGGCTCGGTCGGCGAGGAGGCCGCGAAGCTGCTCGGCGCCCTCTCGGAGTGGGCGAAGGACCACGGGTCCGACCTCGGCCAGGCGGCCTCCGGGCTGGCCGGCCACGCGGCCCGCTCCGCCCACGGCGTGAACGAGCACCTCGCGACCGGCGCCACCGAGTGCACCTACTGCCCGGTCTGCCGGACCGTGCACGCGCTGCGCGAGACCAGCCCCGAGGTCCGGGCCCAGCTCACGACCGCGGCCACCGCGCTGCTCCAGGCCGCCTCCGGCCTGCTGGCGACCGCCGTTCCGGACACCCGTCGCGACCCGAGCGCCGGTGTCGAGAGAATCGACCTCGACGACGGGCCCGACGACGGACCCGGCTGGCCCGACGACGATCCCGAGGAGGGAGACCGATGAGCCTGGCATGTGGGATCGACGTCGGCGGCACGAAGATCGCCGGCGGTGTGATCGACGAGAAGGGCACCATCGTCGAGGAGCTGCGCGTCGAGTCGCCGGCGACCGACGCGGAGGCCATCGAGGAGGCGATCGCCGGCCTCGTCCTCGAGCTGCGCTCGCGGCACGCCATCGAGACCGTCGGTGTCGGAGCGGCGGGCTACGTCGACAAGGCCAGGGCCGTGGTGCTCTTCGCGCCGAACGTCGCGTGGCGCAACGAGGACCTCAAGGGCGAGCTGGAGAAGCGGGTCGAGCTGCCGGTCGTGATCGAGAACGACGCCAACGCCGCGGCGTGGGGTGAGTTCACGTACGGCGCCGGCCACGACGCCGACGACCTGCTGCTCGTGACCGTCGGCACCGGCGTCGGCGGCGGGTTCGTGCTCGACGGCGAGCTCTATCGCGGCGCCAACGGCGTGGGCGCCGAGATCGGCCACATGCGGGTCGTCCCCAACGGCATCCTGTGCGGCTGCGGCAAGCACGGCTGCTTCGAGCAGTACGGCAGCGGCTCGGCGCTCGTGCGCGAGGCGCGGTCGCTCGCCATGAGCGGCGCGATGATCGCCCGGGGCATGCTCGCCCGGGCCGGCGGTGACATCCACAAGATCACCGGGCCGCTGATCACCGAGGCGGCCCAGCACGGCGACGAGGGTGCCCGCCAGCAGCTGGCCGAGCTCGGCCGCTGGCTCGGTGAGGGCATCGCGTCGCTGACCGAGATCCTCGACCCCGGTGTCGTCGTCATCGGCGGTGGCGTGAGCGAGGCCGGCGACCTGCTGCTGGAGCCGATGCGGAGCGCGTTCGCGGGCCAGCTCGTCGGCCGCGGCTTCCGCCCGATCCCGGAGATCCGCAAGGCGCGCCTGGGCAACAAGGCCGGGCTGATCGGCGCGGCCGACCTCTCGCGGCGCTAGCCCGTGCCCCTCTTCATCGGCGTCGACATCGGCGGCACCAAGGTCCTGGCGACCGCGGTGTCGTCGGCGGGGCGCGTGCTGCGCACGGCTCGTCGCGAGACTCCGGGCCGCCGGGTCGAGGCGAGCCTGGTCGAGGACGCCCTCACCGCGGCGGTCCAGGAGATCGCGGGCACCCGCCGCGTCGGCGCGATCGGGATCGCTGCCGCCGGCTTCGTCGACGCGCAGGGTGAGCGGGTCCGCTTCGCACCCCACCTGCCCTGGCGTGACGAGGGCGTCCGGGCCCGGCTGGCCGAGCGCTGGAGCGCGCCGGTCGTCCTCGACAACGACGCGAACTGCGCGGCTCGTGCCGAGCTGACCTACGGCGCCGTGGGGAGCGCGCAGGACGCGATCGTCGTGACGATGGGGACCGGCATCGGCGGGGCGGTCGTGCTCGACGGCTCCGT
Source organism: Nocardioides sp. PD653-B2 (assembly GCF_002117935.1). Classification (GTDB taxonomy): domain Bacteria; phylum Actinomycetota; class Actinomycetes; order Propionibacteriales; family Nocardioidaceae; genus Nocardioides. The sequence continues at coordinate 4,938 of NZ_BDJE01000071.1, read as the reverse complement.
GCACCGTGGCTACAACGGGATGGCGGGGGAGTTCGGCCACATGCAGGTGGTGGCCGGTGGTCACCCGTGCGAGTGCGGCGGGTCCGGCTGCTGGGAGCAGTACTCCAGCGGCAACGCGCTCGTGCGCTTCGCGCGCTCGCGCATCGGGCAGCAGCCGACCGCGTTGCGCGACCTCTGCGACGGCGACCCCGACCGGCTCACCGGGCCGATGGTGACCGAGGCCGCCTCGGCCGGGGACGACGTGGCGCTGCAGGCGTTCGCCTCGGTGGGGGACTGGCTCGGCGTGGGCCTGGCGAACCTGGTGGCGGCGTTCGACCCCGAGATCGTGGTGATCGGCGGCGGTGTGTCCGCGGCCGGCGACCTGCTCCTCGAGCCCGCCCGGCGCGCGATGCGCGAGTCCCTGGTGGGCGCGGAGCACCGCACGGTGCCCCCCGTCGTACGCGCTGCGCTGGGCCCGGAGGCCGGGGCGATCGGGGCGGCCGACCTGGCCCGGCAGACCTTCAGGAGCGCCGGTACTCGGGCACGAGCTCGACGGCGAGCTGCTCGAGGAACAGCCCGACATCGGTGACGATGCCGCGGGCCTGGGACGACCCGCGGTCGGCGAGCTTGGTGACCGTCGCCGGGTTGATGTCGACGCAGACGAGCGGGATCGATGCGGGCAGGATGTTGCCGGTCGCGACCGAGTGCAGCATGGTCGCGACCATCAGGCAGAAGCCCACGTCGGCGATCCCGGCACGCATCGCCCGCTGGCCCTCGATCACGTCGGTGTAGACGTCGGGCAGCGGCCCGTCGTCGCGCACCGAGCCGACCAGCACGAACTCCTTCTCGTGGGTGACGAGCGCGTGCATGATGCCGCCGGTCAGCACGCCGCTGTCGACGGCCGCCTTGATGGAGCCCTCCTTGCGGATCGTGTTGAGCGCGCGGATGTGGTGCTCGTGGCCGTGCTCGACGCCGCGGCCCATGGCCAGGTCGACCCCGAGGCTGGTGCCGTACAGGGACGACTCGATGTCGTGGGTGGCCAGTGCGTTGCCGGCGAAGACCACGTCCACGTAGCCGGCGTTGACGAGCGCGACCATGGCCGGGGCGGCGCCGGTGTGGACGACGCCCGGCCCGGCGACCCAGAGCACCTTCTTGCCCTCGGCCTTGGCCTCGCGCATGCCGTCCGCGACCTGGCGCACCAGGACCGCCTGCGGCTTCTCCGAGGAGACCTCGGACTCCATGAACCCGAACGCCCCGGCGGTGCGGTCCGGCGTGGGGATCGTGACCCGGATGCCCGAGGCGCCGGTGATGACGAGCATCCCGGCGCGGACGTCGGACATGGGCAGCGTGTAGACCCGGTGCGGGCGGCCCGCGCTGTCGCGCTCGAGGATCAACCCGCAGTCCATCTCCGGGTTGCCGACGTCGAGCCAGACGCCGTCGATGCGGACCCGGGTCTCGAGGTTGGTGGTCGAGTAGAAGTGATCGGGGAAGACCCCGTCCACGTCGGCCGCGCTGACGCTGGCCTCGCCCGGGTCGACCTGGTTGACCCCGCGGGTCTGCAGCCGCATGAGGAGCCGCTCGAGGGACTCGTTGTCGTCGGTCGTCACGGTGATCACGGCGTGGGACGGGTCGTCGGTCTCGCGGCCGACGTCGAAACGGTCGATGGTGTAGTCGCCGCTGTACTCCCGGATGTCGTCCAGGACCCGCGACAAGATGCCGTGGTCCATCAGGTGTCCGGTGATCTCGACGGTCTCGTGGGCGCTCACGCGAGCACAGTAACGAGCCACGGCACCGTTGCGCGCACGGCGGAGGGTCCCGACGCTCGGGTCACGACCTCGTGCCTCGGTCGCGCGGCCCGCTCGACCACCGTGTGCGGGTCAGCTTGGCGCGTCCCCGCTAGACCTGCGCGCCGTCGTCCCAGGGGTCGCGGGGCCCGCGGGGCATCTGGTAGACGAGGTAGACGAAGCCGCCCACGAAGCCGGCGACGAGGAGGTAGGCGACGAACGTCGGCATCGAGATCGAGAAGATCAGCGAGGCGAGCAGGACGGCCGGCGAGCCGAAGATGCCGATCCAGGCGGCCAGCCGGTCCGGCGTGGTGCGCGGCACCGGGGGAGGGGGCGGCGGCTCGAAGCGCTCGTCGGCGAGGAACGGCTCGTCCTCGTCCTCCTCGTCGAAGGCCGGGCCCGTCGTCAGGTTGCCGAACCGTCCACCGAACGGCGCCGAGGACGCCGGCGGCGCGATCGGCGCAGCGGGCGGCGGGTCGTCGATCTCCGCGCGGTCGCCGTAGTTGTCCACGATCGCGCGCCAGGCCGCCTCCGCCGGGTCGTCGGCGTCGCCGCGACCCTCAGGTCCGTCAGGGTTGGACTGCACAGGGCGAGCCTAGGCGCACCGTGTGCGCCGCCGGCCCGCGACGTCGGGTCAGCCGGCCTCGACCACCGGTGCGGTCGGGTCGGAGAGGTCGTCGTACGGGTAGCAGCCGTCGCGCCGGGGGATTGCCGGAGACACGTCCCTGCCGGGTACGGCTAGCGCGCTGCCGTCACCCGGGCCACGAACGCGGCGGACTGCTCGAAGATCTTCTCGGCGTCGTTGTCGATCGTCGCGACGTGGTAGCTGTTCTCGAGGGGTACGACGGTCACGTCGGTCGACGAGATGCCGCTGGTGATGATCGGCTGCGTCTTCTCGTCGACGACGTGGTCCTCGGTGGAGCGGAAGTAGATCATCGGTGCGGTGATCTTCGGCAGGTCCGCCGCGATCTTCGGCCAGGCCTGCATCATCGAGTGCGCCGCCTTGAGCGGCGTCTTGGTGTAGCCGTGCTCCTCGACACCCGGCTTCTTGATGTCGTTGGCGATGCCCGGGAACGACGGCACCAGGTGCTTGAGCAGCGGCAGCAGCTTCACGTCGAACCGCTTGGTGGCGATCGCCGGGTTGACGACCATGACGCCGGCGACCCGGTCCGGGTGGTCCTCGGCGAGCCGCAGCACGAGCGCCCCGCCCATCGAGAGCCCGCCGACGACGACGGCGTCGTTCTCGGCCGACAGCTTCTCGAAGGCGGCGGTGATCTCGGCGTACCAGTGCTCCCACCGGGTCGTGTTCATCTCCTGCCAGGTGGTGCCGTGGCCGGGCAGGCGCGGCAGCTCGACGGCGTACCCCTTCGCGGCCATCGCCTCGGCCCACGGCGTCATCGACGCCGGCTGGCCGGTGAACCCGTGGCTCAGCAGCACGCCGACCTTGCGGCCGCCGGTGAGCTCGGGCCGGGCGGGGCGGGAGAACGGCGAGGCGAGCGGGTGGATCGTCATGCCCCGGATCATGCCGTACCGGAGATATCCGTGGCCCGGTGTCTGCGGAACTGTCGGGCGACGGTCTAGGCTTCGCGACGTCGGCTGTCCCAGGCTGGCTCAGGCGGGTGTGCGGAGGTGCGGGTTGTTCTACTGGTTCCTGAAGTGGATCGCCCTCGGTCCGTGGCTGAAGCTGATCTTCCGGCCGCGCGTCACCGGCGCCGAGAACGTCCCGGACGAGGGACCCGCGATCCTGGCCAGCAACCACCTCTCGTACGCCGACTGGCTCTTCATGCCGCTCACGCTGTCGCGCCGGGTGACCTTCGTCGCGAAGGCCGAGTACTTCACCTCGCCCGGCCTCAAGGGCTGGCTCCAGAAGACGTTCTTCGCGGGCTCCGGCCAGGTGCCGATCGACCGCTCCGGCGGTGGCGCGTCCGAGGGCGCGATCATCTCCGCGAAGCGCGTGCTCGGCGACGGTGAGCTGTTCGGCATCTACCCCGAGGGGACCCGCTCCCACGACGGCAAGCTCTACCGCGGCAAGGTCGGCGTCGCCCGGCTCGCGCTCGAGACGAAGGCGCCGGTCATCCCGGTGGCCGTCGTCGGCACCGACGTGGTGGCCCCGCCCGGCAAGACGTTCGGCCGGTTCACCCGCCCGGTCGTGCGCTTCGGCAAGCCGCTCGACTTCTCCCGCTACGAGGGCATGGAGAACGACCGCTACATCCTGCACTCGATCACCGACGAGATCATGTACGAGATCATGCGGCTCTCCGGCCAGGAGTACGTCGACATGTACGCCTCCCGCGCCAAGGAGGAGCAGAAGAAGGCCGAGAAGGACGCCGGCCCGGGAGACGCCGACGAGCCCAAGCTCGCGTCGTGACCATCCACTCCACCCACCCGTTCGCCGACCCCGAGCCGGACCCCGTCCGGCGCCTGCGCGGCCGGCTGGGCGCTGCGGTCGCGCTCGTCACGGCGGGCGACGTCGACAGTAGGGCCGGGCTGACCGTCAGCTCGCTCCTGGTGGCGAACGGCGAGCCGGCCCGGCTGCTGCTGCTCGTCGACCCCGACAGCGACCTCGCGGAGGCCGTCGAGCGCACCGGTCGCGCCGTGGTGCAGCTGCTGTCGTGGCCGCACCGCGACCTGGCCGAGGCCTTCGCCGGCACCGCGCCGGCGCCGGGGGGGCCGTTCCGCACGGGCACGTTCGAGGACACCGCCTGGGGGCCGCGGCTGACGGACGTCTCGACGTGGGCGGGGGTGGTGCTGGAGTCCTCGGCCGAGGTGGGCTGGTCGACCCTGCTGACCTGTGTGGTCGAGGCCCTGACCGTCGGCGACGACGAGAGCCCGCTGGTGCACCGGCGCGGCCGTTATGTGCGGCCGACCTGAGCGACACGACGACCGCGACGAGCTGCGCGCCCTCGTCGACCGGATGCTCGCGTCCCACCTGTCCTGGGTCGCGGCGGGGGCACCCTGAGAGAGCCACCGCCTAGGTGTACTCGGCCACCACGTTGGTTACAGGCGGCTGATCGGTGGGAGTCCGCCGAGTGCGGTGTGGCGGCGTTGAGTGTTGTAGTACTCGAGCCAGGGTGCAAGGGCGGCGGTTCGCTCCTCGTTGGACTCGAAGACCTGGCGGTAGGCCCATTCGACTTGCAGGGTGCGGTTGAACCGCTCGATGCTCCTATGTTCGTCA
>NZ_BDJE01000070.1 GCF_002117935.1 Nocardioides sp. PD653-B2 | reverse complement strand
CTCACCCAGGTACGCCCGGCCCGCGTCGGTGGACTTGCCGATCGCGAGCGCGAACTCGGCGACACAGAACTCCGCCACCAACGGTGCACCCTCACCCGCGATGGGCAGCTCGCCCTCCCACACCGCGGCGGGACCGATCGAGTCGACCGAGTGCATGGCGGCCCACTGGGCGGCCAGCTGGAATTGCTCGGACTCGGCCTGATCGGCGACCGCTCGACGTTCGCGGGCGGCAGCCAGCACCGCGGTCGCGGTGTCGAGTTCGGTGGTGGCTGCCATACGAACAGCCAAGCACCCGCCACCGACAGTCAGACCCCGAAAACCCGGTTGTACACAGGGTCCTGAGCATTTCGGAAAGTAAAATCTTTCGGCGGTGACCACGACGGTCGCCCCCCGCGGACCCGCAAGCCAAACGACGGCTGGAAATCGCCGCCGTAACCGAAGCGGACGGCGACCACATCACTCTGTAAATCCCTGACAGCGGCCCGCAGCCCGAGGACAGGTGGGCGGGTCGGCTGCGGGGGTTTCGAGACAGGCGCTACGCGCCTTCCTCAACCACCGGGGACGACAGGACTGCGCGCCTTCCTCAACCACCGGGGGTGACAGGACTTCGTCCTTCCTCAACCACCGGGGGCGACAGGACTCCGTCCTTCCTCAACCACCGAGGTGGGGGTGGTGCCGAAAGAGGACGGCGCACGAACGGCGGCGGGGACCTGCCGGCGCCAGGACAGAATTCGACCGGTCATCGGCACAACCTTCTGGCCGGCTCCCGGAGTCAGGTCAGCAGAAGGGAGTGGTGACCGAGGATGAACACCGTGACGAGCACCGCGGGGACAGGCACGTTCGAGGAGTACGCCGCCGACGCGTGGCCGGCGCTCTACCGCTACGCCTATCTCCTGACCGGGAACCACGCCGACGCCGAGGACATCGCGCAGCAGACATGGTTGAAGGCCTACCGGTCCTGGTCGCGGGTCCGGGGCTCGGACTCCCCGACGGCATACCTCCGGCGGATGCTCACCAACACCTACCTCTCCCAGCGCCGCCCGAAGTCGCGCCGGCTCGAGCTGCTCACCGATCAGCCCCCCGAGCCGGCAGCCGCCGTGGTCGCCGGTCCCGAGGAACGGATGGTGCTGTGGCCGCACGTGAGGACGCTGCCGCCACGGCAGCGCGCGGTGATCGTGCTCCGCTACTACGAGGATCTCAGCGAGGAGCAGATCGCGGATGCTCTCGGCTGCTCACGGGGGACCGTGAAGTCCACCGCGCACCACGCCCTGAGAGCCCTCAGGGCCGCGATCGGTCAGGACGGCACAGACATCACCGACGGGAGGGAGGGCTGACATGGCCATCGACATCGAAGAGACCCTGAGCCGCGAGCTGCGTGAGGTGGCCGGCGGCCTGACCGTCCCTGCCCCGCCGGTGCTCCCGCACGAAGAGCCGCGGACCCACCGGCGCTGGCAGCCGCTGCTGGTCGCCGCGGCCGTGGCGCTGATCGTGGCCGGGGCGGTCGCCCTGATGGCGACCATGCGGGACGGTCAGGACGTGGAGCCCGCGCCCGTGGTGCCCACCCCGACCGAGACGGTCGCCGAGATCCCGACCACCGCGCCGGAGGTCCCCTACGTCCTCGACCAGCGGCTGTACGTCGACGGTCAGCGGGTGCCCGGCACCTGGTGGATGGTGGAGTCGGGTGATGCCGGGTGGATCGCCCAGCGCACCGACTACACCTGGTGGTGGGGCCGGGGGCAGGACGCGACCGCCATCCCCGGGCTGCTGGTGGACTCCGTCCCGGCCATCTCCCCGGACGGGCGATACGTCGCCTACCTCAGCTCCGAGGACGGCGGGATGCTGACCGGCTTCGACACCCGGCCCGACGGTGCGGGCCTGGGCGGCGTCGCCGCGGACGTCAGCGGCCCGCAGGACGGCACCGCGTTCCGGGTCCGGGCGGTGACGAACGACGGCCTGGTGATCGCGCAGGGACAGGACGACAGCGTCCTTTGGTTGCCGCTCGTCGGCGACGGCAGCGGCACCGTCGACCTGTCCGACACCGCCCCAGGGCAGCTGGTCGACGCCAGCACCGCGGCCGGCCTCGTGGTGCACGACGGGACGGCCGAGACGCCGTACCTGGCTGAGATCTCCGACGCCGGCGAGCTGACCCGCCTCGACGGTCCGGCTCGAGCCGGGATGGTCGTGAGCCCGGGTGGCGTGTGGCTCGTGTCGACACCCGAGGGCAGCACGGGCGGTGAGGTCACCCAGATCCACACGCTCGAGGTCCAGTCCGTCGACACCGCCGAGGTCGACATGCTGAGCGCCCCGAAGGGATGGGACTTCCGCGTCGAGACCTGGGCGTGGGAGGACGACGACCACCTGGTGGCGGCGGTGGTCCGGCGCCGCGGCGACGGCGGTGCGACGATGGTGCGGTGCAGTGCCCTGCCCGCCCGGTGCGTGCAGATCTCGGCACCCTGACGAGTCACGGGGGACGTGTGGGCAACCCGCTGCTGTACCAGGTGAACACCCGGGTGCTGCTCCACGAGCGGGGCGTGGAGCTCGGCCGCTCGGCGACTCTCGACGACGTCCCCGACGAGTTCGTCGATGACATCGCCGCTCGCGGGTTCGACTGGGTCTGGATGCTCGGCGTCTGGCAGACCGGAGCGGCCGGTCGCGCCGTCTCCGCGACCGACCCCGCGTGGCTGGCGGAGTACCGGGCCGTGTTGCCGGACTTCGTGCCCGAAGACGTCACGGGCTCGCCGTTCGCCATCGTGGCGTACGACGTCCACCGCGACTTCGGCGGGGACGACGCCCTGGCCCGCCTGCGAGCACGCCTGGTCGAGCGCGGGCTGAGGCTGATGCTGGACTTCGTGCCCAACCACACCGCGCTCGACCACCCCTGGCTGGTCGACGAGCCCCAGTGGTACGTCGGCGGCAGTGAGGCCGCCCTCGAGGCCCAGCCGCAGAACTACGTCCGCGTCGGCGACCGCGTCGTGGCGCACGGTCGAGACCTCTACTTCGACGGGTGGCCGGACACCGCGCAGCTCGACTACCGGAGCCCCGGGCTCCGCGCCGCGATGTCCGCCGAGCTGGCGCGGGTGGCCGACCGGTGCGACGGGGTCCGCTGCGACATGGCGATGCTCCTGGAGCCGGAAGTGTTCACCGCGACCTGGGGCTCGCCGCTCGACGCCGCGTTCTGGCCCGACGCGATCGCCGCCGTCCGTGCCGGGCATCCCGGCGTCGTGCTGATGGCCGAGGTCTACTGGGGCCTCGAGTGGCAGCTGCAGCAGCACGGCTTCGACTACACCTACGACAAGGGGCTCTACGACCTGCTCCTCGGCGGCGACCCGTCCGCGGTGCGTGGCCATCTCGCTGCGTCCGCCGACTTCGAGGCCCGTTCAGCCCGCTTCCTGGAGAACCACGACGAGCCGCGCGCTGCCGCGACCTTCACCCAGCCCGCCCACGAGGCGGCCGCGGTCGTCACCTACCTCGGCGCCGGGCTCCGGCTCTTCCACGATGGCCAGCTGGAGGGGCGCCGGGTCAAGGCGCCCCTGCACCTGCGCCGTCGTCCCGATGAGCCGGCCGACCCGGCGCTGGTCTCGTTCTACGACCGGCTCCTCGGCGTGCTCGCAGACCCGGTCCTGCGCGACGGTCACTGGCGGCTGCTGCCCGCCGAGCCGGCCTGGGACGGCAACCCGACGCACCACGCGTGTGTCGTGGCGGGTTGGTCCCGCGCGGTCGGCGAGCCGCTGTGCTGGCTGGTCGTCGTCAACCTGACGGGCGAGCGGGCCGGGTGCCGGGTCGTCCTCGACACGGTCCTGTCGGCGGACGGGTCCGTGCGGTTGACCGACCGCATGCACGACGGCATCGAGCACGACCGCGACGTGGCGGACCCCGGGCTGTTCCTCGACCTGGGTCCCCGCGACTACCACGTCTTCCAGATCGACGGACCCTAGTCGACCCAGACCTCCTAGGAGATACCTCATCGACCGGAGGTGTTGCTCGCCCATACGGCGCGGGAGCCCGCGTACAGGACCAGGTTGCCGTCGTTCTGGACGGCGAGGTGGTCGCCTCCCTTGTTGCACGGGTCCGGGCTCGGGCGCCACAGCCAGTTGCCCGAGGAGTCGATCAGCGCCATGCAGCCGTTGTCGTGGAGCTTCAGGTGGTGGACGGGCCGGCCGTTGGTGCCGGACGCCCAGATCGCCCGCGAGCCGTGGTAGAGCACGAGGTTGGCGTCGGACTGCATCACCAGGGTGTAGGCGCCGTTCGAGGATCGGAGCCACTGGCCGACATCCAGGTTCTGGTTGCGGTAGAGCGTGTCACCGCACACGGCCCAGTCGCCCTGGGGAAGTCGGTTGATGTACTCGCGCCACCGGACGGTCGCCGGTGCCCCGTACCTCCCGTTCAGGCAGTTCTGCGTCGATGCCGTGGGCACCCAGTGCCGGACGCCGCGGTCGTCGACGAAGTAGATGTCCCCGTCGGGGTGGCGGATGTAGCGGTTCTTGAACGTGTTGATGTCGAAGCAGTAGTCCCACCCGGCGTCGGCGAAGGCGTTGACGTACTCGCGCCAGCGCGTCTCGACCACCTGGACCCCGGCGTTGGTGCGGCAGTTGTAGGTGAACTCGTCGGGCACCCAGGTCCTCGTGTCGTCACCGTGGATGTAGCTGACGTCGCCGTCCGTGTGCCGGAGCAGCTTGCCGCGGAGGTTGGCCTTGTTGAGGCAGTAGTGCCAGCCGACCTCGGTGATCGAGTCGACGATGCCGTCGGTCGAGTTGACGACCGGCACCCCGCGACCGACCTCGCAGTCCCAGGTCGGGGTGTCCGGCACCCACTCCTTGTTGCCTTCGTTGTTGACGAAGTACGCCGACCCGTTGGGACGCCGGACGAGGCAGTGTCCGCTCGGGTACGACGCATTGCCCACCTGGACGAGATCGTCGACGTAGTAGCGCGGGACGTTGTGCACCACGGCGCGCTGCTCGGCGCGCCAGCACGCGTACGACGCCGCGTCCGGGATCCAGCCGCGCGACCAGTCGCCGTTGATCAGGTAGGCGTCGCCGTCGCTGTGCCGGATGATGTCGCCCGGGTTGGCGCGCACGCACTGGGCCTCCTCGTAGCGCTCCTGCGTGAGCCACGCGACGGGCACCCGGTAGGGCCAGGCGCCGCCGGTCTGGGCCGCCACGCACTCGAACGTGCCGCCGTCGGGGATCCAGTGCTTCCCACCACGCTTGTCGATGTAGAAGCTGCTGCCGTCGCTGGCCCGCACCGCCTTGCCCTTGACCGCTGCGGCGTCGTAACAGTTGAGCGAGACGTTCGGGCCCTGGGTCAGGTCCATGAGGTAGTACCGCGGGACGTTGTCGACCAGAGCGTGGTCGTTGGCCTCGAGGCACTGGTAGGTACGGCCGTCCGGGATCCAGGAGCGGGTCCAGTCCGGCTGGATCAGGTACGCGTCGCTGTCCTTCGTCCGGATGATGGAGCCCGGCGAGGCGCGGACGCACGCGGCGTACTCCTTGGGATCGCCGAAGTTGCCGAGGAGCCGGCGCGGGATCACGTAGGGGTGGAGCGACCGGCCCTGCTGCGTGATGCAGTCGTAGGTGCCGCCGTCGGGGATCCAGTGCGCGGTTCCTCGGAGGTCGATGTACCAGCTCGAGCCGTCATCGGCCTTGACGACATGACCCTTCGCGGCATCCCTGCTGGCGCAGTCGAGGGTGGCGTCGGGACCGGAGGTGTGGTCCATGACGTAGTAGCGGGGTACGGCGTTGACGACCGCGTGCCCGTTGAGTCGGAGGCAGTCGTAGCTGTTGCCGTCGGGGATCCACCGACGGACCCAGCCGGCGTCGAGCAGGTAGGCATCACCGTCCCGGGTGCGGATGATGTCGCCGATGGCCGCGCGGACGCACGCTGCGTTCTCGGTCAGCGGGAGGGTGGACACGTCCGTCGGCGAGACCTCGACCGGCACGGCCCCTTGGGCCACCAGGCACTCGTAGGTCCCACCGTCCGGAATGGAGTGGCGTCCTCCACGGAGGTCGACGTACCAGGCCTTCCCGTCGGCCTGGCGCGCGATGTTGCCGAGCAGTCGGGCCACGATGTCGGGTGTGCCCAGCACGGGGAGCGAGACGGCGGAGGTCGTCGTCTGCTTGGCGACGTCGGTGAACGACACCTGCAGCACTCGCGTCCCGGCGTTCCCCGTCGGGACCCCGAAGAGCCGGCCCGTGTCGGGATCGAGAGTGAGGCCAGGCGGCAGGCTGGCGTCAGAGACGGCCCAGCGGCCCGAGCGGTTGTCCTTCGTCTGGAGCCGCTGGTCGTAGCTCACCCCGAGCGTGGCCGCTGGGAGGCTCGGCTTGATCGACGGCTTGGTGAAGCAGAGCCTCTCGAGGATGGCGCGGCCGAAGTCATGCGAGAGCTTGACGAGCTTCCACTCGGTCCGCCAGAGGTCGAGGCGGACCGTGAGAGACACGGGAATGGTCGCGAAGATCTCGGCGCAACCGCGCTCCGGCTCGACGGCGAACTTGATGCCGACAGCGAGTGCCACGCCGAGCCCCACCCGCTTGCCGGTCGAGCCCACTCCGCCGAAGAGCTCGAGCTCGAGCCCCGCGGTGACCGACGCCTCGAGGCCGGCGTCGACGTCGACAACCGACGACGTCGGGTCGAAGGACATGTCGAAGGTGGGGCTCTCGTCCGCACGCTTCTCGATCGTTCCGACGAGGTGGCGGGTCTGCTTCACCTCGAAGCTGCCCTTGGCTCCCGCGTCGAACTCGAACACCGGGCGCACTGCGAGCCGGATCGGGACCGGCCCCACCTGTCCGATCTTCTGGTCGAAGAGGGTGAGCGACTTCCTGGCATCAGGGGCGAGCTCGCAGTGGACACCGAGCTTGAGCTCGAGATGGATGCCCCAGCTGATGTCCCCGGTGACCTGGTAGTAGATGTAGCCGGTGGGGTCGTCGAAGTCGGCGTTGGCGCTGAAGTTGTCGAAGGTGACGTCGATCAGGACTCCGTCCGGATGGACGAAGACCTCCCATGGCTTGAGCTTCTTGCGGTGGTCCTTCTGGCTCGTGCACTCGAAGATGTTGGCCCTGACCCGGGCGTGGGCCCGGATGGGAGCGATCCGCACGTCGGGGCGCTGGGCGGCGTGGGAGCGGTCCGGCGACATCACTGGTCGGGCCGGCCCGAGCACGGACGACCCGGACGCGGACGACTCCGTGGCTCTCGGGGCCGCCGCTGCCGGCGTCACCGGCGCCGTCAGACCCGCCGCCAGGACTACGGCGGCCGCGGCCGCGCCGACCAGCGCACGTGCCCCGCTGCGCGCACCCGCCATGGCGTCCTCCCGGCGCGGACACTAATCGCCGCCGGAGTTCGCGCGGGACGGATCGCGAGCAACCGTCGCAGCGGTGTAGACCACCGGGTCGGACAGGGCAGATCATGATTCCGTCCGCGACGGCCACCGGGTGAGTAGCCTCACGGCGTGAACAGACTCAGCCGACTGTCGAACCGCGTCGTCCATGCCGTCTGGCGGTGGGCGCAACGCAACGGCGAGATCGTGCCGGGCACCCGGGCCGGCGACACCCTCGGGGCGCTCGGCGAGGCCAGCAGCATCGGGTTCCCGGCCGCCACGCTGATGAACACCGGCTCGATCCACATCGGGTCGCACACGTTGATCGGCCGGCAGGTGACGCTCTCGGTCGGCTACAGCCCGGGGGCGCCGAACCTGCCCGAGCGGGGCCTGGTCATCGGGGACCGCTGCGTGATCGGCGCCCGGACGAGCCTGACGGCACACTCCTCGATCGAGATCGGCGACGACGTCTGGTTCGGCCAGGACATCTTCGTGTCCGACGCCAGCCACGGCTACCAGGACGTCGACGTGCCGATCGGCCGTCAGCTCGGTGAGCACCAGCCGGTGACGATCGGGGCCGGCACCTGGATCGGCCACGGGTCGATCATCCTGCCCGGCACCTGCATCGGCCGGAACGTCGTCGTGGCCGCCGGGTCCGTCGTGCGCGGCGTGGTCGACGACTACGCCGTGGTGGGTGGTGCGCCTGCGCGCACCCTGCGTGCCTTCGAGCCGGGCATCGGCTGGGTGACCCCCCAGGGCGACATCCGACCGACGGGCGTCGCGCTGCGCTAGGACCCTGGTGAACCAGGGGGCACCGTCGTCCGTGTCAGGTGTAGGAGGGGTGATGGCCGACAGTCCCGTCGCGTTGATGCAGCAGCTGCACGACGAGCATGCCGCCGCGCTCTGGGGCTACTGCCTGCGCCTGACCGGCCAGGACCGGGCCCGGGCCGAGGACGTCGTGCAAGAGACGCTGCTGCGCGCCTGGCGGAAGTTCCCGGCGCTCGACGGCTCGCAGGGCTCCGTACGGGCCTGGCTCTTCAAGGTCGCCCGCAACATCGTCATCGACGAGTGGCGTACGAAGCGGTCCCAGAGCGAGCTCACCGTCGCCGACGTCCCCGAGGTCGGCGACGAGGTGGACCGCACCGACCAGCTGCTGCTGTCATGGGTCGTCGCGGACGCGCTCACCCGGCTGTCGACGGAGCACCGGGCGGTGCTCATGGAGTGCTACTACGGTGGGCGGTCGGTCGCGGAGGCGGCCCGTCGGCTCGGCGTGCCCGAGGGCACGGTGAAGTCACGAACGCACTACGCATTGCGCGCGCTCCGGCTCGCGCTCCAGGAGATGGGGGTGGTGGCATGAGCTGCGAGCTCGCCCACCTCGACGGGGCGTACGTCCTCGGCGCGCTGTCGCCCGAGGAGCGCCTGGAGTTCGAGCGGCACCTGCCCGGCTGCCCGACCTGCTCGCTCGCCGTCAGCCAGCTCGCCGGGCTGCCCGGGCTGCTCGCCCAGGTGTCGCCCGAGGTGCTCGAGCACGAGCCGGAGCAGGTCCCCGAGACGCTGCTGCCTGCACTGGTCCGGGAGGTCCGACGCGGGCAGGTGCGCCGGCGCTGGACGATCGGCCTCGTCGCGGCCGTCACGGTCGTCGCGGTCGGGGTCGGCACCGCCAGTGTCATCTCGGTGACCGGCGGCGACACGCCGTCGCAGACGCAGCCCACGATCGCGGCAGCGCGCGAGATGACGCAGGTCGGCCAGACCGGCGTGCTGGGCCAGCTCTCCCTGACCCCGGTCGGGTGGGGCACCCGGCTCGACCTGACGTGCAGCTACGACGAGCTGGGCGGCTACCACCACGAGACTCCGCAGTCCTACGCGCTCGTCGTGCGCACCCGGGACGGCGGCAGTGAGCAGGTCGGCACCTGGAAGGGACTGCCCGGCAAGACGATGCACCTCACGAGCGCGACCGCACTCACGGCTGACCAGATCCAGTCGGTCGAGGTGCAGACCGAGACCGGTCAGCCGGTCCTCGAGCTCACCGGCTGAAGGCCGCCAGGAACCGGTCCCGCACCACGTTCATCGGCCAGACCGGTGCGTCCGGCGAGGGGTGCAGCCCGGGCTGCCAGCCCCAGTCGGCGATCCGCCGTACGACGCCGCGGTCGCGGGCGATCAGCGACACCGGGACGTCGTGCCCGGGGTCCGGTCCGCTGACGTAGGAGTGCGGTTGGTGGTCACCGAGCACCAGCAGCACCAGGTCCGGGTCGGGCTGCGTCTCGAGCCAGGAGACGAGGGTGCCCATCGTGTACTCGACCGACTGGCCGTAGAGCGTCTGCACGTCCGACGAGTCCGGCTGGGTGGGCACGTCCGCGAAGACCGAGCCGTCGCCCACCTGGTCCCAGGGCACCAGCTCGGGCGACGGCGCCCACGGGTGGTGGCTGGAGACCAGGTCGATCTCGCCCATCACCGGGGGCCGGTCGGCGGGGTCGAGCTCGAGGTGCTGGAAGGTCTTGAGCGTGTACTGGTCCGGCATCGGCGCGTAGCCGAACTCGGGTCCCCGGTAGCCCACGTTACGGGAGTCGTAGAGGTGGTCGAAGCCGTAGAAGTCCGCGCCCTCGGGCCAGTCCCGGGTGTCGGCGGGCACGTCGAAGACCGTGCGCCAGCCCGCGGCCCCGAAGGCCGACGTCAGCGTCAGGCGGTCCTGGCCGAGCAGCTGCTCGTAGCGCTGTTCGCTGTCGACCCACAGCCCCGACTGGACGCTGGCGTGGGCGAGCCAGCTGCCCGCGCCGAAGGTGGGTGAGGTGAGGAAGGCGCTGCGGCTGGCATAGCCGGCGGCGCGGAGCCGGTGGCTGCCGTCGTCGAGGACGGCGGCGATGCCGGGGGAGTACGACGTCCCCTGCACGGCGACCCGCCCGTAGCTCTCGACGAACACGACGAGCACGTCCTTGCCACGCAACCCACGGAGCAGCCGGTCGGCGGGCACGCCGGCGTAGCGGTCGGCGGCGATCTCCCGGCCGAACGTGCGCCGGTCGGCGAGGTCGGCGCGCACCTGCACGACCTCGTCGTAGGCGAGCACGGCGGCGCTGGTGGAGCCGAGCTGCGTGATCGGGGCCAGGAGCAGCGCGAGCGCGACCGAGACCGCCGCCCGGGGGTGGGTGGCGACGGTGCCGGAGACGCGGACCGCCGCCAGCGGCAGCAGCACCAGGACGGCGACCACGAGGACGAGCGCGGCGACCGCCGTCGCCCGGGCCGCGGCCACCCCGATGGAGTCGCCGAGGACGCCCACCCCGTCGGCGAGGTAGACCCAGTCCGCGACCGGGTCGAACGGCCGGTCGAGCACCCGCTCGAACCCGACGTCGAGGACCGTCAGCACGACGACGACCGCGAGCGCCACCCCGATCACGGCCGCGGCGAGCCGGCGCGCCGGCCGCCAGGGGAGCAGTGCCACGACCACGAGCAGCACCGCCTCGACCGGCACGCGGAGCAGATCGCCCGGGGTCTGCGGCAGCACGAGGGCCAGCCAGACCGCGGCGATCGCGACGAGGGTGGCACCCCCGCCGGTGGGGTACGGCGCCGTCGCGCGCCGGGTGTGCCAGAGCCACCAGACGTCGCGGCCGAACGACTCGGCGAGCAGCCCGAGCGCGACCAGCAGCATCGCCTGCGCCACCGCGTCCGGGACCAGCCCGGACGCTGCGACGGCGAGCACGATGCCCTGGACGGCAGCGACCACCTTGCGCCAGTAGCGGGGCGGCACCGGCCGGCGCAGCCAGGGCAGCACCCGCTCGGCCAGCCAGAGCAGGTAGCGTGCGGCGCCGATGAGCAGCACCCACCAGCCGAGGTCGGCCGCGACGTACACGCTGAGGACCGCGATGAGGAACGCGTCGGTCTCCATGTCGAAGCGGGCGCCGAACGCGCTCTCGGTGTGGGTCCTGCGGGCGACCTGGCCGTCGACCCAGTCCAGGCACAGGGCGACGACGACGAGCGCCAGACCGGGGCCGGTCGGGCCGATGGCCGCGACGACCACCGCGAGCACCGCCCTGACGAGCGTGATCGCGTCGGCCGGTCGGTGAACCCGATGCACCGCGCCTCCGTGTGTGTGGGTGTGACCAGCCATACGGTGCCGACGCCGACGGGGTTCACCCCGCGTGCGTTCTGGGTGCGCGAGCCCGGGCGGGGAGAGATCCGCCCGGCCCCGCTGCGCGAGCCCGGGCCCGGAGACGTACTGGTGCGCGCCCTGCACTCCGGGGTCAGCCGCGGCACCGAGACGCTGGTCTTCCGCGGCGGCGTCCCCGACGACCAGCACGCGACGATGCGCGCGCCGTACCAGGCGGGCGACTTCCCGGGTCCGGTGAAGTACGGCTACCTCAGCGTCGGCCGGGTCGAGCACGGCCCGCCCGCGCTGCTGGGCCGCGACGTCTTCTGCCTGCACCCGCACCAGACGTCGTACGTCGTGCCGGAGGCGGCCGTGACGCCGCTGCCCGAGGGCGTCCCGCCGCGGCGGGCGGTGCTCACCGGCACCGTCGAGACCGCGCTCAACGCGCTGTGGGACCTGGGGCCCCTGATCGGCGACCGGGTGGCGGTCGTGGGGGCGGGGATGGTCGGCTGCTGCGTCGCCCGGCTGCTCTCCCGGATCCCGGAGGTCGAGGTGACGCTGGTCGACGTGGACCTGTCGCGGGCGTCCGTCGCCGGTGCGCTGGGTGTCGCGTTCGCCGCACCCGACGACGCGCCCCGGGGCCGCGACGCGGTGGTCCACACGAGCGCGACATCATCCGGCCTCCAGCTGTCGCTCGACCTGCTCGCTGCGGAGGGGACCGTCCTCGACCTGAGCTGGTACGGCAGCGAGCGGGTCCACCTGTCGCTGGGCGGGTCGTTCCACTCGGGCCGGCTCGGCCTGCGCGCCAGCCAGGTCGGCAGCGTGGCCGCGTCGCGTCGTGGCTCGCGGACCCACGCCGACCGGCTCGCCCTCGCGCTCGAGCTGCTGCGCGACCCGGCGTTCGAGGTGCTGCTGACGGGCGAGTCGCGCTTCGACGAGCTGCCCGAGGTGATGACCCGGCTGAGCTCCGGGCTACTGCCCGCCATCTGCCACACGATCCGCTACGAGGAGTGACGACCGTGTACCGCGTGACCGTCCGCGACCACATGATGATCGCCCACAGCCTCACCGGTGAGGTGTTCGGACCCGCCCAGCGCCTGCACGGGGCGACGTACGTCGTGGACGCGAGCTTCCTGGGCCCCGACCTCGGGCCCGACGGGATCCTCGTCGACATCGGCCGGGCCGCCGAGGTGCTGCGGGAGATCCTCGGCGAGCTCACCTACCGCAACCTCGACGACGAGGCGGCGTTCGCGGGCACGAACACCTCGACCGAAATGCTCGCCAGGACGGTCGCCGACCGCCTGGCCGAGCGCGCCACCGGGCTCGGGCCGGTGGCGCGGATCGCGGTCACCCTGCACGAGTCCCACATCGCCTCCGCCGGCTACGAGAGGGACCTGTGACCGTGGTGCACGCCGTCCTCCCGGCCGGCATCGACGACCCCGCTCGGCCGAGCGGGGGCAACGTCTACGACCGCCGGGTCCTCGCCGGGCTCGCGGGGCTGGGTTGGTGCGTGCACGAGCACGTCGCGCTGCCGGAGCTCCCGGACGGCACGCTGCTGCTGGTCGACGGCCTGGTCGCCGGCGCCGACCTGGTGGAGGTCGCGGCGCGGCTGCGCGTCGTGGTGCTGGTGCACATGCCGCTCGGTCCCGACGCACCCGAGGAGCGGCCGGTGCTCGAGGCGGCGGCCGGGATCGTCACCACGAGCCGCTGGACCCGGCGCCGGCTGCTGGAGTGGTACTCGCTCGACCCGACGCGGGTGCACGTCGCCGAGCCCGGCGTGGACCCCGCCGACCTCGCCACCGGTACGTCGTCGGGTTCGTCGTTGCTGACTGTCGGGGCAGTGACGGCGCTCAAGGGGTACGACGTGCTGGTCGCGGCACTGGGCCTGGTCGAGGACCTCTCGTGGTCGTGTCGAGGGGTGGGGTCGCTGACGGTGGATCCCAGCTTCGTGGCGGGCCTGGGGCAGGGGGTCGGGCTCACGGGCCCGCTGACCCGTGCCGAGCTGGACGCGGCGTACGCGGGCGCCGACCTGCTGGTGCTCGCCTCGCGGGCCGAGACCTACGCGATGGTCGTCACCGAGGCGCTCGCGCGCGGGCTGCCGGTGATCACCACCGACGTCGGCGGGGTGCGGGAGGCGCTGGGTCACACGCTGGGTCACACGCTGGGTCACGAGGCCGGGGTGCTGGTGCCGAGCGGCGACGCGGTGGCGCTCGCCGGCGCGCTGCGGCGCTGGTTGACCGACCCGGGTCATCGGGCGAGGCTCCGGGCCGCGGCCCGCGCCCGGCGGGACGGCCTCGGCGACTGGCGCCGTACGACGGCGCTCGTTGCCGGTGCGCTGACGGAGGTCGCGTCATGAGCCGCTGGTGGCGGGTGGCCGGCGGGGCCGTGGTGCTCGCCGTCGTCGTCTGGCGCGTGGGTGCCGGACCGTTCGCCGACGCCGTGCGCTCGACCCACCCGGTGGCCCTGGTCGCGGCGCTCGCGATCACGGCGCTGACCACGGTGTGCTGCGCGTGGCGGTGGCGGGTGGTCGCCGGCGGCCTGGGGGTCGACGTGCCGCTGCGGTCGGCGGTGGGGGCCTACTACCGGTCGCAGTTCCTCAACGCGACGCTGCCCGGGGGCGTCCTCGGCGACGTCCAGCGCGCTGTCCGGCACGGCGCCAGGCCGGTCGTGGCCGAGCGCACGGTCGGCCAGGTGGTGCAGGTGGTGGCAACGGTCGCCGTGCTCCTGGTCGGGCCGCTTCCCTGGCTGGCGCTGGCGCCCGGGCTGCTCGTGGTGGCCGCGCTGGTCCGCTGGCCGGTGGTCGTGCTGACCTCGCTGCTCGCCGCGCTCGGCCATGTCCTCGTGTTCCTGGTCGCCGCCCGCGCCGCCGGCACGGATGCCTCTCTCACCGAGCTGTTGCCGCTGGCGCTGGTGGTGCTGCTCGCGGCCGCGATCCCTCTCAACGTGGCGGGATGGGGACCGCGCGAAGGCGTCGCCGCCTGGGCGTTCGCAGCCGCGGGGCTGGGCGCGGGTCAGGGCGCGACGGTGGCGGTCGTCTACGGCCTGCTGGCCCTGGTCGCGACGCTGCCGGGCGGCGTCCTGATGGCGAAGGGAGTCGTTCGTGGCTGAGCGTCCCTACACCGTCCTGAGCTGTGGCATGTCGATCGACGGCTACCTCGGCGGCGCGTCCGACGAGCGGCTGATCCTCTCCAACGAGGCCGACTTCGACCGGGTGGACGCGGTCCGGGCCGACAGCGACGCGATCCTGGTCGGCGCCGCCACGGTGCGCAACGACAACCCGCGGCTGCTGGTGCGCAGCGCGGAGCGTCGCTCGGCCCGGGTGGCACGCGGGCTCTCGCCGAGCCCGGCCAAGGTCACCGTCACCTGTCGGGGGCAGCTCGACCCCCAGTCACGCTTCTTCGCGACGGGCGACGCGGAGAAGCTCGTCTACTGCTCCTCTGCGTCGGAGTCCGACGCCAGGTCGCTGCTCGGCCGGGTCGCCTCGGTCGTGGGCGGTGGTCCCCGGGTCTCGATGCGGTGGCTGAGCGAGGACCTGCACGACCGCGGCGTACGACGGCTGATGGTCGAGGGTGGCGGAACGATCCACACGCAGTTCCTCACCGACGGGCTCGCCGACGAGCTCCATCTCGTCGTCGCACCGTTCTTCGTCGGAGACTCACGGGCGCGGCGCTTCGTCGACGACGGGCGCTTCCCCTGGCACCCCGACCGACCCGCACGGCTGGCCGACGTACAACGCATCGGCGAGGTCGTGCTGCTCCGCTATGCCCTCTCGCCCCGTTGCAGCGAGGTCCCGTGACTGCCGGGGTCCGCACCTCGCTGACCGTCCCGCTGCGGCTCGCGGACGGCTGGTCGGGCGAGGCCCGCGCCTCCACGTTCGACGGGCTCGCGGACCGCGGCGAGCACCTCGCGTTCCGCCTCGGCTCGCCGTCCGGCATCCCGCTGGTCCGGGTGCACAGCGAGTGCCTGACCGGCGACGTGTTCGGCAGCGAGCGCTGCGACTGCGGGCCCCAGCTGCACGAGTCGATCCGCCGGATCGCCGCCGCCGGCGGCTACCTGCTCTACCTGCGCCAGGAGGGTCGCGGCATCGGGCTCTACGCCAAGCTCGACGCCTACGCGCTCCAAGACACCGGCCTCGACACCTACGAGGCGAACCTCGCCCTCGGCTACGGCGAGGACGAGCGCGACTACACCGTCGCCGCCCAGATGCTCCGCGCCCTCGGCGTCGACCGGGTCGCGCTGCTCACCAACAACCCCGACAAGGCCGACCAGCTCGCTCGCCACGGCGTCGACGTCGTCGAGCGGGTCCCCACCGGCGTCCACCTGACGTCCGGCAACGCGCGCTACCTGGCCGCCAAGGCCCGGCACGCGCACGTCCTGACTCTGCCCATCGCTGCCCCCGGTGGTTGAGGAAGGACGAAGTCCTGTCGTCCCCGGTGGTTGAGGAAGGACGAAGTCCTGTCGCCCCCGGTGGTTGAGGAAGGCGCGCAGCGCCTGTCTCGAAACCCCCGCAGCCGACCCGCCTCCTGGCTCGGCTTGCGGGCCGCTTGGCGTAAGGAATCTAGAGAATGGTGTGGTCACCGTCCGCTGTGGTTGAGCTGGCGATTTCCAGCCGTCGTTTGGCTTG
The DNA here is from genome assembly GCF_002117935.1 of Nocardioides sp. PD653-B2. GTDB lineage: Bacteria > Actinomycetota > Actinomycetes > Propionibacteriales > Nocardioidaceae > Nocardioides. The sequence goes on along the minus strand of NZ_BDJE01000070.1, from coordinate 246 downwards.
CGGGTCCGCTCGGGTCGACCGTCGTGGTCACCGCCGAAAGATTTTACTTTCGAGATGCTCAGGACCCTGTGGAGAACAGGGTTTTCGGGGTCTGAGTGTCGGTGGCGGGTGCTTGGGTTGAACCATGGCAGTCACCACCGAACTCGACACCGCTGGTGCGGTGCTGGCTGCCGCGCGCGAAGACAAGTCCACCGCCGACGCGGCCGAGGTGCGAATGTTCGAGCGGGCCGTGGACTGGGCGGCGAT
>NZ_BDJE01000069.1 GCF_002117935.1 Nocardioides sp. PD653-B2 | reverse complement strand
GATCGAGTCCACCGAGTGCATGGCCGCCCACTGGGCGGCAGCCTGGAACTGCTCGGACTCGGCCCGGTCGGCAGCTGTTCGACTGGTGCGCGCGGCGGCCAGTACCGCACCTGCGGTGTCGAGTTCGGTGGTGGCTGCCATACGAACAGCCAAGCACCCGCCACCGACAGTCAGACCCCGAAAACCCGGTTGTCCACAGGGTCCTGAGCATTTCGGAAAGTAAAATCTTTCGGCGGTGACCACGACGGTCGACCCGAGCGGACCCGCAAGCCAGACGACGGCTGGAAATCGCCGCCTCAACCGAAGCGGACGGCGACCACGCCATTCTCTAAATTCCTCACGCCAAGCGGACCGCAAGCCAAGCCAGGAGGCGGGTCGGCAGCGGGGTTTCGAGACAGGCGCTGCGCGCCTTCCTCAACCACCGGGGACGACAGGCTTCGTCCTTCCTCAACCACCGGGTGTGCGGTCAGCCGACCTCGGAGCCGAGCGTGAGCTCGACGGTCCTCTCGTCGTCGCCGCGCTGGATGGTGAACTCGACCTTCTCGCCGGGCTGGTGGGCCCGGATCGCGACGATCAGCGCGATCCCGTCGGTGATCCGCTCGCCGTCGATCTCGATGATCACGTCACCCTTCTCGAGGCCGCCCTCGTCGGCCGGGGTGTCCGGCATGACCGAGTCGATCTCCGCGCCGCTGCCGTCGGTCTCGCCGGTCTTCACCTTCGCGCCGATGACGGGGTAGCGCGCCTCGCCGTCGCGCAGGATCTGATCGGCGGTGACGCGCACCTGCTCGATCGGGATGGCGAACCCGACGCCGATGTTGCCGGCCTCGCCGCTGGCGCCGCCCCCGGTGGTCGCGATCGCGGAGTTCACGCCGACGACCTGGCCCTGCAGGTTGACCAGCGGGCCACCCGAGTTGCCCGGGTTGATGGCGGCGTCGGTCTGCACCGCGTTGATGTACGACGACTCGTCGTCCGCACCGCCCGTGGTGACCGGTCGGTGCAGCGCGCTGACGATGCCGGCGGTGACCGTCGAGCTGAGCCCGAGCGGCGAGCCGAAGGCGACGACCGGGTCACCGACCCGCAGCGCCTGGGAGGCCCCGAGCGACGCCGGCGTCAGGCCCGTCGCCTCGCGCACGTAGAGGACGGCCAGGTCGTAGACCGGGCTGCGCCCGACGACCGTGGCCTCGTAGCGGTTGCCGTCCTGGTCGACGATGTCGATCGGGCCGTCGTCGGCGTCCGCCTCGGCCACGACGTGGTTGTTGGTGACGATGTGGCCCTGCCGGTCGAGCACGAAGCCGGAACCGGTGGCGCCACCCTTCTGGCCCTGGTACTCGGCCGAGATCTGCACGGTGCTCGGCAGCAGCTTCTGGGCGACCGCCGCGATCGAGCCGTTGTCGGCGTCGAGTGGCGGCGTGGTCACGGTGTCGACGCCGGCGAGACCGGCGCTGACGGAGCCGGGGCCGTCGTCGGTGAGCGCGGAGTAGGCGAGCCCTCCGACGGCACCGCCGGCAACGCCGAGCACGAGAGCCAGGACGCAGACGACGGGCCAGAGCCAGGCGGGGACCCGGCCCCGCGGCACGACGTGGCGCGGGGGTGCCGGGAACTGGCCGGGGAACGGGCCCGGGTACTGCCCGGAGTAGAGCGGCAGGGGCTGGGTGCTGCCCGGCGGGAGGCCGGCCCACTGGTGCGGCGGGGACTGCGTCGTCGGGGGCACCCAGCTGGGCGCCGGCGCCGAGGGTGTCGCCGCGATCGGCTGCGTGGGCTCGGTGTCCGCTGCGTCGTCCCGCGGGTCGTCCTGGGTCACGCCCCTATCTTGTCCCGTCGACCGAAATCCACGCCTGCGGGGGTGCCGGGCAGCCACGCCCTAGCGCTGCTGCTTCCCGCTGCGGACCAGGTTGACGGCGGAGCCCGGACTCGACAACGGCGCACTCGGCGTCGCGGTGCGGTTGATCGAGGCCGGGCCGCGGTCGATGGTCGGCGCGTCGGCGGGGGCGACACCGAAGACGAGCACGCCCATCACGGCAGCACCGACGGCACCGCCGCCGATCATCGCCATGCCGGCACCGCGCCGGCGCTGGTCGCCGGGCATGGCCAGGTAGGCGTCGCCGGGCGGGCCCGTCAGGTGGGCGCCGATCAGCGAGCCCTTGAGACCGGCGGGCGTCGACGGCGAGGCGACGTCGAAGGACAGCCCCGCCAGCCGGGTCTTGACCCAACCCTCGCGCTCGACCAGGTCACGGCAGGCGTGACAGGCGTGGACGTGCTCCCACGCCCGCTCGGTCTCGTCGGGAGACAGCTGACCGTCCAGCAGGGCGCTGGTCCGCGACCCCAGGTGGCCCATCACGTCGAGGACCCCCAACCCGAGAGCAGCGGCGGGGTCGCCGGACCGGCGTACCGCACCCGTCCCGGCTGCGGGGCGCGGTGGGCGAGGGCGGTGCGCAACATGGCGCGACCGCGGTGGATCCGGGACCGGACGGTGCCGAGCTTGGCGCCCAGGATCTCGGCGATCTCCTCGTAGGTGAGGCCCTCGACGTCGCAGAGCACGACGGCGGCACGGAAGTCGGGGGGCAGCGTCGCCAGGGCACGCTCGATGTCGTCGTCGAAGGTGCGGTCGGCGTACGCCGCGTCCGGCGTCGGCGTGGTGCTCGTCAGCCGGTCGGCCTTCTCGTCGGAGAGCGCGTCGAAGCGGATCCGCTGCTTGCGGCGCGCCTGGTCGAGGAAGAGGTTCGTGGTGATGCGGTGCAGCCAGCCCTCGAAGGTGCCGGGGGTGTAGGTCGACAGCGAGCGGAACACCCGGACGAAGACCTCCTGGGTGAGGTCCTCGGCGTCGTGGCGGTTGCCGGTGAGGCGGTAGGCGAGCCGGTAGACGCGGTCGGAGTGGCGCTCGACGATCTCGTCCCACGTGGGAACGGTGTTGTCAGCGGGTACCACCGATGCGTCGTCCATCGGGGCCTCCTTGTCACGCCTGCGCGTCTGGGGGAACAGTGCCTTGTCCTTTCTCACCGTAGAGACCTCTGCTGAGAGAACCCTGTGAGCGAGCGGCCGACATCGTCGCATCGTCACGTCCGGATCAACGAGTGCGGCTCCCCCGGTGTTCCCGGTCCGGAAAGCGGCGTCGTCGCGATACGGTGATCCCGCCCGGGTCGTCGGTCCCGGAGCACCGCACCAGGAGGCCGCCATCGTCACCCCGTTGAAGCCCGCCAGCTGGTCCTACGCCGAGACGTTCGTGGCCGAGGACGACGTCCTCGCCGCTGCGCGGTCGCGCGCCGAGGAGGTCGGCGTCGTCGCGATCGGCTCCGGCGGCGGTGCCGCGCTCCGGTTCCTCGCGTCCGTCCTCGACGCCCGCGCCGTGGTCGAGATCGGCACCGGCACCGGTGTCTCCGGCCTGTGGCTGCTGCGCGGGATGCGCGCCGACGGCGTGCTCACCACCGTCGACATCGAGGCCGAGCACCAGCGCCTCGCCCGGCAGTCGTTCGCCGAGGCCGGGATCCCCGCCCAGCGGGCGCGCACCATCTCCGGCGCGGCGCTCGACGTGCTGCCCCGGCTCACCGACGGCCACTACGACCTGGTCTTCTGCGACGGCGACAAGGCGGAGTACGCCGCCTACCTGAAGGAAGCCCTCCGGCTGCTGCGGCCCGGTGGGGTCGTGGCGTTCGACAACGCGCTCTGGCACGACCGGGTCGCCGACCCCGCCCAGCGCGACGAGGACACCGTGTCGATCCGCGAGCTCGGCCGCCAGGTGGCCGACCACGACGGGCTGGTCCCGGTGCTGCTCCCGGTCGGCGACGGCCTGCTGGTCGCCAAGAAGGAGTGGAGCCCCGAGCACGTCTGACGGCCTCGCGAAGCCGCTCAGGCGCGAGGCGCCGCCAAGAAGCCGTCCCAGCCCTCGGCGACGGCGACGATCTCGCACGCCTCGATGAGGATCGGCGGGCTGCCGATGATCGTCGAGCCCGGCGCCTCGGCGGCGGTCGCGGTGAAGGTGGCCTGGAACTCCGCACGCGCCTGGTCGCTGACGAAGACGTAGCAACCCTCGAACCACGCGCCCGGGCTGCAGCGCCAGGTCTTGAAGCGGAGCCCGGACATGCCGGTGAACCGGGCGTGGGAGGTGCCTTCGACGTACGACGCGAGCTCCTCCTCGACGCCGGCCGGCGCGTCGAGGAGCGACCAGCGCACGGTCAGGCCGTTCATCCGACGCCGGCCAGCGGGCTCTCCGAGCCCAGCCACTGCAGCAGCACGCGGGCGCCGAAGCCGGTGGGGCCGGTGGTCCACTCGTAGGACTCGGACGGCGAGTCGCCGACCGAGGCGATGTCGAGGTGGGCCCAGGGCAGGTCGCCGACGAAGTGCTGGAGGAACAGGGCCGCCATGATCGCGCCCGGTCCACCGGGGGCGTTGTCGGCGTCGGCGACGCCCGAGACCAGCTTGGACTCGTAGGCGTCGGTCAGCGGGAAGCGCCACAGCGGCTCGCCGGAGGTCTCCCCCGCCGCGTGCAGCGCCGTCGCGAGCGCCTCGTCGTTGGCGAAGTAGCCGCCGACCTGCTGGCCGAGCGCGACCTTCATCGCACCGGTGAGCGTGGCGACGTCGACGATCACGTCGGGCTTCACCTCGGCGACGGCGTACGCCATGGCGTCGGCGAGCACCAGCCGACCCTCGGCGTCGGTGTTGGTGACCTCACTGGTGCGCCCCCCGTAGTGGCGCACCACGTCACCGGGACGCAGCGCGTTGCCGCTGACGGAGTTCTCGGCCGCGGCGACCAGACCGACGACCCGGACCGGGCAGCCGACCGCCCCGAGGGCGGCCATCGTGGCCATCACGACCGCGCCCCCGGTCATGTCTCGCTTCATGTTGACCATCGCCTCGCCGGGCTTGATCGAGAGCCCGCCGGTGTCGAACGTGATGCCCTTGCCGACCAGGGCGACCGTGGGGGTACGACGACCGGCCCGGGGCGGCGTGTAGTCGAGGCGGATCAGCCGCGGCGGTGTCACCGACGCCTGGCCGACGCCCAGGATGCCGCCGAAGCCCTCGGCGGCGAGCCGCTTCTCGTCCCAGACGGTGAGCTCGAGCCCGCTCTCACGGGCGAGCTCTTCGGCCTGCTCGGCCAACCAGGGCGGGTTCTTGAGGTTGGACGGGACCGTCGAGAGCATCCGCGAGCGCCAGCCCGCGCCACCGATCGCGACCGCCCGGTCGAGGGCCGCACCGAACGACTCGGTGTCGGGCAGACCGGCGAGCACGATCCGGCGGACCGGGACGTGCTCGGGCGGGCGCGAGCGCCAGTGGAAGACGAACGAGCCGAGCATCGCGCCGACGACGAAGGCCTCGAGGCCGCCGTCCGGGGCGATCGCGGCCACCGACGTGGCGACCGAGGACCGGTCGGTGGTCGCCCGGGCCAGGGCGGCCCCGGCCCGCCGGAAGTCGTCGAGCCGCTGCCGGCCGACGCCGACGAGCAGCACGCAGCGCAGGTCGGCGTTGTCGGGTCCGCCGAGCGGCACCGGCACCACGGTGACCTCGCCGGCGGCTCCGGTCGCCCGGCTCAGCTCGAGGACGCCCAGCAGGTCGATCCCGAGCTGGTCGGCGAGCTCGCCGGCTCCGGGGCCCAGGACGAGTGGCGCCGCCTGATCGGCGTCGCCGGTGCCGTCGGGGTCGCCCGGGAGCACCGCCACCGCAACGACCTCGGCGCCGAGGATGGCGTGCGGGGCTGTGGCGCTGAGCGCGAACTCGGGCGGTGAGACCTGGCTCGGGAGGCCGGCACGATCGGTCGATGGCACGGCGTCAGCCGACGACATCCTTGAGGGCATCCCCGAGAGCACGGGCCTCGTCGGCGTTGAGCTCGACCACCAGGCGGCCGCCGCCTTCGAGCGGGACGCGCATGACGATGCCGCGTCCTTCCTTGGTGACCTCCAGCGGACCGTCGCCAGTCCTCGGCTTCATGGCCGCCATCCGCGCACCTTCCTTCGTTTCTCAAGTACCAGGGGGACTCCGAGTGACCCCTCTACGCCGTACGCGAGATCCATTATCCCCTATGTCGCGGTGACGCGAAGCACAGAGGGTCCGGCCGCGGGGGAACCGACTGGCAGACTCGCCCCATGCAGGCCCGTTCCGCGCTCTTCGACGTGTACGGCGATCACCTGCGCGCCCGCGGCAGCCAGGCTCCCGTGGCAGCCCTGGTGCGGATGCTCGACCCGGTCGGGATCGCCGCCCCGGCCGTGCGCACCGCCATCTCGCGGATGGTGATGCAGGGGTGGCTGGAGCCGGTCCAGCTCGCCGGTGGACGGGGCTACCGGACCACCGAGCGCGCCAACCACCGGCTCGACGACACCGGCAACCGGGTCTACCGGCGCGAGATCCCGGCGTGGGACGGCACCTGGCACGTCGCGTTCGTCGACCCGCCGCCGACGCGGGCGGCCCGGACCCGCCTGCGCGCCGACCTGATGTTCGTCGGCTACGCCGAGCTCACCGACAACGTCTGGGTCAGCCCCTACCGGCGCTCGGAGCTGAGGTCGGTCCTCGACCGGGCCGGCGCAGGAGTGCGGACCGCCCGCGCCGACCAGTTCGAGCCGGCCCCCACGAGCGCGTGGGACCTCGAGCGGCTGGACGCGTCGTACTCCGGGTGGCTGACCGCCGTCGACGACCTGGTCGCCCAGCACCTCGGCGCGCACGACGACCCGGACGAGGCGGCCTTCGCGGCCCGCTTCCACCTGGTCCACGAGTGGCGGAAGTTCCTCTTCGCCGACCCGGGGCTGCCCGACGTGCTGCTGCCCGACGACTGGCCCGGACGCGCCGCGGCCGAGCTGTTCGCCGAGCAGGCGACCCGGCTCAAGCCGGGAGCCGACCGCTTCGTCGCTCGCTGTCTCGGCGCCTGACAGACTGCGCCCATGACCGACTCCCCCGTGCTGCTCGACCCTGTGCTGCTTGAGATGCGTGACGGCGTCGCCACCATCACCCTGAACCGCCCCGACGCTTACAACAGCCTCGACGTGGCCACCAAGGAGCTGCTGCTCGAGACCGTGCTGAAGGTCGCCGACGACGCCGCCGTCCGGTGCGTCGTGCTGACCGGCACGGGCAAGGCGTTCTGCACCGGCCAGGACCTCAAGGAGCACATCCACCTGCTCCAGAACGGCGGCAGCGACGTGCTCTTCACGACCGTCGACAAGCACTACAACCCGACGGTGACCGCCCTCGCCGGGATGGCGAAGCCGGTCATCGCGGCGGTGAACGGCGTCGCGGCCGGGGCCGGCGCCAGCCTCGCCTTCGCCTGCGACGTGCGGATCGTGGCCGACACCGCGGGCTTCAACCTGGCCTTCGCCAACGTCGCCCTCTCGTGCGACACCGGCGCCAGCTACACGCTCCAGCGGCTGGTCGGCCGGGCCAAGGCGCTCGAGCTGCTCTACTTCCCGAGCACGATCACCGCCGACGACGCGCTCGCGCTCGGGCTCGCGACGAAGGTGGTGCCGGCCGACGAGCTGGCCGCCGAGACCGGTGCGCTGGCCGCCCGGCTCGCGGCCGGGCCCACGGTGGCCCTGGGCGCGATGCGTCAGTCGGTGGCGTACGCCGCCGGGCACTCCTTCGAGGAGGCGCTGGAGTTCGAGAGCGCGATGATGCAGAAGACCGGTGCCACCGCCGACCACCAGGCCGCGGTCGCGGCGTTCGTGGCCAAGGAGAAGCCGGTCTTCGAGGGCCGCTAGCGAGGACGCGTCAGCGTCGCCGGGCGCCCCAGATCGAGAGGACCTGACGCGGGGCGACCTTCCGCATCAGCCGCGGGCCGGGGTGCGCGCCGTACTCGGCGGTGAGCGCGGTGCCCTTGAAGCGGCTGTTGAACCAGCCGGTCATGGTGCCGTGGCAGACACCGCCGCACGTGAAGGACTTGCGCGGCAGGTTCAGCTTGTCGGCCACCTTGCGGGAGAACTTCTGGCTCTTGGTGTCGGTGTCGACGCCGTGCAGGGGCTGGTGGAAGCTGACGATCCGGTCCGGCCGGATCTTCTTCAGGAACCGCATCATCGCCCGGGTCTCGGGCTCGGAGGACGCGTGCGGGCCGGACTCGTAGCTGCCGTCGAGGTCGGCCCAGTGGTAGGGGAAGTTGCGGTTGAGGTCGACGCCGTGGGCGTTCTTGCGGGTGCCGGCGGCGAGACCGTCGGGGTTGTAGACCGGCAGCACCCACAGGTTGATCCCGTGGACCGGCTTGCCGTCGCGCAGCGCGGCCAGGATCTGGCGGGGCGCACCCTCGTTGCCGTGCATGGTGGCGACCAGCAGGACCTTCGGCTTCGTGCGCTCGCCGAGGTGCCACGCGGTGATCGGCCGGCCGCGGACCGAGTGGCCGATCACGACCTTCTCGATCACCGCGCCCTGGCCGACCGGTGCGCGCTGGGCGCCGGCCGGGCTCGCGACGGAGGCGAGCGGCGCGACGGCAAGGGCGAGGGTGGTGAGCAGGATCCCGAGACGCATGGTCGGAGACCCTAGATCACACGACGGCGGTGAGGTAGGCCCAGGTGAAGACGCTGACGCCGACGAGCATGCCGACGTGGGCGAGGATCGAGAGCCCGGGGCCGTCGGACCAGCTGTCCTCCTGACCGTCGGAGGCGTGCTTGCCGCGGGTCGGCAGCCAGCGCACGAGGATCAGCAGCCCGGCGACGACCACGACCCACCAGCAGGCCAGCGCGATGATGCCGACGACCTCACTGCCCGCGGCCGAGTCCTCGTCGGCCACGAGGAAGACCACCCACAGCACGAGCGCCAGGGCTCCCGCCACCGTGTGCAGGTGCACCAGGCCGCCACCCATCTGCAGTCGCCCGGCCCCCCGGTCGCCCCGGCCGAGCCGGAGACGGGTCAGCACGATCACGACGGCCGCCAGGGCGGTCAGGATGTAGACGATCACCTCGGTCGACACGGGGGCAGTGTGCCCTACGCCGTGGGTCCGTCGCCACGACCCGCATCGGTGGCCCGCTGTTCATCCGACTGGTCGGCGCGCTCACGCTCGGACGCGAGACGGTCGAGGAGCGCGTCGACCTCCGACTGCCGGTAGCCGCGGAAGGCGAGCGAGAAGCGCACCCGGCGCAGGTCGTCGCCGCTCAGGGGACCGGTTGCGGGCACGGTCGCGTCGGGGCGGTCGTCGTACGCCTCGGCCAGCGGAGCGCCGCGGCCCGCGGCCACCAGCGCGACGCCGCCGAGCGCCAGCACGATGAGGATCGCGAAGAACCACATCACGAGCCATCACCTCGGCGGGCCGCGGCCATGATCGCCACGGCCTCCTCCGCGTCGTCGGTGACGATCAGCCGGTCGAGGTCGGCCTGGTGCACCATGCCCTCGGCGAGGACGGTGTCGCGCATCCACTCGAGCAGGCCGCTCCAGTACTCGGAGCCGACGAGCACGATCGGGAAGCTGGTGACCTTCTTGGTCTGGACCAAGGTGAGCGCCTCGAACATCTCGTCGAGGGTGCCGACGCCGCCGGGCAGGACGACGAAGCCCTGGGAGTACTTCACGAACATGGTCTTGCGGGCGAAGAAGTAGCGGAAGTTGACGCCCACGTCGACCCACTCGTTGAGGCCCGACTCGAAGGGCAGCTCGATGCCGAGGCCGACGCTGATGCCCCCGGCCTCGGAGGCGCCCTTGTTGGCTGCCTCCATGGTGCCCGGGCCGCCCCCGGTCATCACCGCGAAGCCCTCCCCGACCAGGAGCCGGCCGATCTGCTCGCCCGTGGCGTAGAACGGGTGGTCGACCGGCGTGCGCGCGGACCCGAAGACCGAGATCGCCGGGCCGAGCTCGGCGAGCGCGCCGAAGCCCTCCACGAACTCCGCCTGCATCCGCAGCACCCGCCACGGGTCGGTGTGCACCCAGTCGCTCGGACCGCGGGAGTCGAGCAGGCGCTGGTCGGTCGTGCCCTCGTCGACCTGCCCGCGGCGCTGGATGATCGGGCCCTTGAACTTGGCTTTCACGAGCTCAGCCACTGCCGCAGCTGCGCCTCGCAGCGCTCGATGTGCTCCACGGGCACGAACTCCTCCTGCTTGTGGGCGAGCATCGGGTCACCCGGCCCGAAGTTGACCGCCGGCACGCCCAGGGCGGTGAACCGGGCGACGTCGGTCCAGCCGAACTTGGGGTTCACCTCGCCGCCGACGGCCTCGACGAACGCCTTGGCCGCGGGCACGTCGAGCCCGGGCAGCGCGCCCGGGGCGCTGTCGGTGAGCGTCACCTCGTAGCCGTCGAAGAACTCGCGGACGAAGGCCTCGGCCTCCTCCTCGGAGCGGTCGGGCGCGAACCGGAAGTTGACCTCGACCACGCACTCGTCGGGCAGCACGTTGCCCGCGACGCCGCCGCGGATGAAGACCGCGTTGAGTCCCTCGTGGTACTCCAGCCCGTCGATGACGGGCTTGCGGGCCTCGTAGTCGTTGAGCCGCTGCAGCACGCCGGCCGCACCGTGGATGGCGTTGACGCCGCGCCAGCTGCGCGCGGAGTGGGCCCGCTCCCCCGTCGTACGGACGTCCACGCGGAGCGTGCCCTGGCAGCCCGCTTCGACCACCGCGTTGGAGGGCTCCATGAGGATCGCGAAGTCGGCGACCATCAGGTCCGGGTCACTCCGGCTGAGGAGATGGAGGCCGTTGAACTCGGCATCGATCTCCTCGGCCTCGTAGAGGATGAACGTGACGTCGCGGTGGGGCTCGGGGACGGTCGCGGCCAGCCGCAGGATGACCGCGTCGCCGCCCTTCATGTCGCAGGTGCCGAGACCGTGGAGCAGGTCCCCCTCGCTGCGCCGTTCGTAGCGGGCGGGGAGGTTGTCGTTGAGCGGGACCGTGTCGAGGTGCCCGGCGATCACGACCCGCTCGCCGCGACCGAGGTCGGTGCGGGCGACCACCGTGTTGCCGTGGCGGCTGACCGTGAGGTGCGGGAGCGCGCGGAGGGCCTCCTCGACCGCGTCGGCGATCGCCTGCTCGTCGCGGCTCACGGACTCGATGTTGACGAGCTGCTCGGTGAGGGTGACGGCGTCCACGGTGAGGTCGAGCATGGGCCCATCCAACCAGCAGGCACCAGTCGCGGAAAACTGGAACAAGTTCTAGTCTTACGCGCATGCGCCATGGAATCGTCCTCTTCACCTCCGACCGCGGCATCACGCCGGCCGCCCTCGCGCAGGCCGCGGAGGAGCGGGGGTTCGACACGATCTACGTGCCCGAGCACACGCACATCCCCGTGAAGCGAGAGGCCGCCCACCCGGGCACCGGCGACGAGACGCTGCCCGACGACCGCTACCTGCGCACCCTGGACCCGTGGGTCTCGCTGGCGACCGCCGCGGCGGTCACCACGAGGATCAAGCTGTCGACGGCGGTCGCGCTGCCGGTCGAGTCCGACCCGATCACGCTCGCCAAGCAGATCGCCACCCTCGACCACCTCTCGGGTGGCCGGGTCGAGATCGGGGCCGGCTTCGGCTGGAACACCGACGAGCTCGCCGACCACCACGTGCCCGCAGGCAAGCGCCGTACGGTGCTGAAGGAGTACGTCCAGGCGATGCGTGCGCTGTGGACGCAGGAAGAGGCGTCGTACGACGGGGAGTTCGTGTCGTTCGGGCCGTCGTGGGCCTACCCGAAGCCGGCCGCGCACATCCCGCTCATCATCGGCGCCGGCGGCGGCCCCCGGACCTTCGCGTGGATCTCCGAGAACGCCGACGGCTGGATGACCACACCCACCCAGGCGGACATCTCCGCGAACATCGAGGCGCTCCAGAAGGCCTGGGCCGACGCCGGTCGCGACGGCGCCCCGGACATCCGGATCCTGATCGCCTTCAAACCGAACCCCGACGACCTGGCGGCGTGGGCCGAGCAGGACGCCACCGAGCTGATCTGGGGCGTCCCGGACCGGTCCGCCGACGAGGTCGTCGCCTCCCTCGACCGGATGGCCACCCGCCTCGGCCTCCAGTGACGCCGAGGCGGCGCCAGTTTCCCCCGGAGACGTGCCGAGTCGGCGCCAGTTTCCCCCTGAGACGTGCCGAGTCGGCGCCAGTTTCCGGAAACTGGCGCCGACTCGGGGGGTGTGGCGGGGAAACTGGCGCCGACTCGGGGGGGTGTGGCGGGGAAACTGGCGCCGGCTCGGCTTACTGCTTGGTGACGGTGATGACCGGCTCGGGGGCGTCCGACTCGACCACGTCGTACGACGTCGCGAGGGTCTCGGCCGTGATCAGGTCGCGGTGGGTGGTGGCCGCGGCGCGGACCTCGTCCGAGCCGCCGATCACGAGCGCGATCCGGTCGGAGACGTCGAGGCCGGCGTCGCGCCGGGCCTGCTGGACGGCGCGCACCAGGTCGCGGGCCAGGCCCTCGGCAGCGAGCTCCGGCGTCACCTCGGTGTCGAGGACGACGAAGCCACCGCGCGGGAGCACGCCGGTCGCCGAGCCGCCGGTGGAGTCGGCGGCGACGGTCTCCAGACTGAACTCCCCCTCCTCGAGCGCGAGCCCACCTGCGGTGACGGTGCCGTCCTCGGCGACCGACCAGTCGCCGGACTTCGAGCCCTTGATCGCCAGCTGCACGTCCTTGCCGAGCCGCGGCCCGGCGGCCCGGGCGTTGACGGTGAGCTTCTGCTGGACGCCGTACGCCTCCGCCTCGGGCGAGTCGGCCGCGAGCAGCCGGACGTCCTTGACGTTGACCTCGTCGCGGATGATCGCGGTGAAGTCGGCCAGCGCGGCCGGGTCGCCGACGACCACGGTCAGCGATGCCAACGGCAGCCGGTTGCGCAGGCTGCGGGCCTTGCGCAGCGCGGACGTCGCCGAGCACACCTCGCGGACCTGGTCCATCGCGGCCACGAGAGCGTCGTCCGCGGGCAGCTCGTCGGCCAGCGGCCAGTCGGCCAGGTGGACCGAGCGGCCGCCCGTCAGTCCGCGCCAGACCTCCTCGGTCGTCAGCGGCATCAGCGGCGCCGTCACCCGGCAGACGACCTCGAGCACGGTGTAGAGCGTGTCGAAGGCCTGGTCGTTGTCTCCCCAGAAACGGTTGCGCGAGCGGCGGATGTACCAGTTCGTCAGCACGTCCAGGAACGACCGCGTCGCGTCGCAGGCGTCCGCCACGGCGTACGCGTCGAGCGACTCGGTCATCTCCTCGACGTACTGCCGGCACTTCGCCAGCAGGTAGCGGTCGAGCGGGTCCGTGGACGCCGTCGACGACTGCGCGCGGTAGCCCGCACCACCGCGGGCCGCGTTGGCGTAGAGCTGGAAGAAGTACCAGCTGTTCCAGAGCGGGATCAGCACCTGGCGCACCGAGTCGCGGATGCCCTGCTCGGTCACGATCAGGTTGCCGCCCCGCAGGATCGGCGACGACATGAGGAACCAGCGCATCGCGTCGGCGCCGTCGCGGTCGAAGACCTCACGCACGTCGGGATAGTTGCGCAGCGACTTCGACATCTTGTTGCCGTCGGAGCCGAGCACGATGCCGTGGCTGATGCAGTTCTCGAACGCCGGCTTGTCGAAGATCGCCGTCGCCAGGATGTGCAGCGTGTAGAACCAGCCGCGGGTCTGGCCGATGTACTCGACGATGAAGTCGGCCGGGAAGTGCCCCACGGCGGAGCCGTCATCGGGACCGTCGAACCAGTCGGCGTTCTCGAACGGGTAGTGGACCTGGGCGAAGCTCATCGAGCCGGAGTCGAACCACACGTCGAGCACGTCGGCGACGCGTCGCATCATCGACTTCCCGGTCGGGTCGTCGGGGTTCGGGCGCACGAGGTCGTCGACGTAGGGCCGGTGCAGGTCCGGGACGCCGTCGCCCTTGCCCGGAAGCCTCCCGAAGTCGCGCTCGATCTCCTCGAAGGACCCGTAGACGTCGATGCGGGGGTAGGCCTCGTCGTCGCTCTTCCACACCGGGACCGGCGAGCCCCAGAAGCGGTTGCGCGTGATCGACCAGTCGCGGGCGTTCTCCAGCCAGCGGCCGAACTGGCCGTCCCGGATGTGCTCCGGCACCCAGTTGATGCCCTGGTTGAGCTCGAGCATCCGCTTCTTGATCGCGGTGACCTCGACGAACCACGATGAGACACCCTTGTAGATGAGCGGCTCGCGGCAGCGCCAGCAGTGCGGGTAGCTGTGGTCGTACGTCTCGCGACGCAGCAGCACCGTGCCCGGCGACACCGATCCCGTCTCGCCGGTGCCGGCGGTCATCGCCTTGAGGTGGTCGATCACGTGCGGGTTGGCGTCGAAGACGTTCATCCCCTCGTAGTCGACGACCGGGAACGTGAAGCGCCCGTCCTTGCCGACCGGCATGACCGCCTCGATGCCCTCGCGGTCGGTGACGATCTTGTCGTCCTCACCGAAGGCGCCGGCGGTGTGCACGAGACCCGTACCGTCCGTGGTCGTCACGAACTCGGCGGGCACCACGCGGAACGCCCGCGGGTGTCCGAGGTAGTAGGAGAACGGCGGCGTGTAGGTCAGCCCGACCAGGTCGGCGCCGACACCGCGCCAGAGCACGTCCGGGTCCTCGCCCAGCTCGCGGGCGTACGCCGGGAGGCGCGCCTCCGCGAGGATGTACCGCTCCGTCCTGTCCTGGCCCTCGACCTCCACCACGACGTAGTCGATGTCGTCGCCCACCATGACCGCGAGGTTGCTGGGGAGCGTCCACGGCGTGGTCGTCCAGACGAGCAGCTTCGCGCCCTGGAACTGGCCCGGGGTGGTGATGTCGTAGCCGACGGTGACCGCCGGGTCCTGGCGCATCTGGTAGACGTCGTCGTCCATGCGCAGCTCGTGGTTGGAGAGCGGCGTCTCGTCGTTCCAGCAGTAGGGCAGCACCCGGAAGCCCTCGTAGATCAGGCCCTTCTCGTGCAGCTGCTTGAAGGCCCAGATCACCGACTCCATGTAGTCGGGGTTCATGGTCCGGTAGTCGTTGTCGAAGTCGACCCAGCGGGCCTGGCGGGTGACGTACTCGCGCCACTCGCCGGTGTACTTCATGACGGACGCGCGGCAGGCCTCGTTGAACTTGTCGATGCCCATGGCGAGGATCTCGTCGGTCGTCTTGATGCCGTTGAGGCGCATCGCCTCGAGCTCGGCGGGCAGCCCGTGGGTGTCCCAGCCGAAGCGGCGCTCGACCTTCTTGCCGCGCATGGTCTGGTAGCGCGGGATCAGGTCCTTGACGTAGCCGGTGAGCAGGTGGCCGTAGTGCGGGAGCCCGTTCGCGAAGGGCGGGCCGTCGTAGAAGACGAACTCGTTCGCCCCGTTCTCGCCCGCGTCGCGCTGGTCGATGCTCGCCTGGAAGGTGTCGTCCTGCTTCCAGTACTCGAGCACCCGCTCCTCGATCTCCGGGAACTTCGGGGAGGAGGGGACGCTCGACGCGTCGTCGGTCGAGACCAACGGATAGGCCATGGGGTGTCTCCTGCGGTACGTCGTGCTCGGGCTTGCCTGCCACGAGGACGACATCCCCAGGGTCTGGGCTGCCGCGGTACCACCCCGCTTGCCCCGTCGTGCGACGGAACCGCTCGTTACGGCTGTGACGGGCCTACCCGTCCGGTTCTAGTCACTTCCCACCTGACGATGGAGAGCTTTCTTCCGGAGGCTCGCCGCTGATGACGGCTCAGACGCCTGTGGCCCCAGCGTACGGCGCGGCCGTCGTGCGCCGCCAATCGGATTGCGGCTGCCGGTCCCGACGGCGAGGGTGACGGCATGACCGACGACATGACCCACGGCGAGCCGGCCGTCCTCCGCGAGTACCTCGACCACTTCCGGGCCACCTTCGAGCGCCAGTGCGAGGGGCTCGACGCCGAGCAGCTCGCCCGCCGGTCCGTGCCCCCGTCGACGTTGTCGTTGCTGGGCCTGGTGCGGCACTTGGCGGCGGTCGAGTACTCCTGGTGGCGACGCGTGATGGGGCGCGACCTCGACCGGCCCAAGATGTGGGGCAAGGACGAGCACCGCGACGCCGACTTCGACGGTGCGGTGGCCGATGAAGCGGTCGTCGCCGAGGCCTGGGAGGCCTGGCGCACCGAGGTCGCCTTCGCCCGTGAGTTCCAGGCGAGCCATCCGATGAACCACCTCGGCCAGCACGACGACGGCGACCTGGAGATGCGCGAGGTCGTCGTGCACCTGATCGAGGAGTACGCCCGCCACTGTGGCCATGCCGACCTGCTGCGCGAGTGCATCGACGGCCGCACCGCCCAGTGACCTTCGTCCTGTCTCGAAACCCTCGCCCCACGGTGGTTGAGGAAGGACGAAGTCCTGTCTCGACACCTCCGGCCCAC
>NZ_BDJE01000068.1 GCF_002117935.1 Nocardioides sp. PD653-B2 | reverse complement strand
AACCAAACCTTCAGCAGTCCCGAAGCGCGTACGTGGGGTCTCGGCCGAGACCTAGGAACTTCAGCTACCGACATGCACATGCTCGCAGTCCTACAGCACCACGGAGTTCCGACCCGTCTCATCGACGTGACCGCCAACCCCATGACGGCGCTGTGGTTTGCGACGGAGGAGCACAAGCCGGAAGCGGACGGCAACGTGCGCAGAAGTCCGGGCGTCTTGTTCGCGGTAGATGTCACGAAGACCGATTGGTATGAGACGTTCCATCACACGGAGGGCCAGACGTGGGGGCACATGGAAGATCCCCTTGGAGCGTCGTATGCCCACGCTCTTGCGAAGTCTCAGAAGAGCAGGGCGATGTTTCGGGCGTTCCCAGCACTTCCCGACGAACGCATGAAGGCGCAGGAGGGATTCTTTCTTGGGAGCGCCGTGCCGAAGCGACACAAGGCCCCCGGCGTCCTCGGGTTGAATCCCATCGGGCTCCCTCCGGGAGAGGACAAGCTCGACAAGCTCCTCTTCAAGGAAAGGGGACCGGGGCGGCCGGCGAGCGTCCCGTTCTGCGCGATCGTTATCCCAGCCCACGTCAAGGACAAGATCCGCGACCCGCTGAAACGGACTTACAACCGGCGGCGCCGCGTCCTCTTCCCAGACGTAGACGGCTTCCGCGAGGGGCTTTCCAGAACGCAGTTGGACTGAACTTCCCCTGCTGCGGGAGCGGGCGAGTCCGTGATCAACCTCCTTCCGGCGCCAGAGCCGTCTCGCCTACGTCGCCGAGGCCGTACCGACCTGGACATCGCGTGATCGCGGAATGCGAGTTCGAGATCTCGACGAGCCGGACGCCGTCAGGCGGCGAGGTGACGCATCGGCCTGAGGCCCGACTTCGCTGATTTACCGCGGTCCCTCGACGTGCTAGTCGCGCACCTTTGCGTGCTAGGTCTAGGACACGACGTCCTCGTCGGAGCGAAGCCAGCTGGCCAGCTCCTTCATGTAGCCCGTCTGCGACGGGTAGTCCATCGACGACGAGTCCCACGGGTGCACCTGACCGGCCTTGAAGGCGGCGAGCCGCTCGAACGTCGGCTGCTCGCCGAGCTGCTCGATCGAGTAGGAGTTGCGGGTGGCGTTGAGGAAGATGTCCGGGTCGTAGCGGTCGGCGTTCTCCCAGCTGAGGATCTCCCAGTAGTAGTCCTTGCCGCCGATGGGCGTGAAGTTCACGCCGAGGTCCTGGTAGTACGTCAGCGCCGGGTCGTCGGGCGCCTTGGCCACGTAGAGGCCGTCGGCGTCGGCGTAGATCGGCACGACCGAGAGCCCGCTCGCGGCCGCGTCGGTGAGCTCCTGCGAGGCCGCCTCGAACGCCGCGCGGTCCTCGGCGACCTGGCTGCCCTCGCCGGTGTCGACGCCGAGGGAGGCGGCAAGTCTCTCGTTCGTCTCGATGACGTCCTTCATCGAGCCGACCTGGGCGACGGCGATGACGGGAGCGATCTCCTTGACCTTCGCCAGCTGGGTCTTGTCCTTGAAGCCGTACATCTCGTCCGGGGTGTTGCCGGTGTACGACGTCGCGACGATGAGGTCGGGGGCGGCGGCGGCGAGCTTCTCGAGGCTGATCTCGCCGTACGTCGAGCCGACGATCTCGGTCTGCGCCAGGTCGAGGTCGTCGAACATGGTGTCCTCTGCCGGGTCCATCCAGGTGAAGATCGCGACCGGGGTGACCCCGAAGTGCCACAGCGCCGCCGCCGCGTCGCCGTACGCCGCGATCCGCACCGGCGCCTCGTCCAGCTCCACGGTCTGGCCGAGGTCGTCGGTCCAGGTCCACGGGCCCGCGCTCGGGGTGGTGTCGTCCTGCGCGGTCGGCGCGCCTGCGGAGTCACTGCTGCCGCAGCCCGCGAGGGTCACCGCGGTCAGGACGGCCAGGCCGCTCGCCAGGAGTCGTCGTCGGGGCAGGTCAGGGATGCGGGACATGGGCCAGCTCTCTCAGTCGGGCGTCATCGGGGTGGGGCGCGGCGGCAGCAGCCGCCGACGATGTGGGGACGACGATCGGGAGACCGGTGCGCGGGTCGGGCAGCACGTCGGCCTCGAGGCCGAAGGTCTCGGCGAGCATCGCGGGCGTGAAGACGGTGGTCGGGTCGCCCTCGCAGACGACCACGCCGTCCTTCATCACGACGATCACGTCGCTGTAGCGGGCCGCGAGGTTGAGGTCGTGGAGCACCATCACGACCGTGCGGTGGCGCTCGCGGTTGAGCCGGGTCACCAGGTCGAGGACCTCGACCTGGTGGGCGAGGTCGAGGTACGTCGTGGGCTCGTCGAGCAGCAGCAGCTCGGTGTCCTGCGCCAGCGTCATCGCGATCCACGCGCGCTGGCGCTGACCGCCCGAGAGCTGGTCGAGCGCGCGATCACGCAGGTCGCTGGTGTCCGTCATCTCCAGCGCCGCCTCGACGATCGCCTCGTCGCCCGCGGACCACTGGCTGAACCACCGCTGGTGCGGGTGTCGTCCGCGGCCGACCAGGTCGCGGACCAGCAGCCCGTCGGGCGCGATCGGGCTCTGCGGCAGCAGCGCCATCCGGCGGGCGACCTCCTTGGTGGAGGCGTCGTGGACGGGCTCGCCGTCGAGCAGCACCCGGCCGCTCGTCGGCCTGAGCAGCCGGGCCATGGTGCGCAGCAACGTCGACTTGCCGCAGCCGTTGGGCCCGACGATCGTCGTGACCCGGCCGTCGGCGATGGCGAGGCTGAGGTCGCGCACGACCGGCTCGCCGCCGTAGCCGACGGTGACGGCGTCGGCGTGGAGCCGGGCCGGGGTGGGTGCGTCGTTCATGCCGACACCTTTCGGTTGGTGCGGAGCAGGAGCCAGATCAGGTACGGCGCGCCGATGGCGGCCGTGACGAGCCCGGCGGGCAGGGCGAACGGGATGACGACCCGGGTCACCAGGTCGGCACCCACCACCAGGCAGGCGCCGAGGGTCATCGAGGCGAGCATCGGTGGCCGCGAGCCGGCGGTCAGCCGCAGCGCGACCTGCGGCACCACGAACGCCACGAACGCCAGCGGCCCGACCGCGGCGACCGAGACCGAGGCCAGGCCGACGGCGGCCACCAGGGTGAGCAGCTGGGTGACCTGCAGCCGGACGCCCAGGCCGCGGGCGGAGTCGTCGCCGAGCTGGAGCGCGTTGAGGCTGCGCGCGACCAGCAGCGCGACCGGCACCAACACCAGCAGCGTCCACAGCAGCGGCGTCGCCTGCTCCCATCCGCGCGCGTTGAGCGAGCCGTTGAGCCAGACCTGGGCGCTGGCGGCGTCCTGGATCCGGGCGTGGGTGAGCAGGTACGACGTGCCGGCGGCGAGCGCGAAGCTGAGCCCGATGCCGATCAGCACCAGTCGCTGCCCGTCGATGCCGCGCCGCCACGACAGGAGGTAGAGCAGGGTCGCGGTCCCCAGGCCGCCGACGAAGGCCGCGATCGGCAGGCCGACCTGCTGCAGCGTGCCGCCGACCAGGCCGGCGCCGTACCCGGAGCCGCCGGCGAGCACGATCACCCCGACCGCGCCGAGGGCGGCCCCCTGGGTGACGCCGAGGATGTCGGGGCTGGCCAGCGGGTTGCGGGCGAAGGTCTGGGTGAGGGCGCCGGAGAGGCCGAGCGCGGCGCCGACCAGGATCGCGACCAGGGTCTGGGGGAGCCGCAGCTCCATCACGATGAACCGCTGGCCGGGGTCACCGCCACCGAGGAGGGTGCGGACCACGTCGCCGACCGGGATCGCGAAGTCGCCCAGCGAGAGGTCGAGCGCGACCAGCACCGCGAGCATGCCCAGGCCGCCGATCGCCACCAGACCGGCCCGCAGCGGGACCAGCCACGAGGCGCGGCCGACCCGCAGCGGCGCGGCCAGGGTGGGGGAGACGTGCGGCAGGACGCTCATATCCGCACCATCCGGTTGCGGCGGACCAGGACGATGAAGACCGGGCCGCCGATCAGCGCCATCACGATGCCGACCTGGAGCTCGGCCGGGCGCACGACGACCCGGCCGATGATGTCGGCGAGCACGACGAGCAGCCCGCCGACGAGGCCCGAGTAGGGGATCACCCAGCGGTAGTCGACGCCGGCGAGGAAGCGGGCCACGTGGGGGACGACCAGGCCGACGAAGCCGACCGGGCCGCAGGCGGCGGTCGCGGCCCCGGTCAGCATCATCACGCCGAGGACGCCGATCATCCGGTGCCGCATCGGGCGCAGGCCGAGCGAGGCGGCGACGTCGTCACCGAGCTGGAGCAGGTTGAGCGTCGAGGCGCTCGTCGCCGCCAGGCCCAGGCCGACCGCGATGAAGGGCAGCACCTGCCAGAAGACGTCCGTGTCGCGGCCCGACACCGACCCGACCGCCCAGAAGCGGTAGGCGTCGAGGGTGTCGACGTCGCGGAGGACCACCGCCTGGGTGAGGGCGAGCAGCAGCGCGCTGACCGCGGCCCCGGCGAGCACCAGCGAGACCGGGTCGGGTCCGCCGCGCGTCGACCCGATCGCGAACACGGCCGCCGCGGCGACGCCGGCGCCGACCAGGGAGAACCACGCGTAGCCGGTCAGGTCGGTAACGCCGAAGACGAAGATGCCGATCACCACCGCGAACGCCGCGCCCGCCTCGACACCAAGCAGCCCCGGGTCCGCGAGCGGGTTGCGGGTGTGGCCCTGCATCAGCGCGCCGGCCACCCCGAGGGAGACGCCGACCGCGATCGCGAGCACGGTCCGCGGGATGCGCAGACCGTGGACGATCGTGGACGCGTCGGAGCCGTCGGGGCGGAGCAGCACGTCGACCACCGTGGTCAGCGGGATGCTCCGGCTGCCGATCGCCAGGCTGAGCAGGGCGGCGAACGCCAGCAGCAGCGCGAGCCCGACGATCCCGCGGAGGGTGCCGCGCCGTACGTCGGGTGGCCCCGGAGGTGCGCTCGCGGGCGCCGACACGGTCGCGGTCATGGACGTCCTTCGGATCCAGAGGGAGTGTAGGGAAGGTAAGGCTAACCTTAGTCAATGGATCCGGCCAGTGCCACGCTGGCCCGGCGGCCGGTCTCCGGGCGGGCGCGCAGGTAGCCTCGGACCGTGTCGATGCCCTCCGGATCCGGTGTGCCGTCGGGGCCGCCGGGGCGCACGGACCGGACGGTCGGCGGCTACGCCCTGCTCGGCAAGCTCGGCGAGGGCGGCATGGGCGTCGTCCACCTGGCCCGCCGCGACGGCGGCGAGCGGGTGGCCCTCAAGGTGCTGCGCCCGCACATCGTCGGCGATGACGAGGCCCGGCGCCGGCTCGCCCGCGAGGTCAGCTCGCTGAGCCGGATCCGGAGCCGCTGGGTGGCCGAGATCGTCGACGCCGACCCGTGGGCCGAGATCCCGTACGTCGCCACCCGCTACGTGCCCGGGCTGTCGCTGCACGACCACGTCGTGGAGGAGGGCGCGATCACCGGCCCCGACCTGACCTGGTTCGCCGCGTGCCTCGCCGAGGGGGTCGCGACCGTGCACGCGGTCGGCGTGCTGCACCGCGACGTGAAGCCCTCCAACGTGCTGATGGAGGGGCGCACCCCGATCCTCATCGACTTCGGCCTGGCCCGGGTCGCCGACGACCCCAAGCTCACCCACACCGGCTGGCTGCTGGGCACGCCCGGCTACCTCGCGCCCGAGATCCTGTACGGCGAGGACGCGACGACCGCCTCCGACGTGCACTCCTGGGCGGCGACCGTCGCGTACGCCGGGCTCGGGCGACCGCCGTTCGGCCGCGGCCCGTCGATGGCGGTCATGGACCGGGTCCGCCGTGGCCAGTTCGACCTCGAGGGGCTGCCGCCCGAGCTGCGCCAGGTGGTGGCCGCGGCGCTCGACCCCGAGCCGCTCAAGCGCCCGACGCTCCCGCAGATCCTGGCCTGGCTGCGCCCGCAGACCACCCGGCGCGGCGACCCGCCGGCGGCGCCTCCCGCTGCCGTGGAGCACGACCCGTACACGATCCCGCTGGCCCTCGCGTCCCAGGCCGCGGCCGACGACGTCACCGACGTCTGGCCGGGGCACGACACGGCCGAGCCGCTGACGCTCGCGCTGACCTCCTTCCACCAGCCCGAGCCGCAGGGGCCGCCGGCGCCGAAGGTCTCGTTCGCCGAGCGGTTGCGCCGCGGCGTGCTGCTCGTCGGCGCCGCGCTGACCACCGGCGCCGCGTGCGCGGCGTACCCCTGGGTGACCGCCGCCGTGCTGCTGCTCCTGGTCTGGCTGCTGCGCAGCGGATCACTGGCCGCGTCGGCCCACGACCAGCGCCGCGAGCTGCGCGGGCGCCGGTGGTACGACGGGGCGCAGCTGCTCGTCGCCGCGCCGTGGCACCTCGTGCAGTCCATCCCGGGCACCCTGCTGCTCGCGCTCTGGAGTCTGGGGCTGGCCGTCGCCGCGGCGCTCGTCTGCTACGCGGTCGCCACCGGGCTCGGCCTGGCACTCTTCGTCTGCGGGCTCGTGCTCACGGTCTCGCTGTGGCTGGGGCCCGGCGGCTCCCGGGTGCGCGGACCGGTCGGCCGGGTCGTCGTGCCGCTCTCGGCCGACCCGCGGCGCTGGGTGGTGGCGCTGCTCGTCGTCCTCGCCCTGGGCGCGGGTCTCGGCTTCCGCGCCGACCTGAGCGGACCGACCTGGACGCCCGACGACGGCCGCCCGCATGCCGAGACCGGTGGCCTCCGCCTGCAGTCCGTGGCAGCATGAACCCCATGCAGCAGCTGTCGATCTCCACCGAGATCATCATTCCCTAGCGCGTCGAGCCCCGCCCGACGCGCTGACCTCTCGTACCCCGAGAGGTTTTTTTGTGCCCTGACCTGTCCCACCTCCGAGAGTGATATCCGATGGACCTGCACGGCGACTTCCACGTCTACGACACCACCCTGCGCGACGGTGCGCAGCAGGAGGGCCTCAACCTCTCCGTCGCGGACAAGCTGTCCATCGCGCGCCAGCTCGACGGCCTCGGGGTCGGCTACATCGAGGGCGGCTGGCCGGGCGCGAACCCCAAGGACACCGAGTTCTTCCGCCGGGCGGCCGCCGAGCTCGACCTGCGCAACGCCCGGCTGGCCGCCTTCGGGTCCACCCGGCGGGCCGGCGTACGCGCCGCCGACGACCCGGGCATCGCGGCGCTGCGCGACAGCGGCGCGGGCGTGGTGACCCTGGTCGCGAAGTCGCACGACCGGCACGTCGAGCTGGCGCTGCGGACCACGCTCGAGGAGAACCTCGCGATGATCCGCGACACCGTCAGCCACCTGCGGGCCGAGGGCCAGACGGTCTTCCTCGACGCCGAGCACTTCTTCGACGGCTACCGGGCCAACCGCGACTACGCGCTCGAGGTGCTGCGCACGGCGTACGACGCGGGCGCCGAGGTGATCGCGCTCTGCGACACGAACGGCGGCATGCTGCCCGGCTGGGTGGCCGACGTCGTCCACGACGTGCGCGAGAGCGCCCAGGTGCGGGTCGGGATCCACTGCCACAACGACACCGGCTGCGCGGTCGCGAACACGCTGGCCGCGGTCGAGGCCGGCGCCACCCACGTGCAGGGCACCATCAACGGGTACGGCGAGCGCACCGGCAACGCCGACCTCGTCTCCGTGGTCGCCAACCTCCAGCTCAAGCTGGATCGCCAGGTGCTGCCGGAGGGCCTGCTCGGCGACGCCACCCGGATCGCGCACGCGGTCGCGGAGGTCACGAACTTCCCGCCGGCGTCGCGGCAGCCGTACGTCGGCAGCTCGGCCTTCACCCACAAGGCGGGCCTGCACGCCAGCGCGATCAAGGTGGACCCGAACCTCTACCAGCACATGGACCCGGCGGGCGTCGGCAACGACATGCGGCTGCTGGTCTCCGACATGGCCGGTCGCGCGTCGATCGAGCTGAAGGGGCGCGAGCTCGGCTTCGACCTCTCCGGCGACCGCGAGCTGGTCACCCGGATCACCGACCGGGTCAAGCGGCTCGAGAACGGCGGCTACACCTTCGAGGCGGCCGACGCGTCGTTCGAGCTGCTGCTGGTCGAGGAGGTCGAGGGCGTGCGGCCGTCGTACTTCGAGGTCGAGTCGTGGCGGGTGATCACCGAGACCCTCCCGAACCGGACGGCGCGCGACGTGGCCGCCACCGAGGCGACCGTGAAGCTCAAGGCCGACGGCGTCCGCTACGTGGTCACCGGCGAGGGCAACGGGCCGGTCAACGCGCTCGACCACGCGCTGCGTGAGGCGATCGGGCAGGCGTACCCGGAGGTCGCGAAGTTCGAGCTGATCGACTACAAGGTGCGGATCCTCGACCAGGGCCACGGCACCGACGCGATCACGCGGGTGCTGATCGAGACCAGCGACGGCGAGTCGTCGTGGGTGACGGTGGGCGTCGGTGCGAACGTCATCGAGGCGTCGTGGGGCGCCCTGGTCGACGGCGTCACCTTCGGCCTGCGCCGCCACGAAAGCGCGGGCTAACGCCCCACGATCCGCCGCGCGAGGTCGACCCAGCCGCGGTGGATCCGCTCGACGTCGAACCCCTCGATCCGCACCTGCTGGTCGAGGATCGGCGCCTCGAGCGGGGCGAGCAGGGCGACGGCGAGCAGGGGGAGGTCGCCGGTGACCTCGAGGTCGTGCAGCAGGTAGCGGACGTGCATGACCGAGAACGAGTAGGCGGCGTACGACCGGGCACCGGCTCGCCCGGCGGCCCGGATCAGGTCGGCGTGGTGGAGGACGGTCTCGAGCCGCGAGTGGCCGAAGGTGATCAGCCGCTCCCACGGGTCGGCGCCCGGTCCGAGCGGCGGCGGCCCGGACATCACCGCGGCCTGCCACTCCGTCTCGGAGTGGTTGAGCAGCGCGGCCATCAGGCCCTCGCGGGACTCGAACCGGCGGAAGACCGTGCCCTTGCCCACCCCGGCCTCGGCGGCGACGGCGTCCATCGTCACGCCCTCGACCCCGCAGTGGCCCACCAGCCGCTCGGCCGCCTCGAGCAGCGCGACGCGGTTGCGCGCGGCGTCGCGGCGCTCCGGCGGGAGCGCGTCGAGGAGGGGGAGGAGGCGAGGCCCCTGCGGCGAGTCGGACATGGTGGGTCCACTCTATTGAGCGGGGTGTGACTCAGCGCGCACAAGCACGATCTCCGGATCGGGAATGAAAGCGGACCGTGGTCCGTTTCGCCGTCATGACCCACACCACCATCGCCGTCCTCGTCGGCAGCCTCCGCAGCGACTCCGTCAACCGCAAGCTCGCCGAGACCCTCCGCGACCAGGCGCCCGAGGGCGTCACCGTCGAGCTCATCGACGGACTGGGTGAGATCCCGTTCTACAACGAGGACATCGACAACCCGCTCGACATCCCGGCCGCCGCCGACCGGCTCCGCAAGCAGGTCGGCGCCGCCGACCGCGTCCTGGCCGTCACCCCCGAGTACAACGGCACCATGCCGGCCGTGCTCAACAACGCGATCGACTGGCTGTCGCGCCCGTACGGCGCCGGCGCGATGGTCGGCAAGCCGTTCGGGGTGGTCGGCGCGACCCCCACGCCGTACGGCGGCAAGTGGGCGCACGCCGACGCCGCCCGCTCGGCCGGGGTCGCCGGCGCGGTCGTCGTCGAGGACGTGACCGTCTCGCAGTCCGCCCTCGAGGTCGACGTGCTCACCGACCCCGACGTGCTGGACCGGCTCAACGCCGCGGTCCGCACCCTGGTGGACTACGACCCGACCCTCGCCGCCTGACCCTGCCCGGAGGGCTAGCGTCAGGTCATGGCCGCACTCCATGACCTGACCGCGCTGGAGCAGGGTGAGCTCGTCCGACGCCGCGAGGTGTCGCCGCTCGAGCTCACCGAGCACTACCTCGAACGCGCCGACCGGCTCGACTCGGTCGGCGCGTTCGTCACGCTCACCCCCGAGCTGGCCCGGGAGCGGGCCGCGACCCTCGGCGCGGGCACGTCGCCGTTGCACGGAGTGCCGACCGCGATCAAGGACCTGAACCTGACCGCGGGCGTGCGCACGACCTTCGGCTCCGCGGCGTTCGCGGACTTCGTGCCCGACGTCTCCGACGGCGTCACCCTCTCGATCGAGGCGGCCGGGATGGTCAGCCTCGGCAAGACCAACACGCCGGAGTTCGGCTCGCCCTGCTACACCGAGCCGGACGTCGCCGCGCCGGCGGTCACGCCGTGGGACCGGGCCCGGACCGCCGGCGGATCGTCGGGCGGTGCGGCGGCCGCGGTCGCCGCCGGCCTGGTGCCGGTCGCCCAGGGCTCCGACGGCGGCGGCTCGATCCGGATCCCGGCCTCGTGCTGCGGCCTCGTCGGCCTCAAGCCCACGCGCGGGCGGATCAGCGGTCACCCCACGTACGGCGACCCGGTGGGTCTGGCGACGGCGGGCTCGATCGCCCGGACCGTGCGCGACGCGGCGGCGATGCTGGACGTGCTCGCCGGTCGCCGGGTGGGGGACCCGTCGTGGGCGCCACCTCCGTCCGAGAGCTTCCTGTCGTCCTGCGACCGCGACCCGGGGCGGCTCCGGATCGCGCGCTTCATCGAGCCGGTCATCACCGACGCCGCGATCGACCCCGCGTGCGTGCAGGCGTGGGAGGACGCGTCCCGGCTCCTGGAGTCGCTCGGCCACGAGGTCGTCGACGTCGCGGTCCCGCTGCCGCGCGAGGCGGTCCCCGTCTTCGAGACCTGCTGGGCCGTGCTGACCGCCCTCTCGACCGTCCCGCCCGAGCGGGAGCAGCTGCTGCGCCCGCTCACCCGCTGGCTGTCCGATCGGGGCCGTGCGGTGAGCGGCCCCGAGTTCGGCCTCGCGATCGGTGCGATGCGCCGCTACGCGGCCGGCGCGCTCACCGCACTCGCGCCGTACGACGCGGTGCTGACGCCGACGCTGGCGTCGCCGCCCGTGAAGGTCGGCGCGATGAGGAACGACGCGGACCCGCAGGCCGACTTCGACGCCCAGAAGGCCTTCACGCCGTGGACGTCGGCGTGGAACGTCACCGGCATGCCGGCGGTCTCGCTGCCGCTGCACTGGACCGCCGACGGTCTGCCCGTCGGCGTGATGCTCGCGGCCCGGCCGGCCGAGGAGGAGCTGCTGCTCGCGCTGTCCGCCCAGGTCGAGGCGGCCGCGCCGTGGGCCGGTCGGAGGCCGCCGGGATGGTGAGCGTCGGACACACCGCCCAGCTGTCGTCGGCCGAGGTCGCCGCCGTCCGCGCGCTCTGCGACGCGTCGTTCGGCGACTTCTCCGACGCGGACTGGGAGCACGCCCTCGGCGGGATGCACGCGCTGGTGACCGACGACGGCCGCCTGGTCGGGCACGGTGCCGTGGTGCTGCGCCGACTGTTGGTCGGCGGGCGCTGGCTGCGCTGCGGCTACGTCGAGGCGGTGGCCGTCGACGCCGCGCAGCGCCGACGCGGACTGGGTCACCGGGTGCTGGCCGCGCTCGAGGAGCTGGCCCTCGGCTACGACCTGCTGGCGCTCTGCTCGACGGGCGAGGGTCGGGCGCTGTACGAGTCCCGGGGCTGGTCGCGCTGGCGCGGCCCGGCGGCCGCGCTCACGCCGGACGGGATCGTCGAGACCCCCGACGAGGACTCCCTCTACGTCTGGGCGGACGGCCTCGACCTGGACGCCCCGATCACCTGTGACTGGCGCGAGGGCGACCTGTGGTGACTACCTTGGCTCCATGAGCAGGCCGGTCATCGTCGTCGTCGGAGCAGGTCCGGGAGTCAGCGGCTCGGTGTCGCGCCGCTTCGCGAGCGAGGGGTACGACGTCGGGCTGCTCGGCGTCGACGAGGAGCAGCTGGTCCAGCTGGCCGGCGAGCTCGAGGCGCTCGGTGCGACGGTCGGGCACACCGTGGTCGACGTGACCGACGCCGAGGCCACGACGGCCGCGATCCGGCGGATGGGCGAGCACACCGGCCGCATCGACGTGCTCCACTTCAACCCGAGCGCCTTCCGTGAGGAGGACCCGCTCCACCTCACCGTGGCCCACCTGTTGCAGGACGTCGCACTCGGCGTCGGAGCCCTGCTGACCGCCGTCCAGGCGGCGCGGCCGTTCATGTCGTCGGGTGCCCGGGTCACGGTCACCGGCAGCATGGCCGCCGACAAGCCGTGGCACAAGGCGGCGTCGTTGGGCGTGCAGAAGGCCGGGGTCCGCAACCTCGTGCACAGCCTCGACGCGACCCTCGAGCCCGACGGCATCCGCGCCGTCTCGGTGACCGTGCGCGGCACGCTCTCGCGGGAGGGCGCCTTCACGCCCGACCGGGTCGCCGACGCGATCTGGGCGGCCGCCCGCCAGGACGAGCACGCCTGGCAGACCGAGGTGCCCTACTCCGGTTGACGGTGCCGAAGCCGATGCAGACGATCGCGGACCACGAGCCGCGGTACGTCCGCGCGGACCGTCTGTCAGGAGCCGCCGAACCACGTCGGTGACGCGACCGCGAAGGAGGCGCGGTCCAGGGCTCCCGAGCCGGCCGGCACGGTGGCCAGGAGCGGTACGCCGGTCACCCGCGGCAGGTCGTCGGCGTTGCAGCGCTCGGCGAGACCGGGCTCGTCGGGCCACGAGCCGATGACCAGTCCGGCCGGCTCCAGACCGCGGCCGCGCAGGGCGCCGACGGTCAGCTCCGCGTGGTTGAGGGTGCCCAGGCCGGCGGCCGCGACGACGACCACCTCGACCGGCAGCGTCTGCGCGAGCTCGGCGGCGAGGTCGAGCAGGGTGCCGTCGTCGGTGTCCAGCCGGACCAGCAGCCCGCCGGCACCCTCGACCACCACGGTGTCGTGGAGCTCGGCCAGCGCCAGCACCCGGGCGGCGTACTCGCTGACCGGGGGGATCGGCACGCCCTGGCGGCGGGCGGCGGTGTCGGGGGCGAGCGGCTCGTCGAGGGCGGTGTACTCGTGCACCGTCAGTCCGGTGAGCCGCTGCACCTCCCGGGCGTCGGAGTCGCCGTCCTGGGTCCCGGTCTGCACGGGCTTCACGACCACGACCGAACCGTGTGCGGCGGCGCGCACCGCCAGCGCGGCGGTCGCGACGGTCTTGCCGACCCCGGTCGACGTGCCGGTGACGACGATGACGCGGCCGGTCACTGGTGCTCCTTGACGACGGCGACGAGCACCTCGGTGGCGCGCGCCCAGGCCTCGTCGCCGACGCCGGCGTTGATGGTGATCCGCAGGCGGGAGATGCCGTCCGGGACCGACGGCGGCCGGAAGCAGCCGACCCGGACGCCGTGCGCGAGCGCGTCGGCCTGGGCCTGGAGCGCCACCGCCGGCGACGGCATCGGCACCGAGAGGACGGCGCCGGCGGGCGGCTCGACACCGAGCGTGGCCGCGAGGTCGTGCACCCGGCGGCGCACGAGGCCGGGCAGGTCGGGCGACGACCGGAGCAGCTCGAGCGCGGCCAGGGCACCCGCGGTGGGCGCCGGGGCGAGCGCCGTGTCGAAGATGAAGGGGCGGGCCCGGTTGACGAGGTGCTCGACGATCGCCGGGGTCGTGAGCACGGCGCCGCCCTGGCTGCCGAGCGACTTCGACAGGGTCGCGGTCACCACGACGTGGGGGAGGCCGGCCAGGCCGAGCCGGTGCACCACGCCGGGCCCGTGGACGCCCAGCCCGTGCGCCTCGTCGACGACCAGGAGCGCGCCGTGCTCCGCGCAGGCCGCGGCCAGCTCGACCAGCCGCCCCTCGTCGCCGAGCACGGAGTAGATCGACTCGGCGAGCACGAGGGTGCGCCGGCCGCCGGCCCCGGCGAGCGCGTCGCGCACGGCGTCGACGTCGTTGTGGGGCACGACCCGCAGGTCGGCCCGCGAGAGCCGGACCGCGTCGATGAGGGAGGCGTGGATGTGGGCGTCCGAGACCACCAGGCAGTCGCGATCGGCCAGTGCGGCGACGACGGAGAGGTTGGCGTGGTAGCCGGTCGAGAAGACCAGGGCAGCGGGCTGGCCCAGGTACGACGCCAGCGCAGCCTCCAGATCGGCGTGCAGCTGCAGCGTCCCGGTGACCAGGCGCGAGGCACCGGAGCCGGCGCCCCAGGTGGTCGTGGCCGCGGCGGCCGCCGCCGTCACGTCGGGGTGCCGGGACAGACCGAGGTAGTCGTTGCCGGCGAGGTCGATGACCGCGTCGTCGGGGCCCCGCGGGCTCAGGCGGCGGCGCAGTCCGCCGCGCTCGCGGCGCTCCGCCTGGCGAGCCAGCCAGTCGTCCCAGCTCATCGGATCCAGCTCATGCGACCCTCGCGGCGGCGTCGACGGCGGCGCAGATCCGGGCGACGTCGCCGTCGTCGGTCACGTACGGCGGCATCGTGTAGACGAGGTCGCGGAAGGGCCGGAGCCAGACGCCGTGCTCGACGGCCGCCTTGGTGGCCAGCGTCAGGTCGACCGGGTGGTCCAGCTGGACGACGCCGACGGCGCCGACCGTGCGGACGTCGACGACCCCGGGGAGGTGGCGGGTCGCCGCGAGCCCGGAGACGAGGCCGGCGTTGACCCGGTCCACGTTCGCGCGCCAGTCGGTCGTCTCGAGGAGGTCGAGGCTGGCGAGCGCGACCGCGCAGGCGAGCGGGTTGCCCATGTACGTCGGGCCGTGCATGAGCACGCCCGACTCCGAGTGGGAGAGACCGACCGCGATCCGCGGGGTGCAGAGCACGGCGGCGAGGGTGAGGTAGCCGCCGGTCAGGGCCTTGCCGAGGCACATCACGTCGGGGGTGACGCCGGCGGCGTCGGCGGCGAACAGGGTGCCGGTGCGACCGAAGCCGGTGGCGATCTCGTCGAAGACCAGCACCAGGTCGTGCCGGTCGGCCACCTCGCGCATGACCGCGAGGCACCCTGCCGGGTAGACGTGCATGCCGCCGGCGCCCTGGAGCAGCGGCTCGACGACGATGCCCGCGAGCTCGTGGGCGTGCTCGGCGGCCAGGCGCTCGAAGCCCTCGACCCAGGCCGCGACGGCGGCCAGGTCGAGGTCGGCGTCGCCGGTGGCCGCGGGAGGCCGGTCGGCGAAGACCTGCTGGGGCAGGACGCCCGCGAACATCGAGTGCATGCCGCCCACCGGGTCGCACACGCTCATGCAGCCGAAGGTGTCGCCGTGGTAGCCGCCGCGCACGGTCAGCATCCGGGTGCGCTCGGGTCGTCCGACGCCGCGCTGGTACTGCAGCACCATCTTCAGCGCCACCTCGACGCTCACCGACCCCGAGTCCGCCAGGAAGACGTGCTCGAGCCCGGCCGGGGTCAGGTCGACGAGGCGCTGGGCGAGGCGGATCGCGGGCTCGTGGGTCAGCCCGCCGAACATCACGTGGGCGTAGGCGTCCACCTGGGCGTGCAGGGCGGCGTTCAGCACCGGGTGGTTGTAGCCGTGGATCGCGGCCCACCACGACGACATGCCGTCGACCAGCTCGGCGCCGTCGGCCATCCGCAGCCGGACGCCGTTCGCGCCGGTCACCAGCCGCGTCGGGGCGGGCTCGGTCATGGAGGTGTACGGGTGCCAGACGTGCTCGCGGTCGAAGGCGAGGAGGGCGTCGGGCGTGGAGGTCATGAGCACCGAGGTCAGGCGTTGGGGCGTTCGGCGGTGCCGGCGCCACGGCGCCGCTTGGCCGGGTCGTGCGAGAGTCCGGCGCCTACGGGGCGGGGGTCCTCGTCGGCGCCCAGCACCACGAAGCCGTTGTCGGCGATGAGCTCGAGGTCGGCCGCGGCGTCCTGGCCCTCGGACGTGAGGTAGTCACCGAGGAAGATCGAGTTGGCGACGTGCAGCGCGAGGGCCTGGAGGGAGCGCAGGTGCATCTCCCGCCCGGCCGCGATGCGGATCTCGCGGTCGGGGCACACGAAGCGGGCCATCGCCAGGATCTTCACGCAGCGCGCGGGGGAGAGCTCCCAGGTGTTCTCGTACGGCGTGCCGTCGAACGGCATCAGGAAGTTGACCGGGATCGAGTCGGACCCGAGGTCGCGGAGCGCGAAGAGCGCCTCGACCAGCTGCTCGTCGCTCTCGCCCAGGCCGGCGATCAGGCCGCTGCAGGCCGACAGCCCGGCGCTCTTGGCCTTGCCCACGGTGTCGACCCGGTCGGCGTACGTGTGGGTCTGCACGATCGTGTCGTGGTGGGACTCGGCGGTGTTGATGTTGTGGTTGTAGGCGTCGACGCCGGCATCGCGCAGGCGCTCGGCCTGGCCGTCCTTGAGCAGGCCGAGGCAGGCGCAGATCTCGACGTTCGGGTGCTCCGCCTTGATCGTGCCGACCATGTCGGCGACGCGCTCGACGTCCTTGTTGGTGGGGCCGCGGCCGCTCGAGACCATGCAGACCCGGGTGGCGCCGCCGCGCAGGCCGGCCGTCGCCTGCTCGAGCGCCTCGTCGGTGTTGAGCCACTTGTACTTGAGGATGTCGGCGGTCGAGCCGAGCGCCTGGGAGCAGTAGTTGCAGTTCTCGGGGCACAGCCCGGACTTGAGGTTGACCAGGTAGTTGACCTTGACCGTCTTGCCGAAGTACTCGCGGCGCAGGCGGCCGGCCGCGGCCACCACGTGGAGCAGCTCGTCGTCGTGGGCGCGCAGCACCGCGAGGGCGTCGTCCTCGGTCGCCGGCTTCCCGTCGAGGATGCTGCTGGCGAGCTGGTCGAACGACGTGGTCATGGGCACTCCTGGCAGGTGGTCAGCTGAACGGTGTTCAGGTTAGGGTTCGGGCCTGCCGCGGTCAACGCCGACCGGCCGTCAGCCCTGCGAAGGAGTGTGAGATGCGCTACCGCCGCGCCGACATCGTCGAGCAGGCCCTCGGGGTGCTCGACTCCTACGGCCTCGCCGACCTCACCATGCGCCGGCTCGGGGCCGAGCTCGGGCTGCAGCCCAGCGCGCTCTACCACCACTTCGCCAACAAGCAGACCCTGCTCGCGGCGGTCGCCGACGAGATCCTCGCGCGCGGCGCCCCCGGCCCGCGCCCCGACGCCTGGGACGACCGCGCGGTCGCCGTCTGCACGCAGCTGCGCGACGCGATGCTCGCCTACCGCGACGGCGCGGAGCTGGTCGCCACCGTCCACGCGTTCGGGCTGGGCGCGAGCGCGCCGTACGACGAGCTGGTCGCGGCCCTCGGCGACGCCGGCCTCGACCCGGCCCTCACCCGCACCGCCGCCCGCACCCTCCTGCACTTCGTCTTCGGCCACGTCTCCGACGAGCAGACCCACCTCCAGGCCGGCAGCGCGGGCGCCATCGACGACGCCCCCCGACCCGGCTCCGACTTCGCCCTCGGTCTCGGCCTGGTGATGGACGGGATCCGGGTGCGGGTGCGCGTTTCGCGGTAGTCCCTCACGAAAGCGGGGTCGAATCGCGCGGCAGACCCCGATTTCGTCAGGGACTACACCGACGTGTCGACGACCGCGCCGCCCAGCTCCGCGAGCAGGACGGCACCGGACAGGTCGACCCGGGTACGGCGCAGGGT
Source organism: Nocardioides sp. PD653-B2 (assembly GCF_002117935.1). GTDB lineage: Bacteria > Actinomycetota > Actinomycetes > Propionibacteriales > Nocardioidaceae > Nocardioides. The sequence goes on along the minus strand of NZ_BDJE01000068.1, from coordinate 7,807 downwards.
CGCCACGGACAGGTCGACCGCGTCGAGGTCGGCGCCGCGCAGGTCGGCGTCGGTCAGGTTCGTCTCGCGCACGAGCGCGTGCCCGAGCTTGGCGCCGCGCAGCGACGAGCCGGTCAGGTCGGCCATCGACAGGTCCGAGTCGCGCAGGTCGAGGCCGGCGAGGTCGAGGCCGGTGAGCCTCGCGCCGCGCAGGGTGACCCCGCGCCACTGACCGCCGCGCACGACCATCGGCCTCGTCACGCACTCGGCGAACACCGACCCGGTCAGCTTGCAGCCGTCGAACGTCGCGTCGAAGAAGTTGCTGCGCCGGAAGTCGCACGCCACGAACGCCGACGCGACGTGCGTCGAGGAGTTGAAGCGGCAGTGGTGGAACGTGCAGCCCTCGAAGGTCGCGCCCGCCGACGTGCACTCGCTGAGGTCGACGTCGGTGAAGGTGACCCCGGTGTACGACGCGGCGCCGAGCTGCTCGCCGTACCAGTCGAGATCGCGCAGGTGCCCACCGGTGACGGGGTCAGACATCGAAGGTGCCGCCGCTGCGCCAGTAGACGCCGGCCTCCCGGGTGAGGAACTGGTTCTCGACCAGGTAGCGGCGCAACGCGGCGTAGTCGGGGTGCGCGCGCTCGAGGATCGCGTTGACCTCGGCCTCCGGGTAGTGCCGGCCGGGCTCGAAGGACTGGGCGAGGTGGTCGAGCACGACCAGCAGCTTCGCGTGCTTCGACGGGATCGTGTGCAGCCGACCGTCGGTGTCGAGGAAGTGCTGGAGGACGCGCTCGCTCACCCTCGGCCCGCCTTCACGCGGGTGAGCCGGAGCAGGTCGCGCGGGGCGACCGCGCTCGACAGCCCGCCGCCGACCGCGCGCTTCTCGAAGTGCAGGTGGCAGCCGTCGGGGGCGCCGCGGTCGTTGGCGCGGGCGAACATCGTGCCCTTGGCGACCATGTCGCCAGGCTTCACGTAGACCTTGTGGGTGTGGCCGATGACGAGGTCGAAGCCGCGCTTGCGGTTGCGCAGCAGCACCGGGTTGTCGCCGTACGCCGGGCCGAGCGAGTCGTTCGGCATCACCCGCACCCGCACCGCCGCGAAGAGCTTGGTGCCGCAGGGCATCGCGATGTCGATGCCGTGGTGGAAGCCGTGGTCGTCCTGGCAGCGCGGGTCGGGGGAGTAGTAGGGCGCGACCGTGCAGCCGAACGGCACCATGATCCGGTGCTCGCCGTTGAACCACGGCGACGTGTAGTCGTGCTTGTCCTTCGTGTAGAAGACCCACCGCGGGTCGTCGGCGGCGCGGGCCGACGTGGTGAGCGCCGCGACCAGGGCGAGGGCGAGCAGTGCGGCGGCGAGACGTCCGAGGCGCATGGACATCAACCTAACCTCCACGACCGCAGCACCCGGGAACCGTGCGGCTCGTACCACGCCAGGTCGAGCCGCTCCGCCCGGCAGCGGGCCGGCAGCACGCCGTCCAGCAGCGCGAGCGTCGACTCCTCGGTGACCTCCTCCGACAGCCGGTCGAGCGTGAGGTGGGGGAAGAAGTCGTCGTACTGCCCGGCGTACGGCGGATGCCCGGGAAACTCCGCCGCCAACCGGGCCGTCAGCTTGCGGAACCCCTCGTCGGGCTCGGGCAGCAGGTGGAGCGTCCCGTCGGTGAAACGGCCCATCGCGTCGAGGACGAAGTCGAACGCCGGCGTCTCGGCCGCGATCGCCGCCACCCGGCGCTCCACGTCGTCGGTCAGCTCGTCGACGAACGGGCCGAGCGCCGTCACGTGCGCGTGCACGAAGCCCGGGTCGCCGGAGAGGTACGCCGGGTCGTAGTGCGCCGTCCGCGCGCGGACGTAGCCCTCCAGCGGTGGCACCGGGACCAGCAGCACGCTGTGACCGGGGTGGGTCACAGCTCGACGCGGTCGTCGGTGACGGTCTCGCTCAGGCGTGAGGTCATGGCCCCAGTCAATCGTTGATCGGGCAGGTTGCGCAGCAACCGTGTCGAGATCCCCGCACCCGACCGCCGACTCGGCGGTTGGGGAGGGCGCTGGCGCCTGTCTCGAGAAATCACCCCTCCTGAACCCGCTCTGGAGCCGGTGAGACCGGGAGGCACACCTCCACGGGCAACCTCGTCCCGCTCTGCCCTACAGCCGGATGCCGAACGTGTTGAACACCGCCGCCGCGAAGAGCGTGAAGGGCACGCAGAGCACCAGCGCGCCGACGAGCACTCGCGGCCGGGGGAGTGCGATGAGCAGGACCAGCGCGCCAAGGAGGGCCAGGATCCGGGCCTCGGCCAGCATCTCGGCGGCAAAGGGCGCGGAGTGCAAATGGAGCGCGTCGCCCAGCAGCAGGGAGGCCCCTGCCGCCACGCCCACGATCGCCAGGACCGTCGAGCGACCGGCCGCCCACGAGCCCGCGGCGCCGAACACCGCGCCGACGATCACCGAGAGCACCAGCCACTCCTGCGCGACCGAGGAGGTCACGGTGCTCGGGTCGTCGCCGAGCCACCTCACGCCGGCCAGGTAGTACGCCTCGACGGCCACCGTGAGCAGGACGACTGCGGCGAGGGCGGCGCGGGCCGCGCCGAGCCGCAGCGTGGCGGTCAGGAGGGCGCCGATCACGAACGCCGCGGCGGCCCATCCCGCGCAGGAGTTGGCGATCGTCGACCACGCCGACGGCTGGCGCGCGTTCCAGAGCAGGTCGACGACGCCGAGCCCGAGCCCGGCGCTCGCAGCGGCGACCAGGGCGATGAGCGAGGTGACGAGCTCCCGGCCGAGGGCGGTGGGTGCGGGTGCGGGCGGCTGGTGGACGGCGTTCATCGTCATGCTGTCGAGTCTGGTTCGCCGGTCGGTCGCGTCCCTCCTCCTGAGGTGCCGATCGAGTCGCCTCAGGTGCCGCGGTGTGCCGACCTCCGGTGCCGGGGTTTCGAGACAGGACTTCGTCCTTCCTCAACCACCGGTCAGGCGAGCAACCGCTCGCACTCCGCGACCAGGCGGGCCCGCAGAGGTGCGCCCCGCTCGGCGAAGACCCGCTGCGCCTCGGCGTACTCCGTCTTGCCGGCCGCGGTCTCGATCAGCACCGGCTCGAAGCCCAGGTCCGCCAGGTCGTACGGCGCGGCGCGCATGTCGAGCTCGCGGATGTCGCGGGCCAGCTCGAAGCAGTCGGCGACCAGGTCGGAGCTGATCATCGGCGTCAGCCGGAAGGCGTGCTTGTAGAGGTCCATCCCCGCGTGCAGGCAGGCCGGCTGCTCGTACGACGGCCGGTCGGCGCTGGTGGGGGAGAGCGTGTTGAGCGGCGCGGCCGCCGGCGTGAAGAACCGGTAGGCATCGAAGTGCGAGCAGGCGATCCGGTGCGACTCGACGACCGCGTCGGTGCCCGACGGGCCGAGCCGCAGCGGCCAGTCGGCGTGCCGCGTCTGGTCCTCGGAGAGCCGGTAGACCATCGCCCACTCGTGCATGCCGAAGCAGCCGAAGTTCGCCGGCCGCGACGCGGTCGCCCGCAGCAGGTTGCGCAGGCCGGAGAGCAGCTGCCGCTGCGACTCGACGTACGCCGCGGTGACCGTGCCGTCGGCGTAGCCCTTGAGCCCGTCGTACTCGGGAGCGTCGGCGAGCGCGACGCCGTACCCCGGGTGCCAGCGCCGCAGCTGGGCGGGCCGCTGGGAGTAGTAGGTGAAGAGGAAGTCGTGGACCGGGTGCTTCCGCCGCTCGGAGCGGCGGGCCAGGTGGGGCGCGAGGAACGCGTCGACGCGGGCCTCGTGGGCCGTCGCCCGGGCGCGCCAGGTCGGCTCAGCCAGGAGCGTCGACACCATCCGGCAAGGCTAACGGCGGCCGGCCCGACGCATCTCATCGAGCCGGGCGCGCAGCTCGGGGTCGGTCATCACCAGCCAGACGAGGGCGCAGTCCTCCGGGCCGCTCGCGCCGGGCTCGCACAGCGAGCACGGCTCGCCGAGCCGGATCGGGCACTTCGGCACCGGGGTCCGCATGGGGCCGACGCTAGGCGGATGGACTCCGGCCGCAGCAGGGCCGAAGGTCACCCGTGTCCGTGCCTGGCGCCGTCTCCGCCAGGTGCCGGGCCTGCTCGAGGTCGTGGTCGGTCCTGGTGACTCCTCGAGGAGTTCTTCGACGTCCGGGGTGGTGACTACCCCGGGCCGTGACCGAGCGGCGGCCACTCGGGACGGGTCGATAGGCTCGCACGGTGCGCATCGCAAGGTTCACCACAGGCGAGGACCCGCTCTACGGCGTGGTCACCGGAGAGCTCGACGAGTTCGGGCAGCCCGACCCGGAGAGCGTGGTCGTGGCCCTGGCCGGCGACCCCTTGTACGTCGGGGTGAAGGTGCTCGAACAGGAGCACAAGCTCGCCGACGTACGCCTCCTCGCGCCGGTGCTGCCTCGCAGCAAGGTGGTCGGCATCGGGCGCAACTACGCGGCGCACGCCGCCGAGCTGGGCCACGACCTGCCGACCGAGCCGCTGATGTTCCTCAAGCCGAACACCAGCGTGATCGGGCCGGGCGACCCGATCTACTACCCCCCGCAGACGCAGAACCTCCACTTCGAGGGCGAGCTGGCCGTCGTGATCGGCCGGATCTGCCGCGACGTGCCCGTCGAGCAGGCCACCGACGTCATCCACGGCTACACGATCGCCAACGACGTGACTGCCCGCGACCTGCAGAAGAGCGACGTCCAGTTCACCCGCGCGAAGGGCTTCGACTCGTTCTGCCCGCTCGGGCCGTGGATCGAGACGGACCTCGACCCGCACGACTTCTCGCTGGGGCGCAGCGTCCAGACGCACCTCAACGGCGACCTCAAGCAGGACGGGTCCACCAAGGACCTGATCTTCGACATCCCGACCCTGATCTCCTACGTCAGCAGCGTGATGACCCTGCTGCCCGGCGACGTGATCCTCACCGGCACCCCCGAGGGTGTCGGCCCCATGGAGGTCGGTGACGAGGTCGAGATCTCGATCGCCGGCCTCGGCACTCTGACGAACAAGGTGGCACGACGATGACCCAGCCGATCGAGGGCCCCGTCCGCGTACGCATGGCTCCCAGCCCCACCGGGAGCCCGCACGTCGGCCTGGTCCGCACGGCGCTGTTCAACTGGGCGTTCGCCCGCCACCACGGTGGCACGTTCGTCTTCCGCATCGAGGACACCGACAAGGAGCGCAGCACCCAGGAGTCGTACGACGCGATCATCGACCTGATGCGCTGGCTCGGCCTCGACTGGGACGAGGGCCCGGAGGTCGGCGGCCCCCACCCGCCGTACAAGCAGAGCGAGCGCAGCGACCTCTACACCGACGCGCTCGCCAAGCTGGCCGCGTCGTCGTACACCTACGACTGCTTCTGCACCACCGAGGAGGTCGACGCGCGCCGCAAGGCATCCGGCTCCAAGGTCATGGGGTACGACGGGTTCTGCCGCGACCTCTCGGCCGAGCAGCGCGCCGCCTTCGAGGCCGAGGGCCGCCGGCCGGTCGTGCGGTTCCGGATGCCCGAGGGGTCGATCACCTGGCAGGACCTGGTGCGCGGCGAGGTGACCTTCGAGACCCGGTTCGTCCCCGACTTCGCGCTGTGCCGGGCCAACGGCGACCCGCTCTACACGTTGGTCAACCCGGTCGACGACGCGCTGATGGAGATCACCCACGTGCTGCGCGGCGAGGACCTCCTCTCCAGCACCCCGCGCCAGATCCCGCTGCACGCCGCGCTGATCGAGCTCGGCATCGGCAAGGTCATGCCCGAGTTCGGGCACCTGCCGTTCGTCATGGGCGAGGGCAACAAGAAGCTCTCGAAGCGCGACCCGGAGGCGCACGCGCTCGCCTACCGCGACCAGGGCTTCCTGCCCGAGGGGCTGCTCAACTACCTGGCGCTGCTCGGCTGGGCCATCGCGGCCGACCGCGACGTCTTCTCGATGGAGGAGATGGTCGAGGCGTTCGAGATCGGCGACGTGAACCCCAACCCGGCGCGCTTCGACATCAAGAAGGCGGAAGCCATCAACGCGGCGCACATGCGCCTGCTCTCCGTCGACGAGATCACCCGCCGCGCGCTGCCCTTCCTGAAGGACGCCGGCGTCGTCTCCGACCCGGTGAGCGACGCCGACGCCGAGCTGCTCGAGCTGGCCATGCCCCTGGTCGCCGAGCGGATCAACAAGCTCACCGAGTCGGTCGACATGCTGGGCTTCCTCTTCGTCGACGAGGCGTCGTTCACCGTCGACCCGACCGACGCGGAGAAGCTGCTGAACGCCGACGGCCGGGCCGTCGTCGCCCGCGCCCTCGACGCGCTGCGCAAGCTCGAGGAGTGGTCGACGGCTGCGATCCAGGACGCCCTCCAGGCCGAGCTGGTCGACGGGATGGGCCTCAAGCCGCGCAACGCGTTCGGCCCGGTCCGCGTGGCCGTGACCGGTCGCCGGATCTCGCCGCCGCTGTTCGAGTCGATGGAGCTGCTCGGTCGGGAGCGGTCGATCGCCCGGCTCGAGAGCGCGCTGGGCTGAGATGGCGCCGGAGGGGCTGCCGTACCACCTGATCCACCGCGGAGGCCGGCCCGGAGCCTGGCGGCCACTGGTCGGCATCGCCGCGCTCGCGGCGGCCTTCCTGGTGATCGTCCCGGTGCTCATCCAGCTGCCGTTCGCGCTCGGGTTCGCGGTCGCCGGGCGACCGGTCGGCGACAGCATGGAGCGGCTGATCGACCTCGACGACCCGACCCCGCTCGGGCTCGCCTACCTGAACCTCGCGCTGGCGAGCGCGATCCCGGTCGCGTGGCTGGTGACCCGGCTCTTCCACGGCCTCAAGCCGCGCTGGCTCGCGTCGGTGTTCCCGAAGATCCGGTGGGGCTGGCTGCTGACCTGCTTCGGGCTGTCCGTGGTGGCCCTGGTCGCGACGCTGTTCGTGTCCGCGCTCGTGCCGGCGCAGGGCGAGGGCATCGAGACGAGCGGCCACCTCAACGACTTCACGTCGACGATCCGCGACTTCCTGATCGTCGTCGTGCTGCTCACGCCGTTGCAGGCGGCGGGGGAGGAGTACGCGTTCCGCGGCTACCTGACCCAGGCCTTCGGCGGTCTCTTCGACCGGTGGCCGCGGCTCTCCCGGGGCGCCGCGATCCTGCTCCCGGCCGTGCTCTTCGCCCTCGCGCACGGCGCCCAGAGCGCCCCGGTGTTCTTCGACCGGCTGGCGTTCGGCATCGTCGCGGGGCTGCTCGTCGTGTTCACCGGCGGTCTCGAGGCGGGCATCGCGATGCACGTGCTCAACAACTGGCTGGCCTTCGGCCTGGCCCTCGCCTACACCGACATCGCGTCCACCCTGAATCCGTCCGGCGGCACCTGGTGGACCATCCCGGTGACGCTCACCCAGTCGTTGGTCTACCTCGGCCTGGTGCTCTGGGTGGCGCGGCGCCGACGGCTTCGTACGACGACCGAAACCCCGTCGGGACCAGGCGTTTTGGTGGCCTCCGGACCTCGCGTGTAAGGTTTCTTCTCGGCTCGGAGACGAGCCGAATCGGCCCCGCAGTCGGGGGCCATTGGGATATGGTGTAATTGGCAACACGACTGGTTCTGGTCCAGTTATTCTAGGTTCGAGTCCTAGTATCCCAGCGAAAATCGCCGTCAGCAGGCGGCGATTTTGTGCGTCACGACGGCTACGGCTAGAGTTTCGCAGGTTGTTCGGGAGCGGTCCGCAAGGGCTCTCCAGAGCACACGCCCCCGTTGTGTAGCGGCCTAGCACGCCGCCCTCTCAAGGCGGTAGCGCCGGTTCGAATCCGGTCGGGGGTACAGATGGCAGCAGGGCCCCGAGTCAGCGAATTCGCTGGCTCGGGGCCCTGCTGTCAAGTCCGGCTCCTGACCCGCCGCCCGACCGC
>NZ_BDJE01000067.1 GCF_002117935.1 Nocardioides sp. PD653-B2 | reverse complement strand
GCGGTCGGGCGGCGGGTCAGGTGGGCCGGCCCGCCGCGAGGGCACGCCTGCGACCTAACGGAAGCGCTGCATCGCCTGCTGGATGGCGGGCTTGCTGGCCGACGACGCCTGGGCCCACGCCTCCATCGCCAAGGTCGCTTCGAATCCATCGCGGACGGCGGTCCGCACGGTTGACTTGATGTCACGGGTCAACTGGGGGTCCATGGAGGCGTACCTCCGACCGAGTGCAGTCGCTGCCTCCAACGGGTCGTCCTCCAGGCAGGTGGCCAGCCCGATCTCCACGGCCTCTTGGCCGGCGATGGAGCCGCCATCGAGCAGCAACTTCAGCGTGCGCTGGGCGCCGATGGCGTTGACCAGGAACCACGTGCAGCCCCCGCCTGGGTGGAGGCCGATCCGCGAGAAGGGAGCGGAGAACTTCGCGCCGGGCCCGGCGATTCGCATGTCACAGGCCATGGCGAGGTTCAGGCCGGCTCCGACAGCCGGACCTTGCACCGCGGCGATGGTGGGGATGTCCAGTGACTGGACGACCAGGAACGCGTCGTACACGTGCCGGAGATCGTCCCGGATCTCGGCCACGGTCCGGGACCGGTCGCCGAAGATCGCAGGCAGGTCGGCGCCCCCGCAGAACGCCGTGCCCTCCCCCGCCACCACCAGCGCGGTGGCGTCCGGGTCGTCACGGACGGCAGTGAACGCGGCGCGCATCTCCTCGCGCATCTGGTCGTCGATGATGTTGCGCTTCTCGGGATAGGTCAGGGTGACCGTCCGCAGCCCGCCGTCGGACTCGATCTTCACTCGGCTCACGGTGACTCCTTGATGTCGGTCTGCTCGGTGATCCAGGCCCAGCGGCCGTCCGGCCCCCGGCCCAGCAGTTCGTGGCCCAGCCGCTCGGACCACCAGCGCTGGGTGCCCGCCTCGTCCCGCCACGACCAGAGCCGGCGGGTGGACAGGTGGAGGGGATGCTCGCGGGTGACCCCCATCGCGGCGTGCACCTGGTGGGCGACCCGGGCGCCCTCGGTGGCGGCACGTCCGGCCATCACCCGGGCCGCCGCGGCGCGTGTCCAGGCGTCCGGGTCTCCGGCCACGGCCGCGCTCACGGCGCGTCGCAGTGCGACCCTGGCCTGCTCCAGCTCGGAGGCGAAGCCGGCGACGAGGTTCGCGACGGCCTGGAACCGGATCAACGGTCGGCCGAACTGCTCCCGCGTCGACGCGTGGGTCACGGTCTGCTCGAACGCCCGCTGCAGCGCTCCACACAGCATCGCCGCGGTCAGGAGCGCCGACTCGGCGCGCACCGTGTCCGCTGACGGGGCGCTCAGCAGGACCTCGGCCGGGACGCCGTCGAGCACGAGGGTGTCGCGCGGCTCACCGGCCAGGTTTGCGCCGTCCGCCCAGTCGACACCCGGCCGGCCAGTGGGCAGGTACACGGCCAGCTCCTCACCGCCGGCGTCGGTCGCGTAGAGCACCAGGTGCTGCGCGGATCGACCCCAGGGCACCCGGGCCACGCGCCCGCTCAGGGCCACCTGGTCGGCTCCCGTGCGCTCGACCCGCACTCCGCCGCTCCCACGACAGTCGGCCACCACGCCCACCGCGCCCGGCGTGGTCCAGGGCAGGCCCGCAGCCGCGAGCACGCGCCGCGCCACGAGGGTCTCCGCGAGCGGCACCGACGCGTGGTGCCGACCGAGGCCCTCGACGATCGTCGCGACGTCGGCGAGGTCGCCGCCTTCGCCGCCCGCGTCCTCCCGCACGCCCACGGCGGTCCAGCCGAGGTCGGCCAGGCTGTTCCACAGCGGCGTCGGGTGCTCCTCCGGCTCGCCGCCCCGGTCGGCGAGGACGTCGTCGACGACCTCGCGCAGGTCCTGGTTCGCCTCGTCGCCGGGAGCCGGACGGCTCGCTCGGACTGCCGTGCCCCGGGTGACCAGGGTGCGCAGCACCTCGGTCGTGCCACCCCGGATCGTGAAACCGGGCGCCGCCAGGATCCCCTGACCGAGCAGGCCGGTCACCCCGTCGCCGAGGTCGGCCTCCCGGTCGACGAGTCGGCGCGCGACCTCGTTGACCTCGCGCTCGAACGTCGTGCCGAGGTCCTTGAGCATCGCCGCCTCTGCCACGGGCGCGCGCCCCCGGTGGATCTCGACGGCGACGTCGAAGGCCATCGCCCGCAGGGTCGCCAGCCGCGCCAGCGCCTCCCCGATCTCGACGGCGTCGGCGGCCGGGGCCTGCTCACGGGCGGCCACCTCGGCGACCGCCTCCTCCAGGAGCGGGTAGGTCGACATGACGCGCTCGATGCCGCCGCGCTCGAGCGAGAGCTGCTCGGTGACCTGCTTCCAGCCGTTGCCGATCTCGCCGAGGACGTGGTCGTCGGCGACGGGCACGGAGTCGAAGGTGACCTCGTTGAAGTGGTGCTCCCCGCGCAGGTCGAAGATCGGCCGCACCTCGACCCCGGGGTCCCTCATGTCGACGATGAACTCCGAGAGCCCCTCGTGCTTGCGCTCCGACTTCCCGGTGCGCGCGAGGACGTACGCGTGGGTGGCGCGGTGGCCGTGGCTCGTCCAGATCTTCCGCCCGGTGATCCGCCACCCACCCTCCTCACGGCGGGCAACGGTCCGCACCGACGCCAGGTCCGACCCGGCCTCGGTCTCCGACATGCCGAGGCAGAACGTCCACTCGCCCGACGCCATCCGGGGCAGGTACGCCGCCTTCACCGCGTCCGATCCGTGGGCGAGGATCGAGGGCCCGATCTGACGGTCCGCTATCCAGTGTGCGGCGACCGGAGCGCCGACCCGCAGGAGCTCCTCGGTGATCACCAGCCGGGCGAGGCCGGAGCGGCCTCCGCCGCCGACCTCACGGGGCCACGACACGCCGATCAGGCCACGCTCCCCCATCGCCCGGGAGAACTCCGCGTCGTACCGGCGCAGCCAGGAGTCGCAGCCCGGCGTGAACCGGCCGGCGGCCAGCCACTCGTCCACCAGGGCCCGCACCGTGCTGCGCACCTCGTCGAGCTCCTGCTGGTCCCACTCCCGGGCGCGGAGCGTCCCGGATGCCTGCTCGGCACTCATGTCTGGTTCCCGTCCTTGCTGGTCGTTGTCGTGCGGCCGCCCGGCGCTGGCGCGTCAGCGGGTGAATACCGCCACGGTCTTCTGGTTCGTGTAGAAGTCGAGGGCGCCCTGACCGAGCTCCTTGGGTCCACTCCCGGATGCTTTGAGGCCGCCGAAGGGGACGTGGGGCTCGACGCCCGTCGTCGGGAGGTTGACGTTGAGGGTGCCTGCCTCGACCGACCTCGCGAATGTCTCTGACGCGGCCAGACTCGTCGTGAAGATGCCCGCGGAGAGCCCGTACTCGGAGTCGTTGACGCGTACGACGGCCTCCTCGAGGTCCGCCACCTCGGTCAGCGTCACCACCGGACCGAAGACCTCCTCGTGGGCGATCGCCATGTCCTGTCGGACTCCGGCGAGGACGGTGGGGGCCATGAAGTAGCCGTGCCCGCACGGCTCGACGGTGAGCCGGCCGCCGCCGTGCAGCAGCTCCGCACCGGCGCCGACCGCCGTGTCGACCGCGGTGACGACGGCCTCGAGCGCCTGCCGGCCGATCAGCGGCCCGATCTGCGCGTCCGGCCCGTCGACCGGCCCGACCCGCAGCCGGCCGGTGAGCTCCAGCACGCGGGCGGTCAGCTGCTCCGCGACCGCCGCCTGGACGAAGACCCGGCCGGTGGCCGTGCACTTCTGCCCGGCACCGCCGAAGGCGCCGTCGACCACGGCGGCTGCCGCCCGGTCCAGGTCGGCGTCGGCCAGCACCACGAGTGCGTTGTGACCACCCATCTCCACCTGGGCGGGGATCCCGCGAGCGACCGCCGCCGCCTCGACGGCCCGGCCCACGGCGGTCGACCCGGTGAAGCTGACCGCCGCGATCCTCCGGTCCTCCACCAGCGCGGCGCCGAGCGCCGCGGAGGTGCCCGTCACGTAGGACAGCAGACCTGCGGGCAGGCCCGCGTCGAGGAAGGCCTCCACGATGCGCAGCCCGGTCAGCGGGGTGAGCGGCGAGGGCTTCCAGACCACGGCGTTGCCGGCCATCAGCCCGGCGCCCACCTTGAACGACGAGACGAAGGCCGGGAAGTTGAACGGCGTGATGACGCCGACCACGCCCCGGGGACTGCGCAGGGTGCGCAGCTCGACACCCGGACGGGCCGACTCGTACGAGCTCCCCACCGGCTGGCGCCCCAGGGCGGCGAAGTAGTCCAGTACGTCGGCCGCCCGCTCGACCTCGCCCGCGGCCTCGGCCGGCGGCTTCCCGGCCTCGGCCGAGAGCTCGCGTCCGATGCTCTGGCTGCGCTCCCGCAGCAGCGCGGCGGTCCGGGCCAGCACCCCGCCCCGGTCCACGCCGCTGCGGGCCGCCCACTCCGGCTGGGCCGCAGCACCCGCCCGGGCCGCCAGCGCGACGTCCCCCGGGCCGGAGTCGGCGAACGTGCCGACCGCGCGTCGTGTGTCGGAGGGGTTCTCACGCACGTAGGTGCCGCCGCCGGTCGCGTCGACCCAGCCTCCGACATGGTTGTGGAAGGTCACGATGGTCACTCCTCGTCGGTGTGGAAGGTCAGATGACGGCGATCGGGGCGACCGGGGAACCGCTCGACCCGGCCACGTTGAGCGGCGACATCATCCAGAGGAAGGTGGCGACGCCGCGCTCCACGAGCTCCTGGGTCCGCAGGTTCTCGACGATGAACGTGCCCGTCTCCGCCAGCAGGTGCTGGTGGCCGACGAACTGACGCTCGGGGTCCTCGAAGGGCACCGCCTCCAGGCCCCAGTTGTCCGCGCCGACGACGGAAACCCGACGCTCGCTGATCCAGTGCGCCGCCTCCCAGCCGATGCCCGGCTGGCCGTCGTTGAACGTCTCGGGGTCGCCCCAGTGCAGGCCCCAGCCCGTGTTCAGCACGAGTGCGTCGCCGTCGGAGACCGTCACGTCCTGGGCCTCGCACGCGGCGTCGAGATGCTCCGGCGTGATGACGAACCCGCGCGACAGCGTCTCGGCTCCGAGCAACCCGGCGATGTCGAGGAGGACACCGCGCACCACCCACGCCGGGAGCTCGGACGGCCCGAACCGGGTGAGCGCCTTCGGCGAGAAGAACTCGCTGAAGTGCGTCCCGTTGTAGTGGCGGCCGGCGATCCCCACGTGCCCCAGGCAGTCCAGGTGCGTGCCGACCTGGAAGCCCAGCGTGACGATCTCCTCGAACGTCGTGACAGCCGAGCCCTCGGGAGCGATCGGCTGGAGCGTCTTGTGCGCCAGGATCCGCTGCTCGAACACACGTCCCTGGTAGAACGGGGCTTCGGGCGAGAGCGGCTGCGCCAGCTGCACCACCTCGCCGGTCCGCGGGATCGTCAGCGCCCGGAGCGTCCGCTCCGGCGTGAGCTCGTTCGCGGACCCGGCGGTGTCGTCCGGTCCGTACCGCGAGGGCCACCACTGCGGGCTGGCCGCGCCGCGGCCGTCGTACGGTCCTGTCTCAGCCATCCTGGCCGCCTCTCAGTGCAACGCTGCGTCGTGGTCGTCCCGCGGCTGCGGGGTTCGGGAACCGGACGCGACACCCGGGAAGGTCATCGAGGCCACCAGCTCGTCGATCTCGGCCTCGGTGAGCCCGAGCTCGCGCGCCACCTCCAGCGTGTGCTGACCCAGCAACGGCGCGGGGCGGACCGCGGGCGCGTCGTCGCCGATCGGCACCGGGTGCCGGGGCAGGCGCAGCGAACCCTCGGACGGGTGCTCGACCACCTCGAAGAATCCGGTCTCGACGAGGTGGGGGTCCTCGAACAGCTCGGGGATCGTGTTGACCGGGCCGGACGGGATGCCGTACTCGTCGAGGATCGTCGACCACTCGGCTGTCGTGCGGGTCTTCATGTGCTCGTTGACCAGCGCGTAGAGCTCGTCGATGTGGAGCGTGCGCTCGCGGATCGTGCGGTAGCGAGGGTCGTCCGCGAGGTGCTTCTGCCCGATGGCGGCGAAGAACGACCGCCACTGGGCGTCGGTGTAGACCATCACCGCGAGGAACCCGTCCCGGGTCCGGGCCGGACGCCGATGGGGGGACTCCGTCCGCGGGTAGCCGGGCGGTCCGTCCGGCGGGTCGAAGGCCAGGCCGCCCTGCTGCTCGAGGAGCATGAAGTTGGTCATGGTCTCGAACATCGGCACCTCGATGGCGCACCCCTCCCCCGAGACCGCCCGGCCGTGCAGCGCGGCCAGCGTCGAGGCTGCGGCCATCAGGCCGACCGTCTTGTCGGCGGCGGCGTGCCGGACGTACTCCGGCTGGCCCGTGCCGCCCTGCACGGCGGCCATGCCGGAGCCGGCCTGGATCACGTCGTCGTACGCCGGGCGGTCCGAGTAGGTGCCGCCCGCGCCGTACCCCCGGATCGCGCAGTAGACGAGCCGGGGGTTGGCGGCCAGCACCGCCTCGCGGCCCAGGCCCAGGCGCTGGGCGGCGGGGGGCCGCATGTTGTGCACGAAGACGTCGGCGCCCGCGATCAGCCGGTGCAGCACCTCGACGCCGCCCGGGCGCTTCACGTCGAGTGCCATGCCGCGCTTGCCCTGGTTGACGTTGAGGAAGACCGGACCCATCCCGTGCTGTCGGACGTCGCCGATGTACCGGACCACGTCGCCGCCCGGCGCCTCCACCTTGACCACGTCCGCTCCCCACTGCGCCAGCAGCATCGTGCAGTAGGGACCGGTGAAGGTGGTGCTCATGTCTACGACGCGGATCCCCTCGAGGGGCCTTCGGGGCATCAGCTGCCGGCCTCGCCGTCGCTCATGAGGGCGCCGTTGCGGAACAGCTCGTCGGGCTTGATCTCCACGAACCGGACCCGGACCCGGTCCACGGGCGCGCCGAGATGGGTCCCGGCGGCCTCCACGACGGCCTGGGCGAACGCCCGGCGCTCGTCGACGCTGCGCGCAGTCATCTCGACCGTGATGAACGGCATGGTGAGCTCCTGTTCGGTCAGACTTGGCCGCCGCGAGCGATCACGGCGTTGGTGAGCGGGCTGGGGTCGCGCGAGACGGGCACCTCGATGCAGGCGGGCTTGCCGCTGGCGATCGCCCGTTCGATGGCCGGGCCGAGCTCGGCCACGGAGGTGACGTACTCGCCGTATCCACCCATGGCCTCGATGACCCGGTCGTAGCGCACTGCGGTGAGCTCGGACGCGACGACGTAGTCGTCGCCGTAGAGCCCGCGCTGGAGGTTGTACTCCAGTCCCCAGGCGTTGTTGTTACCGACGATCGCGACGAACGGCAGCCCCTGCCGGAGAGCGGTCTCGAACTCGATGAGGTAGTAGCCGAAGCTGCCGTCGCCGGTCACGAGGACGACGGGCTCATCGGGGCGGGCGGCCTTGAGGCCGAGCGCCAGCGGGGTGCCCGCACCGCAGGTGCTCATCGGACCGAGGCGCAGCCAGCGGCCCGGGCCACGGGCGGTGAGGACTCCGCGGCACCACTGGACGAAGTCACCGGCGTCCATGACGAGGCCCGCGGAGTCCGGCAGGACCCTCTCGAGCTCGCGCGCCACCAGCAGCGGGTGCAGCCCGGGGGTCTCGCTGCCCGCGACGTCGAGACCGTCGACGTCAGCGACGGGCGCGATCGCGGCGAGCTCGGCCCGCCACGCGTGGTCCCAGGTACGGCCGGCCGCGTCGGCCGCGAGCACCTCGACCGCGGCGGCGATGTCAGCCTCGACGGAGATCGCGCGGCTCCGGTTGGAGTCGACGTCTGCGCCGGGCGCGTGGATGTCCAGCACCGCGCAGTCGTCGCCCACGAAGCCGGCGTCGCCGAAGCGCAGGCGGAAGTCGAGCGTCTTGCCGAGGAGCAGGACGACGTCGGCGTCGCGGATCCGCTTGGCGCGGTCGCTGAGCGAGGCGTCGGCGTACCCCAGGGACCCGGGCTCGGCGTCGGGCACCATGCCGCGGGCGAGGTCGATGGTGAAAAGCGGGAGGCCGCTGGCGCGCAGCAGCCCGGTCAGTGCGTCCTCGGCTCGGGCCATGTAGGCCCCGGACCCGGCGATCACGACCGGGCGCTGCGCCGTCGCCAGGAGCTCCGCGATCCGGGCGAGGGCCTCGTGCGGGAGCGCTGCGGACTCCGTCCGCGCGGCGGGCGCCGGGAGCTCGGCCACGGTCGGCTGGGCGACGATGTCCGCCGGCAGGCTGAGGTGGACCGCGCCGGTCGAGCCGCTCATGGCCACGTCGAACGCCTCGTCGATCAGCACCGGCAGCTCCTCGACGGACCCCGCCATGCGCGACCACTTGCACAGGGGTGCGGCGGTGGCGACCTGGTCCATCTCTTGTTGGGCGCCCTTGCCGGTCAGGGCCAGGTCGGTCTGCCCGCTGAGCAGGACAACAGGGCTGCTGCACGCGTGCGCCGTGATCAGGCCGGTGAGGCCATTGGTGTGGCCGGGCCCCCCGGTGACGAGGGCGACGCCCGGACGGCGCGTCACCCGGGCGTAGGCGTCCGCGGCCATCACCGCGCCCGCCTCGGTGCGGGTGTCCACGAGCTTGATGCCGGCGTCGATCAGACCCTCGTAGAGTGCGAGCGTGTGGTTGCCGCAGAGGGTGAAGACGGTGTCGACGCCCTGCCTCAGCAGCGCCGCGGCGGCCAGGTGGCCGCCGTGTCGTTCTGACATGGATGAGCTCCTACGCAACTGGCTGCAATATTGGATCCAATGTAGGCCAACAATCTTCGGCCTGGCAAGCCGCCACCCCGAACCCTAGGTGGAACTGGCTACAAGATTGGATACTGTCCGGGCGGAGCCAGCCGGCCCCCACCCTCGCGTACCCGATGGAGGCACCTGTGAGTCAGTCCGACGCCGCGGGCAGTGTCGTGACGACCGTCGTCGGCAAGATCCACGACATGCTGGCCTCGGGCGAGCTGTTGCCGGGCCACGCTATCCGCCAGGAGGCCCTCGCCTCGCGGCTCGGAGTGAGCCGTGCCCCCGTCCGCGAGGCGCTGCGGATCGTCCAGAGCGAGGGCATCCTGCACCACGAGCCGAACGTCGGCTACTCGGTCAAGCGGTTGACCACCAGCGAGCTGCAGCAGACCTACCTGATGCGCCACGCGCTGGAGAGCGAGCTGCTGCGGGCACTACCACCGCTGACCGAGGAGCAGCTCGCGAACCTCGAGCGGATCAACGCCGACCTGGCTGTGGCCCTCGACTCGCTGGACGTGGCGAGCATGCGCCAGCTCAACCACGACTTCCACTTCACCCTCTTCGCGCTCGCGAACATGGACCTGGTGGTGGCCGAGATCCAACGGATCTGGACGCTGACCGAGGCCTACCGCTCCTACTACCTCTATGACGAGTCCGCGCGCCGCCGCGTCGTCCGCGAGCACGAGGCCCTGCTCGAGGCGTTGCGCGCCCATGACCTCGAGGGGGCGGTCCGGGTCATGGACGACCACCGCTCCGCCGTACCGGCCCACCTCGGGCACATGCTGAGTCTGGGCGACTGAGTCCGCGTCGCCGGCGGACGCCGCGTCGCCGGACAGGCCCCGTCCGGACGTGCGTCGAAAAGGACGTGCGATCGGTGTTGCCGCCGTCACATCGAGTTGGTATGTTTCCAATGTTGGATCCAATTTAGGAGCCAACATTCTTCGCCAAAACGCCGCCCGCATCGTCGACGACCGTCGCACGCCGCGCGCCGGCGCCACTTCACGGAGAGAGCATCCGCGTGCGCGTAGCCATCTACTTCCCGTCGTTCAGCGCCTCGGCGACCGACCGGCAGGCCCAGGAGCGGTACATCGCGAACTTCCGGCGTTACATCAGCCGGTGCGAGGAGCTCGACTTCGACATCTGGTGCGTGGACCACCTGCTGACCGCCCCCGGGCTGTACGGCACCAGCTGGATGGACCCGATGTCGACGCTGACCTACGCCTCAGCGCTCACGAGCCGGGTCCGTCTCGGCACGAGCATCTCGGTCGCGCCGCTTCGGAACCCGGTGCTGCTCGCCAAGCAGATCGCGACCCTGGCCCAGCTCTCCAACGACCGCTTCGTGTTCGGCACCGGGCCTGGGTGGGATGCGAAGACCTTCGATGCGGTCGGCGTTCCGCTGGCCGAGCGCGGGTCCCGCACCGACGAGGTGATCGAGGCCGTTCGCGGACTGCTCACCGAGGACGACTTCTCGTTCCACGGGCGGCACTACGACTTCTCCGACGTCACGATCCGTCCGCGGCCGCTGACCCCGCCCGAGGTCTGGGTCTCGGGCGGCGCGAAGATGCCGGACCCCAAGTCTCCCGACAAGGACTACCTGCCCACGTCGGTGCTCAACCGCATCCTGAAGGCCGACGGATGGATCTCCCGCGCGGCCGGCAACCAGGAGCTCCTGCTCCGTGACATGGACGTCGTGAAGGCGGCCTTCAGCTCCGCGGGAGTCGATGCCGGCAGCTTCACGATGGCCCACTGCAACTTCATCCACGTCAGTCCCGGCCTGACGCGGCAGCAGGCCCTCGACGCGCAGCAGGACCTGGCGATCCGTGCGTTCGGCACCCATCGCTCCTACGAGCACCTCCAGCAGTGCTACCTGCTCGGAGACCTCGACCACCAGCTCAACCGGCTGCGCGAGCTCGCCGCCAACGGCGTCGACTACTTCATCCTCGGTCCGCTCACTGACGACCTCGAGCAACTCGACCTCATCCACGAACAGATCGTGCCGGCTCTCATGGAGGCAGCAGTCGCATGACGATTTCCGACGAACGGGCTGCGGCCGGGGATCCCACGATCCCGGACGACGGGTCCGGGCCCGAGAGCGTCACCTCGCCCCCGAGGCGACGTCCCACCTTCCTGCTGACGCTCGGCGCCGTCGCGGTCGTCATCGCGATGACCGGCGTCTACGGTCAGCCCTACCTGCTCACCGTGGCCACCCAGGCGGCGATCTTCGCCATCGTCGCGCTGGGGCTGAACGTGCTGGTCGGCTACACCGGCCAGATCTCTTTCGGCCACAACGCCTTCTACGGCATCGGCGCCTACGTGTCGGCGCTGAGCACCACCTCCTGGGGGCTGAACCCCTACCTCGGCATCCTCCTGGGCGTGGTCCTGGCGATCCTCGTGGCGTTGGCGATCGGCTATCCGACGCTCCGCCTGCAGGGCCACTTCCTGGCCATGGCGACCCTCGGCATCGGGCTGGGCTTCTACTCCTTCGCTGTCGCGTCGCCGTACACACACGGGTTCACCGGCATCGGGGGCATCCCCCCGCTGACCCTGGGCGGTCTGGCCATCGACGTCCCGTACTTGAAGTTCTGGGCTGTCGGTCTGGTCCTGCTCGTCGCGATCGTGGCGGCCTACCGGTTGCAGTTCAAGCGGTACGGACGGGCCCTGCGCGGCATCGCCAGCGACGAGGCGACGGCCCAGAGCATCGGCATCGATGTCCGTCGCTACAAGCTGTCGGCCTTCGTGGTCTCCGCGGTGTTCGCCGCCGTCGCCGGATCGCTGTTCGCCCACACGACCAGCTACATCAGCCCCGAGAGCTTCAGCTTCGCGACGATCTTGACGTTCTTCATGATGCTGTTCATCGGCGGCTCCGGCTCCGTCTGGGGTGCCGTCATCGGGGCCGTCATCGTCACCTCGATCCCCGAGGCGCTCCCGTCGTCCGTCCAGGAGTGGCAGCCGACGATCTTCGCCTTCCTGCTCATGGTCATCCTCATCGTGCGTCCCTCCGGACTCCTGGCACCGCGCGGCACTCCCTCCACCGGACTCGCCCGCAACCGCGGAGGTGCCTCATGACCAGCATGCTGTCGGTCAGGAACCTCACCCGCTCCTTCGGTGCTGTCCGCGCCATCGACGACGTGGCCCTCGAGGTCGGACCCGGCGACATCGCGGGGGTCATCGGACCCAACGGCGCCGGCAAGACCACGCTGTTCAACACGATCTCCGGCTTCTCGGCACCCGATCAGGGCTCCGTGGTCTTCGAGGGCGCGGACATCACACGGATGGCTCCACACCGGATCGCGGCTCGCGGGCTGGTGCGTACCTTCCAGACCACCCGACCGCTGCACACCTCGACGGTGCGGGAGAACGTCGTCGCCGGGACGCACCTGCGCTCCTCCGGTGGCCTCCTCTCCTCGCTCGTCACGACACCCCGGGTCCGGCGCTCGGAGCGCGAGGCGGCCGAGCTCGCCGACACGCTGCTGGCCACGACCGGGCTCGACCACGCCGCCGACGCGTACCCGCGCGAGCTCGGCGGGGGCCAGCTGCGGCTCCTCGAGATCGCGCGGGCGCTGGCCACCCGGCCCACGGTCGTCCTGCTCGACGAACCCGCGGCCGGCCTGAACCAGACCGAGACGCGGCACCTCGAGAAGACCCTGCTCGCGGTCCGCGACCAGGGCGTGACCCTGGTCATCGTCGAGCACGACGTCGAGCTGGTCTTCCGGCTCTGCGACCACGTGACGGTGCTGGACTTCGGACGCGTGCTGCGGCACGGCGCTCCTGCCGAGGTGCGGGCCGACCCGGCCGTCGCCGAGGCCTACTTCGGCGCCTCTCGCGCCACTGCGGAGAGCGAGGGCTCATGATCGACATCCTGCTGGTCGGCCTCAGCCTGGGCTGTGTCTACGGCTTCGTCGCCGTCGGGTTCACGCTCATCTACCGCACCACGGGCGTGATGAACTTCAGCCAGGGCGCCTTCGTGATGCTCGGCGGAATGGGCGCCGGCTACGTCAGCGAGGAGTGGGGACTCCCCCTCCCGCTCGCGGCGCTGGTGGGCGTCCTGGTCGCCGGGCTCGGCGGCCTCGTGCTGGTGGGCGGGCTCGTCCTACCGCTCTGGCGTCGTGGTGCCAGCGACTTCATCGTCATCCTCTCCACACTGCTGTTCCTCCTTGCCGTCCAGAACATCGTGCTGAACGTGATGGGCAGCGACCCGAGGCGAGTTCCGCCCGTGCCGGGGGTGCCCGACCTGCGTCTCGGCTCGATCCGGGTCGACGGCCAGGTCCTGTGCATCGTCGTCGTCGCGGTGCTCGCCACGGTCCTGCTCGGTCTCTTCCTCACCAAGACCCTCCTGGGCACCGCGATGCGCGCGGTCGCCACCGACAGGAGCACCAGCCGGATGCTGGGCATCAGCCCGGAGCGGATCGCCATCGTCGCCTTCGTGGGCGCCGCACTGCTCGGCGGCCTGGGTGGCGTGCTGATCGCCCCCATCCAGGTCGCGACGTGGAGCAGCGCGCACGTCTACAACATCAACGGCTTCATTGCCGCGATCATGGGCGGCCTCCTGGACGTGAAGAAGGCACTGTTCGGCGGCTTTGTCGTCGGCATCGGCCAGGCACTGATCGCCCTGTACATCAGCACGACCTACCTGGAGCTCATCCTCCTCCTCGTGCTCGTCGCGCTGCTGCTGCTCAAGCCCAACGGGATCTTCTCCCGTCGTGTCGCTGTGAAGTACTGACCCGCTACACCACCCCTCTGGAAGGAACACCCATGTCCCAGCGTTCACGCCTCTCTCGCCGGCTCTCCGCGGTCGCCGTGATGGGCCTCGTAGGCACCCTTGCTGCCTGCGGAAACCTCGGCGGCGATGACACCGAGTCCGGTGGCGACGGCTCGTCGTCCGGTGAGCTCGTCATCGCGGTGCTCGTCGACCAGACGGCCTACACCAAGACCCTCGACGGCCAGCTCCTCGCGGGCGCCGAGGCTGCCGTGGCTCAGATCAACGAGGACGGCGGGGTCGACGGCAAGGACCTCAAGCTCGAGGTCCGCGACACGGCGGCCGACCCGCAGCGCGGCGTCCAGGGCTTCCAGCGTCTCGACGCCTCCTCCCCCGCCGCGTTCATCGGCGGCTTCAGCTCCGCGGTGACGGCCGCGGTCGCCCCGATCGCATCCACCAGCAAGGCGCCGTACGTGGTCGCCTCGATCCTTCCGGAGGACGGCGCCGACTACGCCTTCTCGACGATCATCCCGGTGAACTTCGAGACCGCGACGCGGGTGGAGTACCTGCAGGAGCAGGGCATCGAGCGGGTCGCCGTCATGCACGACCCGACGCCGTACAACCTGCTCCAGCTGGAGTACCTCGAGGAGCAGCTCGCGGACGCCGGCATCACGCTGACCGGCGCCGCCGAGCACGCCACGGACGCCGTCGATCTGCGCGCCCAGGTCACCGGCCTGCTCGCCGACGACCCGCAGGCGCTGATCAAGCTCTCGGCCGGCCCGACCCAGATCATCGCCGCGCGCGCACTCGAGGACGCCGGCTCGGACATCCCGATGATCCTCGGGCTCGACTCCGAGGCCTCCCTCCAGCAGACCGCCGAGGTCTACGACGCCGTCTTCGACGTGGCCGCACCGCTCCAGGTCTTCGAGTCCCTGCCCGAGGACGAGCGCAACGACGCCATGCGCACCTTCATGTCCGTCGACGCCGGCATCACCGACCCGAACTACGCGGGCCGCGGCTGGGATGCGATCTTCCTGGCGGTCCAGGCGCTCGAGGAGGCCGGCTCCACCGACGGTGAGGACGTGCGCCAGGCCCTGATCGACCTCGGCCCGTACGAGGGCACGACCGCGACGTACGACTACACCGAGGACGACCACAACGGCATGGCCTCGAACCCCAACTACATGGCGCGGATCCACGCGGACGGCACCGCCGAGGCCGTCTTCTCGCCCCAGCGCTAGGAAGCCGGAACACCGTGAAGCCTCTGCTGAGCGTCGACGACGTCCACGTGACCTACGGGTCGGTGCACGCCGTACGCGGGGTGTCCCTGGACGTCGCCGACGGTGAAGTGCTGGGCATCATCGGCGCCAACGGCGCCGGCAAGTCCAGCCTGCTCAACGCGGTCATGGGGATCGTGACACCCTCCGCAGGTCGCGTGGTCGTCGACGGGAAGGACGTGACCGGCAAGCCTGTCGCCGAGCACGTCAGGCTCGGGCTGGGGCTGAGCCCGGAGGGCCGCGGCATCCTGCCGGGGCTCTCCGTGCGAGAGAACCTCGAGTTGGGCACCTACCCCTCCCGTGGCCTGCGGGCGCGGGATCGCCGCGAACGGCTGGACGAGGCCTTCGAGCTCTTCCCGGTCCTGGGCGAGCGGGCGAACCAGGACGCCCAGACCCTCAGTGGAGGCGAGGCAGCCATGCTGTCCGTCGCCCGGGCGCTGGTGTCCAAGCCCAAGGTGCTCCTGCTCGACGAACCGACCCTCGGCCTGGCGCCCGTGATGTCCCAGCGGCTGTTCGAGCGCATCGACGCCCTCAAGGCGACCGGACTGAGCATGGTCATCGTCGAGCAGCGGGCCACCGAGCTCTTCCAGGTCGCGGACAGGATTCTGCAGGTCCGCCAGGGCGAGGCCGAGATGGTCGACGGCGTATCGTCTCTCGACGTTGCAGCGCTCGAGCGGCTGTACTTCGGCGAGGCCGCGAGCTGACTGCACCACCGGCACTGCCCTCGATGCAGACGTAGAACAGCTCCGGACGG
>NZ_BDJE01000066.1 GCF_002117935.1 Nocardioides sp. PD653-B2 | reverse complement strand
CGAGGAGCCTCGAAACCACCTACCGCCGGACGCCTCAGCCGCGGACCTTCACGACCGACTTGCCGAGGGTGCGCCGCTCCTCCATGTCGGTGAGCGCCTGCCCGAACTCCTCGAGCTCGTAGGTCCGGCCGACCGGCGGCTTCACGACACCGGACTCCATCATCGGGAGCAGCTCGGCCCACTGCTGCTGCATGAAGCCGGGCCGGACCATCGCGTAGGGGCCCCAGCCGACGCCGCGGACGTCGACGTTGTTGAGCAGCAGGCGGTTGACCTTGACCTCGGGGATGCCCTGGCCGGCGGCGAAGCCCACCACCAGCAGCCGGCCCTGGGTCGCGAGCGAGCGCAGCGAGTCGGTGAAGAGGTCGCCGCCGACGACGTCGAGGACCACGTCGACGCCCTGGCCGCCGGTCAGCTCCTTGACCGCGTCACGGAAGCCGTCGACCAGCACCGTCTCGTCGGCTCCGGCCTGCTTCGCGATCGCGGCCTTCTCGTCGGTGCTGACGACCGCGATGGTGCGCGCGCCGTACCCCTTGGCGACCTGGATGGTCGCGGTGCCGACGCCGCCGGCCGCGCCGTGCACGAGGACGGTCTCGCCCGCCTGGAGGTGGCCGCGGTCGGCGAGCGCGAACTGGGCGGTGAGGTAGTTCATGGGCAGCGCCGCGCCCTCGTCGTACGAGAGGTTGTCGGGCAGGGCGAAGGTGAACGCGGCCGGGTTGGCCACCAGCTCGGAGGCGCCGCCCCAGCCGCCGACGCCGGCGACCCGCTGGCCCGGCTCGAAGCCGGGCCCGGAGACCACCGTGCCCGCGAAGTCGACGCCGAGGGTGAACGGCGGGTCGGGCTTCATCTGGTACTCGCCCTTGCTGAGCAGCAGGTCCGGGAACGAGATGCCGACCCGGTGCACCTCGACGAGTACGTCGTCGGGCCCGGGCGTGGGCTCGGGTACGTCGCGGACGACGACGTCGGAGGGACCGGTGGTGGTGACGACCTGGACTGCGCGCATGGGGCGACGCTATCGGCAGGTCACTGAGGGTTGACCAGGGTGTTCATCTCGAAGTGCATCGGGTCGGTGTAGCGCCAGTCGCCGCCCCAGGTGAAGCCCCAGCGCTTGAAGATCGTGACCACGCCGCGGTCGATCCGGCCGGCGGTGCCGCGCTGGTTCTCGATGGCGTTGATGTCCAGGGCGAGCCCGAACGCGTGGTTGGAGAGGCTGGTCGTCCCGGCGATGAAGCGCGGGTAGTAGCAGCCGGCGTACTCGCCGGGGTGGATCGTGTCGGCCAGCCCCTGCGCCTGCACGTCGTTCAGCGCGGCGATCAGCTGCGGGAAGATCGCCTTGTTGCAGGTCACGCTGCCGAGGATCGGGACGGTCTGGGTGGTGATGTGGGCGGCCTCCCAGGCCGGGTCGGGTGCGATGTGGCCGCCCGACAGCACCGTGTAGCGGAAGGTGCCGACCGCGTCGGCGACGGTGCCGACGACGACCGCGGTCTGGACGACGTCGGGGTCGAGGCCCTCGCGGGCGACGACGTCGGTCATCTGCACCGACGCCTTGGTGCCGCTGAGGATCTTCTCGATCGGCGTGCGGAGGGTGATCGGCGAGGTGCTGCCGGTGCGGATCAGCAGCGCGTTGTCGGGCACCATGTTCAGCGTCGGGATCCAGGTGTCGTTGACGACGGCGTCGATCTGCGGCGACAGCGGGGCCAGGGCACCGATGTGCACCGCGGGTGCGTCGTCGGTGCTGCCGAGGCGCAGGAAGTCGTCCTCGTCGATGGGCAGCTTCTTCTCCAGGGCCGGCCGGATCGCGAGCTCGCCGCCGGCGACCCGGTCCCAGACCACGTCCTTGAGGGCGCTGTTGAGCATGGTGAAGTTGCGGTAGGTCGCGGGGTCGACCGCGGCGACGGTGAGCGCCTGGTTCTCGATCGGCACCTCGGCCAGTGAGATCGCCTCGACGTCCTGGACGCCCTTCAGCCTCTGGACCTTCGCGATCGTCGCGGCGTCGAGGGTCTTGGAGCCGTTCACGATGATGTCGGAGTAGGCGATCGCCCCGGTGCGCTCCCCGGGCGGTTCGACGGCGTGCGCGGGGTCGAGAGCGGGGGCGGCGGTCTGGCCGTCGCCGGTCTCGGCCGCGGCGGTCGCGCTCGTGGACGGCGGAGCCGGGTCGTCGGCCTTCGAGGAGCCGCTGCAGGCCGTCAGCACGAGCAGGCACGGCAGCATCGCCGTACCCAGTGCGCGCCCCACCCGCATGACAACCCCTCCCGTGGTCAGGGTACGTCTACCCCGGAGCAGCGCCCCGGGAACCTCAACCAGCCGAGCGACGACGCCTGATCTCCTCGTTGATCGCCGGCACGACCTCGTGCAGGTCGCCGATCACGGCGTACGTCGCCTTGGTGACCATCGGCGCGTCCGGGTCGGTGTTGATCGCGAGGATGTTCTTGGCCGTCGAGCAGCCCGCCCAGTGCTGGATCGCGCCGCTGATGCCGCACGGGATGTAGAGGTCGGGCGAGATGCGGGACCCGGTCTGGCCGACCTGCTCGTGGTGCGGCCGCCAGCCGAGCGACGTCACGACGCGCGAGACACCGAGGGAGCCGCCGACCAGCTCGGTCAGCTCCAGCAGGTCGGCGAAGCCGTCGGAGCTGCCGGCGCCTCGGCCGGCGCCCACGACGACACGGGCCGACGTGAGGGTGCCGGACAGGTCCGGCTCGGGCTCCTCCGACGAGACGACCCGGGCGACCAGGTCGGCGGCGTCGACGTCCGGGGTGTGGGTGACGACCTCACCCGGTCCGGGCGCCGCCGCCGGGCTCGCCTCGACCGCGTGCCCGGCGACGGTGAAGACGGCCGGCCGGTCGGAGAGCCGCATCTCCTCGAGGGCGGAGCCGCCCACGACCTGGCGGGTCACCACGAACGGCGAGAGCCCGCTGAACGACAGCACGTTGGCGGCCATCGCGACCCCGGCGCGCGCCGCGACGTGGGCCATCACCTCGTTGCCCCGAGGAGTGCCCGCGGCCATCACGACGACCGAGCCGGCCGACGCGCGCACGGCCAGGATCCCCGACGCCCAGGCCGCTCCCGAGAAGGCCGCGAACGCGTCGCCCTCGAGCACGTGCACCTGGCGGACGCCGTACGACGCGAGGGTGGCGACCAGCGCCTCGGACGCCGCGCCGACGACCACCGCGTCGACGGGCACGCCGCCGCCGGAGTCCGACAGGGAGCGGGCGAAGGTGACCGCCTCGCGGGAGACCTCGACCGCCTCCCTGGACGGGGATGTCTCGACCAGCACCAGGATCATCGGGCCAGCACCCCCAGCTGCTCGAACAGGTCGACCACCGCGGGCGCGGCGTCGGCGCCCTTGCCGAGGATCTGCACGTTGCTCGGCGCGGGCGGCGGGAGCAGCAGCCGGACCCGGGCCGGCCCGGCCGGTGCGGCCGACGGCGTGCGCTCCTCGATCGCTACCTTCTTGGCCTTCATCCGGCCGGGCACGGTCGGGTAGCGCGGCTCGACCCCGCCCTCGAGGATCGTGACGACGGCCGGCAGCGGCACCCGGTAGGTCTCGTGCCCGTCGGGCCCGGCGCCGCTCGCCACAGCGACGCCGTCCTCGACGACGACGTTGGTGACGCCGTTGACGACCGGGCGGCCGAGCTCGTAGGCCAACCGGATGCCGACCTGGAAGTCCCCGCTGTCGGCGGCGTCGTTGCCGAGCAGCACCAGGTCGTGGTCGCGGGCCACGACGGCGATCTCGCGCGCGACGTCGGCCGGGCCGAAGGTCTGGGAGTCGGCGACGATGTGCACGGCCGCGGTACAGCCGACGGCCAGCGCGGAGCGGAGCTGCTCGGTCGCGTCGGCGTCGCCGAGCGTCAGCACGGTCGCCGCACCGCCCGTCGCGGCAGCGATCTGGACAGCGAGCTCGACCGCGCACTCCTCGTGGGCGCTCATCGTGAAGCCCGCGAACCGGCCGTCGACGGCCTGGCCGTCGTCGGTCAGCACGACCTCGCTCGACGAGTCGACGACCCGCTTGATGCAGACCAGCACGTTCGTCATGTCAGCGCATCCGGGCGTTGTCGGGGTCGAAGAGCGCCGTCGCGTCGACCGAGCCGACGGTGACCGGGTACAGCTCCTCCATGTAGGACACCGCGAGCTGGTTGCCGATCGTCGCCTCGGCCGGCGGCAGGTAGGTGAGCAGCAGGTGCTTGCCCAGCGACGGCGCCGAGCCGGCGGTGGTGACGTAGGGGTGGTGGCCGTGCCCGTCGGTCAGGGTGCCGCCGTCGCGGGTCAGGATCGGCTCGCCGCCGAGCATGTAGCGCTTCACACCCGACGCCGACGTGTGGTCGTCGACGACCAGGGTGCAGAGCACGGACCGGACGGGCGCCCCCCGCTGCGCGACGTACGCCTCGCGGCCGACGAAGTCGGCGGCCTTGACCTTGGGCCGCTGCATGCCGGCCTCGACGATGGAGCGCTCGGCGTCGAGCTCGTAGCCGAACGCGCGGTAGCCCTTCTCGATCCGGCCGGTGGTGCCGTAGACGCCGATGCCTACGGGGACGGCGCCGTGCTCGGCGCCCGCCTCGAGCAGCGTCTCCCAGAGCTCGGCCGCGTCGTCCATCGCGACGTAGAGCTCCCAGCCGAGCTCGCCGACGTAGGAGATCCGCGACGCGAGCACGGTCGTGCCCTTCACCTGGATCTCGCGGCAGGAGAGGAAGCCGAAGCCGGCGTCGGACACGTCGTCGGGGGTGAGCGCGGCGAGGATGTCGCGCGCCCGCGGACCCCACAGGCCGATCGTCGAGATCTCGTCGGTGTGGTCGGCGATCGTCGTGGCGCCGTCGGCGGGGAGCTGGCGGGTGAACCACTGCAGGTCGGCCCGCCCGTGCGCTCCTCCGGTGACGACGCGGAAGTGGTCGTCGCCGAGCCGCATCACGGTGAGGTCGGAGACGAACCCGCCCTTCGGGTCGAGCACCGGTGTGTAGATCACCTTGCCGACCGCGACGTCGCACTGCGCGACGCAGGTGCGCTGCACGGTGTCGAGGGCCCCGGGTCCGGTGATGTCGAAGATCTGGAAGGCCGACAGGTCGATCACGCCGGCGGCCTCGCGCATCCGGAGGTGCTCGGCGTTGATGATCGGGCTCCACCAGCGGGAGTCCCACTCGTGCTCCCGCGGCAGCACGGCGTCGCCGTACTCCTCGAGCAGGCCGGCGTTGGACTCGTACCACTGCGGCCGCTCCCAGCCGGCGGTCTCGAAGAACACCGCGCCGAGCTTCTTCTGCGACTCGTGCATCGGCGCGAGCCGCTGGTCGCGGTCGGACTCGTACTGCTCGGCCGGGTGAATGATCCCGTAGGTCTTGATGAAGGCCTCGGTGGTGCGCAGCCGGGTGTGCTCGCGGCGCATCTGGTGGGGGTGGAAGCGCGCGATGTCGCTGTGGTGGACGTCGATCTCGGAGTGGCCGTGGGTCATCCACTCGGCCACCGCGCGACCGACGCCCGGGCCCTCCTTGATCCAGACGGCCGACGCGGTCCACAGCCCCTTGACCAGGCTCTCGCCGAGGATCGGGTTGCCGTCGCAGGTCAGCGACAGCAGGCCGTTGATCGCGTAGCGCATCTCCGCGCCCTCGGCGCCGAGCAGCTCGGGCATCAGCTCGTAGGCCTGCTCGAGCTGCGGGTCGAAGTCGTCGGAGGTGAAGGGCATCTCGGTCGGCGACAGCTTCGCCTGCTCGATCGAGGGGATGTCCTCCGGCTCGTGCAGGATCGCGCGGTGCGCGTAGGAGCCGACCTCCATGTCGGCGCCGTGCTGGCGCTCGTAGCAGAACGTGTCCATGTCGCGGATGATCGGGAACGAGATCTCACCCTCGCGCTCGGCCAGCTGCGGGCAGGGGCCGACGCTGATCATCTGGTGCACGGCGGGCGTGAGCGGGATCGAGATGCCGGCCATGTCGCCGATCTTCGGGCTCCACACGCCGCACGCGATCACGACGTACTCCGCCTCGATGTCGCCGCCGTTGGTCCGCACCCGGCGGATCCGGCCGTCCTCCACGTCGAGGCCGACGACCTCGACGGTCGGTACGACGGTCAGCGCACCCGAGGCGAGCGCGCTCTCGCGCATGATCGTGCCGGCGCGCAGCGAGTCGACCACGCCCACGCTCGGCGTCCAGAAGGCACCGATGAACTGGTCGGTCTCGATGAAGGGCACCTTCTCCTTCACGAACTCCGGGCTGACGAGCTCCGCCTCGATGCCCCACGCCTTGGCGCTCGACATCCGCCGGCGCAGCTCCTCCATCCGCTCCTCGGTGCGCGCGATCTCGAAGCCGCCCGACTCGGTGAAGACGCCCATCTCCTGGTACTGCCGCATCGAGTCGAGCGTCAGGTCCGTGATCTCGCGGGAGTGGTCCACCGGGAAGATGAAGTTGGAGGCGTGCCCGGTCGAGCCGCCCGGGTTGGGCAGCGCTCCCTTGTCGAGCTGCACGATGTCGCGCCAGCCGAGCTCGGCCAGGTGGTGGACGAGGCTGTTGCCGACGATGCCGGCGCCGATGACGACGACCTCGGCCGTGGCGGGGACGGTGGCCATGGGGAGCTTCCGATCTGTCTGGACTGTTGCGTAATGCGCAATCTGATTCGTAATACGAAACTGAGTCTAGGATCGCCCGATCCCGGCCGGGAGGTCAAGCCCCGGCCGGGCGCGAGAGATCACCCGAGGTGGAGCCGGATCAGCCCAGCCAGGCGGCGACCTTGTCGGGGTTCTCTCCGATCCACTTCGCCGCGGCGTCCTCCGGCTTCATCCCGTCCTCGGAGATGTACTTCGCCACGACATTCTGGTCGTCGTTGGTCCACTGGAAGTTCTTGACCAGGTCGACGGCCGGGCCGCCCTCGTCCGCCCAGGAGGTGGAGACCACCTTCTGCAGCGTGGTCTCCGGGTAGTCGCAGGCGACCTCGGCCGGGTCGTCCTGGCAGCCGTCGGTGTACTCAGGCAGCTTGACGCGCTGCAGGTCGATGTCGGCGAAGAGCCACTGCGGCTCGTAGAAGTAGCCGATCAGGAACTCCTTGTTCTTCTCTGCCTGCTGGAAGGCCGTGATGCTGGCGGCCTCGCTGCCGGAGAAGACGACCTTGAAGTCGAGGTCGAGGTTGCTGACGATCGACTCGTCGAACTGGACGTACGACGGGTCGGCGCCCAGGAACTGCCCCTGACCGCCGGACTCGGACGTGGCGAAGTCCTTCGCGTAGTTGTTCAGGTTCTTGTAGTCGAGGATGTCCGGGTGCGCCTCGGCGAGCCACGGCGGGACGTACCAGCCGATGATGCCCACGTTGCCGGTCTCCCCGAAGGGCTCCGCGCTGCCGTCGCCCTGGTCGGCGAAGAACTTCTTCTCGAGGTCGGGGTGACCCCAGTCCTCCATCACGACGTCGACCTCGCCGGTGCCGAAGCCCTGCCAGGAGACGTCCTCCTTCAGCTCTTTGTAGTTGACCTTGCACCCGAGCTCGGTCTCCATCAGCGTGCCGACGACGTAGGCGTCGGCCTCGTAGCCGACCCACGGGTTGACCGCCATGTTCACGTCGCCGCAGTCACCGGCCTCCGCCGCCTTGGACTCGTTGACCTTCGTCTGGTCGGCGATCGACCCGCCGCTGTCGCTGCCGCAGGCGCCGAGCACGAGTGACGCGCACGCCGCGGCTGCAGCCAGGCCAGCCCCCCGCTTCCATCCGTTCCGCGTGTTTCGCATTCCATCTCCTTGTCGCGTTGCGTGTGCGATCTCTGTTGGTTCTTTCCGAGTCAGGGGACCGTGAGCGCGTGGGGAAAGCGGGGGAACCGCTTCGCCTGCTGCAGCGGGTTCTTCGAGACGGCGTCCTCCTCCGCCGACGCCCGCATGATCCGGTCCAGCAGCACGCCCAGGAGGACGATCGTGATCCCGGCGGCCGCACCCTTGCCCCACTCCTCCGAGCGGGACGTCCCGAGGGCGACGTCGTAACCGAGCGCCCCGGCACCGACCAGCCCGCCGATGACCACCATCGAGAGCACGTAGAGGAGGCCCTGGTTGGCCGCCAACATCAGCGATCCGCGAGCCATCGGCAACTGCACCTTGGTGATCTCCTGCCAGCGGGTGCACCCCGTGGACCGCGACGCCTCGAGGGTCGTCGCGGACACCCCTTTGACGCCGTCCGCCACGAGCTTGATGGCTACCGGCGCGGCATAGACGACGCCGGCCACGATCGCTGTGAACCGCGAGGGGCCGAAGAGCGCCAGGACCGGGACCAGGTAGACAAAGGGCGGAATGGTCTGGCCGGCGTCCAGGAGGGGCCGGACGAGGATGTCGGCGACCTTCGAGCGAGCCATCCACACGCCGAAGACGACCGCCAGCACCATGACCAGGAGGGTGGCGACAAGGACCATGTTCAGCGTGATCATCGCGTCGTGCCACAGCCCGAAGTAACGGATGCCGGCCAGGCAGACCACGGCTGGGACCACGGCGCGGGCGCCTCCGAAGATCGCTCCCAGCGCGAGAATTGCGAGCCCGACCAACCACCACGGCGACTGCGCCAGCAGCTCCTGGAGCGGGTTCAGCAACACCGTCGACACGCTGTCCACGATCGCCTGGGTCACTCCGTGGAACGTCTCGGTGAACCACGTGAAGAAGCTGTCGACCCAGTCGGCGACGCGATCGCCCCACGACGAGTCGGGGAACCGCGCCGCCGACATGTTCTGCCGGGAGTAGTAGACGAGCGCCAGGGTCACCGCGCCGGCGACGGCGAGGACGATTCGACGCAGCCGGAGGTCGACCTGGCCACGCGCCGCCTTCTCCGCCGCCTGGCTGGCAGCCGTGGTGCTCCGGTCGAGCATGACGGCCATCACCACGATCAGCATGCCGGGCACGAAGGCGCTGCCCACGTCGTTGCGGATCAGCCCCTGCAGCACCGGTTGACCCAGGCCGGGGCCGTCGACGAAGGCCGCGATGGTCGCCATCGACAGCGCCGCCATTGTCGTCTGGTTCACGCCGACCACGATGGTCGACCGCGCCATCGGCAGCTGAACCTTCCGCAGCCGCTGGAAAGCCGTCTGCCCGGACGAGTCGGTGGCTTCGATCGTCGTGGTCGACACCGAGCGGATGCCGTACCCGGCGATCCGGATGATCGGCGGCAGGGCGTAGATCAGGGTGCAGACGACGGCCGCGGATGCCCCGATGCCGAAGAACAGCACGATGGGGCTGAGGTAGACGAAGGTGGGCATGGTCTGCATCAGATCGAGAATGGTCGTGAGGACCGCGGTCCCGGTGCGCCCGGCGGTCCCGTAGTAGACCGCGAGAGGCAGCCCGATGACCACCGCGACCGCGACGGCCACGAAGGTGATGATGAGCAGGTCCATCGACTCCGACCAGTAGCCGAAGAGCCCGAAGGACACGAACGACGCCGCGACGAGGACGGCGATGCGCCACCCGGCAGCGGCGAGCCCGACCCAGGTGGCGATCGCAGTGACCCCGAGCCACCCGATCTGTGGCACCGGCCGCGGAAAGTCCTCGATGGAGATCATCCGCTGGCACCAGTCGACGGCCGACCCGAACCACTCGCCGATGCCGTACGTCAATTGGATGACCGGGTTCGTGTCCCGGCTCGCCAGGACGGCGTCGCGGAACCCAGTGAGCCTGTCCTGCACGTCGGTGTGCTCGCGGATCGGCATCGCGAGCGTGTGGTTGCCCTTGGTGAACGCCCACACCACGATCCAGACGCCGACCACGACCAGCGCCCAGCCCCACCGCGGGATCGACGCGCGCTGACGTGGGGGTGGCGCCGAGGCGTCCGGTTCAGGCCGAGCCGGCGCGAGGGTGGCGCTCACGCCTCCTCCTCCGCGACCACGACCCGCAAGATGGCGTCGTCGTCGACGATGCCGACCAGCTTGCCGTCGTCGACCACCCGGACCGGGTGGTCCGAGGCCAGGGCCGCACGGGCCGCCTGACGCACGATGGTGTTCGAGCTCATCACCGGTCCCTCGGACGAGTCGTCGGGACGGGGCTCCCGCATCACCCACTTGAGGGTCAGGACGTGGGACCTCGGCACCTCCGAGGTGAAGTCCTTGACATAGTCGTCCGCGGGGGCGCCGACCACCTCGTCCGGCGTGCCGATCTGCACGATCGCGCCGTCGCGCATGATCAGGATCCGGTCGCCGAGCTTCAGCGCCTCCTGCAGGTCGTGGGTGATGAAGACCATCGTCTTGCCGAGCTCGTGGTGGAGGCGGATCACCTCGTTCTGCATGTCCCGCCGGATCAGCGGGTCCAGGGCGGAGAAGGGCTCGTCGAACAGCAGCAGGGACGGATCGTTGGCCAGCGCGCGCGCCAGGCCGACGCGCTGCTGCATGCCACCGGAGAGCTGGTCGGGGTAGGAGAACTCGTAGCCCGACAGCCCGACCAGGTTCACGATCTCCTCGGCCTTGGCCCGGCGCTCCTTCTTCTTGATCCCGCGGATCTCGAGCCCGTACGCCACGTTGTCGATGACCTGCCGGTGCGGCAGAAGCCCGAAGTGCTGGAAGACCATCGAGGTGTGCTTGCGGCGCAGGTCGCGGAGCTCGCTCTCGCTCGCCTTCGTCACGTCGTGCCCGTCGATCACGACCTGGCCCGAGGTGGGCTCGATCAACCGGGTCAGGCAGCGCACCAGCGTCGACTTGCCCGAGCCGGAGAGGCCCATGACGACGAACACCTCACCGGGCGCGACGTCGAACGACACGTCCTTCACGCCGACCACGCAGCCGGTCTTCGCCTTGAGGTCGGCCCGCGACAGGTCGGCGTCCGGCGTCCCGATGATGGTGTCGGCGCCGCGGCCGAAGATCTTCCAGAGGTGGCGCACCGACAGCGCGGCGTCCGCGCTCGTCGACGCCGTCGTGGTGTCGGGCTCGGTGACTGCGGTCATGAGGACTCCTCGTTGCGGCTGTCGCCCGGCGGGTAGAGCGGGGTGCCGTCGCGATAGCGGTAGTACGGCACGTCGGCGGGCGGGAGTGGCGTGTTGCCGGCGATGAGGTCGGCGGCCTTCTCGGCGACCATCATCACGGGGGCGTAGATGTTGCCGTTGGTGACGAACGGGAAGACCGAGGCGTCGACGACGCGCAGCCCCTCGACGCCGTGGGCCTTCATCGTGGCCGGGTCGACGACAGCCATGTCGTCGATCCCCATCTTGGCCGTGCAGGAGGGGTGCAGCGCGGTCTCGGCGTCGGCGCGCACCCAGTCGAGGATCTCCTCGTCGGTCTCGACCGACGGTCCGGGCGAGAGCTCGCCGTCGTTGTACGGCTCGAAGGCCGGCTGGTTGAGGATGTCGCGCGCGACGCGGATCGCCTCGACCCACTCGCGCTTGTCGTTCTCGGTCGACAGGTAGTTGAAGAGCAGCGACGGGTGCACCTTCGGGTCGCGGCTCCTGATCCGCACGTGGCCACGGGTGTCGGCGTACATCGGGCCGATGTGCACCTGGTAGCCGTGCCCCTCGGTCGGTGCGGACCCGTCGTACCGGATCGCGACCGGGAGGAAGTGGAACATCAGGTTGGGGTAGTCGACGTCCTCGTTGCTGCGCGCGAAGCCGCCGCCCTCGAAGTGGTTGGTGGCGCCGAGGCCGCGGCGGTGGACGAGCCACTGGTAGCCGATGCCCGGGCGCTTGCGCCACGTGAGGCCGGGCGCGATCGAGACCGGCTGCTTGGACGCGTACTGGATGTAGACCTCGAGGTGGTCCTGCAGGTTCTCGCCGACGCCGGGCAGGTGGTGGACGAGCGGGACGCCCTGCTCGCGGAGCAGGCCCTGGTCGCCGACGCCCGAGAGCTGCAGCAGCTGGGGGGTGTTGATCGCGCCGCCGCAGAGGATCACCTCGCCGGCCGTCACCCTGCGGTGCAGCCGGCCGCCGCGCAGGTAGTCGACCCCGACCGCGCGCTTGCCCTCGAAGCGGACCTGCGTCGCCATTGCGAGGGTCTCGACGGTGAGGTTCTTGCGGTCCTTCACCGGGTGCAGGTAGGCGCGGGCCGCGGAGAGCCGGCGGCCGCGGTGGAGGTTGCGGTCGAACTTCGCGAAGCCCTCCTGGCGGTAGCCGTTGACGTCGTCGGTGCGCGGGTAGCCGGCCTGCACGGTGGCGTCGAAGAACGCGGAGAAGAGCGGGTTGTCGGCCGGGCCGCGCTCGAGCACCAGCGGGCCGTCGCCGCCGCGCCACGCGTCCTCGCCGGCGAGGCAGGTCTCCATCTTCTTGAAGTACGGCAGGCAGTGGAGGTAGTCCCACTCCTTCATCCCCGGCTCGGCGCCCCAGCGCTCGTAGTCGAGCGGGTTGCCGCGCTGGAAGATCATCCCGTTGATCGAGCTGGACCCGCCGAGCACCTTGCCGCGGGCGTGGAACACCCGGCGGTTGTTGAGGTTCGGCTCCGGGTCGGTCTCGTACTTCCAGTCGTAGAGCCGGTTGCCGATCGGGAACGGAAGCGCCGCCGGCATGTGGATGAAGGGGTCGATCCGGAAGTCGGAGCGGCCGGCCTCGAGCACGAGCACCGACGTACCGGGGTCGGCCGAGAGCCGGTTGGCGAGCGCGCACCCGGCCGAGCCGCCACCCACGATGACGATGTCGTACTGCCGGTCCGCACCCATGTCCGCCCGCCTAGCCCTGGAACCAGCGTTGCTCTGCCGGGCGGATGTTGTGCCAGACGTGTTTGGTCTCGCGGTACTCCTCGAGCCCGGCACTGCCCAGCTCGCGGCCGATGCCCGACTGCTTGTAGCCGCCCCACTCGGCCTGCGGCACGTACGGGTGGTAGTCGTTGATCCAGACCGTGCCCATCCGCAGCCGGCCCGCGACCCGCTGGCCCAAGCCTGCGTCCTGCGTCCACACCGCGCCGGCCAGGCCGTAGATGCTGTCGTTGGCGATCCGCACGGCCTCGTCCTCGTCGCGGAACGTCTCGACGGTGAGCACCGGGCCGAACGACTCGTCCTGCGTCACCGACATCGCGCTCGTGCAGCGGTCCAGGATGGTGGGCAGGTAGTAGAAGCCGTCAGCGAGCGCGGGGTCGTCGGGACGCGCGCCGCCGGTCCGGAGCACCGCGCCCTCGGCGATCCCGGCCGCGACGTACGCCTCGACCTTGTCGCGATGGGCGGAGCTGGTGAGCGGCCCGGTCTCGGCCTTGTCGTCGAAGGGGCCGCCGAGGCGGATCCGCTCGGCTCGCTCCACGAGCGCGTCGACGAAGTCGTCGTGGATCGACTCCTCGACGACCAGGCGCGCACCGGCGGAGCAGACCTGGCCGGAGTGGAGGAAGACGGCAGTGAGCGCGAAGTCGAGGGCGACGTCGAAGTCGGCGTCGGCGAAGACGATGTTGGGGTTCTTGCCGCCGAGCTCGAGGGCCACCTTCTTCACGGTGCCGGCCGCGGCGGCCATCAGCCGCTTGCCGGTCTCGAGGCCGCCGGTGAAGGAGACCAGGTCGACCCGCGGGTCCGTCGAGAGGGGCGCACCGGCGCTCGCACCGGCGCCGAGCACGAGGTTGCCGACGCCCGCGGGCAGGCCGGCCTCCTCGAGCAGCCGCATCAGGTGGACGGCGGAGTGCGGCGTGAGCTCGCTCGGCTTGAGCACGAACGTGTTCCCGGCCGCCAGGCACGGCGCGACCTTCCACGAGACCTGGAGCAGCGGGTAGTTCCACGGGGTGATCAGGCCGCACACGCCGACCGGCTCGTGCACGATCCGGCTGACGACGTCGGGGTTGCCGGTGTCGACCATCCGGCCGGCGTCCTCGGCGGCCACCCGGCCGAAGTGGCGGAAGACCGAGACGACGTCGGCCACGTCGTACTGGCTCTCGACCAACCGCTTGCCGGTGTCGAGCGACTCCATCCGGGCGATGTCGTCGGCGTCGCGCTCGAGCAGGTCGGCGACGGTCAGCAGCAGGTCGCCGCGCTCGCGGCTGGACGTCGTGGGCCAGGCGCCGTCGTAGAACGCGCGGTGGGCGGCGGCGATGGCCGCCTCGGTGTCCTCGGCGCCGGCCTCGTCGACCTCGGCGACGAGCGAGCCGTCGGCGGGACAGCGGATCTCCCGGCGTGCTCCGGCGCGCGCGCTCGCCCACGCACCGTCGAGGTAGAGCTCAGCCACCTGCGGACCCACTCCCTGCAGCGGAACGCTGGTTGCGTATCGCGCAACCCGATGCTCTCCGCGCAACCAGCCTGTTGTCCTGAGGATGGTGCGAGGTCACCCGGCCGTCAAGCGGTTCCGCTCAGTTGTGACTCAGCGGTGACCCCAGCCGAGCCGGTGCGAGACCTCGGCAGCGGCCGCGAGCAGCTGCGGGACGACGGTCTCGACCCGGTCCGCGCCGAGCCGGAAGGTGGGCCCGGAGACGCTCATCGAGGCGACCACGTCACCGTGCGCGTTGTGGATCGGGGCGGCCGCGGCGGTCAGCCCCTCCTCCAGCTCGTCGATCGCCACGGCGTACCCCTGCTGGCGGACCAGGGCCAGCTCCTCGCGCAGCTTCTTCTTCTTGGTGATGGTCGTCGGGGTGTAGCGCGCGAGGGTGCCGAGCACCTCGCCGAGGCGCGCGTCGTCGAGGCCGCTCAGGAGCACCTTGCCGTTGCTCGTCGCGTGCAGCGGGATGTGCTGGCCGACCCAGTTGTGCGGCTGCAGCGCCGAGGAGCCGGCGATCTGGTCGAGGTAGAGGGCCGAGCTCTCCGACAGCACCGCGATGTTGACGGTCTCGCCGGTGTCGGCGGCCAGCTGGCGGCAGACCGGGCGGGCCTCCTGCACCAGGTCGAGCCGCGCGGTGGTGGCGCCGGCCAGGCGCAGGATGCCGACGCCGAGGCGGTAGCGACCGCGCTCGCTGGTCTGCTCGACGAGTCGGTGCGACTCGAGCGTCGACATCAGCCGGAACGCCGTGCTCTTGTGGACGTCGAGCTCACCGGCGATCTCGGTGACCCCGGCCTCGCCCATCCGGGCCAGGACCTCGAGGATGGTGAGGGCTCGATCGACGGACTGGACGCCGGCGCTACCCTCACTCATGCCCGGAGACTAGCGTAGGCCTTGTTGCGTATCGCAGACTTCGTTTCGGCCAGCGCAACACTCCACCTACTCCGGCAAGGCGGTTCCCCGTGCCCAACCTCGCCACCCCGACCATCGCCGCGGGTGACTACGTCCTCATCCTCTCCTGCCCCGACCGCCCCGGCATCGTGCACGCGGTCTCCGGCTTCCTGGTCGCGCACGGCGGCAACATCGTCGAGTGCCAGCAGTTCGGTGACCGGCTCACCAACCGGTTCTTCATGCGCATCGACTTCGAGGTGCCCGGCTCGACCGACGCCGCGGCGATGCGCGCCGCCTTCGGCCCCGTGGCCGAGGAGTTCGACATGAGCTTCGAGCTCTGGGACGCGACCGCGCCGTACCGCACGCTGATCATGGTCTCCAAGCACCTGCACTGTCTCAACGACCTGCTCTTCCGGGCCAGCACCGGCTCGCTCCAGATCCAGGTCCCGGCCGTCGTGTCCAACCACCCCGACGCCGGCGCGCTCGCCGCGTCGTACGGGGTCCCCTTCCACCACGTCCCCGTCACGCCGGACACGAAGCCGGCCGCCGAGGCCGAGCTGATGCGGCTGGTCGACGAGTACGACGTGCACCTCGTCGTGCTCGCCCGCTACATGCAGGTGCTCTCCGACGGCCTGTGCCGCCAGCTGTCCGGCCGGGCGATCAACATCCACCACTCGTTCCTGCCGAGCTTCAAGGGCGCCAAGCCCTACCACCAGGCCTTCGACCGCGGCGTGAAGCTGGTCGGCGCGACCGCGCACTACGTGACCGGCGACCTCGACGAGGGCCCGATCATCGAGCAGGACGTGATGCGCGTCGACCACGGCTACGACCAGGAGCAGCTGGTGTCGGCCGGCCGCGACGTCGAGGCGCAGGTTCTCTCCCGTGCGGTCCGCTGGCACTCGCAGTCACGGGTGCTGCTCAACGGCTCGCGGACGGTCGTCTTCCGCTGACACGTCGAGTCGCGACTTCCTGCGCGTGAGGGGTCAGGCTGACCAGCGGATGGCCTCGGTCGCCACATCCGCCGGCTTGTAGACGCCGGCCAGCTCGGGGCGTCGGACCATGAGGTCGCTGAGCCCGCGGGCCCGGGTGACGGCGCTGCTCTCCTTGGCCGGGACGGACACCCGCACGCGCACGTCCGGGGCCTGCTGCACTGGCTGCTGAAGCGTGGTCATGTCTCCCCCGATCGGCTGGGTCAGGACTCGTCTGAGGAGAGGTTTCCCGCCGGGGGCCACTCGACACCCCCCGGGCCCGACCGGTCTGGACCGCCGAGGTGGCGCCAGTTTCCCCGAATTCGATGCCGAGTCGGCGCCAGTTTCCGTCGGCGGGGAAACTCACGCCGACTCGACGGGTGCCGGGGGGAAACTCACGCCGACTCGACGGGCGCCGGGGGGAAACTCACGCCGACTCGGGTCAGTCGCCGAGCTCCGCCCGGCGCCGTACGACGAACGCCTCGAGCTCCTCGCGGATCGCCTCGTCGAGCGGCGGCTGCTCGTAGTCCTCGAGCCTCTTCTTGTAGATGTCCGTGGCGCGGGCGGCGGTGTCCTTGGCGCCACCCCGCATCCACCGCTCGTAGTTGTCCGACGAGTTGAGGAAGGGCCGGTAGAAGCAGGTGCGGAACCGCTCCATCGTGTGCATCGCCCCGAGGAAGTGGCCGCCGTGGCCGACCTCCTCGTGCGCGCCGAAGGCCATCGAGTCCTCGTCGATCTCCAGCGGGGTGAACTCGTGCTGGAGCATCTCGACCAGCTGGGCGTCGATGACGAACTTCTCGAACCCGGCGACCAGCCCGCCCTCGAGCCAGCCGGCGGAGTGCATGACGAAGTTCGCGCCCGCCAGGAAGGTCGGCATCATCGTCATCAGCGCTTCGTAGCCGGCCTGGGCGTCGGGCACCTGCGAGGAGGTGAGCCCCCCGCCGGTCCGGAACGGCAGCCCGAAGTGGCGCGCGATCTGTCCCGTGCAGAGCAGGCCGATCCCCGACTCCGGCGTGCCGAACGTCGGCGAGCCGGACTGCATGTCGATGTTGGACAGGAAGGAGCCGAAGACGACGGGGGCACCGGGCCGGATCAGCTGGGAGAGCGCGATCCCCGACAGCGCCTCCACGATCTGCTGCACCAGGGCGGCCGGGATGGTGACCGGCGACATGGCCCCCATGAGGATGAACGGCGTGAGGATGACGGGCTGGTTGGCCGAGGAGTACTCGAACTGCGCCTCGAGCATCCGGTCGTCCCAGCGCAGCGGGGAGTTGCAGTTGATGAGCGAGATGATCGCCGGCGTCTCCTCGATCGACTCCCGGGAGCCGAAGAGGATCTCGGTCATCGCGATCGTGTCCGCGGCGTTGGCCCCGGAGACCACGTTGCCCATGTAGATCTTGTCGGTCAGCGTCTGCAGCGCGTACGTCATGTCGAGGTGCCGGCTGTCCAGCGGGGTGTCGTTGGGCTCGGTGATCACGCCACCGGCGGAGTCGAGCACCGCGAAGCTCTGGGCCAGGCGGGTGAAGTTCCGGAAGTCGTCCATCGTCCCGTCGCGGCGCACCTCGCCGTCGCGGACGAACGGCGGTCCGTAGACCGCGCTGAACGCCATCGAGTCGCCGCCCACGTGGACCGAGTTCGCGGGGTTGCGGGCCTGGAGGTCGAACTCACGGGGCGCCTTGGCCACCTGCTCGAGCACCCAGTCGGGGTCGAGGAAGGCCGTCTTGTCCTCCACGCGCTGACCGGCCTGACGGAACAGGTCGAGTGCCCGGTCGTCCATGAACTCGACGCCGATCTCGGTCATCAGCCGGCGCCAGCCCCGGTCGAGCGTGGCCATCGCTTCCTCGGACAGGATCTCGTAACGCGGCATGGTGTTGCGGAACATCGGTCCTCCAACCTAACCTCATGATGTGGGACCAGAGTTCCACATCATGGAACAGGACGGAAGTATGGTCGAGGCGAGCACAAGCGGAACCCAGGCGGTCGACCGCGCCGCGCAGCTGGTCTCCACGGTCGTGCACGCCGACCAGCCGCTGAGCTTCGCCGACCTCCAGGAGGCCAGCGGGCTCGCGAAGTCGACCACCTCGCGCATGCTCACGGCGCTCGAGCGCACCGGCCTGGTCGAGCGCGACGCCGCCGGGTCGTACGTCGCCGGCAGCCTCTTCTGGCTGTACGCCGCGCGCCACGACCCGTGGGAGGAGCTGGTCCGGCTGGCCCGGCCCGCCATGGAGCAGATCGGCGAGGACACCCACGAGACCGTGCACCTCAGCGTCAGCCGTGGCGAGAAGGTCGTGCAGGTCGCCCAGGTGGACTCGCGCTTCCTGCTCGGCACCCGGGACTGGACCGAGATCGAGGTCCCGGCCCACACCTCCGCGCTCGGGAAGGTGTTCTACGCCTGGGGCGCGCTCGCGGTGCCGACGGGCGAGCTCGAGCGGCTCACGGACAGCACGGTCGGCACCCCCGAGGAGCTGCACCGCGACGGCATCCGCACCCGCAAGCGCGGCTGGGCGGTGACCCACGACGAGCTCGAGGTGGGGCTCACCGGCATCGCCGTACCCGTCCAGGGTCCGCGCGGCGACGTGGTCGCAGCCCTCGGCATCTCGGGACCCACCCCCCGGCTGGAGGACCGGCTCGACGAGCTCGGCCGCCAGCTCTCGACCCACGCGACACAGCTCTCGACGCTGCTGCGCGGCCGGACCCCGAACACCGTGACCAAGGAGGGCGTGGCATGACACCGGAGGAGATCCTGCAGGGGCTGTACGACGAGACCCTCGTCGGCAACGCGCCCCGCGTCCTCGAGCTCACCGAGGAGGGACTGACGCTCGACATGGAGCCGCAGACGCTGCTCTTCGACGCGCTCATCCCCTCGCTCGAGGAGGTCG
Organism: Nocardioides sp. PD653-B2; assembly: GCF_002117935.1. Taxonomy (GTDB): domain Bacteria; phylum Actinomycetota; class Actinomycetes; order Propionibacteriales; family Nocardioidaceae; genus Nocardioides. The sequence goes on along the minus strand of NZ_BDJE01000066.1, from coordinate 1,747 downwards.
GCGCCCGCTTCGAGCGCGGCGACTTCTTCGTGCCGGAGATGCTGATCGCGGGCCGCGCGATGGCCGGCGCGATGGAGCGGCTCCGCCCGCTGCTGGTCGCGGGCGGCATCGAGACCATCGGCAAGTTCCTGATGGGCACGGTCAAGGGCGACGTCCACGACATCGGCAAGAACCTCGTCAACATCATGCTCGAGGGCGCCGGCTTCGAGGTCATCGACCTCGGCGTGCAGGTGGCCCCGGAGAAGTTCGTGAGCGCGATCGAGGAGCACCAGCCCGACATCGTCGGCTTCTCGGCGTTCCTGACCACCACGATGCCGATGTTCAAGGCCAACATGAACGCGCTCGAGAAGGCCGGGCTGCGCGACCAGGTCATCGTCATGGTCGGCGGCGCCCCGGTGACGCAGGAGTACGCCGACGCGGTCGGCGCCGACGGGTACGCCGCCGATGCGTCGCAGACCGTGAAGCGCGCGAAGGCGCTCATGCACGAGAAGCGCTCGAAGGTGCCCGCATGAACACCCCATTCGAATGCTCGCTTCGCTCCGCTTCGAACAGGGACCCCGTTTGATGCCCGCGCCGCGTCTTCAGACCGTGCTCCGGTCGGCGACCCAGCAGGTCGTCATCGGCCACGACACCCGCTTCTGCCTGATCGGCGAGCGGATCAACCCGACCGGCCGCCGGATCTTCCAGGAGCAGCTGCGCGCCGGCGACCTCTCGGCGATCGAGCGCGACGTGAAGGCGCAGGTCGAGGGCGGCGCCGACGTGCTCGACATCAACATGGGTGTGCCGCTCACCGACGAGGCCGAGCTGCTGGCGAAGGCGATCACGATGGTCCAGCAGCTCACCGACAAGCCGATCTGCATCGACTCCTCCGTCGTGGAGGCGCTCGAGGCCGGCCTCTCGGTCTACCAGGGCCGCGCGCTGGTCAACTCGATCACCGCCGAGGACGAGCGGATGGCGCAGATCCTCCCGCTGGTCAAGAAGTACGACGCCGCGATCATCGCGCTGCCGAACGACGCCGACGAGATCCCGATGGAGGCCGACAAGCGGGTCGCGCTGACCCGCAAGATCATCGAGGTCGCGACGAAGGAGTACGGCATCGCCGCCGCCGACATCGTGATCGACCCGCTCGCGATGCCGATCGGCGCCGACCAGGACGTCGTGAACGTCACCCTCGACACGATGCGCCGGATCCGCGACGAGTTCGGCGTCAACATGACCTGCGGCGCCTCCAACGTGTCGTTCGGCATGCCGTCGCGCCACGCCCTGGGCGCGGCGTTCCTCCCGATGGCGATGACCGCCGGCCTCACCTCCGCGATCATGGACACCCGCACCCCGCAGATCGTCGAGGCGGTCAAGGCCGCCGACCTGCTGCTCGGCCACGACGAGTGGGGCGGCGCCTGGATCGCCGCGCACCGCGCGAGGCAGGCCGCATCGGCGTGACGGACGAGCCGCTCGAGGCGTTCGACCTCGACGACGTACGCCGCGAGGGCCTGCTGCCGACCCCGGGCGCCGACGTCGCGGCGCACGACGGCACCGGCCGCGTCGAGCTGTCGTTCACCGTGCAGGACGCCGACCCGGCCCGCACCGTGCAGCGCCAGGTGCGGGTGCCCCCGGGCGTGACCGTCTTCGACTCGGCGTCGTGGAACGGCATCGCGATCGACTCGACCTGCGGCGGCCACGGCACCTGCCACAAGTGCAAGGTCCGAGTGAATACGGTGGTTGAGGAAGGCGCGCAGCGCCTGTCTCG
>NZ_BDJE01000065.1 GCF_002117935.1 Nocardioides sp. PD653-B2 | reverse complement strand
GCCGGCTCGGCGTGGGATCAGGCCTTGCGGAGGTTCCTGAGCACGTACTGCATGATGCCGCCGTTGCGGTAGTAGTTCGCCTCGCCGGGGGTGTCGATGCGGACGACCGCGTCGAACTCGACGTCGCCCGCCTTGACCTTGACGGTCTTGGGCGTGCGGCCCTCGTTGAGCTCGGTGATCCCCGAGATGGAGAACTCCTCCTCGCCGGTCAGGCCGAGCGACTCGGCGCTCTGGCCCTCCGGGTACTGCAGCGGGATGACGCCCATGCCGATCAGGTTCGAGCGGTGGATCCGCTCGTACGACTCGGCGATGACCGCCTTGACGCCCAGCAGCGACGTGCCCTTGGCCGCCCAGTCGCGCGACGAGCCGGAGCCGTACTCCTTGCCCGACAGCACGACCAGCGGGGTGCCCGCGGCGATGTAGTTCTCCGACGCCTCGAAGACCGTGGTGACCTCGCCGCCGTTGGTGAAGTCGCGGGTGAAGCCACCCTCGGTGCCGGGAGCCAGCTGGTTGCGCAGCCGGATGTTGGCGAAGGTGCCGCGGATCATGACCTCGTGGTTGCCACGGCGCGAGCCGTAGGAGTTGAAGTCGCGGTTGTCGACGCCGTGCTCGGCGAGGTACTTGCCCGCGGGCGAGTCCTTCTTGATCGCACCCGCCGGGCTGATGTGGTCGGTCGTGACCGAGTCACCCAGCTTGAGCAGCACGCGGGCGCCCTCGATGTCGGTGACCGGCTCGGGCTCGTCGGGCATGCCGTCGAAGTACGGGGGCTTGCGCACGTACGTCGACTCCGGGTCCCAGGCGAACGTCTTGCCCTCGGGGGTCGGCAGCGACTGCCACGTCTCGTCGCCGGCGAACACGTCGGCGTAGCCGTCGTCGAACATCTTCGAGGTGATCGCGTCGGCGATCACGTCCTCGACCTCCTTCGACGTCGGCCAGATGTCCTTCATGAAGACGTCGTTGCCGTCCTGGTCCTGGCCCAGCGGGTCGTTGAACAGGTCGACGTCCATCGAGCCGGCCAGCGCGTAGGCGACGACCAGCGGCGGGGACGCGAGGTAGTTCATCTTGATGTCCGGGTTGATCCGGCCCTCGAAGTTGCGGTTGCCCGACAGCACCGACACGACCGCGAGGTCGTTGTCGTTGACGGCCTGGCTGACCTCGGGGATGAGCGGGCCGGAGTTGCCGATGCAGGTCGTGCAGCCGTAGCCGACCAGGTTGAAGCCTAGCTTGTCGAGGTACGGCGTGAGACCGGACTTCTCGTAGTAGTCGGAGACGACCTTCGAGCCGGGCGCCAGCGTGGTCTTGACCCACGGCTTGCGCTCGAGGCCCTTCTCCACGGCCTTCTTGGCGAGCAGCGCCGCGCCGATCATGACCGACGGGTTCGAGGTGTTGGTGCACGACGTGATCGCCGCGATCGTGACCGCGCCGTGGTCGAGCTCGAACTTGGTGCCGTCGGCCAGGGTCACCTGGGCGGGGTTGCTCGGCCGGCCGGCGCCGGGCGCCGGGTGGGCGTGCGCGAGCTCGTTCGGCGGGGCCTCGCCGTGACCGTTGGACGGCGCGTCGGAGGCCGGGAAGGACTCGGCGACGGCCTCGTCGTACCCGTTCTCCTCGCCGGCGTCGTCGACGTAGTCGGCCAGCGCGGTGCGGAACGAGTCCTTGGCCTCGGACAGCGAGACCCGGTCCTGCGGGCGCTTGGGGCCGGCCAGCGACGGGACGACGGTCGCCAGGTCGAGCTCGAGCTTCTCGGAGAAGCGCGGCTCGGCGTCGGGGTCGTGCCAGAGGCCCTGCTCCTTGGCGTACGCCTCGACCAGCGCCAGCTGCTCCTTCGAGCGACCGGTGAGCTCGAGGTACTTCGTGGTCTCCTCGTCGATCGGGAAGACCGCGATGGTCGAGCCGAACTCGGGGCTCATGTTGCCGATCGTGGCGCGGTTGGCCAGCGGCAGCACCGAGACGCCCGGGCCGTAGAACTCGACGAACTTGCCGACGACGCCGTGTTTGCGCAGCATCTCGGTGATCGTGAGCACCAGGTCGGTGGCGGTCGCGCCCTCCGGCAGGTCGCCGGACAGCTTGAGGCCGACCACGCGCGGGATCAGCATGGAGACCGGCTGGCCGAGCATCGCGGCCTCGGCCTCGATGCCGCCGACGCCCCAGCCGACCACGCCGATGCCGTTGACCATCGTGGTGTGGGAGTCGGTACCGACGCAGGTGTCGGGGTAGGCCTGGAGGCTCTTCCCACCGTCAGGGGCATCGACCTCGCGGGTGAAGATCGTCCGGGCGAGGTGCTCGATGTTGACCTGGTGCACGATGCCGGTGCCGGGCGGGACGACCTTGAAGTCGTCGAAGGCGCCCTGGCCCCAGCGCAGGAACTGGTAGCGCTCGCGGTTGCGCTCGTACTCGATCTCGACGTTGCGGCCGAACGCCTCGGGCGTGCCGAAGACGTCGGCGATCACGGAGTGGTCGATGACCATCTCGGCGGGCGCGAGCGGGTTGATCTTCGAGGGGTCGCCGCCGAGGTCGGCCATCGCCTCGCGCATGGTGGCGAGGTCGACGACGCAGGGGACGCCGGTGAAGTCCTGCATGATCACGCGCGCCGGCGTGAACTGGATCTCCTTGCTCGGGTCGGCGTCCGCGTCCCAGCCGGCGATCGCCAAGATGTCGTCCGCCGTGATGTCGGCGCCGTCCTCGGTGCGCAGGAGGTTCTCCAGCAGCACCTTCAGGCTGAACGGCAGGGACGCGACGTCCACACCGTCGCCCTCGACCGCGTCGAGGCGGAAGATCTCGTAGGACTTGCCGTCCACGTCCAGGGTGCTCTTGGCACCGAAGCTGTCCTGACTGGCCACAGCAGTCATCTCCTGATGTCTCGAAGTCTCGTCGTCACCTGATCGCTCCCCCATCCTGCCGCCGCCGGTGAGCCGGGCAAAAGGAAGGCTGCCCTAACCGAACGGCGTAGCCGTGGAGCGATATCTCTTGACGTCAAGATACACGACACCGAGGAAAAGTGCTCACCCGGTCAGCAGGGCGACACCCTCCACGCCGCTGGCCGCCGCCTCGAGCTCGTCATGTCGTCATCGCGTCGTCGACCCGCGGACCAGGCGCGACAGCGTGACGGCGACCACGAGCGCGGCACCATAGAACAGCTGCTGGGCGAAGTCCTGGGCCCCGAGCAGCTGCAGCCCGGCGACCCCGGTCGCCAGGAACAACACCGCCACCCCCGTGCCGAGGGCGTTGAACCGACCGGGCTCGATCGAGGTCGCGCCGAGGAACACCGCGGCGTACGCCGGCAGCAGGAAGGTGTCGACCGACGAGGGGCCCGCCGAGCCGGTCGTGCCGACATACAGCACGCCGGCCAGTGCGGCGATGGTGCCGCCCAGCACGAAGGACCCGGCGCGGACCCGGTTGGCCTTGATGCCGCTGAGGATCGCCACCTCCCGGGACTGTCCGACGAACAGCAGGCGCATCCCGATCGGTGTGAAGCGGGCGACGTACCAGATGACCAGCATGACGAGGACGCAGTAGTAGAACTGCACGGGGATCGTCGCGATCCGGGTGAGGAAGGTCCAGGTGGCGAGGCTCCCGGACACCCCGACGATGGTGGTGGAGTTCGCCAACCAGAACACCAGTCCGGTGAAGAACGTGCCGGTGCCGAGGGTGATGATGAACGGCTCGGTGCTGAACCAGACCACGAAGAGTGCGTTGACCCCTCCCGCGGCGGCTCCGGCGACGACCGCGAGCAGACAGGCCAACCCGATCGGCACCCCGTGGTTGACGTTGAGCACGGCGACCACGATGGCGGCCAGCGCCCCCGTCGCGCCGAGCGAGAGATCGATGTCGCCGGCCATCGAGGGCACCAACGCGGCCAGCGCCAGCATGAACAGGATCGACTGGGACCCGAGGATGCTGGTGAGGTTGCCGGTGGTGAAGAAGCGGTCGGGCGAGACGAGCGAGAAGACCACGACCACCAGCAGGAGGGCTATCGGCAACGCGGTCCGCTCGGCCACCTGGCCGAGCAACCGGCCGTCCCTCCGCTTGTCGGCGGGCCGCCCACCGGGCGCCGGCGGCGGGGTCTGACGGGATTCGGTGGTGGGAGCAGGGGTCACGAGCTGGCCCTTCCTGCGGTCGAGAGGGACGAGGCGGTGCTGACGCGAGCGGCGGCGTACACACCGGTCGAGATGGCTTCGGGACTCAGCTGGGCCGCATCGACCTGGCCCGCGGCCACGCCGTCGCTGACCACGACGACGCGGTGACACACGGTGGCGAGCTCCTCGAAGTCGCTGGACACCCAGATCACCGACATGCCGGTCTCGGTCGCGCGCTCGATCACCCGGTAGATCTCGGAACGTGCTGCGACGTCGACCCCCTGGGTGGGCTCGTGCAGCACCAGCAGGCGGGGCTGGATCTCCAGCCACTTGGCCAGCACCACCTTCTGGGCGTTGCCGCCGCTGAGCGTGCCGATGGGTGGGCTCGTACGACGCGGGCGGATGTCGAGGCTCTCCGCGCGAGCGTCCGCCGCCCGCCGGAGCTCCTTGAGTCGCAGGCGACCACCCCGGGTGAAGCGGCGCGACACGAGCATCATCATGTTCTCCGCGACCGAGACGGCCGGTGCGATGGCGTCTCGGCGCCGGTCGGCCGGGATCAGCGCCATCCCCATGGACACCGCGGCCATCGGCCGCTGGTGGGCGAGCTCGACGACCCTGTCGGCGTACGTCAAGGTCCCGCTGGTGGCCTGTCGGGCGCCGAAGAGGAGGTAGGGCACGTCCTCGACCCCCGAACCCATCAGACCGGCGAGCCCGACGATCTCACCCGGCGCCACGTCGAAGTGCAGGTCGCGCACCCGTCCGCCGCCGAGACCGGCGACCCGCACCGGTGTCTCGCGTCCACCGGGGGCCGGCGCGGGTCGGCTGCGCACCTCGTTCAACGCGGCGGCCGCCGATGGGCCGACGATGAGCTCGACGACCTCGTCATCGGTCACCTCGCTCATCGAGGTGGTCGCCACGACCCGGCCGTCTCGCAGGATGGTGGCACGGTCGGCGATCGCGCGCACCGCGCCGAGGTCGTGGGAGATGAAGATGACGCTGGACCCCGACGCCACCACCTCCCGCACGAGGTCGAAGAGGAACTCGACCTCCTGCTCGGGCAGAAACACCGTCGGCTCGTCGAGCACCAGGACCGACGAGGTCGCTCCGGTGGTGTCGCGGAACCGGCGCAGCTGGTCGGCGGCACGGGCGATCGCGACCAGCGCCTGGTCGACCGGCGGCAGCTGATCGACCACCGACCGCGGGTCGATCTCGACACCGTAGGAGGCCAGCATCTCTGCGGCCGCCCGCACCTGGCGCCGCCACCTGATCCGGTGCGGGGCCTGGCCGGGCACCGCCAGGGAACCGACCAGCAGGTTCTCCACGACCGTGAGCGGCTTGGCGAGCCCGAGGTCCTGGTGGACGAAGCTGAGGCCGAGTCCACCGGACGTCCCCGCGGCCATCGGGAGGGCGACCTCGCGGCCGTCGACCGACATCCGCGCACCTGGCTCGGGCTCGCACACCCCGGCGAGCACCTTGACCAGGGTCGACTTGCCGCACCCGTTCTCACCGAGCAGGGCGAGCACCTCGTGGTGCTCGACGGTCAGATCCACCTTCCACAGTGCGCGGGTGGCGCCGAAGACCTTGGAGACGTCCCGGAGGTCGAGGGCCGTCGTCATCTCACTGCGCCGGGGCGTCTTGCCACAGGGCGCGGTAGCCGTCGATGTAGGCGGTGCCGAAGCCCCCGTCCGGCCCGGTGAAGTCGGAGATGTTGTCCGGGGTGAACAGCCGGTAGGGGGCATAGGCCTTCGAGGCCTCGATCGCGGGCTGGCCGGCCATCACCCGGAACAGCTGGTCGGCACCGGTGTAGGCCAGCCAGCCGGCGCTCGGGCCCGTGTTGGTGCCCATCTGGTTGGCGGGATCGGCCATGAGCGGCGCGACTTCGGGGGTCAGTCCGAACGCGTACATCTCCGCGTCTCGGCCCGAGGCCTTCAGGGCAGGCAGCACGAAGGGCGACTGGCCGTCATAGACGGTGAAGACCGCCTTGATGTCCGGGTTGGCCACCAACGCCGACTGCACCGCGCCGAGGAGCTTGGTCGACCAGTCCGGGATCGAGACGTTGATGGACTGCACCTTGCACGCCGAGCAGTACTTGGCGAACTCGCTCTTGACCGTCTCGCCCATGCCGGGTGACGGCGGGTTCTCGTTGGAGGTGACCACGAGTGCGTCGACAGCGTTGCCGTTGGCCCGGGTCAGCGCCGCAGCCACGCCCAGGCGCATCGCCTTGTTGAACTCACCGTCGGTCTGACCAGCGACCAGCGGGGACGCCGGCTGCGAAACGTCGGCGAGGTGCAGGTCGACGACCTTGATGCCGGCCGCCTCGGCCGCCTTCATCTGGGGAGCGAGCGCTGCCGGGTCGATCCCGCAGACCAGGGCCACCCCGTCGTAGTGCTGGCTGATCGCCTGGTTCATGCCCTGGACCCACGCCTGCGGGCCGCCGTTGTTCTGAAAGTAGGTGCTGCCCGTCATGCCCACGCTCTTGGCGATGTCGACGACCTGTCGCGAGATCGTGTCGCAGGTCTTGACCTGGCTGCTCACGGGCATCGAGAGGATCTTCTTGCCCGCCAGGCTCGCCACGGAGAAGGCCGGACCCTGCGGTGCGAAGACGGGCGCCTTGGCCGCTTCCGTCAGCTCGGCCTCCATGCTGGCGAGGTCGTCGGCGGAGACGGCGTTCCCCGGGCCGGTGGATCCCGAGGGGGTCGAGTCGCTCGCCGTCGAGCAGGCAGCCAGGACCGCGAGCGCCGCGACCAGGGTCATCGAGGCGGTTGCGGCGCGGCGCCATGATGGTGCGTCGGTGCGTCGGGTCATGGGGGCGTCCTGTTCGTCGGCAGCAGAGGATGGTCACCCGCCACACGGACCAGCGGGGTGATGTCCGTCACGCTAGAGACGACCTCGAGGCGCGGCACCCCGCATCCGACGGCTGTGCGGACGGTCGCCTCGGTCGCCCCCCACACGACGTTTGTCGCAGATCGTCGCGCGACAAACGGAGCCCCGGGCCCGACCAGCTCGAGAGGGGGCCACCACGCCTTCCTCGATCCGCGGCAACCCGCTCCCGAGACCGGGTCCGGCGTCCTCGGCCGCTGGCGTCGCAGTCGTGGACGCGCCCCTCACTCGAAGACGACGGTCCGGTTCCCCTGGATGATGATGCGGTTCTCGGTGTGCCAGCGGACGGCGTGCGAGAGGGCTCTGGTCTCGGCCTCCCGACCGCGCGCGGCGAGCTGCTCCGGGCTCAGGTGGTGGTCGACGCGGAGCATCTCCTGCTCGATGATCGGGCCCTCGTCGAGGTCTCCGGTGACGTAGTGCGCGGTTGCACCGATGAACTTGACCCCCCGGTCGTGCGCCTGGTGGTACGGACGTGCGCCCTTGAAGCTCGGCAGCATCGAGTGGTGGATGTTGATCGTCCGGCCTTCGAGCGCGTCGCAGAGCTCGTTGGAGAGGATCTGCATGTACCGGGCCAGCACCACCAGGTCGACGCGCTCCCTCCGCACGATGTCGAGCAGTGCTGCCTCGGCCTCGGGCTTCGTCTCGCGAGTCACCGGGATGTGGTGGAAGGGGACGCCGTAGAAGGTGGCAATCCCCTCGAGGGTCGGGTGGTTGGAGACGATCGCGACGACATCGAGGTTCAGCTCGCCGATCGAATTGCGGAACAGCAGGTCGTTGAGGCAGTGCGCATACTGGCTCACCATGATGAGCACGCGCTGGCGCTCTGCGGCATCGGTCATCTGCCATCTCATCTGGAAGGACTTCGCGGGCTCGTCCATCGCCCGGCGCAGACGGTCGAAGTCCAGCGGTGAGCCGTCGGAGTGCGCGAACTCGACCCGCATGTAGAACATGCCGCTGGTGAGACTGTCGAACTGATGGCTCTCCACGATCGTGCAGCCCTCCTGCACGAGCACCCCGGACACCGCGTGGACGATGCCCGGCGCGTCCAGACACGAGAGAACCAGGACGCCGTGCTGGGCGTCGGCGGGCCGCGTCATGCCACCTCCACGAACACATCGGGATCCAGCGGCCGGCTGGCCGCCCACGAGGGCGCACCGGGGACTGTGACCCCGAGGGCACCTCTGCGGTGGACGTTATCCCCGGGACCGCTCTCCCCCCTGCCGCAGATGACCTCTCTTGGCGCTGACCCCGTCGCATCCCGGCCGGGACAATCGACGTAGCCGCACCCGCGCCTGACGGCGACCCGGTGCAGCGGTCACGACGTCGTCACCTCGCAGGCCAGTCACCCCGCAAGGGCCCGGGCGAGCCGGGGATAGACCCGTCGGGCGTTGTCCTCGAACACGGCCGCTCGGGCGTCGCCGTCCAGCGTCGTCTTCTCAAACGCGGCCTCGACGTACCGGCGGGTGTCGTCGTAGTGGTGTCCGGTCCGCTCGTCGATGCCGCGGACCGCGCCCACCATCTCGGAGCCGAACAGGATGTTCCGGGTGTCGATCACGTCCAGGAGCAGGTCGATCCCGGGCTGGTGGTAGACGCAGGTGTCGAAGAAGACGTTGCCCATGACGTTCGACTCGACCGGCGGCTTCCCCAGCATGTCGGCCAGCCCGCGGTACCTGCCCCAGTGATACGGCACGGCTCCTCCCCCATGTGGAATGACCAGACGCAGTTCGGGCAGATCCCCGAACAGGTTGCCCTGCAGCAACTGCATGAAAGCCGTCGTGTCGGCGTTGATGTAGTACGCCCCGGTCGCGTGGAACGCCGGCGTGGCCGACCCCGAGACGTGCACCATCGCCGGCACGTCCAGCTCGATCGCGGCCTCGTAGAGGGCGTACCAGCTCCGATCGGTCAGCGCCGGCGAGGTCCAGAATCCGCCGCTGGGGTCAGGGTTGAGGTTGCAGCCGACGAACCCCAGCTCCTCGACGCAGCGGCGCAGCTCGGCGATCGACGCCCCGAGGCCGGCGCCGGGGAACTGCGGCAGCTGGGCAACCGGGACGAAGCGCTTCGGGTAGAGGGTCGCCACACGGTGGACCAGGTCGTTGCAACGGCGCGACCACTCGAGGCTCACGGCCGCGTCACCGACGTGCGGCGCCATCGCCGAGGCCCGCGGTGAGAACAGCGTGATGTCGATGCCCCGCTCGTCCATCAGCCGCAGTTGGCTCGACTCGATGGTCTCCCGGATCTCGTCGTCGCTGATCGAGGGGTACGACGGCGGAGTCGTGCCCGCCGCCCACGCCGCGACCTGCTGCTCACGCCACGCGGTGTGGGCGGCCGGGGCGGTCGTGTAGTGACCGTGACAGTCGATGATCACGTGGTTTCCCTCTCCGGTGCGTTCCGCTCACTCCCCCACCGGCGGCGTGCCGTGCGTGTGGAACGTGGAGATGGTCTGCAGCCCCCAGGCCTGCCCCTTGGCCCGCTCCTCCGCCGACCAGTCGATCGGCCGCCAGTCGGGGGCGAGCACCAGCCGGGCGCCCGGATTGTCCAGTTCGATCCGGTTGCCGGCCGGGTCCCAGACGTAGAGGAAGAAGCTCTGCTGGATCGTGTGCTTGTGCGGCCCGGTCTCGATGTGGACGCCGTGCTCCAGCGCGAGATCGGCGGCCCGGAGGACGTCGTCGCGGCTGTCGACGGCGAAGGAGAGGTGGTGCAGCCGGCCCGGGGTGCCGGTGTCGTCGCGGGTCCAGACGGCGTCGTAGCCCTTGTTGGTGAACGTCGTCCAGCTGCCGGCGACGCCGTCAGCCAGCACGATCTGCTCGGTGACCATCCCGCCGAGGACGTCGACGGCGAAGTCACGGTTGGCGACCGCGTCGACCGCGAGGTAGTTGATGTGGTCGATCCGCCGCACACTCACCCCGCGGCCGGGATAGGCCTGCGCCTGGTTCTTCAGCGCCGGCACCAGGTCGCCCGTCGGCCGGTACCACTCCGTCTCGTAGTAGACGCCCATCTCGTGCCCGTCGGGGTCGGTGAACACATAGACCGGCCCGTAGCCCGGATCGCCGTCCTCCCAGCCACGGCCCAGCCCGGTCGCCTGGATGGCGTCGACCCGCCGCTGCAGCGCCTCGGGGGTGCTCGCCCGGAAGTTGGTCCGGCCCACCCCCGGTCGCGGGGCCGCGGTGAGCTTGATCGTCGTGTTCTCGTAGTCGTCCCACGCACGCAGGAAGATCGAGTCGCCGGCCGAGCCGTTCTCCGTCATGCCCAGGTAGCGCACGTAGAAGTCGAGGCACTTCTCGGGCTCGTCGGTCAGCAGCTCGACGTGGGCGAGGTGGGCGATGTCGTGCAGCGGGGGCACAGGGGCTCCTTCTCAGCGGGGGTAGGCGGTGCCGTCGAACAGCTTGCGTGCGGTGCGGACGACGCCCGAACGGACGACGCGGGGCGGCTGGACCGAGCTGTCGACGACGACGTCGACCAGCAGGTGGCCGGTGGGGTGCTCGACGTCGACCTGCGAGGTGTCCGCCGGCCAGTCCGCGGTCAGGTCGTGGCCGAGCGCGCCCGGCAGCAGCATGCCCGTGACGACGCTGACCGCGGCCAGGACGCCGATCGAGGTGTGCGGCTGCACCGGGATGAACGACCGCATACACACCTGCCCCCCGTCGCGCGGCGCGGCGAGCAGTACCGTCTTCGGCACCGAGGCCGCGGACACGTCTCCCATGCCCATCAGCTCGGCGCTCCTGCGGCGGAACGCGTCGATCCGCTTCAGCAGGGCGGTGTCGGCGTGCAGCTCCTCGGGCGTCTCGTACCCGGTCAACCCGAACGACCCGGCGAGGGCGAACACCACCGGCATCCCGTTGTCGACGCAGGTGCACCCGATGCCCTCGACGGTGTCCCGCACCTGTCCCGTGGGCAGCAAGGCACCGGTCGCCGACCCCTCGGTGTCGGTGAACGCCAGCATCACCCGTGCCGCCGTGCCGGGGACCCCGGCGATGGCGACGTCGCCCCGGTACTCCACACGTCCGCCGGGGGTCGGGAAACTGGCGACGGCCACACTGTCGGAGTTGACCATCCGGATGCGCACGCTGGTCTCGCCGTCCGCCGCGGGCACCAGCCCGCGTTCCACCGCGAACGGCCCGACCCCGGCGAGGATGTTGCCGCAGTTCTGCCGGTCGCTCACGGTCGGCTCGTCGACACCCAGCTGCAGGAACAGGTAGTCGACGTCGAACTCGGGGTCGTCCGACGGTGACACGACCGCCACCTTGCTGGTGAGTGTCGTGGCGCCACCGAGCCCGTCGATCTGTCGAGGGTCGGGCGTGCCCATGAGGCGCAGCAGCAGGCGGTCGCGCGCGGCGGGGTCGAGCGGCAGGTCTCGCGCCTCGAGGTACAACCCGCGTGAGGTGCCCCCGCGCAGCATCGTGCACCGGACGCCCGTCTCGTCGTAGCTCACGGCTCCTCCGCCCACTTCTCGTAAGGGAGGTACTCGATGCCGAAGTCCGGCAGCTGGTCGCGCAGGCCGTAACGGTCCAGACCCAGCTCGCCCCGCTGGAAGGCCGCGCGGCTGGCGGCCTCCTTGTCGACGCGGGCCTGCGACGCGATCAGCGCCCGCGCCACGTCGGCGCGTGGCACGACCATCACGCCGTCGTCGTCGGCGAGCACCACGTCCCCGGGAGCGACCGTCTGCCCGCCGAGCACGACGGGCACGTTGACGGCTCCGGCGGTCGCCTTGACCGAGCCCTGGGCGCTGACGGCGCGCGACCAGGCCGGGAAGCCCATCTCGCGAAGCTCCGCCACGTCGCGGACCCCGCTCCCCAGCACCACCCCGCGGACGCCGCGGTGCGCCAAGGCGGTCGCGAACAGCTCGCCGAACAGCCCGTCGGTGGACGGGGAGTTCGTGGCGACGACGAGCACGTCGCCGGGACGGCACTGCTCCACCCCGACGTGGATCATCAAGTTGTCGCCCGGCCAGCAGAGCACGGTGACGGCGGTGCCGCCGATCCGGGCGCCCGGCCAGGCCGGGCGGAGCTCCGGACCCAGGTAGCCGACCCGGCCGAGCGCCTCGTGGACGGTGGCGACGCCGAAGCCGCCGAGCGTCTCGGCATCGCCCGGGTCGGCGCGGGGAGGATCGGTGACGACGACGGTCCTCATGCGGGTCTCCCGGGTGTCGGCTCGGAGAGCGCGGCGATGACGCTGCGGAAGTGGGTGACGGCGGCGGCCTCTGCCCGGTCGGGGGCGCGGTCGGCGATCGCCTCGACGAGGGCGGTGAGTTCGCCGAGGCTGACCCGCGGCCGTCCTGGCCGCAACGACAGTTGGAACTGGTGGCGCACCAGCTGTGCCTGCAGCCGGCCGACCAGGTCCGCGGCGATCGGGTGGCGACTCATCTCGCCGACCATGCCGTGCAGCTGCTGGATGAGATCGGAGTACTTCAGGACGTCGCCGGAGTCGACGGCAGCGGTCATGGTGTGCAGATGTGCGCGCAGCCGGTCGGCCTCGGTGTCGGTGACCCGCTCGGCCGCCTTGCGGGCGAGCAGCCCCTCGAGCGGCATCCGGCACTCGGTGATGGCGATGGCCTCGTCGGTGGAGACGACCCGCACGCGTGCGCCCTTGTTCTGGATCCGCTCGACCAGGCCCTCCGCGGCCAGGGCGTCGATGGCCAACCGGATGTTGCCACGACTGACGCCCAGCAGCTCCACGAGATCGGCCTCCACGAGCCGAGCACCAGGGAGCAGGTCGCCGTCGGTGATCGCTGCCCGCAGCGCGCTCTCAGCGACGTGCCGTCCCGATCCGATCACGCCACTCCTCCTCGACGGCCTGGCCTCGACGCTAGGGACCGGCCGCTCCGATTGTCAACAATGTCGTCAACAGAATCTCTCGTTGTCGGCCGCGCATCAGGGTCCACCCGAACGCTGCGCGACATTTGGCGTAGCCGGGCACGCCCCATCTGGCCGGAGACGGCCCGACATCCGGCTGTGTGCGGCGTCACCCGTCGCACCTAGCGTTCAAACCGCGGGCTGCGCCGGAGCCCGCGGAGCACCGTGGGGCGCTCGCTGTGTGTCGCGGTCCCCACGAGCGACGAGATCCCCGGCGCGAACCGCGGTCGCCTGACTCCCTCGCTCGCGGCCCGCCACCGGCCCGCAGAAGTGACACCCGACGAGAACGGATGGACATGACCGCCACGAACCTGCAGCAACTCCTCGACCAGACCGGCGACACCGTCGGCATGCTGCGCAACTCCCAGCTCGGCACCTACATCTACCCCGTGGTGCCATCGGAGTTCACCAACTTCCGGCGGGAGCAGAAAGCGTGGCAGGAGACCGCCGTGCTCTTCGACCAGACCCACCACATGTTCAACCTGTTCATGAGCGGCCCGGGCGCGATCGAGCTCATCTCCGACACCGGCATCAACAGCGTGGCCGACTTCCCGGTGGACATGGCGAAGCAGTTCGTCCCGGTCACCCCCGCGGGCAACGTCATCGGTGACGGCATCCTGTTCCACCTCGCCGAGGAGGAGTACGTCTACGTCGGCCGCGCTCCCGGCGCCAACTGGCTGCAGTTCCAGGGCCAGACCGGCGGCTACGACGTCGAGATCCGCAACGACCCCCGGTCGCCCTCGCGTCCGTACGGCAAGGCGGTCACGCGCGACCTGTGGCGCTTCCAGATCCAGGGCCCTCAGGCCTGGCCGATCATCGAGAAGCTCCACGGTGGCACCGTCGAGCAGTTGAAGTTCTTCCGGATGAGCACGATGAAGGTCGCCGGGGAGACCGTGCGCACGCTACGGCATGGCATGGCCGGCGCGCCCGGCCTGGAGCTCTGGGGCCCGTACGAGAGCTACGACCGGATCCGCGAGGCCATCCTCGAGGCCGGCCAGGAGTTCGGCATGGAGCCGGTGGGCTCCCGCGCCTACTCGACCAACACCCTCGAGTCCGGGTGGATCCCGTCGCCGCTGCCGGCCATCTACACCGGCGAGGAACTGCGTCCTTACCGTGAGTGGCTCGGCGCCGACAGCTACGAGGCGACCAACGCCGTCGCCGGCAGTTTCGTGTCCGACGACATCGAGGACTACTACACCAACCCGTGGGACCTCGGTTACGGCTCCTTCGTCAAGTTCGACCACGACTTCATCGGCCGTGACGCCCTCGAGGCCCTCGACAAGGACGCCCAGCGCCGCAAGGTCACCCTGGAGTGGAACTCCGACGACCTCGCCACGTTGCTGTCCTCCCCCGTCCAGGGCGCGACGTACCAGTTCTTCGACCTGCCGAACGCCAACTACGGCTCATCGAACTTCGACAAGGTCATCGACGCCGACGGCACCGTGCTGGGCCTGTCGATGTTCACCGGCATCTCGGCCAACGAGAAGAAGGGCCTGTCCCTGGCCACCATCAGCCCCGACGTCCCGCATGGCGCCGAGGTGCGCGTGGTCTGGGGCGAGCCCGACGGCGGCAGCAAGAAGACCACCGTCGAGCCCCACGAGCAGTTCGAGGTGCGCGCCACCGTCAGCCCGGTCCCCTACGCCAAGATGGCACGGGAGACCTACCACGCCGGCTGGCGGAGCGCCGCAGTCGAGGGACGGTAGTCGCCGGCACCGCGTGGTTGACAGAGACCCGCGGCGACGGCGACGCTCACCCGGGTCAGAAGGAGGCGACGGTGGACCTCGGTCCGAGACGTACCTGTGCTCCCTCGCTCGAGGAGGGCGCTGTGCCCGCCGAGCTGGTGGAGCATGCCCCGGAGGGGCTGGCGGTGATCGACGCCGATGCTCGTTTCGTCGAGGCGAACCCGGCTGCGGTGGCGCTGTGCGGGCTACGGGCCGGCGCAGTAGCCGGCACGGGCTCCCCCTTCCCGCCGCCCGATGCCGACGCCTCGCCCACGGGCGAGTCGACCGTGGAGTGGCAGGTGGCGCCAGGCGTTCGACGCGAGTTCGCCTACGTCCTCAACCAGATGCCCGGACGCCAGCTGTGGGTAGTGTCGTTCCGGGACGTGACCGTGAGCCGGCAGCGCCAGCGGAGGCTGGCCGCCATCGCCAAGGCCGCGTCCAGCGTGGCGTCCAAGCGGTCGCTCGTGGGCACGCTCGAGACCCTCGCCCGAGAGGTGGCGCGGACGGACTCGCTCGCCGGCGTCCAGGTGCTCACCACGAATCCGGCGGGCGACCGACTGCACGTGATGGGGGCGGCCGGGTTCGGCCGCGCGCCCGACTTCTTCGACAAGCTCATGGAGTGTCGGGCGCTCGGCGCGCGGCTGATCACGCTCGAGGCGCTCGAGACCCGCAAGCCCTTCGTCGTGGCCGATCGCTACGACGAGATCCAGCGGGACCCGGCCTGGGCACCGCTGCACGAGATCATGCGCCATCCCCGGTGGGGCTGGTTCGCGAGCGTGCCGCTTCTCGCCCGCGGGGAACCGGTCGGGATCCTGAACGCCTACTTCGCGCCGGGCCAGACCGTCGGCGACACCGAGCTCGCCTTCCTGCTGGCCATGGCCGAGCAGGCCGCGATGGCGGTCGACCATGCCGCCCTCCTCGACCGGGAGCGGGACGTCGCCCGCCGGGAGGAGCGGCAAAGGCTGGCCCGCGACCTGCACGACTCGGTGGTGCAGCAGGTGTTCTCGATGATGATGCAGGCGCGGTCGCTCGGCGTCCTCGTCCAGCGCGGGCTGGCGCCGCTGCCCGAGAAGGTGGCGCAGGTCGCCGACGATCTGAGCACCAGCGCCGAGGACGTCCTGGCCGACCTGCGTGGGATGGTGGTCGAGCTCCGGCCGGCGACCGGCACCGAGCGCGGGCTGCTCTCGGCGCTGCGCTCCCTCGTCGACACGACCCAGGCCCGGACGGAGCTCTCCGTGGAGCTGGCGATGGACGACTCCGCCCAGGAGATCTCGGAGCTCGACGCCGACCTGCTCGAGGACGTCTACCGCATCGTGGCGGAGGCGTTGCACAACAGCGTCAAGCACGCGGCCGCCTCCCGGGTGGTCATCCACCTGCGCGTCGCCTCCCACGGCAGCCGACGGCGCCTCCTCGCCGAGGTCATCGATGACGGGTGCGGGCTCGCCGGGGGCTCGGACCGGAGAAGCGGCCCGGCATCGGGAGGCATGGGGATGGCCGTGATGCAGGAGCGCGCGGCCCGCTGGGGCGGTGTCGTCCGCGTGCGCGACCTGCCCTCCGGTGGGGCGAGGATGCAGCTCACCCTGCCGCTGCTGACCTCCCTGCCGACGACGTCGTCGGCGTCGGCGAACCGGACGGTCACGCCGTGACCGCTGGGAGACCGGTACGCGTCCTGGTCGTGGACGATCATGCGGTGGTCCGCCGCGGGGTGGTTGCCTACCTCGAGGCGATCGAGGACCTGGAGGTGGCGGGCGAGGCCGGCGACGGCCAGGAGGCCCTGGACCTCCTGTCGCGCGCGGCGGCGCACCAAGAGCTGCCGGACGTCGTCCTGATGGACCTCCAGATGCCGGGCATGGACGGCGTGACGGCGACCGGCGAGATCGTCCGGCGCTTCCCGGACGTGCGCGTGGTGATCCTGACCAGCTTCGGCGAGACCGAACGGGTCCACGCCGCCCTCGAGAACGGCGCATCGGGATACCTGCTGAAGGACGCCGGCCCGACCGAGGTCGATGCGGCGCTGCGAGCAGCGGTCAGCGACGAGGTCTTCCTCGACGCCGCGGTCACCCGGCGGCTCACCCAGGAGATGCGGGCCCCGCATGCGGGGCTCGGCGGCCTCACGGCGCGGGAGAGAGAGGTGCTGGTGCTGATCGCCGACGGTCAGTCCAACAAGGACATCGCCCGGCGCCTCGACATCAGCGAACGGACCGCCCGGACGCACGTCAGCCACCTGCTGACGAAGATGGGGCTGACGTCTCGCACACAGGCCGCCCTGCTCGCGGTCAAGGAGGGGCTGGTCCAGCCTCGATGACCGCCGCCCGCATCAATTGTCGCATCGGCGGTACGACGGCCAGGACGCCCCGGCCGGGTCAACCGCGCGATCCGTCCCGGCGCAGTTCTTCGTAGCGTCGACCCAGGCATGGTGTTGCCGGCCCCCACCGGCAGACTGTCGAAGGGAGGACCGCGTGGCCGCCACTCACGAGGCCGACAGCGACGCCGCTCCTGTCCAGGTCGTCTGCGAGACCGCCGGGAGGGTGCTGCTGGTCCCGCCGGGCACCTCGATCCTCCAGGCCGTCCGTGATGCGGGCCTCGAGGTGACGCTGCCCTGCGCCGACGGCCTCTGCGGCGCCTGCGAGACGCGGGTCCTGGAGGGGCGACCCGAGCACCGGGACACCGTCCTGACCGCCGAGGAGCATGCTCTCGGCGACACGATGCTGATCTGCGTCTCGGGGGCGAGGACCCCGCGGTTGGTGCTCGACCTGTGATCGGCAGGCGACCCGGTATGCACGACGGATGACGTAGGTGTCCTGCGTCACATCGGTCGCCGCGGCGGTGACATCGGACGGATTCACGCGGTCGTCGCCGTCCCTACCGTAGCCAGCAGACACTGACGTCCTGCACGAATACCCAGCCCTCGGAGGATGCACCGGCATGAGCACCCTCGTCCTCCTCCACGGTGCCTGGCACGGTGGCTGGTGCTGGGAGCGGGTGGCCCGTCGTCTGCGCGACGCCGGGCACAGCGTCCATGCCCCGACGTTGACCGGCTTGTCGGAGCGGGCGCACCTCCTGTCTCCCCTCGTCGGGCTCGACACCCACGTGGAGGACGTCGTCCGGCTGATCGACGTCCTCGGGCTCACCGACGTCGTCCTGGTGGGACACAGCTACGCGGGACAGATCGTGACGGCAGTGGCGGATCGCCGGCCCCGGGCGATCGCGCAGCGCGTCTACCTCGACGCCTTCGTCGGCGCCGACGGGGAGGCGGCGCGCGACCTGCTGCCCGAGACCGTGGAGCGCCACTGGGCGGAGTCGGCAGTCGAGCAGGGCTTCGGGTGGCTGGTGCCGGTCCGCAAGCTCTCGGTGCTCGGCGTGACCGAGCAGACCGACATCGACTGGCTGCTCCCGAGGCTGACGCCGCACCCCTGGAAGACCTACACCGATCCGCTGCGACTGACAGGCGCGGTGGACGACGTCCCGGCGGCATTCGTCGAGTGCGTCAGCTGGATGCGCGTCTTCGCCGACCAGGCCGACCGTGCGCGATCGGCTGGGTGGACGGTCCACGAACTGGAGACGGGCCACGAGGCGATGGTGACCGCGCCGGAAGAACTCGCCGGTGTGCTCGTGAAGCTGGCAGGAGGCCTGGGCAGTGAGCAGGGAGGTCTGACATGGAGTTCCTGGTGAGGTCGGAGAACCAGCTGCCCGTCGACACCCCCGTCGAGCGGCGCCAGGAGTTGCGCGCCGGTGAGCGCGCGCGGGCCTTGGAGCTGCGCGAAGCCGGCGTGCTGAAGCGGCTGTGGCGGGTGCCCGGCCGCAATGCGACGGTGGGGCTGTACGAGGCCGACGACCCGGCCGCGTTGCACGACGCCCTCATGTCCCTGCCGATGGCCCCGTGGCTCGACGTCCACGTCGAGGCACTGGCCACTCACCCGCAGGAGCGGGCAACGTGACGACAGCGTCCGACGCGGCAGCGGTGCGGCCGTCCTCGACGAGGAGAGGGTTCCCGATGAGCACGCCAGAGCCGCGCGGTCCGGTGGACGTGCCGGGCACGCCGATCTTCGACGGGCAGTCGAGCCGGCGCGGGCTGCGCATGAACACGATGTTCATGAGCTTCCGCGACGAGGCGAACCGCACGCGGTTCCTGGCGGACGAGGCGGCGTACTGCCACGAGTACGAGCTGACACCGGAGCAGCAGCAGGCGGTGGTGGACCGCGACTGGACGGCGATGATCGACCTCGGCGGCAGCATCTTCTACGTCTACAAGCTGGCCATGATCGACGGCCTCTCGATGCAGTACCTCGGCGGCGTGTTCACCGGCATGTCCGAGGCGGAGTTCGTGGCGGAGATGCGAGCGGGAGGCCGGCGGGATGGCTGAGGTCATCTGGGGACTGGCGACGTCCCACGTCCCCTCGATCGGCGCGGCGATGGACCGGCAGAAGACCGACGACACGAACTGGATGGACCTCTTCGAGGGCTACGCCCCGGCGCGTGCATGGCTGGCCGAGCACCGTCCCGATGTCGCGATCGTCGTCTACAACGACCACGCCAACGGCATCGACCTGGACTTCGTGCCCACGTTCGGGCTCGGCACGGCCGAGCGCTACCCGGTGGCCGACGAGGGTTTCGGTCCCCGGCAGGTGCCCGAGGTGGTCGGCGACCCGGACCTGTCGCTGCACCTGCTGGAGTGCCTGATGGACGAGGGCTTCGACCTGACTGTCTTCCAGGCGCTCGACGTCGACCACGGGCTGACCGTGCCCCTGTCGGTGTGGACGCCCGATCCGGGGGACGCCTGGCCCTGCCCGGTCGTTCCGGTGCTGGTCAACGTCATCCAGTACCCCCAGCCGACGGCCGCCCGGTGCTATGCCCTCGGCGAGGCCCTCGGCCGGGCGATCCGCAGCTACCGGGACGGCGTGACCGTCGGGATCCTCGGCACCGGCGGCATGTCCCACCAGCTGGCGGGTTCGCGGGCGGGCTTCATCAACCCCGAGTTCGACCGCATGTGGATGGAGACCATCGAGACCGACCCGGCGAAGCTGGCGACGCTGAGCCGTGAGGACCTGATCCGCCAGGCCGGTTCGGAGGGCATCGAGCTGATCATGTGGCTCGTCATGCGTGGCGCGATGAGCGAACAGATCACCAAGATCCACTCGCACTACTTCGTGCCGGCCTCGAACACCGCGGCCGGTCTCGCCCTGTTCGACAACCGGGTCCCCCAGCCTGAGCCCGTCCCCGGGCCACCGCCCAGAGAGAAGGCACTGACGTGATCCGCGCCCTGACCGCTGATGACTCGTCGACCCGCACCGCGCTCAAGAGGGCCTTCGAGAACCTGGGCTACGAGGTGATCCCGCTCAAGGGAACCGAGGAGCAGGTCCTCCACCACGTGCCCACGGACGTGCGGCTGACCGTCACCGCCTCCCCCGCCAAGGGCCAGGACGCCACGGTGGACCTCGCGGTGAAGCTGGCGCGCCACGGGTACTCCGTGGCGCCCCACCTGTCGGCGCAGCAGGTCCGTGACCGCGCCCATCTGGCCGACCTCGTCGCCCGCTGCCGGGAGGCCGGCATCTCCCACGTGTTCGTCGTCGGTGGTGACCCGACCGACACCCCCACCGACTTCAAGCACGCGCACGACCTCCTCGTCGCACTGCACGAGCTCGACCACGGGTTCACCGACATCGGCATCGGCGGCCATCCCGAAGGTCACCCCGCCGTGCCCGAGGAGGTGCTCTTCCAGGCCCTGAAGGACAAGGCCGAGCTCGCGACCCACATCACGACGCAGATCGTCTTCGACCCGGCAACCATCCTGACGTGGTCCCGCGAACTCAAGCGCCGCGGGATCGACCTGCCCATCCAGGTCGGCGTGCCGGGTGCGGTCCACCGCCAGAAGCTCCTCCGGGTCTCCGGCGGCCTGGGGATCGGTGCGTCGGCCGACTTCCTCAAGAAGCAGCAGAACCTCTTCTGGCGCTTCTTCGCACCCGGCGGCTACAACCCCGCCAGGATCATCAAGGGACTGGCTCCTCACATCGGCAAGCCGGACAACACCCTCGACGGGTTCCACATTTTCACCTTCAACGACCTCCACGCGACCGAGGCCTGGCGCACGAAGACACTCGAGGCTCTCGCGTGACCGCGCGCGCGATGGACGGCCCCATGCTGGCGGTCTCCGGGATCCTGCGGCAGCAGTCGACGCCGGCGCGCCTGGTCTCCGACAGGCTGTTCTCGCACATCCCGGCGCTTCCTCGGCACCGGCCCCGCGTCGCCGGACGGGGGTGCCGGCCACCGGCCGGCCGAGACGGGGCCACGGCTGCGATCACGGCGCCCGCCGCCGTCGCACCGGCATCACGGACCATGGCGCTTCCGGCGCACGTACCGGAACACGGACCCGCAAACGGACACACAGAGAGGTGGCGATGAGCATGACAAGCACGACGGCCCAGGTGACGACGGGGCTCTACATCGGCGGACAGGAGCGGGCAGCAGAGGATGTGCTCGAGGTCGTCGACCCGGCCCGACCCGGTGTCGTCGTGGGGACGGCCGCAGCGGCGTCGGCCGAGGACGTGGCGGACGCGGTCGCGGCGGCGAAGGCGGCCTTCCCGGCGTGGTCGGCGCTGTCGGCCGCCGAGCGTGCGGCGCAGATGTCCGCCGCCATCGAGGGGATCGCCGACGAGCGCGACGAGGACGCGCGGGTGCTCTCCCTGGAGAACGGCAAGATCCGGATGGAGGCGTGGATCGACGCCCTGGTCTTCGAGATCCGGTGGCAGCTGGCTCTCTCCGTCGCAGACGAGGTGGAGCAGAGCAAGGTGCTGCCCCCGGCCCCGGGGATCCCGGTCGAGACCACGGTCGCCTACCAGCCGATCGGCGTGGTGACCGTGATCGTGCCGTTCAACTGGCCCATCGCGATCCTCGCCGCAGCGCTCCCCCACGCCCTGTTGGCCGGCAACACGGCCATCGTCAAGCCGCCGCCCTCGACTCCGCTGGCCACCACGCGGCTGGTGCAGCGGGTGGCGGAGAAGCTGCCCCCGGGCGTGCTCAACGTGGTGACCGGCCGGGACAGCGAGATGGCTGGCCTGATCGACAATCCCGACGTCGCGAAGGTCTGCTTCACCGGCAGCGTCAACGGCGGGAAGCGGATCATGGAGATGGCCTCGCGCAGCCTCACCCGGGTCACCCTGGAGCTGGGCGGCAACGACCCGGCGATCATCCGCGAGGACGCCATCTTGGACGACGACCACGTGGACCGGATGTTCGGCGCGATCTTCGACACGACCGGCCAGATCTGCATGAACGCCAAGCGCCTGTACGTGCACCGATCGCGCATGGACGAGCTCGTGGCCGGGCTGTCCGCGCGCCTGGAGAAGGTCGTGCTCGGACACGGCCTCGCCGAGGGCACCACGATGGGCCCTCTCCACCAGCCGGCCCAGAAGGCGTTCGTCTCGGAGATCGTGGAGGAGGCGAAGTCCTCCGGGGCCACGGTGCTGGAGTTCGGCGAGCTGCCCGGTGGCGAGCTCGCCGAGGGCAACTTCCTGCGCCCGGCCATCGTGGTCGACCCCGACCTGTCGCTCCGCGTCGTCACCCAGGAGCAGTTCGGCCCGGTGATCCCGGTGATCCCGTTCGACGACGACGCCGAAGCGGTGCGGCTGGCGAACGACACGTGGGCAGGCCTGTGCGCATCGGTCTGGACTGCGGACACCGAATCCGCCACCCGGCTCGGCAGCCAGCTGGAGTGCGGCTACGTGTGGGTCAACGACCACGGCGCCGCACGCCTGGACCTGCGGGCCCCCTTCGGGGGCATGAAGCAGTCGGGCATGGGCCGCGAGCAGGGCATCGAGGGCGTCCGCGCCTTCCAGGACACGCGCTCGATCGCGCACCCCCGCCCGGCCGAGTCGGCCGGGCACTGAGGAGCGGCTGCGCAGCACTCCCGTCGACGGTCCGCCTCGGCCACCGCGGCAGCGGCCACCCGTGGTGCTCCTCCACGGGTGGCGGCGACGGCGGCGCCAGGTGATCGCCGAACAGGCTCGTTCGCTGCCGGGCCCAGCTAGGCGCCCAGCCAGCCGAGCCCTTCAGCGACCTGCTGGAGCGTCGAGGCTGTCACCAGACCTCCGACAAGGGTCGCTGAGACCACCAGCCAGGAGTGGTCGTGGTGACGCGTCAGAGCCAGCGCGCCAGTCACCACCGAGGCCGCGGCGCTCACCAGGATCGCCACCGCGGCGAGGGTGAGAAGCGGCTTGTCCGAGAAGCTGTCGGCGTGCTCCATACCCAGAGCGAAGCCGGTCGCGAGAGCCACGGTGCCACCACAGGCGATCCCAGCGAGCCAGGCCGTCCACCTGCCGCAGTGGGTCTCGGGTGACCACTGCATGCCATGGTCCGTCTTGAGCGTCGATGCGTTCATGCCTTCAGCATTCTCGTCCTGCCGGCAGGGCGACGAGGGCCGAATGACATCACCACCGTGGACGAACGGCACGGCGAGACCGGCGGATCGTCGGCTGGCGCAGTCGGTCCTGAGCCGGTGCGGCGTCAAGGTTCGAGGCAGGCCGGGATCGAATCCGTGTCGCCGGTCGGGCTCTCGGTGTGTCCTGCCCGATCGAAGATCTTGACCCAGTCGACGGTCGGGAACTGCCGTAGCGTCCGCATGATCTCGCCGGCAACGGACACCGTGGATCCGCCGCTGCTGCAACGGCCGGTGAGGCGGACCTTTGCCACTCGGTGTGAGACGACCAGGTCGGCGAACCCGGTGGCGCGCGACCTCAGCAGCCGCAGGCCATCGGCCCTCTCGCTCCGCACCGGTCCTGCGAAGAGCCGGTCCATGGCACCGGTGGCCGGTGAAGTCGCCCGGACCTGGCGCACCACCGGGGTGAAGAAGGGCCGGACGTTGTCGACGAAGTTGCCGAGGTCGAAGAAGTACACCCGGCGGTCCACGGTGCGGAAGGCTGCCCGGACGTCGATGACGACCCTGGCCGGGTCCGACAACGTGAACACCTGGAAGTCGGTCCTCTTGGCGAGGCCGATGCCGTACGTCGTCACGCCCTCGAAGTCGCCGGCCCGGACGGTGGTCATGATGTTGGGCAGGGCGAACGTCTTCCGCTCGAGGACCGTTTCCCCCTGCGCGTCATGGGCCACCGCGTCCGCGAAACGCACCTTCAGGACGGCTCGTCCGGCGATCCTGACCCGCCGCCCGGAGCCGTCGGCGATGAGCCTGTCGACGTACCGCACCCGGTAGCTCGAAGGCAGGCCGCCCTCGAACTCGTAGACGATCCGGTCCACGCCGCCGGCCTGGTGCGAGGCCCGGATGGTCACGAGGGTCGGTGTGGCAGGAGGCGCCTGGGCGCCGGCGGGCGCGAGACCGGCCGCGACCACGCCGGCGATGACGATCAGCGAGAGAAGACGGAAGCTCTTCATCGGGGTCACCTCATGGGCGGGTTCCGAGCACCTGACCTCTCCATGGTCACCACCCCGGGTCGCCCCCGCCAGTGCCGAAAGTCCCGGCTCATGACGGGATCGGGCGGTCGACGGCGTCGTCGGGTACGGCTCCGCCGCAGGTCAGCCGGTCTTCTCCAGCAGCGCGACGCACTCGACGTGGTGGGTCATGGGGAACATGTCGAGCGCGCGCAGCGCGCGCACCCGGTAGCCGAACTTCGCGAACGTCGCGACGTCACGACCCAGCGCGGCCGGGTCGCAGGCGACGTACGCGACCGCCCGCGGGCTGCGGGCGACGACCTGCTCGACCACCAGCGCCCGCGCGCCCTCGCGCGGCGGGTCGAGCACGACGACGTCGACGGATCCGAACGCCGTCGGCAGCAGCCCGGCCAGCACCTTGTCGACGCTGCCGCACTCGATGTGGACGCCCTCGCAGCCGGCCAGGTTGGTCTGGGCGTGCTTGCAGGCGGTCCGGTCGCCCTCGATCGCGAGCACCCGTCCTTGCGGTCCCACGGCGTCGGCGAGGAAGCGCGCGAACAGGCCGACCCCGGCGTACAGGTCCAGCGCCGTCTCGCCCTTCTTCGGCTCCAGGAAGTCGAGCACGGTCTCGACCAGCACCCGCGGGGCTCCGGGGTGCACCTGCCAGAAGCCGTCGGCCTCGACGATGAAACGGTGCTCGCCGAAGCGCGGGACGTCGACGACCTCGGAGACCGTCGACGACAGCGCGGCGGCGTGCCGGTCGAGGGTGGTGCCCGCCCGACTGATCGCCCGGGCGTCCGGGCGGGTGATGAGGCAGTCGTCGACGGGGATCACGTCGCGGGAGCGGTAGCGACGCAGGCCGCGGCGGCCGCGTGGCCCGGTGGCCCACTGGATCCGGGTGCGCCAGCGCAGCCCGTCCTGGTCGCCCGGCACCGGCTCGACCTCGGCGTGGACGTCGGTGTCACCGAGCCGGGTGAGCTGCTCGCGGACCACCGCGGCCTTGAGCTCGCGCTGACGCGGCAGCGCCACGTGCTGGAAGTCGCAGCCACCGCACCGGCCGGGGCCGGAGTAGGGGCAGGGCGGCTCCACCCGGTCGCGGGACGCCTCGAGGACCTCGACGGCGTCGCCGCGCCAGAACCGGTCGCCGTCGGTGCCCTCGGTGATCTCGACGACCACCCGCTCCCCCGGGATCGCGTGCCGGACGAACACCACGCGCGGACTGTCGGACGGCCCGTCGACGGTGCCCTCGAGCCGGACGATGCAGTGCCCGCCGTGGGCGATCGGGCCCACCACGGCCTCGAACCGCTCGCCGACCCGCGAGCCGCCCCGTGCCTTGCGCTCCCGCGGTCGCCTCGTCACGGCCGGGTCTCCGCGGTCATCGAGGCACCTGGCGGTCGGTTTCCCGGTCCGGGACGTTGCCGAGGCGCAGCTCGCTGGGCCGCACCCAGGCGCCCTCGCGCTCCTCACGCTCGCGGACCAGCTGCGAGGACCGCAGCTGGTAGGGCACGGACGTGACCATGACGCCGGGCGCGAAGAGCAGGCGTCCCTTGAGCCGCAGCGCCGTCTGGTTGTGCAGGAGCTGCTCCCACCAGCGACCGACGACGTACTCCGGGATGTAGACCGCCACGACGCCGCGCGGGTTGGCCTTCTTGATCTCCATCGCGTAGTCGACGATCGGGCGGACCAGCTCGCGGTACGGCGAGTGCAGCACCTTGAGCGGGACGCCGAGGTTGCGCTCGTCCCACTCCTCCAGGAGCCGGTTCGTCGCCTCCGGGTCGACCGAGACGTAGACCCCCTCGAGGACGTTGGGCCGGGTCGCCTTGGCGAAGGCCAGGGCGCGCAGGGTCGGCTTGTGCAGCTTGGAGACCAGCACGATCGCGTGCACCCGCGTCGGGAGGACCTTGTCCTCCTCGTCGGCCGCGAGCTCCTCGTTGACCTTCTCGTAGTGGCCGTGGATCTTCCGCATGATGACGTAGAAGACGATCATCGCCAGGATCGTGATCCAGGCGCCGGCCAGGAACTTGGTGATCAGCACGATCACCAGCACCACGGCCGTGAACGTCAGACCCACCGTGTTGATCAGCCGGGAGCGGAACATCCGGCGCCGCTCGCCGGGGTCCGTCTCCGTCTTCAGGTGGCGGGTCCAGTGCCGGATCATGCCGAGCTGGCTGAGGTTGAACGACACGAAGACGCCGACGATGTAGAGCTGGATCAGCCGGGTCGTCTCGGCGTCGAAGACCTGGATCAGGATGATGGCCATCACCGCGAGGAAGACGATGCCGTTGCTGTAGGCCAGCCGGTCGCCGCGGGAGCCGAGGGCCCGCGGGGCGTAGCCGTCCTTCGCCAGGATCGAGCCGAGCACCGGGAAGCCGTTGAAGGCGGTGTTGGCGGCGAGCACCAGGATCACGCCGGTGACCGTGACGACCAGGTAGAAGCCCGGCGAGAAGTCGTGGAAGACCGCCCGGGCGATCTGGGCGATCACCGTGTGCTGGTCGTAGTCGGCGGGCAGCGGCTTGCCGTCGAGCGTCAGCCGGTCCATGTCGCTGGGGTCGACGAGCTGGAGCCCCATCTGCTTCGCGAGCACGATGATGCTGATCATCATCGAGATCGCGATGGCGCCCAGGAGCAGCAGCGTCGTCGCGGCGTTCTTGCTCTTCGGCTTCCGGAACGCCGGCACGCCGTTCGAGATCGCCTCGACACCGGTCAGGGCCGCACAGCCGGACGAGAAGGCGCGCGCCAGCAGGAACAGGAGCGCGAACGTCGTCATCGAGTCGCCGTACCCGGGCGTGGGGGCCATCTCGAGCCGCGCGCTGGCGACTTCGGGCAGGTCGCCGAAGACGAGCTCGGCCATGCCGTAGGCGCACATGCCGAGGATCGACACCATGAAGAGGTACGTGGGCACGGCGAAGTAGGACCCGGACTCGCGGATGCCCCGCAGGTTCAGGGCGGCCAGGACGATCACCATCATCGTGGCGAACGTCGCCTCGTGGCCGATCAGCGGATGGATCGCGGAGGCGGCGTACTGCGCCCCCGACGAGATCGACACCGCGACCGTGAGGACGTAGTCGACGAGCAGCGCGCTCGCCACGGTGGTGCCGGCCCGGGAGCCCAGGTTGACGGTCGCGACCTCGTAGTCGCCGCCGCCGCTGGGGTAGGCGTGGACCGTCTGGCGGTACGACGCGACGACGGCCGCCATCACCAGCGCGACCGCGATGCCGATCTTCCAGGACCACACGTAGGCCGACGCCCCGGCCAGCGACAGCATGATGAAGATCTCGTCCGGCGCGTACGCGACGGAGGAGAGCGCGTCGCTCGCGAAGACCGGCAGGGCGATCCGCTTGGGGAGCAGGGTCTCCCCCAGCTGGGAGCTGCGCAGCTTGCGTCCCAGCAGGATTCGCTTCGATACGTCGCCGACTCCCACGTGCGGAAGGCTAGGCCATCGGTCCCGCTGTTGTAGCGTGCACGTCGTGCACGTCGTGATCATGGGCTGTGGGCGGGTCGGCTCGACGCTGGCCCGCAGCCTCGAGGACCGCAACCACACCGTGTCGGTCATCGACAGCGAGCCCGACGCCTTCCGGCGTCTCGGGCCCGGTTTCAACGGCGACAAGGTCACCGGCTACGGCTTCGACCAGGCGGTCCTGGAGAAGGCCGGCATCCGCCGCGCCGACGCGTTCGCCGCGGTCTCCAGCGGTGACAACTCCAACATCATCGCCGCGCGCGTGGCCCGCGAGACCTTCGGGATCCAGCAGGTCGTGGCCCGGATCTACGACCCCGGCCGCGCCGAGGTCTACCAGCGACTCGGCATCACCACGGTCGCGACCGTCAAGTGGACCGCCGACCAGGTGCTCCGCCGGCTGCTCCCCGCCGGCGCCGAGCCCGACTTCCGCGACCCGTCCGGCACCATCCGGCTCGACCAGGTGCCGGTCACCGAGGCGTGGATCGGGCACCGGACCGTCGACTTCCAGATGCAGTCGCGCAGCCGGATCGCGTGGATCGACCGGCTCGGCGAGGGCATGCTGCCCACCCGGGAGAGCGTCATCCAGGAGGGCGACCTGCTCCACCTGGTGATGCGCGAGGAGAACGCCGCACACGCCTACCAGGTCTTCGACGCCGGCCCGGACGAGAGCTGAGGAGCCACCATGCGCGTCGCCATCGCCGGAGCCGGTGCCGTGGGCCGATCCATCGCCCGCGAGCTGATCGGGAACGGCCACCAGGTCCTCCTCATCGACAAGAACCCCGGCTCGATCAAGCCCGAGCGGGTCCCGGACGCCGAGTGGCTCCTCGCCGACTCCTGCGAGCTGTCCTCGCTCGAGGAGGCGCGTCTCGACCAGTGCGACGTGGTCATCGCGGCCACCGGCGACGACAAGGCCAACCTGGTCACCTCGCTTCTCGCCAAGACCGAGTTCGGCGTGCCGCGCACGGTCGGCCGGGTCAACCACCCCAACAACGAGTGGCTGTTCACCGAGGCCTGGGGCGTCGACGTCAACGTCTCCACCCCGCGGATCATGTCCGCGCTGGTCGAGGAGGCGGTCACGGTCGGCGACCTGGTGCGGCTCTTCACCTTCCGCCAGGGCAACGCCAACCTGGTCGAGATGACGCTGCCCGCCGACTCGCCGTACGTCGGCCAGCCGACCGGCCTGATCCCGTTCCCCGAGAACTGCGCCCTGGTCACGATCCTGCGCGACGGCCAGGTCTACGTGCCCGACCCCGAGCAGCCCGTCGAGGCCGGCGACGAGCTGATGTTCGTCGTGCCCGCCGACCTCGAGGACGAGCTCGAGCGACTCCTCGCGCCGAGCGCCCACCCCGGTGGTTGAGGAAGGCGCACAGCGCCTGTCTCGACACCCCCGCAGCCCTCACGGTGGTTGAGGAAGGACGAAGTCCTGTTGCCCCCGGTGGTTGAGGAAGGCGCGCAGCGCCTGTCTCGAAACC
>NZ_BDJE01000064.1 GCF_002117935.1 Nocardioides sp. PD653-B2 | reverse complement strand
GCCAAGCGGACCGCAAGCCAAGCCAGGAGGCGGGTCGGCTGCGGGGGTTTCGAGACAGGCGCTGCGCGCCTTCCTCAACCACCGGCGAGACAGGCGCTGCGCGCCTTCCTCAACCACCGGGGGGTTTCGAGACAGGCGCTGCGCGCCTTCCTCAACCAGCGGGGGGGGGGTTCCGGCGGTCCTGCAGAGGTGACCGGTCGGGAATCCCGCACCCGGAGCGGCTGTTGTGATGGCGTGAACGACGACCTCGACCTCACCGCCCCGCCCGTCGTCTTCCCCGGCCAGCACGCGCCGGAGTCGGCGTACCGCACCGCGTTCGACCTGCTCGCGCGTCGCGCCCCGAAGGAGGCGCTCGACCTCATCGAGCCCGCGTTGACCGAGGACCCCGACAACACGGCGCTGCGCACGCTGCGTGCCTGGGCCTACCTGCTGCAGGCGCGGCTGGGTCGCGCCGAGACCGAGCTCGAGCGCCTGGTCGAGGAGAACCCCGTCGACGACTGGTCGCGGCACGCGCTCGGCCGCTGCCTCGAGCGCCAGTCGCGCTTCGCCGAGGCGCTCCCGCACCTGCGACTGGCCGCGGTGATGTCCGGCGACCCCGACCACGGGCTCGCCGCCCTCCGCGTGGAGCAGCTGCTCACGCCAGACGAGTGATGGTGACGTCGACCGCCATGGACGACGTCGCGGCGCCGGAGTAGATGCCGCTCAGCGGCTTCACGTCGCCGTAGTCACGACCGGCGGCGAGGACGACGTAGCGGTCACCCGGCTCGGTGTCGTTCGTCGGGTCGAACGCGTGCCAGCCGTCGTCCCACCACTCGACCCATGCGTGCGACTCACCGGGCACGGTCTCGCCCACGACCGGCTGCGCCTGCGGGTGGAAGTAGCCCGAGACGTAGCGGGCGGGGATGCCGAGGCTGCGCAGCCCGCCGACCGCGAGGTGCGCGATGTCCTGGCAGACGCCGGCGCGCTGCTGCCACGCGTCCGCGGCCTGGGTGTGCACGTCGGTCGAGCCGGTCCGGTACTCGACCTCGGCGTGCACGAGCGCGCAGACCGCGCGGGCCGCCTCGCCGGGCAGGGCCGCGTCGCGCAGCGTGTCGAAGCGCGCAGCCAGGTCGGCCGGCGGTGCGACGAGCGAGTTGACGACGAGGTACTCGGTCCACGTGTCCGAGACCTCGGGGGCCGCGAGGTCGTCCCAGCCGATCGTGGGCGGCGCCGCGGGCGAGCGGCTCGTGTGCACCGTCGAGGTGCCCGTGACCGTCATCGCGTCGTGCGGGTCGAGCACCTCGAAGGCGGTGACGGCGGTGCCGAAGTAGTCGCGGTACTCGTAGGTGAACGGCGCCGGCGAGACCTCGACCCGGCTGTGCGACACGATCTGGCCGGGGGTGGTCTGGGGCGTCAGGCGCGCCTGGTTGTACGACGCGACCGCCTTGCCGTCGTACTCGAACGTCGTCGCGTGCACGACCCTAAGCTGCATGCTCATGCGCGTACTCGCTTCGCTCCGTGCGCGCACGACGCTCCGGATGCGCTGTGTCGGATGGTTCGCTCGCTGCGCTCGCTCACTGGAGCACCCCCTGCCAGGTCAGCGCCTCGGCGCCGGCGAAGTAGCGCCGCGCGACCGCCTCGGTGGCCAGCGCACAGGTGCGCTGGAGCCGCTCCATCTCGGTCGGGAGGTCGGCCATCACGTCGCTGAGCGAGCGGTACTCCAGCTCGGCGCGGGTGCGGCCGAGCAGCCGCTGCGCGTCGTTCTGGAAGCCGGCGCGCAGCCCGGACGCCTCGAGGTTGTCGACGCACTGCTCGGCCCGGTTGAGCGAGAACACCACCGAGCGCGGGAAGAGCCGGTCGAGCAGCAGGAACTCGGCGGCGCCGCGCTCCGTCTCGAGGCCCTTGTAGGTGCGCAGGAAGGCTTCGTAGGCGCCGCACGCGCGCAGCGTGTTCGTCCAGGGCGCGCCGGTGCCTGGCGTCACCGACGCCGTCGCGACCAGGCGCGAGGTCATGTCGGCGCGCTCGATGCAGCGGCCCAGCATCAGGAAGTGCCAGCCCTCGTCGCGGGTCATGGTCGCGTCCGCGGTGCCGTTGACCAGCGCCGCGCGCTCGCGCACCCACTGGAAGATCGCCGGCGGGCGCATCGACCGGAAGTGGCCGGACGGGATGGCGCGGTACGTCGTGTTGATGGCCTCCCACATCGGCACCGACAGTGTCTCGCGGGCCCGGCGCGCGCTCTCGCGGGCCGCCCCGAGGGCGGAGGCGATCGAGACGGGTGAGCCCGGGTCGTAGGCGAGCTGGGTCAGGACCAGCGACAGGTCGGCCCGCTCGGGCATCTCCTCGACGCCCATGATCGAGAGGAGCGTGCGGCAGGTCGCCTCGGCCTCCGCGCTGCTCTCCTCGAGGATCACCTGGGTCTGGACGTCGAGGATCCGTGCGGTGTCCTCGGCGCGCTCCACGTAGCGCCCGATCCAGAACATCGACTCCGCGATCCGGCTCAGCACGGCTCGACCTCCGCTCGGCCCTGTTGTTGCTGATGTTGCTGCTCCTGGCTGCCGCCCAGGTCGGTGAGAGCCGGGCCGGCGCTCTGGGGGGTCGTGGCGACCGGCGCCGGCTGCTCGTCGAGATGACGGGGGAGCGCACCGGGCCCGGCGAGCACCCAGGTGTCCTTGGACCCGCCGCCGCGCGAGGAGTTCACGATCAGCTCGCCCGCGGCGAGGGCGACCCGCGTGAGACCACCCGGCAGCACCCAGACGCGGTGGCCGTCGTTGACCGCGAACGGCCGCAGGTCGACGTGGCGCGGCCCGAAGCTGCCGTCCACGAACGTCGGGACGGTCGAGAGCTGGACGACGGGCTGGGCGATCCAGGAGCGCGGGTCCTCGAGCACCTTGACCCGGAGCTCGTCGAGCTCGGCATTCGTGGCGCGGGGGCCGATCACGATGCCCTTGCCGCCCGAGCCGTCGACCGGCTTCAGCACCAGCTCGTCGAGCCGGTCCAGGACCTCCTCGCGGGCATCGGCGTCACCGAGGCGCCAGGTGTCGACGTTCTTGAGCACCGGCTCCTCGTGGAGGTAGTAGCGGATCAGGTCGGGCAGGTAGGTGTAGACGAGCTTGTCGTCGGCCACCCCGTTGCCGACCGCGTTGGCGGGGTTACGTTGCCGGCCCGGGACGCGTCGATCAGACCGGGGCAGCCGAGCATCGAGTCGGCCCGGAAGTGCACCGGGTCGAGGAACTCGTCGTCCACGCGCCGGTAGATCACGTGCACCTGCTCGAGGCCCTGCGTGGTCCGCATCATCACCCGGCCGCGCCGGCACTCGAGGTCGCGGCCCTCGACCAGCTCGACGCCCATCGTGCGGGCGAGCAGCGCGTGCTCGAAGTAGGCACCGTTGTAGACGCCGGGCGTCAGGACGACGACCGTCGGGTCGGCGACGCCGGCGGGCGCCGCGGCCCGGAGGGCGGCGAGCAGCCGTTGGGGATAGCCCGCGACCGGGCGGATCCGGTGCTCGGCGAAGGGCTCCGGCAGCGCGGCCGAGATCGCCCGCCGGTTGGTCATCACGTACGACACGCCCGACGGCACCCGCACGTTGTCCTCGAGCACCCGGAACTCGCCGTGGTTGTCGCGGATCAGGTCGATGCCGGAGACGTGGACGCGGACGCCGTTCGGCGGCCGGACGCCCGCGGCCTGGCGGTGGTAGTGGGAGGACATGGCGATCACCCGGCGCGGGATGACGCCGTCGGCGAAGACCTGCCCGGCGTCGTAGACGTCGGCCAGGAAGGCCTCCAGCGTCCTCACCCGCTGCTGGACCCCGCGCTCGATCGTGGACCAGGTGTCCATCTCGATCACCCGCGGCAGGATGTCGAGCGGGAAGGCCCGCTCCTCGCCCCCGATGTCGAAGGTCACGCCCTGGTCGAGGTAGCTCGCCTGCAGCGCCTCGACGCGGCCGGCGACGTCGGGCACCGTCAGGTGGTGCAGGGAGGACCGCAGCCGTTCGTACGGCGCGCGCAGCCCGTCGACGTCGAACATCTCGTCGTACGCCGGGCCATCGGCGCCGGAGTAGTCCTCGAACATGGCCGTCATGGCCGGACCTTAC
Source organism: Nocardioides sp. PD653-B2 (assembly GCF_002117935.1). Lineage (GTDB taxonomy): Bacteria > Actinomycetota > Actinomycetes > Propionibacteriales > Nocardioidaceae > Nocardioides. The sequence goes on along the minus strand of NZ_BDJE01000064.1, from coordinate 6,150 downwards.
CCATCCGCTTGTTACGCGAACGTTGCGTCGGCCACTGCTCAGGAGGTGGTCAGGACCTCGGCGCCCGTCGGGGTCACCAGCAGCGTGTGCTCGAACTGCGCGCTGCGGCGGCGGTCCTTGGTCACGACGGTCCAGCCGTCGTCCCCCATGTCCCACTCGTGGGTGCCCAGGTTGAGCATCGGCTCGATCGTGAACGTCATGCCGACCTCGATCAGGTCGTCGTGGGCCGGGTCGTCGTAGTGGGGCACGATCAGCCCGCTGTGGAAGGCGGTCCCGATCCCGTGGCCGGTGAACTCACGGACCACGCCGTAGCCGAACCGGGCGGCGTACGCCTCGATGACGCGGCCGATCACGTTGATCCGGCGGCCGGGCCGCACGGCCTTGATCCCGCGGTCGAGCGCTTCCCTCGTGCGCTCCACCAGCAGCCGGGACTCCTCGTCGACGTCCCCGGCGAGGAACGTCGCGTTGGTGTCGCCGTGCACGCCGTCCAGGTACGCCGTGATGTCGATGTTGACGATGTCGCCGTCCTCGACGACCTGGTGGCCGGGGATGCCGTGGCAGACGACCTCGTTGACGCTCGAGCAGAGCGACCTGGGGAAGCCGCGGTAGCCCAGCGTCGACGGGTAGGCGCCGTGGTCGCAGAGGAACTCGTGGCCGATCCGGTCGAGCTCGTCGGTGGTGACCCCGGGCTCGACGTGGCTGCCGACGAGGTCCCGCGCCTGCGCCGCCAGCCGGCCCGCGACGCGCATCCGCGCGATGGTGTCGGCGTCCTTGACCTCCGGACCGGTGTAGCGCGCCGGGGCGGCCTTGCCGACGTACTCCGGGCGCGGGATCGACAACGGCACGTCGCGGAGCTGGGAAGTCACGCCACGAGTGTAGTTTCGGCGCATGAGTGACTTCTGGTTCTGCGTGAAGCACCACGCGGTGGAGCAGGGCGAGGACATGTGCCCGCCGATCGACCGGCTCGGCCCCTTCGGCACCCGGGAGGAGGCTGCGAACGCCCTCGACAAGGCCGAGCAGCGCAACGAGGAGTGGGACAACGACCCCCACTGGAACGACCCGGAAGACTAGGGCCGGATGACCAAACCCGGCCGGCGCCCCCGAGGACGGCCGGGCGTCTCACCGTGGCCGTTCGTCGGCATGGTCGGCATGGCCGCCACGTTCTTCCTGTACGCCGCGAGCGGCCTGGTCGCGCCCTGGTGGGCGGTGGTCGTGCTGCTCGTCGTCTGGGCGGCCCTGCTGCTCGTGGCCTGCGCCTGGTGGACGCCGCACCCGCGCTGGGTGCCGGCGGTGGCCGTGTTCTCCGCGGTGTTCTGGTTCGCCGCGATCATCGGCGGCGCGGCCGCGTTCGGCTGGACGGCCTGACCGTCACCTCTTCGGGCGCACCGCCAGGATGTAGTCGTTGCCGCCGCCGTTGTCGGTGGTCACGTAGATGACCGAGCCGGGCCCGTCGACGATGGTGCGGATCCGGCCGAACTGCCGCAGTGCCGCCGGTGCCCGCACCTTCGCGAGCTTCGCGGCGTCGGTGATCTTCAGGAAGACCGCGCGCTGGCCGGCGAGCGCGCCGACGACCAGGTTGCCGTTGTAGGCGCCCCAGCGCTTGCCGTAGATGAAGCCGCCGCCCGACGTAGCGATGGTCGGGTCGCCCGAGCGCCAGACCGCGCTGATCTGCTTGCCGGGCAGGGACTGGTCCGTCATCGGGACGCTCTCGTTGTAGCCCGGGACCGGGTTGTAGCCGTAGTCGCCACCGTTGCGGAGGATGTTCACCTCGTCGTCGCGGTAGGTGCCCTGCTCGACCGAGTAGACGCCGCCGCCCTTGCGGAGGGCGAGGCCCTGGACGTTGCGGTGGCCGTAGGTCTGCACGTAGCGCTTGTGCGCGTTGCCGGACTTGATGAACGGGTTCTTCGGCCACGGCTTGCCGGTCTTGGCGTCGAGACGGAGCGTCTTGCCGCCGAGTGACTTCTTGTTCTCGGGGTTGGTGCCCTGGGCGGCGTCACCGGTGCCGACGTACAGCGAGCCGTCGTCGAGCGCGAGGAGCCGGCAGCCGCCGTGCCGCCCGCTGCTGGTGGGGAAGCCGCCGACCAGCTTCTTGCCCCCGGTGATCGACGTCAGCGCGTCGTTCAGCTTCCACGCCATCACCTTGACCTCGTGGCCGCCACCGTCCGTGGTGCCACCCTGGCAGGTGTAGAAGCGGTGGTTGGTGGCGAACTCCGGGTCGGTCTCGAGGCCCATCAGCCCGGTCTCGCCGGACACCCACACCGAGGCGGTGGGGAAGTTGCCGACCGTGCGGACGTCGCCGTGGTCCCAGATGGAGACGGTCGCGCGGTCGCGCTGGGTGAAGATCAGCCGGCCGTCGCCGATCGGCCGGACGTCCCACGGGTGGTCGAGCCCGGTGACCAGCTTCTTCACCGCCAGCGCGGGGACCTTCGGCTTCGCCCGGTGTGCACCAGCCTGGTGGGTGACGTCGAGCGTGGACGCGCCGGCGGGCGCCGTCGTGGCAGTGAGCGTGAGGCCGAGCGTGGCGGCCAGTCCGAGAACGAGGGAGCGCATGTCTTCGACCGTAGCCAATCGCACCAGGCTCACAACCACCCGTTGCCCTCGGCGGTGATCACCGCCTCCGCCCGGTTGGTGGCCCCGGTCTTGCCGATCGCGGACGACAGGTGGTTGCGGACCGTGCCGTCGGAGAGGAACAGCTTGCGGGCGATCGCGGCCACCGAGGAGCCGTCGCGGGCGGCCTGGAGGACCTCGGTCTCGCGGGCGGTGAGCGGGGACTCGCCGGCCACCAGGCTGTCGGTGGCGAGCATCGGGTCGACGACGCGCAGCCCGGCGTGCACCCGTCGTACGGCGTCGGCGAGCTGGGCGGCCGGCGTGTCCTTGACGACGAAGCCCGACGCGCCCGCCTGGAGCGCGCGGCGCAGGTAGCCGGGCCGGCCGAAGGTCGTCACGATCAGCACCCGCGTGTCGGGGGCGGCGCGACGGACCTCGGCGGTGGCGCTGATGCCGTCCATGCCGGGCATCTCCACGTCGAGCAGTGCGACGTCGGGGTGGTGGGCGAGCACGGCCGCCAGCACCTCGTCGCCGGAGCCGACCTCGGCGACCACCTCCAGGTCGGGCTCGAGGCCCAGGAGCGCGGAGAGCGCACCGCGGACCAGCGCCTGGTCGTCGGCGAGCAGCAGCCGGATCGTCATCCGCGGACGACCTGGAGCGAGAAGCCGGGGGAGAGGTGCCGGGTGACGACGGTCGCGCCGACGGCGGAGGCCCGCTCGCGCAGCCCGGCGAGGCCGGAGCCGGTGCCCGGCGCGCCGGGGCCGGGGCCGTCGTCGACGACCTCGGCGCTGCTCGCGGTCAGCCGCACCTCGCAGCGGTGGGCGCCGGAGTGGCGGATCACGTTGGTGACGCCCTCGCGGACCGTCCAGGCGAAGAGCTCGCGGAGCTCGGTCGGCACCTCGTCGGCGGACTGGGGCAGGTGGGCGTCGATCTCGGCCGCGGCCAGCGCGTTGCGCGCCCGGGCGAGCTCACCGGGCAGGGTCAGCTCGCGGTAGCCCGCGACGGCCCGGCGTACGTCGGCCAGCGCGTCGCGGCTGAGCCGCTCGAGGTCGGCCAGCTCGGCGCGGGTGCGCTCGGGGTCGACGTCGAGCATCCGCTGGGCGAGCTCGGCCTTCACGGTGATCACGGTCAGCGAGTGGCCCAGGATGTCGTGCAGGTCGCGGGCGAAGCGGGTCCGCTCGTTCTCGACGGCGAGGCCGGCGTTCTCCTGCTGGGCCCTGAGCAGCTCGATGTTGCGGGTCATCACCATCCGCAGCCCGAAGACGGCGAACGTCGCGGCGACGACACCGAACACGAGGCCGGTGGGGCTGCCCCAGTCGTTGACCGCGAACAGGACGAGGTCGGCCGCAACCAGCCCGAGCACCGCCGGACCCGCGACACGGAACGGGAAGACCATCACGCAGGCGACCCCGATGTACGGCGTGCTGGCCAGGCCGTAACCGCCGAGCAGGAGCGTCATCAGCGCGCCGAGGAGGACGAGCGACCCGATGTAGAGCACGGCGGCACGCGTCCCCGGCTGGGTCATCAGCTTCTGGCGGTCGGCCCGGCTGCGGAGCCAGAGCGCCATGTAGACCGCGGCGAAGACGATCGTGACGACGATGCCGAGGATGCCGCTCAGCTGGTCGCGGTTGCGCCACCCCTCACCGATCGGCTCGAGCAGGAAGAACAGCCAGATGCCGGAGAGGAGCGGCGTGAGGCGCGCCATCCGGACCGATGACCCGGTCGGCGGCGCCGCGCACTCGTCCTGGCTCACAGCGATCAGGCTAGTCACACCCGTGCGGTGTCCTTGCTCATCCGCCACGCGGCGCCGGCCACGAGGATCACCAGCCAGGCGACCGCGTTCACGACGGCGTACCAGGGGAGCTCGTGGGTCAGCGGGGAGCGGGCGACCTCGGCGACGCCGTACATGGGCGTGAACGTGGCGACGTGCCACAGCGCGCTGCCCTCGGTGAGCGGCCAGAAGACGCCGCCGAGGAAGGAGAGGACGGCGAGGCCGGGGCCGAGGATCTGCATGGCGTTCTCGCCGGGGACGACGAAGCCGGTGAAGACGCCGAGGGCGGCGAAGGTGAACGTGCAGAAGAGGGTGACCACGGCCGAGGAGACCCAGACACCGACCGGCATGTCGGCACGGCCCTGGAGGAGGCCGCAGAGGTGGACCACCACGATCGCGAGGGCCCCCATGACCAGCGCGACCACGGCCTTCATCAGGATGTAGACGACCGGGTTGAGCGGCGTGAGCCGCAGCTGGCGCGACCACCCGAGGGCGCGCTCCATGGCGACCGACGAGCCGCCCGCGGCGGCGGTGAGGGCGGCGCCGTACAGCCCCATCGAGATGAGGATGTACGCCGCCTCGTTGCCGCTGCCCACGGGCTGGGCCCAGGTCTTGTCGCTGCCCGTGACCGCGAAGAACAGGGCGGCCGGGAAGATCAGCGTGAAGACGACGGTGCGCCGGTTGCGGAGCATCCGGCGCAGCTCGATGCCGAGCACGGTGAGGCTGAAGCCGCCGAACGGCGGGACCCGGCGCGTGGTGGGGTCGACGGTATGGACGCTCATCGGGTGTCTCCTGTCAGGCTGATGAACGCGTCCTCGAGGCCGTGGGAGGTGATCTCGAGGTCGCGGGCGGGGGTCCGGGTGAGCAGGAAGCGCGCGGTCGCGTCGCTGTCCTTGGTGTGCACGAGGACGGCGTCGCCGCGCACCTCGACGCCGGTGACGCCGTCGAGCGCGGCGAGCACGCCGGTGTCGGCGCCGGGCAGGGTGGCGCGGACCGTGCGCCCGGAGGTCAGGGCCTTGATCTGGGGGCCGGTGCCGTCGGCGACGATCCGGCCGTGGCTGATCAGGACGATCCGGTCGGCGTACTGGTCCGCCTCCTCGAGGTAGTGCGTCGCGAAGAGGACCGTGCGGCCCGTCTCGGCGTCCGCGCGGATCGCGGACCAGAAGGCGCGCCGGCCCTCGACGTCCATGCCCGTGGTGGGCTCGTCGAGGAGCAGCAGCGCGGGGTCGGAGAGCAGCGCCATCGCGAACCGGAGCCGCTGCTGCTCGCCGCCGGAGCACATGGCGACCTTGCGGTCGGCGATCGCGGCGATGCCGGCGTTCTCGAGCACCTCGGCCACGGGGCGGGTGTCGGCGAAGAGGTTGGCGGTGTACTGCACGGTCTCGCGGACGGTGAGGTCCTTGAGGAGGCCACCGGTCTGCATGACAGCCGAGACGAGACCGCGGGCGATCGCCTGGCGGGGGTCGATGCCGAGGACCGCGGCGGTCCCGCTCGTCGGCTGGGACAGGCCCAGGATCATGTCGATCGTCGTGGTCTTGCCGGCGCCGTTGGGGCCGAGGAACGCGACGATCTCGCCCGGCCGGATCTCCAGGTCGATGCCGCGCACGGCGTGCACGGAGCCGAAGTCCTTGGTCACCCCCGAGAGCCGGACCGCGGGGTGCGCGGTCGGGATGGAGGAACCCGTCGTGAGGGTGTCGGTCGAGGTCATGCCTCGAGTCTGGTGTCGGGCGGGCGTCGGTCCCCCACACGACCATCACGTCCCGGGGGTGACAAATGTCAGGAGGGTGGTGGTTTCGAGGCTCGGGCCTGGGGGCCCTCGCACCTCAACCACC
>NZ_BDJE01000063.1 GCF_002117935.1 Nocardioides sp. PD653-B2 | reverse complement strand
CGCCTTCCTCAACCACCGAAGCGACCTCTCAGCCCAGGTCGACGATCGCGGCGACCGGGCCGCCGCCGTCGGGGCCCTGGTGAGCCGCCGAGACCGACACGAAGACCGCGGGGTCTCCGGTCACCGCGGCGGTCACGCCGCCCACGGCGGCCTTGATCTGGCGGTGCCAGTGCACGTCGGAGTCGTCGAGCATCGCGTTGCGGCGGCCGCGGACCTGACCGTCCTGCGACACCTCGCACTTGAGGAAGACGTTGACGAGCCGGCCGTCCAGGTCGGCGGTGCGGGGACGCTCGGGCAGGTCGAGTCCGGCATCCCGGATCGCGTCCCAGATGCCGTCGGAGTCGAGCGCGTCCTTCATCACCGAGTGGCCGACCCGGTAGCGGCCGCCGACACCCGTCGCGTTGCCGACCACGACGACCTGCGCCTGGTCGAGCTCGACGCCCGACGAGCAGGACGCGACGGCCGAGAAGAGGTCGCGGTTGTGCATCACGTCGGCGTCGGTCGGCATCTCGATCTCGCCGAGGGCGACCGCGATGCCGAGCGCGGTGGTGCCGTTGGAGAGGTCCATCGACTCGTGGGTGTGCTCGGTCCACACGGTCTTGCCGCGCGACTTCGCGTCGCGGATGGTGTGCACGGTGAGCAACGGCGTCTTGGTCTGCACGTAGTGGACGTCCGCGACGTCGGTGATGCCCGCGCGCTCCATCGCCACCTTCACGGCGTCGGCGACCTTGGACACCATCGCCACCCGGCCGATGTCCTCGGGCAGCAGCACCTCGCTCATCGCGAAGCCGACGGTGAGTCGCGGCTCGTCGATCGGCTCGGCGTCGGTGGTGGCGAAGATCGTCGCGTGGGGGCTGATCACGCCGTCGGTGCCGCCGGACCACACGATCGGGATCTGCTTGACCTGGTCGGCGGGGGCGCCCTTCTCGATCAGCACCTCGCGGAACGCGCGGTCGGAGATGATCCGGGTGTAGTCGTTGACGCCACCGTTGCCCTCGGTCTTGCCGATGATGGCGATGACGCGGCCGGCCGCCATCACGCCGTCGTCGATCAGCTTGGCGAGCTCGCTGGCGTCGGCGACGGAGTGGATCGGGACCTTGCGTACTTCGATGGCGTCAGGCATGAGGTTCCTTCTCTGGTTCGGGTCTAGGACGGTACGACGACGGTGCCCGCGTCTCCGGCGATGGCGTCGGTGATGTGGGCGAGATCGGTGATGACGGCACGGCGGCCGCCCTGCTCGACGAACCGGCAGGCCGCGTCGACCTTGGGTCCCATCGAGCCGCTGGCGAAGTGCCCCTCGGCGGCGTAGGCGCGCATCTGCGCGACGGTCACCGTGCCGAGCTCCTCGGCGTCCGGGGCACCGAAGCGCAGCACCGCGTGAGGGACGTCGGTGCCGATGACGAGCACGTCGGCGTCGACGGTGCGGCCGAGCAGTGCCGCCCCGAGGTCCTTGTCGATCACGGCCTCGACGCCGTGCAGGGCGCCGTCGGCCTCCTGCACGACCGGGATCCCGCCACCACCGTTCGCGACGACGACGAACCCCGCCTCGACGAGCGCCCGCACGGCGGGGGCGTCGAGGATCCGCAGGGGTTCGGGAGAGGCCACGACGCGGCGCCAGCCCTTCTCGCCGCGGTCCTCCCAGGTCTCGCCGTGCTCCACGAGCAGCGCCGCCTCGGCGGCCGGCAGGTAGCGGCCGATCGGCTTCGTCGGCGTGGTGAAGCCGTCGTCGTCGGCCGCGACCAGCGTGCGGGTGACCACGGTCGCCGTACGCCGGTCGACGCCGCGGCGCGCGAGGACCGTGTCGAGCGCGTCCATCAGCACGAACCCGAGCGTGGCCTGCGTCTGGGCGCCGCACCAGTCGAGCGGCACGGGCGGCACCACGGCGGCCGCCAGCTCGTTCTTGACCAGCAGGTTGCCGACCTGGGGGCCGTTGCCGTGGGTGATGACCACCTCGACGTCCCGCTCGAGCAGGTCGGCCACGGCCTCCATCGCCACCCCGGCCGCGGCGATCTGGTCCTCGGGTCGGGCCCGGCCGTCGGCGTTCGTCATGGCGTTGCCACCGAGCGCGATCAGGACCCTCATGCGTCGAACCTAGTGATCGGGTGGTGGGCGATCACCGTGGACACCGACGATGAACAGGTCGATTCGCTGGCAACTGTTGCCAGCGTGCCGGCGCGACTCACCGCCCGCCCGCGACCCGCAGGGTGGTCCCGGTGACGTACGACGCCTCGTCGCTCATCAGCCAGGCGATCGCGTCTGCGATCTCGGACGGCTCGCCCACGCGGCCCAGCGGCACCAGCGGGCCGACCCGCTCGACGCGCCCGGGCTCGCCCGCGTCGGAGTGGATCGTGGTCCGGACGATGCCCGGGGCCACGCCGACGACCCGGATGCCTTCGCCCGCGACCTCCTGGGCCAGACCGACGGTCAGCGTGTCCACACCGGCCTTCGCGGCGGCGTACTGGACGTACTCCCCCGGCGCCCCGAGCGTCGCCGCGCCCGAGCTGACGTTGACGATCACCCCGCCCGGTCCGCCGTACGACGTCCCGAGCGCGCGCACCGCGGCCCGGGCCACGAGCAGTGCGGAGGTCAGGTTGAGGTCGACGGTCGCGGCGATCACGAGGGGCGGCGTCTCCGCGAGCGGGCCGATGTGGAGGGTCGCCCCGGCGTTGTTGACGACGCCGGTCAGTCGCCCGTGCTCGGCGGCTGCGGCGAAGAGCTCGTCGACGCCGTCGGGATCGGTGAGGTCCGCGCGTACGGCGACGCAGCGCGCCCCGGCGTCCTCGGCGGCGAGCCGCGTCTCCTCGGCCGCGGCGGCGTTGCGCGCGTAGCCGAGCACCAGGTCGTGGCCGTCGCGGGCGAGCCGGAGTGCGGTGGCCGCGCCGATGCCCCGGGTGCCACCGGTGACCAGCGTCAGCGGGCTCACGGCTCGAGCCCGAGGTCGAAGCCCCGCGAGACCACGCAGCCGACCAGCGCGTCGGCGGCGGAGGGCACCGTGCGCGCCGGCGCGAGGCACTGCCACCGGTGCTGGAGGTCGGTCTCGGACGGGCTCATGAGCCGAGTCTTGCAGGACCCCGTGCCAAGGTGGGGGTACCCGATGAGTCCACTCGAGGAGGATCCGTGCTCCGTGACACCCCGCCGTTCCGTGCCGACCACGTCGGCAGCCTGCTCCGGCCGAAGCACCTGCTGAAGGCACGTGAGGACCACGCCGCCGGCACGGTCTCCGACGAGCAGCTGCGTGAGATCGAGGACGCCGCGATCATCGAGGTCATCGACCTCCAGCGTGCGGCCGGGCTGAGGTCGGCGACCGACGGCGAGTTCCGGCGCGGGTCGTGGCACATGGACTTCATCTACCGGCTCGACGGCATCAGCAAGGCGCACGACAACCTGAAGGTGCACTTCAAGAACGCCGCCGGTGAGCTCGACTTCACGCCCGCGGCGCTCAAGGTCGACGGCAAGCTGGGGCTGTCGGAGACGATCTTCGGCGACGACTTCGCGTTCCTGCGCGACCACGTCTCCGAGGGCGTCACGCCGAAGCTGACGATCCCGTCGCCGAGCATGGTCCACTACCGCGGCGGCGCGGCCGCGATCGATCCGGAGATCTACGCCGACACCGAGGAGTTCTGGGCCGACCTCACCGCCGCCTACCGCGAGCAGGTCCGCCGGGTCCACGAGCTCGGCTGCACCTATCTCCAGCTCGACGACACCTCGCTCGCCTACCTGAACGACCCCGAGCAGCGCAAGGCGATGGCCGAGCGCGGCGAGGATTCCGAGCACCTGCACGAGGCCTACATCCGCCACCTCAACGAGGCGCTCGCCGGCCGACCGGAGGGGCTGACGGTGACCACGCACATGTGCCGCGGCAACTTCCGCGACTCGTGGGTGGCCGAGGGCGGCTACGACTTCGTCGCCGAGGCGCTCTTCAACGAGCTCGACGTCGACGGCTTCTTCATGGAGTACGACGACGAGCGCTCCGGCACGTTCGAGCCGCTGCGGCACGTGCCGCCCGGCAAGCTCGTCGTGCTCGGCCTCGTGACGACGAAGCACGGCGAGCTCGAGTCCAAGGACGTGCTCAAGGCGCGGCTCGACGACGCGGCGCAGTACGTCGACCTCGACCAGGTCTGCATCTCACCGCAGTGCGGCTTCTCCTCGACGTTCGAGGGCAACTCGCTCAGTGTCGACCAGGAGAAGGCCAAGCTGGCGCTGCTCGTCGAGCTGGCCGACGAGGTCTGGGGCTAGGACACGCCGGCGCGCCTCCACGACATCGGCAGGACCGGCCGGCGGCCGTGATCAGCATCGTCGCGAGGTAGGGCGCGAACGGGCTCGGTCGTCGCTACGCTCGGGGCACCAGCCGCTCGGGAACGACCCAGGAGACACATCGATGCAGACCGAGATCTTGTACAGCCCTGCCTACGCCGCCGCGAAGCTGACCATGAGCGCCGGCGAGGTCGTCCGCGCCGAGTCGGGCGCGATGCTCGCGATGTCGCCGGGCGTGGCGATGCAGACGTCGACGCAGGGAGGCATCATGAAGGGCCTCAAGCGGTCCCTGCTCGGCGGCGAGTCGTTCTTCATGAACACCTTCACCGCCCAGGCGGACGGCGCCGAGCTCTACCTCGCACCCACCCTCTCCGGCGACATCGTGCACTGGCCCCTGAACGGCACCCTCTTCGTGCAGTCGGGCTCCTACCTCGCCTCCTCGGGCGGCATCGAGATCGACACCAAGTGGGGTGGCGGCAAGACGTTCTTCTCCAGCGAGGGCCTCTTCATGCTGCGCATCTCGGGCCAGGGCGACCTGGTGCTGTCGAGCTACGGCGCCATCCACTCGATCGACCTGCAGCCCGGCCAGACCTACACCGTCGACACGGGCCACATGGTCGCGTGGACCGACGGCATCCAGTACAACGTCCGCAAGGTCGGCAACTGGAAGTCGACGCTCTTCTCCGGCGAGGGTCTCGTCTGCGACCTGACCGGACCCGGCCGGATCTACCTGCAGACCCGCAGCCAGGACGCGTTCCTCGGCTGGCTGATCCCGCAGCTGCCGACCCAGAGCAGCAGCTAGCGGCCCACCCGCCGCGATCGTCAGGAACCCCCGAGCAACGCCCTCAGCGGCAGCGTGCCGACCGGGAGCCCGTGCCGGTCGTAGTAGGCGAACATGGCGCTCAGCCACGGGTGCGTGCCGGGGTCATCGACCTGCTCCACGGTGACCCCGGCCTCCGCGGCCAGCGCGGCGACGGTGGCCACCCGGGAGGCCAGCTCGTAGGTCGCGCCCGCGTGGCCGTCCTCGAGCAGCACGGTCGCGGCGGCCTCGGCCACGTCGGCCAGGTCGGCGAACCCGAAGGTCGCGTGCACGTCGTACGGCACCCGCACCGGCTCGGTGAGGTCGAGGTTCTGCAGGTAGGCGCCCGGCTGGAGGATCGTCCACGCCAGCCCGGAGCGGCGGACCAGGTCCTCCGACCTCGCCTTGCCGAGGTGGTGCGGCATCTCGGGGGCGTACGGCGACGCCACCGAGTGGTAGCCGAGGCGCCCGACACCGGCAGCCGTCGCAGCCTCGAGCACGGCACCGACGTACGCCGGCTCGTCGGGGTGCAGGTTGGGCGCGATCAGGTAGACCGCGTCGCACCCGGCCAGCGCACCGGCCAGGTCCGGCCAGTCCGCGCGGCCGAGGGCGACGGCCGTGGCGCCGCGAGCCGCCAGGGCGGCCGACACGGCGCGGCCGGTCTTGCCGTGCCCACCGACGACGGCGATCCTCACACCAGGTCCACCTCGGCGTACGGCGCACCCGCGGCGAGAGCGGCGTACCCCGGGCCCCGGTCGAAGAACGCCTCGCTCGCCGCCGGACGCGCGGCACGCTCGGCACGCGTCGCGGCCTCGTCGTACCCGAGGGTGTCGTCGTCGAGCGAGCCGGTGAGCACGACGCCGTACGCCGTCAGCGCGGCCTGCGGCGAGACCTTGCGCCAGACCACGTCCCGGACGACGAGCGCCGGGTCGCGGACGAGCGGGTCGCCCCAGCCGCCGCCGCCCGTGGTGCGGATCCGGATGACCTCGCCGGCCGCGACCGGCTCGGCGTCGGCGAGGGCGTCGACCTCGCGCTCGTTCGGCCCGCCGGCGTCGATGACGACCTCGAACGGCTTGCCCGCGAGCCCGCCCTTCACGCCCCAGCAGGCCAGGATCGACCGGTCGGCGATGGACATGAAGTGGCCGTCCTTGAGCATCCGGATGTGCTTCTCGTAGCCGAGGCCGCCGCGGAACTGGCCGGCTCCCCCACTGTCCATCGCGAGCGACAGCGACTCGACGCGGAAGGGGAAGCGCGCCTCGGTGAACTCGCTCGGCAGGTTCCGCGAGTCGGGCACGACATGGATGGTGTCCTCGCCGTCGGCGTAGTAGCGGCCGCCGGAGCCACCGCCGAGCACCTCGCGCATGAGGTAGGGGCGGTCGTCGAGGTCGTCGCCGTACACGCCGGTGTAGCGGATCGTCTCCTGGTCGGCCGGCATCCGGCCGTCGACCGCCTTGGCGACGACGCCGGCGAGCACGCCGAGCAGCCGCAGGATCACGAACGTGCGGGCGTTGGTCGGCGCCGGGAAGACCGGCGTCAGCAGGGTGCCCGGCGGCGGGAAGCGCATCTCGATCAGCGGCACGATGCCCTCGTTGACGTCGAGCTCGGCCATCCGTTCGGGGCTCTCGGCGAGGTTGCGCAGGATCGGCGCCAGCCACTTCTTGAGGAAGACGCCGTCGCTGTAGTCGCCGCAGTGGTTGATCGGCCCCTTGGCCTGGGGCGACGTGCCGCCGAAGTCGAGGATCAGCCGTTCGCCGTCGGGGTCGTCGGCCGCGGTGCGGGTGAGCGTGATCCGCTGCGTGTGCAGCATCGGCTCGTCGACGCCGTCGTGCTCGGCGTAGTCCTCCCACACCCACTCCCCGACCGGGATCTGGCTGAGGATCTCGCGGCGGTAGGTCTCGGTGGTGCGCGAGATGATCGCGTCGAAGCAGGACTCCACGGTGTCGGTGCCGTAGCGGTCGAAGAGCTCGCCGAGCCGGCGCGCGCCCATCAGGCAGGCCGAGCACTCGGCGTCGAGGTCGGCGGCCAGCGACTCGGGCATCCGGGAGTTGCGGGTCATGATGCTGAGCGCGGCCTTGTTGGGCACGCCCGCGTCCCACAGCCGGATCGGGGGGACCATCAGGCCCTCCTCGAAGACGCTGGTCGCGTTGGACGGCATGGACCCGGGTACGGCGCCGCCGATGTCGTCGTGGTGACCGAAGGCCTGCACGAACGCGACGACCTTGCCGTCGCTGAAGACCGGGACCGTGACGCAGAGGTCGGGCAGGTGCCCGATGCCGCCCTCGGAGCGGTAGACGTCGTTGTGGAAGAAGACGTCGCCCTCCTGCATCTCCTCGATCGGGAAGTCGCGGGCGATCGGGTGCACCAGCGCCGAGTAGGACCGGCCGGTGAGCTTGCGCAGCAACCGGTCGTGGATGCCCGCGCGGAAGTCGTGGGCGTCGCGGATCATCGGGCTGCGGCTGGTGCGACCGATGGCGGTCTCGACCTCCATCTCGACGCTCGCCAGCGAGCCCTGGACGATCTCGACCAGCACCGGGTCGGCGCTCGCGCCCTGGTCGACGGTCAGGTGCCCGAACGGGAACTGGGTGGGGGCACGCCTGCTGTCGCTCATGCGTCGCTCCTGGTCACGATGATGTTGAGGTACTCGTCGATGCGGGCCGTGAAGCCCGGGTGCAGCGGGACCGTCGAGCCGAACTCCTCGATGATCGCCGGGCCGACCACGACCGTGCCGGGCACGAGGTCGGCGCGCCACAGCACCGGCGTCTCGACGTACCCCTCCCCCGCCTCGAAGCAGACCTGCCTGACCGGGTCGTCCGCCTCTCGGCTAGCCCCAGGTGCGTGTGGAGCGGACGACTCGACGCGCTTGATCTCGGGGCGCTGGATCGGGCCGATGCCGGAGACGCGCAGGTTGACCCACTCGACCTGCTGGGTGGGGTCGCCGGCGAAGTCGTAGCCGTAGAGCCCGGTGTGGGCGGCGTGGAAGCGGGCGGCCACCTCGTCGAGGACGGCCTGGTCGACCGGCCCCTCGGGGACGGCGACCCGGACCTCGAAGGCCTGGCCGAAGTAGCGCAGGTCGGCGGTGCGGGCGAACTGGTGCTCGCCGGCCTCGAAGCCCTCCGTGGTCAGCGCCTCGGCGGCCTGGGCCGTGAGCGTCTCGAAGATGCCGGCCACGTCGGCCGGGTCGAGCGCGTCGGCGAGCGCGACGTGGGTCTGCACGTAGTCGTTCTTGACGTCCACGGTCAGCAGGCCGAAGGCGGACACGTTGCCCGGGTTGGGCGGCACGAGTACGGCGGGCAGGCCGAGCACGTCGACGAGCCGGCAGAGCAGCAGCGACCCGGAGCCGCCGAACGTCGTCAGCGTGAAGTCGCGGACATCGAGCCCGCGCTTGACGGTGACCTGGCGCAGCGCGTTGGCCTGGTTCCACGCGGAGATCTCGAGGATGCCGGTGGCGCACGCCTCCGGGCTCAGGCCGAGCTTCGACGCGAGCTGCTCGATGCCGTCCTTCGCGGCCTGCACGTCGAGCGGGATCTCGCCGCCGAGCAGGTGGGGAGGGATCCGGCCGAGGAAGACGTGGGCGTCGGTGATCGTGACCTCGGTGCCGCCCTTGCCGTAGCAGAGCGGTCCCGGGTCGGCGCCCGCCGACTGCGGGCCGACCTTGAGGGTGCCCTCGGGCGAGAGCCACGCGATCGAGCCGCCGCCCGCGCCGACGGTGACCACGTCGATCATCGGGATCTTGGAGGGGAACGCCCCGACCGAGCCCTCGGTGGTCAGCGTGGGCTCACCGTCGATGACGACCGACACGTCGGTCGACGTGCCGCCGCCGTCGGAGGTCAGGACCTTGTCGAAGCCCGCGACCTTCGCGATCAGCGCGGCGCCGAGAGCGCCGGCCGCAGGACCGGAGAGCACGGTGGTGATCGGCTGGTGCACGACCTCGTCGGCCGAGAGCACGCCGCCGTTCGACTTCATCACGTAGAACGGGATGACCCGGTCGTCGAGGGCCTCGAGGCGCGTCTTGATGTTGGTGACGTACGCCGAGAGCCGCGGCTTCACGGCGGCGTCGACCAGGGTGGTCATCGCCCGCTCGTACTCGCGGTACTCGCGCAGCACCTGGCTCGACAGCGAGACGACCGCGTCGGGGTGCTCCTCGAGCAGGACCGCGCGCATCCGCTCCTCGTGCTCGGGGTTGGCGTAGGCGTGCAGGAAGCAGACGCCGAGCGTGGTGATGCCCTGGGCCTTGAACCACCGGGCCGCCGTACGGGCGGACTCTTCGTCGAAGGGCCGCACCTCCGCGCCGGTGAAGTCGAGCCGGCCGCCGACGCCCTTCACGAGGTCGCGCGGGACGATGCGGGGCGGCTTCACCCAGAAGTAGGAGTTGCCGTAGCCGTCGGGCACCGACTGGCGGGCGATCTCGAGCATCGCCTCGTAGCCCTCGGTGGTGATGAAGCCGAGCCGGTCCACCTTGCCCTCGAGCAGCTGGTTGGTGGCGACGGTCGTGCCGTGGCTGACCGCGTCGATGTCGGCGCCGGTCGCGCCGATCAGGCCGAGCACCTTGTCGATGCCGGCCAGGAAGCCGTCGGCCGGGTTGCTCGGGGTCGACGGCGTCTTGGTGGTGACGAGCTCGCCCGAGTCCTCGTCGAAGGCGACGACGTCGGTGAACGTGCCCCCCGTGTCGATGCCGATCCGGATGCGCCGGGTCATGCGTTCTCCTTCTGGAGGCTGGCGGTCAGGTGGAACGTGGTGGTGGTCGTGGAGGTGGCCACCAGCCTGCCCGACGCCACCACGTACGCCGGCGGCTCGTGGTGGCCGACGACCTCGCGCAGGTTGTCGTGGTGGTGGACGACGAGGTCGGCGTTGCCGCCCACCTCGAGCCGGTGGCCGGTCACGCCGAGGACGTCGGCGGCGGTCGTCAAGACGGCGTCGTACACCAGGTCGATGCCGGCCGTGTCGACCGCCTCGAGCGCGTGCGCGGCGAGGAAGGCGACCTCCAGCATGTGGTGGCGGCCGAACGGGTAGTAGGCGTCCTCGATGTCGTCCTGACCGAGCGCGACCGGCAGGCCCATCGCGGTCAGCTCACGGACCGGCAGGTGCAGCGGCCCGGTGTGCGGGTCGCTCACGAAGCCCAGGCCGGCGCGCTTCGCGAGGCCGGCGAGCCGCTCGAGGCTGGGCCGCGGGTAGAGGCCGACCGCGCGGGCGTGGTTGGCGACGCCGCGGCCGACCAGGCCGTGCTCGATCATCGCCGTCGCGAGCATCTCGGTGGTGCGCAGCGACGCGTCGCCGGCGTCGTCGACGAGCATCGCGACCCGGCGCCCGTGGGCCGCCGCGAGCTCGCACATCCGGCGCACGTGCTCGCGCGCCTCGGCGTCGGTGTGCTCGATCCACGGGATGCCGCCGACGACGTCGGCGCCCAGGAAGATCGCGTCCCGGACCAGCTGCTCGGCCCCGGGGTCGCGGAGCAGGCCGTCCTGCGGGAACGCCACCACCTGGAGGTCGACGACCCCGCGGAACTCCTCACGCAGCTCCAGGAGCGGGATCACCCCCTCGAGCTGGGCGTGCGTGTCGACGTCGGCGAAGGCGAGCACGTGGCGCACGCCGTACCGCACCGCCTCCAGGACGGCCTTGCGGGCGTTCGGCCCGATCCACGCGCGGTCGTAGCCCTCCTTGACTGCGGAGGCGAGCTCGATGGAGTGCAGCGCGGAGCCCATGTCGCCGGAGGTGTACGCCGTCAGCGCGGCGTCGCCGATCCGGTCGAGCGTGTAGACCTTGTCGAGGTGCATGTGACCGTTGACGAAGCTCTCGGTGACCAGCGCGCCGGCGGCGTCGATCTCCTCACGGCCGGACAGGGGGCCCTGCTCGACCGCGGTGATCCGCCCGTCGTCGACACCGAGCTGCCAGCGGCCGGCACGGTTCCTCAGCGTCGCGTCGGCGACGACCAGCTCGTGGGTGGGAGGCACGGTTCGATTCAATCGGCCGGGCCCGCGCCGGGCCACGGCACAATCTGCCGACGGCAGGCTATTTCTCCGGCAATGTCTGCCAGCGGGTCCTCGCTACGCGTCGGGGGCGCGGTCCCTTCGGTACGTCCGCTCGTTCCTCGCGGACTACTCAGGACGAGCGTTGTAGATCCCGGACTCCTCCTGGCCGGTGATGGCCTGGATGGCGGTCATGATCTCGTCGGTGAGCTCGCGACGCGCCCGGCCGAGCGGGACCCCCTCGAAGCGGCCGGCGACCTGGATGGGCGTACCGAACGTGACCGTGACCGGGACGACCTTCGGGAAGCGGGCGCCCACCGGCTGGAGCCGCTCGGTGCCGGTGAGGCCGACGGGGACGACGGGGACGCCGGCGGTGAGTGCGAGGTGCGCGACGCCGGTACGGCCCCGGTAGAGCCGGCCGTCGCGGGAGCGGGTGCCCTCGGGGTAGATGCCGAACGCCCCGCCGCGGGCGAGCACGGAGAGCGCCGTGTCGAGGCTGGCGATCGCGGCCTTGGAGTCGTCGCGGTCGACGGGCAGCATCCCCATGCCCTCGAACCACGCCTTCTGCAAGGTGCCCTTCACCCCGCCGCCGCGGAAGTAGTCGGACTTCGCGAGGAAGTGGACCTTGCGCGGGGCGACGATCGGGATCACCAGCGAGTCGGCGAAGCTCCGGTGGTTGCTCGCCAGGATCACCGCACCGGTGCGCGGCACGTTCTGGAGGCCCGTCACGGTCGGGCGCCAGACCGCCTTCGCGAGCGGCGGGACGACCGCGTGCAGGACCGAGTACATGACCACGGTCCCAGTGTCGCGGTTACCGGTGAGTCCGCCGATTCCGGCTCAGGAGACGGGCGGAGCACCCGACTCGTGCGCCACGATGTCGCGCGCGAGCGACTCCCACTTCGCGTAGGCGTCGGGGCAGCAGGAGCGCTGCACCGCCTGCGCCGCCTGCGTGACGCTCATCGACTGCCACCCGCTGATGTCCAGCAGCCCCGGGTTGGGCGTGTGGCTCGCGACGCCGTAGAACGCCTTGCTCGACAAGACCGGGTCCATGATCTGCGCCTCGGTCCCCCAGCCCTGGCTGGTGCGCTGCTGGAAGAGCCCGAGCGAGTCGCGGTCCCCGTAGTCGATGTTGATCAGCGTCGACTCCTGCATCGACGTGGCCAGCGCGATCACCCAGCCGTACTCCGGCACGCCCGCGCCCTTGCCGACACCGATGATCGTGCGGGCGTTCTGCAACTGGTCGTCCGAGAGCGAGTCGTACGTCGTCCCCGGTGTCGACCCGCCACCGCCGGTGCCGAGCAGCTCCTGCCACGTCGCGGGCCCGACGACGCCGTCGGCGCTGAGCCCGTGCGCGGACTGGAAGCTGCGCACGGCGCTGTCGGTCGCGGGTCCGAAGTCGCCGTCGGTCGAGATCGACGAGCCGTGCTTGACCAGCTGCACCTGGAGCGCCTGCACCGCCGGCCCGGTGCTGCCCTGGCGCAGCGTGCTCACCAACGCCCCGAAGGTCGCCGGTCCGGCGACCCCGTCGGCGCCGAGCCCGGCACCGGACTGGAACGACGTCACCGCGGCCTCGGTGCCGGAGCCGTAGTCGCCGTCGGCCGTGGTCGCGTAACCGCGGGAGGTCAGGAGGTACTGGAGACTGGTGACGTTGGCACCCGTCGAGCCCGTCGAGAGCGTCGGGTAGGTCGCGGCGTACGACGGCGCCTGGATGCCGAGCGCGACCACGCAGGCGAGGAGGAGCCCGGTGATCGCGGGCAGGACGAGGCGGCGTTCCCGAGAGGTGGACATGCGCTCCAGCCAAACACCGCTGGCGGAGCGTGTGAACCCGAGGGACGGAGGAACGTTCCGCACCGGCCGGTACTGGGCCACACTGGCACGATGGCTGACCCCGAGATCCAGGAGCACATCAAGTCCCTCATCGACGAGGAGCACCGGCTGCGCGAGTCGCTCGCGAGCGGTGACATCACCCCGGGCGAGGAGCACGAGCGTCTCCGCGACCTCGAGGCGGAGCTCGACCAGTGCTGGGACCTGCTCCGTCAGCGCCGCGCCAAGCGGGAGTACGGCGAGAACCCGGCCGAGGCCTCGGTCCGGCCCGAGGGCACGGTCGAGCACTACCTCCAGTAGACCGGTCGCGTCAGCTCCGGGTCCCCGAGACCCAGCGGGCGTTGACGACCACGTTGGCCTGGTAGCCACCGCGGCTGGAGTCGTACGTGCCGCCGCAGGTGACCAGGTTGAGCTCCCGCGCGCCGCGCCCGCCGTACACCCGCTCGGCGGGGAAGTCGGCGTTCGGGTAGGTCCGCACCGTGTGGACGGCGTACGTCACGGTGGAGTCGTCGTCGAGCCGCACCTGGACGCGGTCGCCGGGCTCGAGCTCGCCGAGGCGGTAGAAGACCGCCGGACCGTCGACCGAGTCGACGTGGCCCAGGATCACCGCCGTGCCGCGGGCGCCGGGTGGCGGCCCGAAGCGGTACCAGCCGGCCAGCAGCGGCTCCTGGGGCACCTCGACCGTGCCGTCGGGCTGCAGACCGAGCCGGATCAGCCGGCTCGTGACGTCGAGGTCGGGGATGGTCAGCCGCACGGGCAGGGGCTGCCGGGCCGGGGTCTCCGGCGTCTGCACCGCCTGCGTCGGCGCAGTCTCGGTCATCACGCCCGACGTCGCGCCGAGCGTCGATCCGGTGCTCACCGCCGGCGTCGAGTGGTCCGCCCACAGCACCAGGCACGCGGCGCCGGCAAGAGCCAGCGCCGCGGCCAGGATCCGCCAGGGGGTGTTCGCCCCCCGGGCCTTCACGAGCCGGACTGGTCAGCGGCCCCAGGACGCCGGGAACCACGGACCGCGGCTGCACCGGCGCCGCCGAGGCACAGGAGGCCGAGCATCAGCCAGCCGGCACCGTCACCGAGACCAGGGAGCCGTCCGGTGCCCGGGTGTCCGGTCGGGATCGGGGTGCCCGGTCCTCGGGGACCGCCGGGACCGCCGGGACCTCCGGGCCCACCGGGCCCACGGGGTCCGCCCGGGCCACCCGAGCTCGGGCCGCCGGTCGATGGTGTCGAGGTCGCGGTCGAGGTCGGGGTGGTGCTCGGGCTCGACGTGGGCGTGACGGACGGCGTCGCGGTCGGCGTCGCGGTCGGCGTCACCGTGGGCGTCTCGGTGGGACCGGCAGCACAGGTGGGCCGGGTGATGGTGTTGGTGTCGAGGGAGACCTGGCCGTTGCGGGCGAGCATCCGGCCCTGGACGGTCGCGCCGGTCTGGAGGCTGATCGAGGTCAGGGCGAGCACCGACCCCACGAAGGCGGACGTGGTGCCGATCGTGGCGGAGCTGCCGACCTGCCAGTAGACGTTGCAGGCCTGGGCGCCGCCGACCAGCGCGACCGTGCTGCTGCCGGCCGTGATCAGCGTCGAGCCGGCCTGGAAGACGAAGACCGCGTCGGGGTCTCCGCCGCCGTCCAGCGTCACGGTGCCGGTGAGGGCCATCGCGCTCGCGGCGTTGTAGACGCCGGGCACGAGGGTCCGGCCGCCGAGGTCCTGGCTGGTCACGTCCACGACCGGGCCGCGTCCGGCCGCGTCGTTGTACGCCGTGACGAGGTCGTTCTTGGCCTGGAGCGCCACGGCGTCCGCGGCGTGGATCGTGCCGGCGTTGACCTGGCCGGGCGGGAACCCGGTGACGGCGGCGCCGGGGCTCACGCCCAGGTCACCGGAGATGACGCTGGGTCCGGTGTTGGTGACGGTGGAACCGGCGAGCACGGCGTACGACGTCGCGGTTCCGAGGCCGACCGGCGGCTGCGCAGCGACCGCGGCGCCGTCGAGCGCGAGCACCAGGATGGCCGCGACCGTCGCAGTGAGGGGAAGGCTGACTATGCGGGGGAGGGACATGCCCGTCTCCGAGTTTCTTGCCGGAGGCGGAACACCCTGGAAGTTCAAATGTCA
This sequence comes from Nocardioides sp. PD653-B2, assembly GCF_002117935.1. Taxonomy (GTDB): domain Bacteria; phylum Actinomycetota; class Actinomycetes; order Propionibacteriales; family Nocardioidaceae; genus Nocardioides. The sequence goes on along the minus strand of NZ_BDJE01000063.1, from coordinate 20,742 downwards.
TCTAGTCCGGATATCGACACAATAGCGGAACTACGCCCGCCACCAACCCATTTGCGGGGTGAGGTCCCGGGTGAGAAACAGAGGCCCCGGGTGAGAAATAGGCGAAGGGCCCTCGGAAGTATGAGTTCCAAGGGCCCTTCAGGTGACCGGTACTGGTAACGCTCCCGATCGACATCTCGTCCACTCCGGTCCCAGCGGCCTCGTCACCCAGCCGCCGCGACGCGTCCCCAGCAAGCTGGTTCTTCGTCGTGTGGACCCTCGTCTCCGAGCTGTCCCGCCTTCCGTCTCCGGAGGGCGTGGGAGAAGTTCTATGCCTTCCGGAGACCACCGCGCAAGGGCTTTCGCGAACATTCTTCTGGTTCCACCGAAAGTCGGCAGCTCATCCACAGAAGTGACCGGGTTCATCCACAGAAAACGCCGAGATTCCCACAGTTGAGCGGGATTGAGCGGAGGGGACCCGGATCGGACCCGGATCGGACCCGGGTCAGAGCCGGGCCGGAAGACAGCTCCGGAAATAGGTGAAGGGCCCTTGCGAGTATGAGTCGCAAGGGCCCTTCGGGTGATCGGTACCGGTGACGCTCCCGACCGACAGCTCGTCCTCTCAGGCCCCAACGGCGTCGTCACCCTGCCGCTGCGTTCGCTCCCCAGCAAGCTGGTTCACGTCCGTGTGGACCCTCGTCTCCGAGTTGTCCCGCCTCCCGTTTCCGGAGGGCGTGGGAGAAGTTCTATGCCCAGTCGAATTGGGTGCGCAAGAGGTTTCCCGAACATTCTTCCGGTTCCACCGTAAGTGGCCCGCTCGTCCACAGATTCGACCCATTTCGTCCACAGGTCGGGGGTCGATTCCCACAGATTTCGCGCCGCCCTGTGGACAGACCCCGGCCTCGGGTCAGCCGGTGGTGAGTCGCTCGAACGCCGCCGCGACCTCGAGCAGGAACCGGTCCCGCCCGTGCGCGGCCACGATCTGGATGCCGACCGGCAGCCCGGACGGCGTGGTGCCGGCCGGGACCGAGATCGCCGGGCAGCCGGTGACGGTGATGAGGTAGGCCGCCCGCATCCAGTCGAGGTAGGTGTCCATCGGCCGGCCGTTGATCGCCGTGGGGTACTCCTGGTCGGCCGGGAAGGGCGGCACCTGGGAGACCGGCAGCACGAGCACGTCGTACGACGTGAAGAAGTCGCGCATCCGCTCGGAGAGGGTGGTGCGCTGCGTGTAGGCGCGGGCGACGTCGGCGCCGGAGAGGGTCGCACCGAGCGCGATGTTGTCGGCGAGCGACTTCTTGAACGATGTCGGGTGCTCGGCGAGCAGCGGCCCGAGCTTGGCCTGGAGGTGCCAGGCGCGCAGCGTGCGGAAGGTGTCGTCGGCCTCGGTGAGGTCGGGGTGGGCCCGGGCGACGGCGGCACCGGCGGCGGCGAAGAGCGGTGCCGTGCCCTCGACGACGGCCGCCACGTCGTGGTCGACCTCGAAGGCGCCGCCCAGGTCGACCGAGAGCGCGACCCGGAGCCCGGCGAGCGACCCGGACAGCGGCGGAGCGAAGGCCGTGCCGGGGTCGCCGAGGGCCTGGGGGGCGCGCGGGTCGGGGCCGGCCATCACGGAGAGCAGCAGCGCCAGGTCGCCGACGTTGCGTGCCATCGGCCCACCGACCGACGTGGTCTCCCACTGGTTGTAGAGCGGCCACTCCGGCACCCGGCCGAGCGAAGGGCGCAGGCCGACGACACCGCAGAACGACGCCGGGTTGCGCAGCGAGCCGCCCATGTCGGAGCCGTCCGCGAGCGGCACCATGCCCGACGCCAGCGCGCACGCCGCTCCCCCGCTGGAGCCGCCCGCCGAGCGCGAGGGATCGACGGGGTTGCGGGTCAGCCCGAAGACCGGGTTGAAGGTGTGCGACCCGGCCGCGAACTCCGGCACGTTCGTCTTGCCGATCACCACGACGCCCGCCCGGCGCACCCGCTCGACGATCAGCTCGTCGGCCTCGGGGACGTGGTCGGCGCGCAGCGGTGACCCGTACGTCGTACGCCAGCCGGCGACCGCGTGGGTGTCCTTGAAGGCGAACGGCAACCCGTGCAGCGGGCCCACCTCGGCCCCAGACGCCAGGGCCTCGTCGGCGGCGGCCGCGCCCGCGCGGGCCCGCTCCTCGTCGAGCGACACGATCGCGTTGAGCTCGGGGTTGCGCTCGGCGATCCGGGCGAGGTGCAGGTCCATCAGCTCGCGCGCGGAGATGTCACGGGAGCGGACGGCGGCAGCCTGCTCGCGCGCGGTCGAGTCGACCGAGAGCGTGGTGCTCATCGTCGGCGGCCGAAGACCGATCCCGCGATGACGCCGAGCAGCACCAGCCCGGCGCCGACGACGATCCCCTTGACGAAGTCGTCCTGCGATGAGATCGCCGCGGACTTCGGGGGGGCGCTGAACACCTGGCCGGGGGAAACTGGCGCCGACTCGGCGGTGCTTCCGGGGGAAACTGGCGCCGACTCGGCGGGAGCGGCGATCGCGTTGCCGACGTTGCCGAAGAACTCCCCGGCCATCCGCTTCGAGACGCTGGAGAGCATCCGCTGGCCGACCCCGCCGACCATCCCGCCGACGACGGCGTCGGCCTCGTAGTCGATCCGGGTGCCCTCGGTGCCGAGGTCGTTGAAGGAGACGTCGACGGTCGCGTCGATGGTGCCGGGGGCGCCGGCGCCCTGGAGCCGCATGACGAGGGACTGGTGCTCGGCCAGGTCGGAGAGCGCGCAGGAGCCGGCGTAGGTGCCCTTGATCGCGGCGACCCCGGCGGTGACCGTCATGGAGTAGTGGTGCTCGCCCGTCGTCTCGAGCCGCTCGCAACCCGGGATCGTCGCGACCAGCACCCGCGGGTCGAGGATCGCGTCCCAGACCTGGTCGACCGGGAACGGCACGATGTTGGATCCGGCGATCTTCATGCGGAGTGCTCCTGGCCCTGTGATTGACGGAGTGAGTAGAGCTCGGACGGCGAGATCGGCATGGCGGTGATGTCGATCCCTTCGGCGTCCTCGATGGCGGCCGCGAACACCGCGGCCGAGGGGATGACGCCGGCCTCGCCCGCGCCCTTGATGCCGAGCGGGTTCAGCGGCGACGGGGTCTCGAGGTGGTCGATGTCGATGCCGTCGGGGATCTCGGTGACGTAGGGCATCAGGAAGTCCATGAACGACGCGTTGAGCAGCTGCCCGGACTCGTCGTAGGCCATCCGCTCGTAGAGCGCTCCCCCGACGCCCTGCGCGACCCCGCCGTGGATCTGGCCCTCGACGATCATCGGGTTGATCAGGTGGCCGCAGTCGTGGACGACGGCGTACTTCAAGATCCGGATCTCGGCCGTCTCGGGGTCGGTCTCGACGATCACGGCGTGCATGCCGGAGGCGAACGTCGCGCGCTCGGGCGAGTAGAAGTCGCGGCCCTCGAGACCGGGCTCCTCGTCCTCGGGCACCGGCGGCTTGCCGGGGTCGCCGACGGAGAACTGCGTGGCCGCCTTGGAGGCCTCGTCGAAGGCGTAGCGCAGCGGGTTCGAGAGCACCGAGACCGTGCCGAGGTCGATCGACGTGCCGGGCGAGCCCTTGACCGACACGACGCCGTCGACGATCTGCAGGTCGGACGGGTCGGCCTCGAGCGCGTCGGCCGCGATCGTGAGCGCCTTCTCCTTGGCCCGCTTGGCGGCCAGGTGGATCGCCGAGCCGCTCATCACCGCCGCCCGGGACGCGAACGTGCCCACGGCGTACGGCATCCGCCGGGTGTCGCCGGTGACGACCTCGACGTCCTCGAACGAGCACCCGAGCTCGTCGGCGACCAGCTGCGCGAAGACCGTCGCATGGCCCTGGCCCTGGGTGGTCAGGCCGGTGGCGACCTTGACCTTGCCGGAGGTCTCGATGTGCACGTGCGCGCCCTCGTAGGGGCCCACGCCGGTGCCCTCCACGTAGCAGGCCAGGCCGATGCCGACCCGCCGCCCCTGAGCCGCCATCTCGGCCTGGAACGCCGGGAACTCGTCCCACCCGACCAGCTCCTTGATCTTCACCAGCGACGCCGGGTAGTCGCCCGAGTCGTACTCGAGCTCGCGGCCGTCCTGGAAGATCAGCCCCTGGTCGTAGGGGAACTCGTCGGGCTGGATGAAGTTCACGGCGCGGACGTCGGCGCGGTCCTTGCCGAGGTACTTGGCGATCGCGTCCATGGTCCGCTCCATCGCGTAGCAGCCCTGGGGGCGACCAGCGCCGCGGTAGGGCGTCACCATCACGGTGTTGGTGTAGAGCGACTCGAAGACGACGCGGTAGTTCTGCGGCTTGTAGGGCCCGAGCAGCTGGGTGGAGGTGATGATCGGGACGATCAGGCCGTACGGCGTGTACGCACCGTGGTCGTGCCAGAACTCCACGTCGAGGCCGAGCAGACGACCGTCGTCGTCGAAGCCGACCTCGATGTGCTGCACCTGGCCGCGCTCGTGCGCGGAGGAGATGAAGTGCTCGCGACGGTCCTCGGTGAACTTCACGGTCTTGCCGAGCGCGCGGGCCGCCATCGGCACCAACAGCTCCTCGGGCCAGGGGTGGTTGATCTTCACGCCGAAGCCGCCGCCGACGTCGGGCGTGATCACGTCGACCTGGCCGAGGTCGAGGCCGAGCTTGACCGCGACCGCGGCGCGGACGCCGGTCGAGCTCTGGGTCGAGGTCCACATCTGCAGCCGGTTGAGGTCCGGCTCCCAGCGGGCGACGGTGCCGCGGCCCTCCATCGGCATGCAGGCGCTGCGCTCGATGGTGAGGTCGAGCACGAGGGTGTGCGGGGCCGCGGCGATGGCCGCGGGGGCGTCGCCGACGTTCTGCTCCAGCCGGGCGCCGACGTTGCCGGGCACGTCCTCGTGCACCAGCGACGTAGCGGCGCGCGCGGCGTCCACGCCGACGACCGGCGGCAGGAGCTCGTAGTCGACGCGGATCAGGCCGACGGCGTCCTCGGCGATGTAGCGGTCGTCGGCCACCACGAAGGCGATCGCCTCCCCGACGTAGTTGACCTCGTCCTTGGCCAGCGCGTACTGCGTGCGGCCGTGGGTGAGCGCGGGGTGCGGGATGAGCAGCGGCAGCGGCTCCGCCATCGGGCCGGTGAGGTCCTCGTGGGTCCAGACGGCGTGCACGCCCTCGATGTCGAGCACCGCGTCGACGTCGATGGCCAGGATGCGGGCGTGGGCGTGCGGCGAGCGGAGCACGGCGGCGTGCAGCATGGTGGCGTCGTTCTCGACGTTGACGTCGTCGACGTAGCGCCCCAGCCCGCGCAGGAAGCGCTGGTCCTCGACCCGCTGGACCTTCTGGCCCATCAGCTTGGTGGTCATCCGCCGGCACCGATCTCCGCGGCGCGCTCGACGGCCTTGACGATGTTCTGGTAGCCGGTGCACCGGCAGAGGTTGCCGGCGATCATGTCGCGGGCCTCCTCATGGGTGGGCGTGGGGTTCTCGCGCAGCCCGGCCGTGATCGTCGTCAGGAAGCCGGGCGTGCAGAAGCCGCACTGCAGGCCGTGGCACTCGACGAACGCCTGCTGGACCGCGCCGAGCGAGCCGTCGGGGTTGGCCAGTCCCTCGACCGTGGTGATCTCGTGGTCCACCGCCGAGACCGCGAACATCAGGCACGACCGCGTCGGGCTGCCGTCGACGAGGATCGTGCAGGCACCGCAGACGCCGTGCTCACAGCCGACGTGGGTGCCGGTGAGGCCGAGGTCGTGGCGCAGCGCGTCGGACAGCAGCCGGCGCGCGGGCACCCGGATCTCGTACGCCGAGCCGTTCACCGTGAGGCGTACGTCGTGGAGCTCCTCGGTCATGCCCTGCCCTCCGCATGGTCGTAGGCCGATCGAACCACCCGGGTGGTGAGCACCCGGACCAGCTGAGCCCGGTAGGCGGCGGTGGCGTGGATGTCCTCGGCTGGCTCGAGGCGCTCGAGCGCCGCCTCGCCCATCTCGTCGATCGGCACGCCGCTCAGGTCGACGACCGTCGGGACGTCGCTGACGGAGAGGTAGCCGACCGAGACCTCGTCGCCGTCGACCAGGGCCGCGGCGCCGACCAGGGCGTAGTCGCCGTGCCGGCGGGCGATCTCCTCGAAGGCGACCCCGGCGCCGTCGGCCAGCGCCGGGAAGAACGCCGAGACCGCGATCTCGTCGTGGTGGACGGACGACTCGAGCGGGCCGACGAAGAGCTCGTCGGCCGGGATCGTGCGTCGCCCCGCCGGACCCTCGACGTCGACGGAGCCGCCGAGCAGCGAGAGGACGACCGGCATCTCCGCGGCCGCGTCGGCGTGCACGAGCGAGCCGACCGTGGTGCCGCGGTTGCGGATCGTGGCGTGCGCGACGTTGGCCAGGGCCAGCGACACGAGCGGCTGGACCCGTCGTACGTCGGGAGAGGCGAGGACGGCGGCGTGCCGGGCGAGTGCACCCACCCGGACGCCGCCCTCCTCGACGCTGATCGTGTCCAGGCCCGGGAGCCCGTTGATGTCGACGAGCATCGCGGGAGCCGCGAGCCGCATCGACAGCAACGGGACCAGGCTCTGGCCACCGGCCAGCACCTTCGCGTTCGGCTCGCCGGCCAGGGCTGCGACCGCCTCGGCGAGTGTCCCTGGCCGGCGATAGTCGAACGGTGCTGGCTTCACGATTTCCTTGCTGTCGGGACGGTCAGTGCTTGTGGTCGTGCGGCGCCGCGTGGTCCTCGGTGTGAGCGCCGGTGTGGCCGACGGCGATCACTGCGCCCTCGTCGTCCACGCCCTTCGGCCCGATGATCCGCGCGAGGTGGTAGCCGAGCACGACCACGAGGGTGCCGAGCGCGATGCCGGTGAGGTGGAAGTCATCGGTGAACTTCAGGTCGGCGTTGCCGATCGCCAAGATGATGCCCGCGCCGATCGGCACGAGGTTCACCGGGTTGGCGAAGTTCACGTTGTTCTCCTTCCAGATCTTGGCACCGAGCAGGCCGATCATCCCGTAGAGCACCAGCGTGATGCCGCCGAGCACGGCGGGCGGCGTCGCGTTGACGATCGCGCCGAACTTGGGCACCAGACCGAGCAGGACCGCGACGATCGCGGCCACGAAGTAGGCGGCAGTCGAGTAGACCCTCGTCGCGGCCATGACACCGATGTTCTCGGCGTACGTCGTGGTCGGCGAGCCACCCACCGCGCTGGCGATGACCGTGCCGACACCGTCGGCGGCGACCGCGCGACCCATGTAGGGGTCGAGGTCGGTCTTCGTCATCTCGGAGACGGCCTTGACGTGGCCGACGTTCTCGGCGACCAGCGCGATCACGGCAGGCAGCACCAGCAGCGCGAAGGTGACCGAGAAGGCCGGGCCGTGCCACCCGACGGCGCCGAGGTTGCCCGCGATCGTCTGGTTGCCGACGAGGCCGTCAGCGGTGTGCTTCGGGAAGCCGAACCAGTCGGCGCCCTTGATCTGGTCCCAGTCGACCCGGTGGTGCGGGCCGGGTTCCGGGTTGCCCGGCAGCGGGAGCGACGTCTTGCCGAAGATCAGGTCGAAGATCCACGACAGGACATATCCGAAGATGAGGCCGAGGAAGATCGCGATCCGGCCGAAGAACCCACGCAGGCCGACGGCCATCACGATGACCGCGGTCATCGTGATGATCGCCATCCACGGGTCGGACGGCATGTAGGTGCCGGTCGCGACCGGCGCCAGGTTGAAGCCGATCAGCATCACGACCGCGCCGGTGACGACCGGCGGCAGGACGGCGTTGACCGCGCCGGCGCCGAGGACGTGGATGATGACGCCGACGATCGCGAGCACGACGCCGGCCACCAGGATCGCGCCGGTCACGTCGGCCGGCCCGCCCGGGCCGCTGTCACCGGTGTAGGTGTAGATCGCCGTGGCACCACCGACGAAGGACGCCGACGTACCGAGGTAGCTCGGGACCTTGCCCTTCACGATCAGCAGGAAGCAGATCGTCGCGATACCGCTCATCATGATGGCGAGGTTGGCGTTGAGACCCATGACGATCGGGAAGACGAACGTCGCCCCGAACATCGCCACCACGTGCTGGGCACCGAGGCCCACCGTCTTCCCCCATGCGAGCCGCTGGTTCGGCGCTACGGCCTCACCGGGTTTGGGATCGACTACTTCCCACTTGAACATCGACATGACAGGACCCTTTCGCTGTGTGACAGGCCCGAGTTCCGTCAAAACTAGTGATCCACATGACACACCCACGACGGCGACAAATGCCGAAGGAACGCCGTATCGGCTGGCACCTGTTGTGCGTGGCGCAGCCGTCCGGAACCGTCTAGGGCGCGATCTCGAGGACCCTCAGGGCCACCGCGACGTCGAGGCGCAGGTGGGGGTCGGTGGACAGCGGGCCGAGCAGCCGTTCGAGCTTGGCGACCCGGTAGCGCATCGTGTTGTAGTGGAAGAACTGCAGGCGCGCTGCCTCGGCGACGTTGAAGTTCGTGTCGAGCAGGACCTGCAGGGTCTCGCGCAGGTCGGCGGCCTCGGTCGTGGTCTCCGCGAGCGGGCCGAGGACGTCGGCGACGAACGAGCGCAGCTCTCCCCCGTCCGGGCCGCTGTCGGGGATCAGCGCGATCAGCCGGTGCAGGCCGAGCTGGTCGAAGAACGTCGTCGACCCGGCACCGTGCACCCGGCGACCGACCTCGACCGCTCGGCGGGCCTGGGCGTACGCCGCGGGCAGCTCGTCGAGCGAGCGCGCGACCCGGCTGACGCCGACCGAGAACTGCCGGCGGCCGCCGCCCTTGTCGCCGGCGACCGCGGTGACGGCACGCCGGACGACGCCGTGGCCGGCGACCGGTTCGGCGCTCTGCCCTTCCCTGGCCTCGGCCAGCGGCAGCAGGGTGACGACCTCGGAGGAGAAGTCCACGCTCGGGATGCCGGCCTGGAGCGTGGTGCTCACCTGGCGCCAGGCCGCGGAGAACCGCTCCTGCCACTGGCGCCGCTGGAGGCTGGAGGCGGGTTCCTCGCCGACGGCCGGGTCCAGCTCGGCGGCCACGACGACGACCGGGCGGCGCAGGTCCCAGCCGAAGGTGTCGGCGTGCTCGGCGACGTAGGCCGGGTCCTGGGCCAGGCCACCGCGGCGCAGCAGCAGGTCGCGCAGGAAGTCGCCCTGGTACTTGTTCTCGACCGCGGTGACGGCCTCCTCGCGGGTGATCAGCAGGGCCGCGACCGCGGCGGCCCGCTCGAGGGCGTGCACGTCGTCGGAGGTCAGCGGCTCGGCGGGACGCAGGCAGACCAGCCGGGCCAGGTCGGCGCCGCCGGCCGCGACCCGCAGCGTGCGCGCCTCGCCGCCGTCGACGGCGACGCCGTCCGTGCCCATCCGCTCGACCCGCAGCCGACCGGTCGGGTCGACCAGGTCGTGGTCGGCGAGGGCGGCGCGCAGGTCGTCGGGCAGCGCGGAGGCGCGCTCACGGCCGTCGGTGGAGGTGAAGGCCACGCCCACCCCGAGGACCCGGGCGACCTCGGCCGCGATGCCGTCGAGGTTGCCGCCCTCGAGCACGATCTGGGTCAGCCCGGTGTGCAGCGCGTCGATCCGCGCCAGCGCCGCGCTGGCGAGCTCTTCCCGGTCACCGCTTATCAAGACTTGCACTCCCCTGACGCCTGCGTTGGCACAACCTCACATCGGCAAACCGTAATCGCCCCCGATAACGTCGGGAAGGTGATCCCCGTCAGTGCGCCCCCGCGAGTGCGGGCGCAGCTCCGCGACGCGGCGGACGGACCGGCGCGGATCCTGCACCGCGGCCGGCACGCCGTGTACGTCGAGGTCGCGGGTCCGTCCGAGCGCCGCTGCGTCGGCGTCCTGGGCGCGGCGGCCACCGCCGTCCCGTGCGGTCTTCGGCTGAGTTCTCCCGATCTCGGCCAGATCCGGGGCGATCGGGCGTACCTTCGAAGCGGAGTCCTGCATCTCGACGGCACGGCCCTCGAGATCGGCAGGATCGTGGACGTCAGCGTCCCGCCCCTCCCGGACACGGCGGGCTCGGTCGCCGCCCAGGCCATCCCCCCGGCCGCGGTGACCGAGCTCGTCGGTCCGGTGCCCGCGCGGCTCGGCACGGGCGACGTGGTACGCGTGGTCGGCCGCGGCGACGGGCTCACCCCGCTCGGCGACGACATCGTCTGCGGCTGGCTCGCCGTGCACCGCGCCGCCGGCGTCGACACCCCCGAGATCGACGCCGCCGTCCGCTCCTGCCTCGACCGCACCACGCTCCTGTCCGCGACCCTCCTCGACTGCGCGATCCACGGCGAGGTCATCGCGGAGTTCGCGGCGTACGTCGCCTCCCTCGGCAGCGTCGCCGAGCCCGCCCGCGCCGCCGCGCTCGCCGCGGTCGGCCACACGTCCGGCGGCGGGATGCTGTACGGCGCCCGCCTCGCCCTCACCGCACTCCAAGGAGTCGCCGCATGACGACCAACCACGTCGAGCTCCGGCCGGGCGCCTACGCCGACTCGGTCACCCTGCTCCAGGTCAGCCGGGCGGTGCAGGGCCTCGACGGGGTGCTCGCGGCCCAGGTCGCGATGGCGACCGCGCTCAACATCGAGGTCCTCACCGAGATGGGCTTCGCGGTGCCGGCCCAGGCCGGTGCGAACGACATGGTCGTCGCCCTCCGCCTCGCTGACGCCGACGCCCTCGACGTCGCCCTGGCCGGGGTCGACGCGGCGCTGCGTGATGCGAACCGCCGCGACGACGGACCCACCGAGGTCGCACCCCCGCGCACCACCGCGAGCGCCTTCCGCCGGGTCCCCGACGGGCTCGCGCTGGTCTCGGTGCCGGGTGCGAACGCCCTGGTGGAGGCGATGGACGCCGTCGAGGCCGGCCACGACGTGATGGTCTTCAGCGACAACGTGCCCCTCGACCAGGAGATCGTCCTCAAGCGGGCCGCGGCGGAGCGTGGACTGCTGGTGATGGGCCCCGACTGCGGTACGGCGGTCGTCGGAGGGCTCGGCCTCGGCTTCGCCAACACCGTCTCGCCGGGACCGGTCGGCATCGTCGCCGCGTCCGGCACCGGCTGCCAGCAGCTGCTCGCCCTGCTCGACCACGCCGGCGTCGGCGTCTCCTCCGCGCTCGGGGTCGGCGGCCGTGACCTGTCGGCCGAGGTCCGGGGGCTGTCGACCCGCGAGGCCCTGCGCCGTCTCGACGAGGACGCCGCGGTCGAGCTGATCGTGCTCGTCTCCAAGCCGCCGGCCGACGACGTCGCCGCCGAGATCCGGGAGTACGCCGGGTCGCTCGGCACCCCGGTCGAGCTCGTGCTGCTCGGGCCCGGGAAGCCGGACCTGACCGCCGGCACCGAGGCCGTGCTGCGGCGGCTCGGCCGCGACGTACCGGACTGGCCGGTGTCCGGCTCGACGGCCGAGCGCGGCGGCGGGCGGTTCCTGCGTGGGCTCTTCGTCGGCGGCACGCTCGCCAGCGAGGCGAAGCTGATCGCGACCGACGCGCTCGGCGCTGCCTCGGTCGGGAGCGCGGGCCACACGTTCGTCGACTTCGGCGACGACGCCTACACGACCGGGCGCGCGCACCCGATGATCGACCCGTCGCTGCGGCTCGACCACCTGGCCCGGGCGGCGGCCGACCCCGAGACCGCGGTGATCCTGCTCGACGTGGTGCTCGGCCACGGCGCCGAGCCCGACCCGTCCGCCCTGCTGGCGCCGGCGATCGCGGCGGTCTCGCAGCCGGTGGTCGTGGCCGTCGTCGGCACCGAGGCCGACCCGCAGGACCTGGCCCGTCAGGTGCACGCCCTCGCCGACGCGGGCGCCGAGGTGCACCTGTCCAACGCGCGTGCCACCCGCCGCGCGATCGAGCTGATCGGAGCTGCCCGGTGACCACCCCCGCGACCGTCGTGAACGTCGGCGCCGACCTCTTCGCCGACGCGATCGCCGACCAGGCCGTCGCCGTCACCCGCGTCGACTGGCGCCCGCCCATGGACGGCACCGACGCCGACCTCGCGACGCTGGCCGCCGACCCGCTGCGCCGTACGGCCAACGAACGGGCCCTCGCCGCGATGCTCGAGGTGACCGCGACGCTCGTCGACGTCGCCCCGGCGTCCGAGCTGCTGGGACTCGAGCCCGGCCAGTTCCTGCACGCCGGCCCGCCGATCGCCTGGGAGCGGGCGTCCGGCCCGCTGCGCGGCGCGCTGATGGGCGGCGCCGCTCTGGAGGGTCTCGTCGACGACCCGGAGGACGCGGCCGCGCTCTTCGAGTCGGGCACGAGCGTGTCCCTCGAGCCGTGCCACCACCGCTCGACGGTCGGTCCGATGGCCGGCGTCGTCACGCCGAGCATGTGGATGTTCGTGCTCGAGGACGCCGCCACCGGTCGGCGTACCTTCTGCTCCCTCAACGAGGGCCTCGGCAAGGTGCTGCGGTACGGCGCCTACGGACCCGAGGTGCTGACCCGGCTCCGGTGGATGCGCGACGTGCTCGGCCCGCTGCTCCAGAAGGCCGTGCGGGCTGTGCGGGACTCGGGGCAGGGTCCCGTCGACGTCACCGGCATCCTCACCCAGATGCTCCAGATGGGCGACGAGGCCCACAACCGCAACCGGGCCGGCACCCTGATGCTGCTGCGCGACCTCTCCCCCGCCATGGTGACGTCCGGGACCGGCAGCGCGGACGTCGCCGAGTCGCTGCGGTTCGTCGGCGGCAACGACCACTTCTTCCTCAACCTCGCGATGCCGGCCTGCAAGCTCGCGCTCGACGCGGCCCGCGGCACCGAGGGCTCGACGATGGTGGTCGCGATGGCCCGCAACGGCACCGACTTCGGCATCCAGACCGCGGGCACCGGCGACGAGTGGTTCACCGGCCCCGCCCAGCTCGCCGACGGACTCTTCCTCGGCGACTACGGGCCCGACGACGCCAACCCCGACATCGGCGACTCGGCGATCACCGAGACCGCCGGCATCGGCGGCTTCGCGATGGCGACCGCTCCCGCGATCGTGCGCCTGGTCGGCGGCTCGGTGCCCGACGCGCTGGCCACCACCCGGCGGATGCACGAGATCACGCTGGGCGAGAACCCGCGCTGGACCGTACCGGTGCTGGAGTTCCAGGGCGTGCCGTCGGGCATCGACGTCACCCGCGTGTGCCGGACCGGCATCCTGCCCCAGATCAACACCGGCATGGCCGGCAAGCAGGCGGGCGTCGGTCAGGTCGGCGCCGGGCTGGTCACCCCGCCCGCCGAGATCTTCCCGAAGGCGCTGGCCCGACTGGCCGAGCTCGCCCGCGAGCGAGCGGCCCGCTGACGCGTCCCCGCTACCTGCTCGCCGCGCGCTGGTAGAGCCGGATCGAGAGCGGGACGAACACCGTCAGGATGATCCCCACCCAGATCAGCGTGTAGAGCACCGGGTGCTGCAGCGACCACACGTCGGGGGCCGGCGCGCGCGGATCGGTGTTGCCGAAGAGCTCGCGAGCGGCCTGGGTGACCGAGGAGACGGGGTTCCAGTTGGCGAAGGTCGCCAGCGGGCCGGGCAGGTTGCTGATCGACACGAACGTGTTGGCGATGAAGGTCAGCGGGAAGATGACGATGAACGACGCGTTGTTGACCACCTCGGGCGCCCGCACCAGCAGCCCCACCGACGCCATGATCCACGAGATCGCGAACGAGAAGGCGAGCAGGAGCAGGAAGCCCCCGATCGCCTCGAGCACCGAGGAGCGGATCCGCCAGCCGACCACCAGCCCGGTCAGCGCCATCACGGCCAGGCTGATCACGTTGATGCCGATGTCGGAGACCGTGCGACCCACGACCACCGACGACGGCGACATCGGCAGTGAGCGGAACCGGTCGATGATCCCCTTCTGCAGGTCCTCGGCGAGGCTGTAGCCGGTGAACGTCGCACCGAACACCACCGTCTGGGCGAAGATCCCCGCGATCAGGAACTCCTGGTAGTCGACGCCGGTGTCCTGGCTGCCGATCGCGTTGCCGAAGACGTAGGCGAACAGCAGCACGAACATGATCGGCGACAGGATCGTGAAGACCAGCAGGTCGGGCACCCGCCTGATCTTGCGCAGGTTGCGCCCGGTGATCACCCAGGAGTCGCTCACCGCCTCCCTGATCGCGCTCATCACGCTGCCCCGTCCTCGTCGTCGACCGTCTCCGCCTCGGCCGCGACGTGCCCGGTCAGCGCCAGGAACACGTCGTCCAGCGTCGGGCGTCGCAGGCCCGCCTCGCTGATGCCGACCCCGGCACGGCCGAGCCGGTGGAGGAGCTCGACCAGGTCGTCGGACCCGCCGTCGACCGGGATCGTCAGCCTCCGGTCGCGCTCGTCGGCGGTGGACTCCCCGATGCCCAGGCCCACGGCCTGCTCCCGCGCGGTCGCGAGCTGGGCGGCGTCGTGGAGGACGATCTCGATCCGCTCACCGCCGACGTGCGACTTCAGCTCGTCGGCGGTGCCGAGGGCGATCACCCGGCCGTGGTCGATGACCACGATCCGGTCGGCGAGCCGGTCGGCCTCCTCGAGGTACTGCGTCGTGAGCAGCAGGGTGGTGCCGCCGCGGACCAGGTCCTCGATGACGTCCCACATGCCGACCCGGCCGCGTGGGTCGAGGCCGGTGGTGGGCTCGTCGAGGAAGAGCACCGGCGGCCGGGCGACCAGCGCTCCGGCCAGGTCGAGGCGGCGGCGCATGCCACCGGAGTAGCCCTTGACCTGCCGGTCGGCCGCCGCGGTGAGGTCGAACTGCTCGAGCAGCTCCCGCGCCCGCGCCCGGCTGGCCGCCGCGCCGAGGTGGTAGAGCCGGCCCACCATGACGAGGTTCTCGAGACCGGTCAGATGCTCGTCGACCGCGGCGTACTGACCCGAGACCCCGATCCGCCGCCGGAGCTCCTGGGGCCGGCGCAGCACGTCGACGCCCGCGACCTCGGCGTGACCGCTGTCGGGCTCGAGCAGCGTGGTCAGGACCCGGACGGTGGTGGTCTTGCCCGCCCCGTTGGGACCGAGCAGGCCCATGACGGTGCCCTCCTCGACCTCGAGGTCGAGGCCGTCGAGGGCCGTCACCTCGCCGTACTTCTTCACCAGGCGCTCGGCCCGGATCGCGGGTGGCATGTCGCACTCCTCGGTCGGTGTGACGGTGGCCACCACTCTGACGCAGGCCACCGACGGTCCACTACCGACCTGCGTCGCGGCCTCGACTCATCGGTCTCCAGAAGGCCTTCGTGATGTCCACGTTGCCAGACGGCCGCAGCGGCGTGCCCTCCTCGAGGTAGCACTGCCGCGCCTCGTCCTGGTGGCTCGGCGGGAGCGAGCCGTCGGCACGCACCACCCGCCACCACGGCACCGGTCCGCCGTACGACGCCATGATCGAGCCGACCTGCCGGGGCCCGCCGCCGCCCATGACCTCGCCGACGACCTCCGCGATCGCGCCGTACGTCGTGACCCGGCCCCGCGGCACCGACTCGACGCACTGCAGCACCCGCTCGACGTACTCCTCGACGTCCACGCTCACGCCTCGCGGCGGTCGCCGAGGGTGACGGTGGCGGCCACGGTCGCCGCCACGGCCGCGGTCGTGGCGAGGATCCAGACGCCCGCCGGCTCGGGCTGACCGCGCAGCAGCCGCGCAGCGGCCCAGGTCGCCGGGACGGTCGCCAGCAGGACGACGGCCCGCAGGCCCCACAGGCGCAGGGTGGCGACCGCGACGGGCTGCGTGGCCGGCCCGTAGGACGCCACCTGGGCGGCGAGGTGCGCCACCAGCAGGGCCGCGGCCGCGACCATCGCCGCGGGCTGGATGTCGTCGCCCAGCGCGATCGTCCACCAGACCAGGACGACCAGGAGCAGCCCCGCACCCACCGGTGAGTCCGGCATCGCCGCGAACGCCCCGGCCAGGCCGAGCACCGCCACGACCGCCCACCACGGCGGCCAGTGTCCGGCGGGACCGGTCGCGAGCAGCGCGACCACCGGCCCGAGCAGGACCAGTGCCCGGAGCACCAGCTGCGAGGTCGGCATCGCGGCCACCAGCGGGATCACCGGACCACCACCCGGGGTTGCTGGGCACGCCGGGCCAGCCGGCGCATCACGTCGTCGACGGTGCCCGGCCCGCGCCACGCGACCACGGGGCAGCCGAGCATCGCGAGCCGGTCGAGCACCACCGAGCGCTCGATGCGCCGCATCCGCCAGGCCAGGTCCACCAGCCCCGGGTCGACCCCGTCGAGACCGGGCGGCCGGGCGTCGGGCGGCAGCGTGTCGATCACCAGCACGGTCACGCCGCGCCGGGTGAGGGTGGCGGCGACGGTGCCGATCGACTCCGCCAGCATCGGCGACATCACGATCACGACGGCGCCGCCGGTCACACCGAGCCGGAGCACCCCGTCGTCGGCTCCGGCGCCCTCGGCGACCTCGCCGACCTGGATCGTCGCCAGCCGGTCCTGGATCATCCGCAGGTGTCGCGCGCCGGCGCCGTACCCGACCTGCTCGCCACCCCGGCCGACCACTCGCAGCGCCACGCGGTCGCCGGTGCGGACGTGGTGCTCGGCGATCGCCGCGGCCGCCCGGACGGTCAGGTCGAGGCTGCTGGCGGCACCGTCGATCCCGCCGGAGGAGCCGTGGTCGGCGAGCGCGTCGACGACCAGCAGGACGCCGGTGTCCTCCTCGGCCCGCGTGGTCACCACGTGCAGGGCGCCGGTGCGCAGCGAGACGCGCCAGTTGATCCGGCGCAGCCGGTCGCCCGCCTGGAAGGACCGGATCCCGGCCAGCTCGGTGCCGCTGCCCGGTCGCCGCGACCGGTGCGCGCCGACCAGCCCGAGCGGTTGCGGGACCTCGGCCCGGGAGTCGTACGGCGCCGTGACCGGCAGCACCCGCACCTGCTGTCCGCCGAGGGCGATCGGCCCGTAGCGGAAGCCCGCCCACGGCGTGTAGAGCGCGACGTACTCCTCGCCCAGGAACCGGCGGCCCCATCGCCGCGGGCTGATCTCGACGTCGGGCACCCCCTCCGCGAGCAGCCGGCCGACGTAGCCGCCGGACGGCCGGAGCGCGACGTACGGCGGACGCCCGGCGACCCGGGTCACGAACTCGACGTCGTCCACGTCGGCCATCGCGAGGCGCGCGGTCGTGCCCTGGCCCTCGTGGAGGACGACGTGGTCGAGGTGGGAGTCGAGCCGCGGCTCGCGGGTCGGGCGGTGGACCAGGCTGAGCGCGACCAGCAGGACGAACGGCGCGGCGATGACGACGAGCGAGGGGTCGCCGACGACCAGCGCGACGGCGAGCGCGATGCTGCCGACGACGAGGGCCCGGCCGAGCGCCGCGGTCGGTCGCCAGTGGGAGGTGGCGGTGAGGACCCGGTTGCTGGGAGCGGGGGTCATCGGTGGACGTCGAGCGTCGCCGGCGTGGGCACCTGGGCGAGCACGTCGTCGACGACGCGGCGCCCGGTCACGTCGGTCATCCAGAGCTCGGGCCTGACGGTGATCCGGTGCGAGAGCACGGAGCGCGCCACCGCCTTCACGTCCTCGGGCACGACGTAGTCGCGGCGCCGCATCAGCGCGAAGGCGCGGGCGGCGAGGACCAGGCCCAGCGAGCCGCGCGGCGACGCGCCGGTGAGGACGTCGTGGTGGGAGCGGGTCGCGGCGACCAGGTCCACGCAGTAGCGCCCGACGCTCGGGTCGACCGTCACGGTCTCGACCGCCTCCTGCATCGCCAGCAGGCCGGCACCGTCGGTGACCTGCTCCAGCACGACCTCCTCCCGGCGGCGCTCCATCCGGCGGGCGAGCACGTCGTACTCCTCGGCCGCCGTGGGGTAGCCGAAGCTCACCCGCAGCAGGAACCGGTCGAGCTGGGCCTCCGGCAGCGGGTAGGTGCCTTCGTACTCGATCGGGTTGGCGGTCGCGAGGACGTGGAACGGCGCGGGCAGCGGGAAGGTCTGGCCCTCGACGGTGATCTGGCGCTCCTGCATCGCCTCGAGCAGCGCGGACTGCGTCTTGGGGGGCGTCCGGTTGATCTCGTCGGCCAGGAGCAGGCCGGTGAACAGCGGCCCGGGGCGGAACTCGAACTCGCCGCGCCGCTGGTCGTAGACGAACGACCCGGTCAGGTCGGCCGGGAGCAGGTCAGGGGTGAACTGGGCCCGGGTGAAGTCGAGCCCGAGGGCCTGCGCGAAGGACCGCGCAGCCAGGGTCTTGCCCAGGCCGGGATAGTCCTCGAGCAGCACGTGCCCCTTGGCGAGGACCGCGGCGAGCACCTGCATGAGGGCGTCCCGCTTGCCGACGACGGCCTTCTCGACCTCGTCGATCACCCGGGCCGCCAGGTCGGCGGCCCCGGGCACGGTGAGGTGGTGGTCGGGCATGGTGGTCACAGCTCCTCGATCCTGGTCAGGCAACGGTCGATCTCGGTCGGTCCGAGTCGACGAGCGGGTCCGGTCAGCACGGCCACCAGGTCGGGGCCGAGCAGCTCGACGCCGCGCGGGTCGTCACGGCCCACGCCGTACCGCTGGCGCAGCACCTGGTCGGCGAGGGCGCCGAGCCGGTCGCGCAGCGTGGTGTCGTGCGCGTGCGCGCGGGCCGACAGGTGCGCCTCGAGCACGTTGACGTAGCGGCTCAGCCGCGGGTCACCGGAGCTGCGGACGCTCGGCCGCTCGACGACGACCTCCCACGACGGGGTCCCTTCGGGGAGCGCGTCGCGCACCATGCCGAGGACCACGACGCAGACCGCGACGAGCAGCGCGAGGCGCACCGCGTCCGGGTCGGTGTCGGCCAGCACCAGCGCGCCCTCGAGCAGGCCGAAGGCGACCAGCCCCCCGAGTGCGCGCCAGACCCACCGGTGCGGCCTCACCCGCGGACCCCGATCGTGCGGTGGATCGTGTCGAGGGCCTCGATGGCGTCCTGCCGGTCGGCCTCGGTCAGCTCGTGCTCGGAGAAGCGGGCCTCGCGGTAGAGCGCCCCGAGCCGCGACACCGCGGGCTCGTAGGCGTCGACGAGGTCGAGCATCCGCAGCGTGTACTCCGAGGACGTCTCCCAGGGGCGACGCTCGACCCCGGCGGCCCCGCCCTGGGTCTCGAAGCGGTGCCAGCAGGCGACCACCGCGTTGCGGGGACTGCCCTCGAGGAGGGTCCGGCGCTGCTCCTGGGCGTCGGCGAGCATCTCGCGCGCTACGCGGACGGGTGGCTCGATCACGCCGAAGTCCACGGAGTCGGTCTCGGAGACGCGGCGACGGTTGAAGCGCCGCAGCTGCCAGCGGCGCACCCCGCTGCGACCGGCGAGCAGCACGAAGGCGACCAGCGCGATCGCGGCGGCGAGGTTGACGAGGAACGCCAGGGTCTTGACCCACGACGCGGTGGACGCTGTGCCCTCCTCGGGCGGGGTCGGGACCTCGGGGTCCTCGCGCGGGGCCTCGCTGGTGGACTCGGTCGCGGTCGGCGCCTGGACCCGGTCGGGACCGGTGCCGCGCAGGACGCCGCTCGGGCCGATGGTGGCGGCCCAGGCCACCAGCAGGACGACGAGGAGTGCGAGCACCACCACCGATCCCACGGCCAGGGTTCCGGCACGCCGAGGGGTCATTTGGGCAACCTACCGCCGTCGCGCCGAGACGACGACGGCCCCGTCCAGAGGACGGGGCCGTCGAGGTCGGGCTCAGAGGATGGGAGAGAAAGGCTCGGTGCCGTTGACCAGCTGCAGGCCGGAGATGCCCGAGTGCTGCTGCGCGAAGGCCAGCTCCTTGGCCAGGTCACCGATGTTGTTCGAGAGCGGCAGCGGAGCCAGGCCCAGGGTCGAGAGGACGCCGATCGCCTTGCCGTCGGCACTCACGAACGCGGAGCCGGAGTCGCCGGGGATGCCCGGCGACACGGTGTAGAGCGGGTGCGACCAGCCACCGTCGGAGGCGGAGTCGCCGAGGCTGACGCCGGTGTGGGGCGAGAGCTGCTCGATGCCGGCGCGGAGGCTGGAGTTGCCGTAGGTGTAGACCCGGTCGCCGGCGGCGGTGCCGTCGGTGTCGATGCCGGTGGGACCGCCCCAGAACGGGATCGAGGGGTTGACCTGGGAGACGTCGGCGGCGTCGACCTGGACCAGCGCGAGGTCGTTGTAGGCGCAGGTGTTCTCGTCGGTCGTGCCGAGCTCCTTCTCCGTCAGCCAGGACGAGTACACCAAGGTGCCCGAGCCCACCTGGGTGCCCTCGTCGACCAGGCTGCCGCCCTCGTTGAAGGTCACCTTGGTGCCCAGCGGGAGCGACTCGGCCTCGCAGCCGTTGGTGTCGGTCGCCGCGCCGAGGCCGGCGCAGTGCGCCGCGTAGCCGACGTACACGTTGGCGGCCGCGTCGGTGTAGACGAAGTTCGCCGTGCACTGGGCGCCCTCGGTGTACATCATCGTGCCGGGGTGGATCTTGGCCGTGCCGGCCGGCGCCCACGTGGGCGCGGCGCTGGCGGGGGTGGCGGTCGCGAAGGCGGCGGCGAGGATGCCGGTGCTCATCAGCGCGGCGGCGCCGAGGGCGGCGCGGCGCGCCGTCGAGGTCGAGGTCGAGGTCGAAGAGAAGCGCATAGGGTGGTCACCCTCCCGAAAGGCGGCGTCGTGGAGACCGACCGCGGTTGCTCTGGACGGGGTCCCAACGAGCCCTGGCCCGAACGGGTTACGCCTCGGTAGTCATTTCTGACCAGATTCGCGGTCTCGATACGCCGGTCGCGGGGTCACCCGACCAGCCGCTGGTCGAGTAGCGAGCGCCAGCGAGCGTATCGAGACCACCCGGGGAGATCTCGATACGCGGGTCGCCCACCTGACCAGCCCCGCTGGTCGAGTAGCGAGCGCCAGCGAGCGTATCGAGACCACTCGGGGAGATCTCGATACGCCGGTCGCGACCTCCTCCGTCGGTCGCGCGGCCACCTGACCAGCCCCGCTGGTC
>NZ_BDJE01000062.1 GCF_002117935.1 Nocardioides sp. PD653-B2 | reverse complement strand
TCGTCCTTCCTCAACCACCGTCGACGACGCGGGCGCGGACGATGTGCGCGCCGCCGCCGGCGTCGCCCGGCGGGAGGCCGAGGTAGCGGGAGCGGATGTCGGGGCGGTCGAGGTCGTCGATGTCGGAGAAGCCGAGCGAGGTGAGGAGGGCGAGCAGGTCCGCGGTGTCGAGACCGGCGGAGAGCGGCTCGCCGACCTCGGCGACGCGGGCGATCAGGTCGGCGCGGTCGTCCTGGGCCACGGCGCGGAGCTGGTCGACCGGGTTCGTGTAGTCGAAGACCACCTCGCCGCCGGGCACGGACGCGATCGCGCCCAGGGTGGCGGTGACGGCGTCGCGCGACAGGTACGGCACCACGCCGAGCCAGACGAAGAACGCCGGCGCCGAGGGATCGAAGCCGGCGCCGACCAGCCGCGTCATCAGGTCGTCGGTCTCGAAGTCGACCCCGACGTACGTCACGTTCGACGGGGCCACGATCCCGGCCGACGCCAGCTGCTCCTGCTTCCAGGCACCGGTCGCCGGGTGGTCGACCTCGAAGACCGTGGTCTCCGGGAACGGGTTGCGGTAGGCGAAGGTGTCGAGCCCGGCACCCAGCACGACGACCTGCTGCGTCCCGCGCGCGACGGCGGCGGCCAGCGAGTCCTCGGCGAACCGGTGCCGCACTGCGATGAAGAGCCTCAGCCGCGGGCGGTCCTGGCCGGCTGCCTCAGCGAGCACCGCGTCCTTGTCGCCGCCGAGGATCTGCCAGGCGAGCGGGTCGCGGAAGACCCTGCCGTCGTCGGCGTCCTGGTGGATGGCCCGGTAGGCCGCGGCCCCGAACGCGGTCCGGCTCGGCTCTCCCTCACGCACGAGGAGCAGCCTGCCGTACGGCGGACTCGAACGCCCGCACCAGCGGGTGCACCGGTCGCCCGGCGAGCGCGCCGATGTGCGGCTGGAACATCGACGTGACGTAGAACGGATGGTCGGGGAACTCCAGCACCTCCGCGCCCGCGTCGTCCGCGGTCGCGCCGACCACGACCCCGGCAGCCTCCAGCCGCGCGACCGCCTCGGCCGTCGGCGCGTAGTTGCAGAAGTGCATCCCCACGAACGGCTCCGGCACCCACGACGCGAAGCGTGTCCCGGGCACCGGGGTGACCAGCCGCTCCTCGCCGTACAGGCTGCACGCGAGCGCGGTCACCACGTTGTCGTCACCCTCGCCGTCCGACTCCGCGTGTGTCGCGGCCTCCCCCAGCACCGAGCGCACGAACTCGAGCACGGCGTACTGCATGCCGCCGCACGACCCGATGAACGGGATGCCCCGCTCCCGCACGACGGTCAGGGCGCGGAGCACCGCGTCGTCGTCGGCGTACGGCGAGCCGGGCACCAGCCAGACCCCGTCGTAGGCGGCGATGTCGAACGACGAGTCGCTCGGCACCCAGACCGTCTCCACGTCCAGCATCGGCCGGAGCGCGTTGAGCTCCTGGTGGCTGCGGTGACCGCGGTCGTCGCCGAGGAGGGCGATCACTCGCCGAGCCTCGCGAGCTCCTCGTCCACGATCGACGGGTCGAGCTTGGTGAAGATCGGGGTCGGCTTGCCGACCGGCGTGCCGGGCACGACCGGCTTGCGCTCCCAGGCCGGTACGGCGGTGTAGTCGCCCGTGATGATCGGGTACGGCGCACCGCCGTCGAGGTCGTCGGCCTCCTCGATCCGCGGCATCGGCGCGATGTCGCCGGCGCCGCCGAAGGCCTTGTCGACCTCGTTGGCGGCGAACGGGAGGAACGGCGAGAGCACGAGGTTGAGGTCGGACACGCACTGGGTCATCACGTGCAGGACGGTCGCGAGCCGATCGGGGTCGTCCTTGATCTTCCAGGGCTCGGAGTCGGACACGTACTTGTTCACCTCGGCGACCACCCGCATCGCCTCGCCGATGGCCTGCTTCTGCCGGTGCCGCGCGATGAGCTCGCCCACGACACCGAACGCCGCGTCGACCGAGTCGAGGACCGTCTGGTCCTCGACGGTCAGGTCGCCGGCCTTGGGGATCTCCCCGAAGTTCTTGGCGACCAGGGTGGCCGTCCGGTTGACCAGGTTGCCCCAGCCGGCGACCAGCTCGTCGTTGGTGCGGCGCACGAACTCCGACCAGGTGAAGTCGGAGTCCTGGTTCTCCGGGCCGGCCGCGGCCACGAAGTAGCGGAACGCGTCGGGCTGGTAGCGGCTGAGCAGGTCGCGCACGTAGATGACGACGCGCTTCGACGAGGAGAACTTCCTGCCCTCCATCGTCAAGAACTCCGACGACACCACCTCGGTGGGCAGGTTCAGCTCGCCGTACTCGTGCAGGGCGCCGCCCTTCGCCCCCTTGCCGGAGTAGGCCAGCAGCTCGGCCGGCCAGATCTGGCTGTGGAAGGTGATGTTGTCCTTGCCCATGAAGTAGTAGGACAGGGCCTCGGGGTCGTTCCACCACGCGCGCCACGCGTCGTTGTCGCCGCTGCGACGGGCCCACTCGATCGACGCGGAGAGGTAGCCGATGACCGCGTCGAACCAGACGTAGAGCTTCTTGGTCGGGTTGTCGCGCCAGCCCTCGAGCGGGACCGCGATGCCCCAGTCGATGTCGCGGGTCATCGCCCGCGGCCGGATCTCCTTGAGGATGTTCTGGCTGAAGCGGATCACGTTGGGCCGCCACGTCTCCGACGCGGCGCGCTCGTCGAGCCACTCCCCCAGCGCGTCGGCCAGCGCCGGCAGGTCGAGGAAGAAGTGCTGGGTCTCGATGAACTCCGGCGTCTCGCCGTTGATCTTCGAGCGCGGGTTCACCAGGTCGTGCGGGTCGAGCTGGTTGCCGCAGTTGTCGCACTGGTCGCCGCGCGCACCGTCGTACCCGCAGATCGGGCAGGTGCCCTCGATGTAGCGGTCCGGGAGCGTGCGACCGGTCGACGGCGAGATGGCGCCGTACGTCGTCTGCTCGACGAAGTAGCCGTTCTCGTAGACCCCGGTGAACAGCTCCTGCACCACCGCGTGGTGGTTCGGCGTGGTGGTGCGCGTGTAGAGGTCGTACGTCAGCCCGAGCGAGGTGAGGTCCTCGGCGATGATCCGGTGGTTCTGGTCGGCGAGCGCCTGGGGCGTCATCCCGACCTCGTCGGCGGCGATCAGGATCGGGGTGCCGTGCTCGTCGGAGCCGGAGACCATGAGCACGTCGTGACCCGCCATCCGCATGTACCGACTGAAGACGTCGGAGGGCACACCGAAACCGGCCACGTGGCCGATGTGGCGCGGGCCGTTTGCGTACGGCCAGGCGACGGCGGACAGGACTTTGCTCATGCGTGAATCCTAGTGAGCGAGCTCCAGCGAGTTTCGGCGCGGTCAGGCGACCGGGCGGCCGGCGTACGCCGCGATCCGCTCGTACGCCCCGGCGCCCTCGGCCGCGGGCTGCTCGGGGCCGAACGCGGGCCCGCGGTTCTCCTGCGTGAGGTTGGCCTGCATGAAGGCCAGGCCGCGGACCGCGACCTCCGGGTCGAGGCGGTCGAGCGGGAAGCCGATCGCTGTCGCCAGGTCCCAGGTGTGGACGGCGAGCTCGGCGCTCTGCCAGTCCGCGCTCGCGCCCTCCCCGCCCAGACCCTGGTGCCACGCGTGGATGAGGTCGTCGGCCACCACCCGGAAGGCCGGTCCCCACTCCTCGGACACGTGCGCGGGCGGTGCCGACCAGTCCACCTGCTCGCCCCGCATCATCGCCAGGGCCGTGGTCGGCGCGGCCACCAGGTGGTCGGCGAGAGCCCCGACGTCCCAGTCCCGGCACGGCGTCGGGAGGGACAGGTGGTGGGTGTGCACGTGGTCGAGCACGTCGCCGGCCTGGTCGAGCGCCCGGGAGAGGACCCGGACGTCGTCGCTCCGCTCGGCCGGCGATGTGGTCATGGATCCACGGTACGCCGACCGAGCAGAGCTCGTCTCACTCGAAGTCGAGGTCGTTGCTGCGGCTGCGCTTGAGCTCGGCGAAGTGCGGGAACGACGCGACGGTCACGCAGCCGTCCCAGAGGCGGCCTGCGTCCTCGCCCTTCGGGGCCTTGGTGAGCACGGGGCCGAAGAAGGCCGCGCCCTCGAAGGCGATGGTCGGCGTGCCGACCTCGTTGCCCACCTGGTCCATGCCGAGGTGGTGGGACTTCGCGATCGCGTCGTCGTACGACGAGTCGTCCATCGCGTCCGCGAGCCCGACGTCGAGGCCGGCGTCGGCGAGGGCGCCCTCGATCATGGCGCGGTCCTTGTCCTGCTTCTCGATGTGGATGCGCGTGCCCATCGCCGTGTACAGCGGCAGCAGCGCCTCCTGGCCGTACTTCTGCTCGGCGGCCATCAGCACCCGCACCGGCTGCCATGCGGTCGTGAGGAAGGAGCGGTACTCCTCCGAGATGTCCTTGTCCTGGTTGAGGTAGGCGAGGCTCATGATGTGCCAGGTCACCTCGATGTCGCGGACCTTCTCCACCTCGAGGATCCAGCGTGAGGTGATCCAGGCGAACGGGCAGGCGGGGTCGAACCAGAAGTCGGCGTTGGTCTTGGTCATGTCGACCCAACAAGCAGACCGGAGCCCGGATTCCCCGTCAGCTCAGGTCAGCAGCGAGAGACCGAGCCCCGCCAGCGCACACACGGCGAGCGTGCGCAGCACCGACCAGCGCAGTCGCAGGACCAGCACCAGCGCCAGGGCGAGGACCACGAACGACTCCCAGACGTAGGAGTCCCACACCGGCACCAGCAGGCCGAGGTGGTCGCGTCCCCAGCGGTCGGTCTCCGAGAAGAGCGTGTGGACCGCGAAGTAGAGCGCCAGGTTGGCGATCACCCCGACCACCGCGGCGGTGACGCCGGTCAGGGCCGAGGAGAGGGAGGTGTTGCCGCGCAGCCGCTCGACGTACGGCGCGCCGAGGAAGATGAAGAGGAAGCTCGGCACGAACGTCACCCAGACCACCACCAGCGAGGCCAGCACGGCCGCCAGCCAGGGGTCGAGGTCGCCGGGGGCGCGGTAGGCGCCGAGGAACGCGACGAACTGCACGACCATGATCAGCGGTCCGGGCGTCGACTCCGCGAGGGCGAGGCCCTTCGTCATCTCGCTCGCCGTCACCCACCCGTAGGTCCCGACCGCCGCCTGGGCGACGTACGCCAGCACGGCGTACGCGCCGCCGAACGTCACCAGCGCCATCCCACCGAAGAACAGGCCCTGGTCGACGAACACCGAGGGACCGCCGTCCGCGACGACCCAGGCGACGGCGACCGGGGCGACCCAGAGCACCAGCCCGACCGTCAGGATCGTGAGGTTGCGGCGGGCTGACGGGCGGGCGTGGTGCAGGGCCTCGTCCGGCACCAGCGGGGTGTCGGCGGCCGCGTCCTCGGGGCGGGCCCGGGCCGCCATCACCGCGGGCCGGCGCCGGCCGACGAGCCACCCGACCAGCCCGGCGCCGAGCACGACCACCGGGAACGGCAGCCCGAGGACCGCCAGGGCGACGAAGGCCGCCACCGCGAGCCCGACGAGGGCGGGGTGGGTGAGCGCCCGGCCCCCGATGCGGACCACGGCCTGGACCACGATCGCGACGACCGCGGGCGCCAGCCCGAGGAACAGCCCGGTCACGAGCGCGGTGTCGCCCTGGGTGACGTAGACGGCCGAGAGCGCGAGGAGAGCCACGAAACCCGGGAGGACGAAGAGCGCGCCGGCGATCACGCCTCCGGCCCACCCGTTGAGCAGCCAGCCCGTGTAGACGGCGAGCTGCTGCGCCTCCGGGCCGGGCAGGAGCATGCAGTAGCTCAGCGCGTGGAGGAAGCGGCGCTCGCCGATCCAGCGCCGCTCGTCGACGAGCTCGCGCTGCATCACCGCGATCTGGCCGGCCGGTCCGCCGAACGTCTGCAGCGAGATCAGGAACCACGCCTTGGTCGCCGCTCCGAGGGGGACGACATGGCGGCCGGGGTCGGTCACCGGGCCATCATCGCGCTTTCTCCTTTTCGCGGGGGCAGGTCCGAGTGGCAGGATGCCTCGCATGCCTGGAACCAACCTCACCCGGGACGAGGCCGCCACCCGCGCGGCTCTCCTGGACGTCACGTCGTACTCCATCGACCTGGATCTCACGACCGGTGACGCGACCTTCGCATCGACCACGACCATCCGCTTCACCAGCACCGAGCCCGGCGCGGAGACCTTCGCCGACCTCGTCGACGCGACGATCCACGCGATCACGCTGAACGGTGTGGCGATCGACCCGGCCACGGCGTACGCCGACAGCCGGATCACGCTGACCGGCCTGGCCGCGGACAACGAGCTCGTCGTCCGCGCCGACCTGCCCTACTCCCGCACCGGTGAGGGCCTGCACCGGTTCGTGGACCCCGCCGACGACCGGGTCTACCTCTACTCGCAGTTCGAGGTGCCGGACGCCCGCCGGGTCTACACGACCTTCGAGCAGCCCGACCTCAAGGCGCCCTTCACGTTCACGGTGACCGCTCCCGAGCACTGGAAGGTCGTCTCCAACTCGCCGACGCCCGAGCCCGAGGCCCTGAGTGGTGACGAGGGCGACGGCAAGGCCGTCTGGCGTTTCGCGCCGACCAAGCCGATGTCGACGTACGTCACCGCGATCGTCGCAGGCGAGTACCACGAGGTGCAGCACACCTACGTCGGCAAGCACGGCGACATCCCGCTCGGCCACTACTGCCGCCAGTCCCTCGTCGAGTTCCTCGACATCGACGAGCTGGTCAAGGTCACCGAGCAGGGCTTCGAGTTCTTCGAGGCTGCCTTCGACTACCCGTACCCGTTCGGCAAGTACGACCAGCTCTACGTGCCGGAGTACAACATGGGCGCGATGGAGAACGCCGGCTGCGTGACGCTGCGCGACGAGTACCTCCCCCGCAGCCGCCAGGACCGGGCGTTCTACGAGTTCCGCGTCGAGGTGATCCTCCACGAGATGGCGCACATGTGGTTCGGCGATCTGGTGACCATGCGCTGGTGGGACGACCTGTGGCTGAACGAGTCGTTCGCCGAGTGGGCCTGCTACCACGCGGCCGTCGAGGCGACCGAGTTCACCGAGGCCTGGACCGGCTTCACGAACGCCCGCAAGAACTGGGCCTACCGCCAGGACCAGCTGCCCAGTACCCACCCGATCGCGGCCGACAACGTCGACCTGCGTGCGGTCGAGGTCAACTTCGACGGCATCACCTACGCCAAGGGCGCCTCCGTCCTCAAGCAGCTGGTGGCCTGGGTCGGGCTCGACAACTTCCTCGAGGGCGTGCGCGCCTACTTCAAGGAGTTCGAGTTCTCCAACACCGAGTTCACCGACCTGCTGGCCGCGCTCGAGGCCTCCTCGGGGCGCGACCTCCACGCGTGGGCCCAGGAGTGGCTCCAGACCTCGGGCGTCAACACCATGGCGCCGGCATTCGAGCTCGACGCCGACGGCAACTACGCGTCGTTCGCGGTCCGCCAGACCGCCTCGAACCCGGACCACCCGACGCTGCGGCGCCACCGCCTCGGCATCGGCCTCTACGACGACGTCGACGGCCGCCTGGTCCGGCGTACGGCGCTCGAGGCCGACGTCGCCGGCGAACTGACGGAGATCCCCGAGCTCGTCGGCCAGCGCCAGCCCGACCTGCTGCTGCTCAACGAGGGCGACCTCGCCTACACGAAGATCCGCCTCGACGAGCGGTCGCTCGCGACGGTGATCGACGGCATCGCGACGCTCGACGACTCCCTGGCCCGTGCCCTGTGCTGGGGAGCCGCCTGGGACATGACCCGCGACGCCGAGATGTCGGCGACCGACTTCGTGGCGCTCGTGCTCAGCGGGGTCGGCAGCGAGACCGACGCGTTCGGCGTGAGCCGGATCCCGACGTACGCCGCGATGGCCGCGACCCAGTACTCCGCCCCCGGCAACCGCGCCGCGCTGCGTGCCACCTGGGAGCAGGGGCTGCGCAAGCTGCTCGAGAACGCCGAGGCCGGCAGCGACCACCAGCTGTCCTTCGCCCGCGCCTACGCCGGCGCGGCCCACAGCGACGCCGCGCTGAGGGACCTCGCGGCGCTGCTCGACGGGTCGCTGACCTTCGACGGGCTGGCGGTCGACACCGACCTGCGCTGGACCCTGCTCAACGGCCTGGCGAAGAACGGCCGCGCGGACGCCGACCGAATCGCCGAGGAGCTCGAGCGCGACAACACGAACTCCGGTCAGGAGCACGCCGCCGCCGCGCGGGCGCTGCGCCCGACCGCGGAGGCCAAGGCCGAGGCGTGGGAGATCGCGATGGTGCGCGACGACGTCGCCAACGAGACGCAGCGCAGCGTGGTGCTCGCCTTCCAGGCCTTCGGCCAGGACGACGTGCTCGCGCCGTACGTCGAGAAGTACCTCGCCGCCGCCGACACGATGTGGGAGGAGAAGGGCACCCAGCGGGCCTCGACCGCGCTGGAGTTCATCTTCCCCAAGCAGCTGGCCAGCCAGGAGCTGCTCGACCGGGTCGACGCCTGGCTCGAGACCTCCCCGGCCAACCCGGCCGCCAAGCGCTACGTGCGCGAGGGCCGCGACGACGTCGCCCGGGCGCTGGCCGCCCAGGCGAGGGACGCGCAGGGCGCGGGTTTCACCGGCTGACCGCCGATCCCCGCACGACACGCCGAGACCGCTCGGCGTGTCGTGCGGGTTCTGGCGGCTGACCGGTGAAACCCGCTGCCGCTACTCGCCTGCGTGCAGGGTCTCGGGTGCTCGGGCGTGGTCGGCGAGCATCTGGATGCCGCGCTTGAGGCCGCCGACGAGGTCGCCTGCGGCGAAGAGCGACTCCATCTGCAGCGTCGTCAGCTCGACCTCCTGGTCGGAGAGGGTGCGCCGGACGTAGCCGCCGGTCACGATCTCGAGCGCCCGCGCGGCCGGGTCGAGCATGATCAGGATGCTGCGGGCCGGCGCGACCAGGGAGTTGTGCAGCTGCGTTGCGAACGCGCGCGCGTCGTCGCCGGCGCGGCCGACGAAGACGCTGAACTCGTAGCGCGAGACCTGCTCCGCCTTGCGGATGGCCTCGTCGATCTGGAACCGCTCGTGGTTGTTGAACTCACCAACGCCCACTTGCGCCACCAGCCTTCGACTCCTCGGTGTCGGGAGCCGGGAGCGCGGCGGTGCCCTTGCTCGGGCCGCCGAACCACTGGTCCTCGGTCGCCTGGCCGCCCGGCGTGAACCGCTCGCCCTTGATGACGCCCGGCAGCACGACGGCCAGGGTGATCAGCGCGAACAGCAGCAGCGGGATGCCGGCGAGCACCAGGAGTGCGTGCACCGGGGACACGGCGTCGGGGTCGCTCCAGAACTCGGGGACGTCCGCGCCGGCCGGACCGGAGAGGCCCAGGACCAACCCGCCCGCGACGAGGACGACGGACGTACGACGGGCGAGGTGCGCGAGCTTGGTGGTCACGCGCAGCAGGATATCCGCTCCGTGTTTCGGCGGTTGGACCGCTCTCGGGTGGACTGGATCACACCGGCAGTCGGGCGTGGCCTGCGGACTTGCGCCGGCCTGTACATACTGGGCGCCATGTTTGGGCTAGAGACGCAAGGAACGTGCGCCGACGGCCACGAGGTCTGCAACCTGACCTTCAAGGCGACCAACAACCAGACGGCGGCCGACGTGGCCGACATCCTGATCGGCAAGCCGCTGGCGGTCCTCGGCCTGGTCCTGCTCCTCTTCGTCATCCGGTGGCTGCTGCACCGCGTGGTCGACCGGCTGGTCGCGCGCGCCGAGGACGGCGTCCTTCCTGACCGGATGAGCCGGTTCCGGATGCCCGGCAAGGCCGCCCAGAAGGCCACCGCGCGCGACCTGGCGACCTCCACCCGCCGGGTCCAGCGGGCCAAGACGATGGGCGACCTGCTCAAGAGCGTGGTCACCGGCATCCTGGTCGCGATCATCGGCACCATGATCCTGAGCGAGGTCGGGGTCAACATCGCCCCGATCATCGCGAGCGCCGGCATCCTCGGCCTCGCACTCGGCTTCGGCGCCCAGTCGCTGGTCAAGGACTTCCTGTCCGGCATCTTCATGATCTTCGAGGACCAGTACGGCGTCGGCGACGTGGTCGACGTGGGCGAGGCCAGCGGCACCGTCGAGGCGGTCAGCCTCCGGGTCACCCGGCTCCGCGACATCAACGGCACCGTCTGGTACGTCCCCAACGGCGCGATCCCCCGGGTCGGCAACATGAGCCAGAACTGGTCGCGCGCGGTCGTCGACGTCAACGTCAGCTACCGCGAGGACCTGGTCCGGGTCCAGCGGGTGCTCCGCGAGGTCGCTCACGACCTGTGGGAGGACGAGGACTTCAAGGACATCATCATCGAGGAGCCCGAGGTGACCGGCGTCGAGATGTTCGCCCCCGAGGCGGTGACGTTGCGGGTGCTGATCAAGACGGCCCCCATGGAGCAGTGGGGCGTCGCCCGCGCGCTGCGCCAGCGGATCAAGGCCCGCTTCGACCACGAGGGCATCGAGATCCCGCTGCCCCAGCGCGTCGTCTGGAACCGCGAGGAGAAGCGAACGGGCTCCCCCTCCGAGGAGGAAGAGCCCGTCACGGGTGGTTGATCGGGGCCGCGTCAGCCCAGCGACGCCTCGAGCTTGATCGGGACGGCGGCGAGCGCCTGGCTCACCGGGCAGCCGACCTTGGCGCCCTCGGCGGCGGCGACGAAGTCCTCCTCGCTCATGCCGGGCACGACACCCTTCACGGTGAGCCGGATCTCGGTGATGCCGGTGCCGGGGACGAAGTCGACCGCCGCGCTCGTGTCGAGCGAGGTGGCCGGGGTGCCCGCCTTCGCCAGGCCGTTGGACAGGGCCATGGAGAAGCAGGACGAGTGCGCGGCCGCGATCAGCTCCTCGGGGCTGGTCTTGCCGTTGGCGTCCTCGGCGCGAGAGGCCCAGGAGACGTCGTGCGTGCCGAGGCCGGAGGACTCCAGCGTGACCTGTCCGGCGCCCTCGAAGAGGGTGCCCTCCCAGTGGGTGCTGGCGTTGCGGGTGGTTGCCATGTGCGTCGATCTCCTCGTGTGTGGCTCGGAAGACTGGTTCGATCCCGAGTCTGGCACGCCGGTGTCGGGTCGCGATCCGGGCCTGGTCACAATGGACGCATGACCACGTTCTACGAGGAGATCGGCGGCTTCGAGACCTTCCGGCGGATCGTGGCGAAGTTCTATGAGGGCGTCGCCGAGGACGAGGTGCTCCGGCCGCTGTACCCCGAGGAGGACCTCGGCCCCGCCGAGGAGCGCTTCCTGCTGTTCCTCGTGCAGTACTGGGGTGGGCCCACGACGTACTCCGACACCCGTGGTCACCCCCGGCTGCGGATGCGGCACGCACCCTTCGCCGTGACGCCCGAGGCCAAGGACCACTGGCTGACGCACTTCCGGGCCGGGCTCGACGAGGTGGCCCTGACCCCGGAGCAGGACGCGCAGTTCTGGGACTACGTCACGCACGCCGCGCAGTTCATGGTCAACAGCCTCGAATGATTCTCGGCTGACGACGTAACACCGGGGGCCGCTCGCGACAGGTGAGGGGTGGACGGGCGGATCTCCGCCACCCCCATCTCAGGAGGCAACTCCCCATGCGCAGGACCACCACCGCCGTCTCGGCCACCGCCGCCCTCACCGCCGCCCTGACCTTCGGCGCGGCGTACGCGACACAGGGCGGATCGTCGGCCCCGACCGCGGATGACACCTCGCCCACCGCCTCGGCGTCCTCCTCCCCCGTGACCAACAAGAACGGCCACGAGGTCGACGAGCACGCGGCGGCGGGCCAGGCACGTGCCGCCGAGGCGCGGGCGAAGCACGCGGCGCCCACGCCGGCGCCCACCGAGGCCACGGAGCCCTCCGAGGTCACGGAGCCGACCGGGGCCACGGAGCCGGCGCCGGAGACCGAGGTCAGCGACACCGAGACCCCGACCGAGGACTCGCAGCCGAACGAGCACGCCGGCACCCACCCCGACACCCACGCGCTGCCGGGCGGCACCGACCACGGTCACGACGCCGGTCACCCGAGCGAGCACCCGCACCCCGTGCCGCACCAGGGCCATGGCCCGAACGAGCACGCCGGCGACCACCCCCACGAGCACGCCACCGCGACGCCGGCCCCGGCCGCCGGCTGACCCCCCGATCCGGACGGTCCCGGCGCTCTGTGACCCCCGCTAGCGTCGGGACCGTCCTACGTCCACCCCGAGGAGGCACGCATGGCTGATCAGCCGGCCCGCAGCTCGTCGCTGCGAGCAGTCGTGCCGACCCTCGAGCCGGACGAGACGTTCCTCGCCCGCCTGAGCTCGCTGGCCGCGGCCGGAGCCCCCGTGCGGGAGAGCGCAGCGGCACCGCGCGCGACCTGGCGGGTGGGTCTGGCCGCGGCCAGCGTCGCGGCGGTGCTGGTCGGTGCCGCCTGGCTGACCGGGCTGGGTGCGCCGGCCGGCCCCGATCCGACGCCGGCCCCGACGACCCCGGCGAGCAGCCCCGGCTCGCCCGACCCCACGCCGACGGCCGCGGCGCCGACCGAGCGGACCCGGCCGCCCGCGACCTCCGGCCCGTCCTCGACACCCGCCGGCACCGGGCCCGGCGGGTCCGTGCCTCCCACCGGCCGGCCGAGCGCCTCCGCCGGTTCGGGCGGGGGTCCCGCTCAGAACCCGGGTCAGCAGCACCAGGGCAACGGGCGGGGCAACGGGCCCGACGAGCACGCCGGCGACCATCCGAACCAGCACGCCACCGAGAAGTCCGGCAACGCGAACGAGCACGCCGGGGCGCATCCCGGCCACGGAGCGGGTGGCAGACGGCCCCGGTGAGTACCGACGACGCGGTGGTGGCGGGCGCGAAGAGGGGCGACGCCGACGCTTGGCGCGCCCTCTACCGCGAGCACGCCGGCCGGCTGGTGGTCTGGCTGAGCACCCGGCCCAGCGGTGACACCGCGGTCGCGGCCGACGATCTCGCCGCGGAGGCGTGGCTCGTCGCGGCCGAGAAGATCTGCGGCTTCAGCGGTACGTCGTCGGAGTTCGCCGGCTGGTTGTTCGGCATTGCCCGCAAGCTCGGCGGCAACACCCGGCGCCGCGGGCTGCGGCGCAACACCCACCCCACCGACCTGCACGCCCTGGCAGAACCGCCTGCCGTGCCGGGGCCGGCGTCGGCTCATGCTGCCCACGACTGGGTGGTCCGTGCGCTGGCGACCCTGCCGCGGCGCGAGCGCGAGGTGGTGGGCTGCCTCGACGTGGTCGGCCTCGATGTCGCGACCACGGCCTCCGCGCTCGGCATCTCCGCGGTGGCCGTCCGGGTCGCCCACCACCGCGGCCTGCGCCGGCTCCGCGAGTCGGGCGTCCTGGCCGACGATCAGGCGGGCAGCAGCGTCCGCAACGCGTCGAGGTAGGGCGCGGGCGGCGCCGTCGAGCGCTGGGTCTCCTGGTCGAAGAAGACGATCGCGACCCGGGCGCGGGACAGCACCGCGTCGCCGTCCATGATCAGCGACTCGATGGTCGCCGACCGGGTGCCGACCCGCGAGACCCACGACCACGCGTCGTAGGGCTCGGGCCGGAAGAGGATCGGGACGCGGTAGTCGACGTCGGTCTGCGCGACCACGAGCGAGACCGGCTCCAGGCCCTCCCAGAGTCGCGCGTTCAGGAAGATCCGCGCCTCCTGGAGGTACTCGAAGTACTTCACGTTGTTGACGTGCCCGTAGACGTCCACGTCGGAGAACCGCACCTGGATCGGGTAGCGGCTGGCGGTCTCGGGCCGCACCTTCCGCACCGGGGGGAGCCGCACCCGCTCGGTCGGCTCCAGGAAGCCGGCGAGCGTCTCCCGCTCGAGCTCGGTGAGCCGGCGAGGGCTCTCGGTGGAGAAGACGTACGGCGTCAGGACGGTCGTCGCCCGGAGGTAGACGCGACGGCCCTCGTCCCCGGGGAGGTCGTGGAAGATCTCGTAGGCCACGGTGAACGTGGCCGCCCGGATCTCCGTGACCCAGCACTCGATCGAGACCGGTCGGAAGCCGAAGGTCAGCGGGGCGAGGTAGCTCACCTCGTGGCGCACCACCACGGTGCCCTCGGCCAGCGCGCCCTGGGCCGCCGGGCCGTGGGTGCGCATCATGTCGACCCGAGCCTCCTGGAGGTAGTCCACGTAGACCACGTTGTTGACGTGGCCCAGGAGGTCGAGGTCGGCCCAGCGCATCGGGCACTCGTACAGGTGTCGCACGGCCCCGATGCTGCCAGAGATCCGCTCGCCCGGGCGGCACCGGGCGGATGGACGGACGTCAGTGCAGGTGGGCGAGCCCGCGGTAGTACGTGCCGACGGACTGGTGGCGGGCCAGGCGGACCCTGCGGTTGCTCGTGACGAACTCGGTGAGGACGGCCAGCGAGGCGGCCGACGTCACCACGCCGAGCACGATGAAGGCGATGATCATGAACGAACCGAGCGGGGTGATGACGGTCATCACGGTTCCTTTCTACAGATGTAGACTCCTGCTTCTGTAGAAGGTACTGCCGCGCCCGGAGGCAGGCAACGACGCGCGGTAGTGTCTCCGGTCACAGCCCGTCGAGAGGTGTCCATGCCCGCCCGCGAGACCGCCGCCGCCACGGTCGAGGCGCCCGCCCTCAGCCCGCGGCGCCGCCAGCTCCTCGACGCGGCCCTGCACGTGATCGCCGACCACGGGCTCCGCGGGCTGACCCACCGGGCGGTCGACCGACGAGCGGGTCTGCCCGAGGGCAGCTGCTCGGCCTACCTCCGCACCCGCCAGGCCCTCCAGGGGGCGCTGACCGAGTACGTCGCCAGCGCCCTGCTGGCGGACGTCGACCGGCTCGCCGACCGGATCCTCGCCTGCGACGTGGACGACGACGGCGAAGGCGTGCGGGCGGCCCTCGACCTGTTCCTGCACTGGCTGGACCAGCGCGAGCTGCTGGTCGCCCGGCTGGAGCTGACGATGGCGGCCACCCGCGACGCCGATCTCTGCGCGATCCTGGCCGACCACCGGGCCCGCCTCATCGGCCTGGTCGAGGGGATCATGGCGGCCACCGGCAAGGAGCACAGCTCGGAGAGGGCGGAGGCGCTCGTCGCGTCCTACGACGGCGTCCTGTTGGCCGCGCTGCTGAAGCCGGCCGCCGAGCGCGCGGACTTCCTGAGCCGCTCGCTCCAGCTGCTCAGCAACGGCCTCGCCGGCGCCCCGGGAGCGTGACGAACGCCTCGGTCCGACGTACTAGAACACGGTCTAGTGTGGCGAGCGCAGCAACCCCCATCCGAACGGAGAACCCATGCCCGAGGCAGTCATCGTTTCCGCCGCACGCACCCCCATCGGTCGCGCGAACAAGGGGTCGCTCACCGAGCTGCGGCCCGATGACCTGACCGCGTTCATCGTGCAGGCCGCCCTGGACAAGATCCCGGAGCTCGACCCCCACACGATCGACGACCACTACCTCGGGTGCGGCCTGCCGGGCGGCGAGTCCGGCAACAACATGGCGCGGGTCGTGAACGTGCTCAACGGCCTGGACGACGTCCCCGGCGCCACCATCACCCGCTACTGCTCGTCGTCGGTGCAGACCACCCGGATGGCCTTCCACGCGATCAAGGCCGGCGAGGGCGACGTCTTCATCTCGGCCGGGGTCGAGACCGTGTCGCGCTTCGCCAAGGGCACCTCGGACCACTGGCCCGACACCCAGAACCACACGTTCGACGAGGCCAAGGCGCGCACCGCCAAGGCTGCCGAGGGCGGGCAGGACTGGCACGACCCGCGTGAGGACGGCCTGCTCCCCGACGTCTACATCGCCATGGGCCAGACGGCCGAGAACGTCGCGAAGCTGCGCGGCCTCAGCCGCCAGGAGCTCGACGAGTTCGGGGTCCGCTCGCAGAACCTGGCCGAGAAGGCGATCAACGACGGCTTCTGGGCACGCGAGATCACGCCGGTCACCACGCCTGACGGCACCGTGGTCAGCAAGGACGACGGCCCGCGCGCCGGCGTCACCTACGACGGCATCAAGGACCTCAAGCCGGTCTTCCGGCCCGACGGCGTGGTCACGGCCGGCAACTGCTGCGGCCTCAACGACGGCGCGGCCGCGGTCATCATCATGTCCGACACGAAGGCCGCCGAGCTGGGCCTCACCCCGCTCGCCCGGATCGTCTCCACCGGCGTCAGCGGCCTGTCCCCCGAGATCATGGGCCTCGGCCCGGTCGAGGCGACCAAGCGGGCGCTCGCCCACGCGAAGATGAGCATCGGCGACATCGACCTGGTCGAGATCAACGAGGCCTTCTCGGCACAGGTGGTGCCGTCCTACCAGGACCTCGGCATCGACCTCGACCGGCTCAACGTGAACGGCGGCGCGATCGCCGTCGGCCACCCGTTCGGCATGACCGGCGCCCGGCTCCAGAACACGATGCTGAACTCGCTCGACTGGCACGACAAGTCGACCGGCCTGATCACGATGTGCGTCGGCGGCGGGCAGGGCATGGCCCTGATCCTCGAGCGGATCTAGCGCGAGCGAAGCGACCGCGAGATCCGCTGATGATGGTCGAGCAAGCCGCGCGACTGAGACACGAAGCCGAGACCGGCGTGTCGAGACCGGCTGTCTTCACAGTCACGCGAACCCGGCGTCCGCACCGTCTGCTTACACTGCCCGGATGACGGACAACGGGGGCACGACCTGGCTGACCGAAGACGAGCAGCGCTCCTGGCGAGCGCTGCTGATGGGGATGACCCTGCTCCTCGACCGACTCGACGACGACCTGCACCAGGCGTGCGACCTGTCGCTGGTGGAGTACGAGATCCTGGTCCGCCTCTCCGAGCGGGAGAACCGGCAGATGCGGATGGCCCAGCTCGCCGACGCGCTGGCCCACAGCCGCAGCCGGGTGACCCACACGATCGCCCGGATGGAACGCGCCGGCTACGTCGTCCGCGGGAGCTCGCCGGAGGACGGCCGCGGGGTCGTCGCGACCATGACGTCCAAGGGTCACGACCTCCTGGTGCGGATGGCCGACATCCATGTGAGCGGCGTCCGCAGCCACCTGGTCGACCTGGTCAGTCCCGAGGACTTCGCGGCGCTGGGCCGCGTCATGGACGCCGTCTCCGACAACCTGGTCGCCGACCACCCCGAGATGGAGATGCGGAGATCGTAGGTGGTTGCGGCCGGCGACGGCTGGGGTCGCCGAAGCCGGTAGCGCTGCGGGGGTTTCGAGACGGTTGCTAGCGCAACCTCCTCACCCGACGGTCCGTCAGTCCCTGGTGAGGCGGCGGTGGGTGACCCGGTGCGGGCGGGCCGCCTCGAGACCGAGCCGCTCGATCTTGTTCTCCTCGTAGGACGCGAAGTTGCCCTCGAACCAGAACCACTTGGCGGGGTCCTCGTCGTCGCCCTCCCACGCGAGGATGTGCGTGGCGACCCGGTCGAGGAACCACCGGTCGTGCGAGGTGACGACGGCGCAGCCCGGGAAGTCGAGGATGGCGTCCTCGAGCGAGGACAGGGTCTCGACGTCGAGGTCGTTGGTGGGCTCGTCGAGCAGCAACACGTTGCCGCCCATCTTGAGGGTGAGCGCCAGGTTGAGACGGTTGCGCTCTCCGCCGGAGAGCACGCCGGCCTTCTTCTGCTGGTCGGGTCCCTTGAAGCCGAACGACGCGACGTACGCGCGCGAGTTCATCTCGAAGTTCGCGACCTTGATGAAGTCGAGCCCGTCGGAGACGACCTCCCAGACGTTCTTGTTGGGGTCGATGCCACCGCGGCTCTGGTCGACGTACGACAGCTTCACGGTCGTGCCGACCTTGAGCTCACCCTCGTCGGGCTGCTCGCTGCCGGTGATCATCCGGAAGAGCGTGGTCTTGCCGACGCCGTTGGGCCCGATCACGCCGACGATCCCCGCGCGGGGCAGCGTGAACGTCAGGTCGTGCATCAGGGTGCGGTCCTCGAACCCCTTGGCCAGGCCTCGGGCCTCGAGCACGATGTCACCGAGGCGCGGGCCCGCCGGGATGTTGATCTCGGAGGTGTCGATCTTGCGCATCCGGTCGGCCTCGGCCGCCATCTCCTCGTAGCGCGCGAGCCGGGAGCGGCTCTTGGTCTGCCGTGCCTTGGCGTTGGAGCGGACCCACTCGAGCTCCTTCTCCAGCATCTTGGCGCGCTTGGCGTCCTTCTGGCCCTCGATCTTGAGCCGGGACTGCTTGGTCTCGAGGTACGTCGTGTAGTTGCCCTCGTAGGGGTGGGCCTGACCGCGGTCGAGCTCGAGGATCCAGGTCGCGACGTTGTCGAGGAAGTACCGGTCGTGGGTGACGGCCAAGACGGCGCCCGGGTAGTCCTTCAGGTGGTTCTCCAGCCACTGCACGGACTCGGCGTCGAGGTGGTTGGTGGGCTCGTCGAGGAGCAGCAGGTCCGGCTGCTGGAGCAGCAGCTTGCACAGCGCGACGCGCCGGCGCTCACCACCGGAGAGGTTGTCGACGATGGCGTCCGGCGGCGGGCAGCGCAGCGCGTCCATCGCCTGCTCGAGACGGCTGTCGAGGTCCCACACGTTGGCGGCGTCGAGCTCGCTCTGGAGGTTGCCGGCCTCCTCGTTGAGCTTGTCGAGGTCGGCGTCCGGGTCACCCATGGCCATGTAGAGCGCGTCGAGCCTGGCCATCTTGTCCTTGATCTCGGACACGGCCTCCTCGACGTTCTCGAGGACGGTCTTGCCCTCCGTCAGGGGCGGCTCCTGCTGCAGCATCCCGACCGTCGCGCCCGGGCTCAGCAGCGCTTCGCCGTTGTTGGGCTTGTCGAGCCCGGCCATGATCTTGAGCAGGGACGACTTGCCGGTGCCGTTGGGCCCGACGACGCCGATCTTCGCGTCGGGGAGGAACGAGAGGGTGACGTTCTCGAGGACGACCTTGTCGCCATGGGCCTTACGCACATTGCGCAGGGTGAACACATACTCAGCCATGGTCCCCGAGCCTAGTTGGACACGAGCGATGAGACCCGATCGGGGGTCGCGGCGTCTGTAGGGTGACAGGCCCCGCCGGGGCCCGCGGAACGTCGAACGGGTGGAGGTCCAGGTGCGTCGCTCGCCACGGATGGACGATGAGTTCGAGGAGTTCGTGGCCGCCCGGTCGGCCCAGCTCTACCGCAGCGCCTACCTCCTGACGACCTCGCCGCACGCCGCCGAGGACCTCGTGCAGTCGGCGCTCGCCAAGGCGTACGCCTCGTGGTGGCGGGTCAGCGGCGCCGGCGACCCGGTCGCCTACGTGCACGGCGTGCTGATCAAGACCTTCCTCTCCGAGCGTCGCCGGCGCAGCAGCTCCGAGCTCCCCGTCGCCGAGCCGACCGACCGGGCTACCCGCGACGCCGACCCGGCCGACCGCGTCGCCCTCCTGGCCGCGCTCGCCGAGCTGGCGCCGGTCGACCGGGCGGTCGTGGTGCTCCGCTTCTGGGAGGACCGCAGCGTCGCCCAGACCGCCGCCGACCTCGACCTCAGCGAGGCCGCCGTCAAGAACCGCAGCCTGCGCGCGCTCAGGTCGCTGCGCACCCTGCTCACCGACACCACCCCCCACCCGAACGGGAGCGCCCGATGACCGACCCCGATCTCAGCACCGGACTGCACGACCTGATGGTGCGGTCGCTGGACGACCTGCCCACGCCGACCGAGCGCCTGCGCGCGGGGTCGCTGCAACGCGGCCGCGCCGTACGACGTCGGCGCCGCGCCGGAGCCATCCTCGGCGGGGTGGCGCTGCTGGCCACGGTCTCCGTGGTCGTGCTGCCCGCGCTGGCGGGCAGCCAGGCCGACGAGGGCACCGTCGCCACCGATCCCGGGAACCCGCAGCCGACGTTCGCCGAGCCGCCCCCGGGCCGGTGGGACATGCCCGGGGCCGTGATGCTGCACCGCGTGGCAGACCTCCTGCCCGACGGCATGACGACCACCGACGAGAACCTCGGCGACGAGGAGCTCGCACCCGGCGAGGAGCCGGGGGGTGGTTGGTTCGCGACCGACCTCGTCGACGAGGACGGAGACACCGTGGGTGGGCTCAACCTCGTGCTCTACCCGCCGGCCGACGACCACGGCGCATTCATCGACGACCACACCACCTGCCCGGAGCCGGCCGCCACCGCGTGCACCGAGCTGCGCGACGCGGACGGGAACACCATCGGCCGGACCAACCGCTTCGACACCGACGGCGTGATCGTCCGGGAGGTCACCCTGGTCGGGCCTGACGAGGGTCTGCTCTACATCGCCGGCTCCAACAGTGCTGACGACAAGTGGGGCGAAGGCTCGACCGTCGCGGCCACCGCTCCCCCGCTGAGCTTCGCGCAGCTGCGCACGATCCTCTCCGACCCGACCTGGCTCGACTGGACCCCGCCGGCCGGCTGAAGCTCACGCGGCGACCTCCTCCGACCGGTCGGTGTCGGTCGTCTCGTCGACAGGCTGCGGCTTCGGCGTCCGGGTGAACCGGCTGGTGCCCCGGCTCAGGTCGTGGCCGACCATCGTGGCGTCGACCTCGAAGGACGTCACCTCGATGCCCTGGGCGTTCAGCCAGACCGACACGGTGAGCCGGCCGTGCACCACGACCGGGTCACCCCGGCGCAGCGACCCGGCGCAGTTGTCGGCCAGTCCCCGCCAGGCGCTGACGGAGTACCACTGCGTCGGGGAGTCCTCCCACGACCCGGTCTTGCGGCTGTAGCGGCGCGGCGTGGCGGCGACCCGGAAGGCCGCGACGGGCACGTCGCCGGCCTGGCGAACGGTCACGTCGCTGCCGAGCCAGCCCTGGAGGGTGACGGTCGTTTCGTTCATCGGAGCTCCTTGTCTCGATCCGTGTGGACAGATCGAGACAACGCGTCGCCACCGACGACCAGGGGCGGGCGCCGGGCCGGCTGTGGAAGCCGGCGCGAGAA
Organism: Nocardioides sp. PD653-B2; assembly: GCF_002117935.1. GTDB lineage: Bacteria > Actinomycetota > Actinomycetes > Propionibacteriales > Nocardioidaceae > Nocardioides. The sequence goes on along the minus strand of NZ_BDJE01000062.1, from coordinate 41,552 downwards.
GCGGGTCCTGTGGACGAGAAAGGGGCTCAGCTGAGCGCGCGGTCGACGCCCGAGCGCACGGTCGTGTACGCCGTCAGCTCGGTCTCGACCGGGGCGACCACGAGCTCCTGCGACACCCCGGAGACCGACGCGCGCAGCCGATCGTCCGCGTCGGTGGCCCGGCGCCGGGCCGTGCCGCCCGCGACCACGCGGCACACCAGGTCGATCGCGATGCCCAGGACCAGCCCCCCGACGAGCAGGATCAGGCCGAGCGCGACGCCGCCGACGCGCACCGTGTCCCCGTCCTGCAGCTTGCCCGAGCCGGCCAGCACGCCCGTCCAGCCCAACCCGGCGACCGTCGCGACGACGAGCAGCCACTGGAGCACGCGCACCGCCCCAGCCCAGACCGGCAGCCGGGACCCACCCAGGTGCGTCGCCGCGAGCGCGGCGTCGAGGCGGTCGCCGAGCTCGTCGAGTCGCGACGTCGACGCCCGGCGTACGGCGCTGACCCAGGGCTGGGTGAGCCCGTTGGAGACGTCGTCGGCCAGGGCCCGCACCTCGGCGTCGACCCGGGCGCGCTGCACCTGGGTCGCCTCCGGCAGCGCGGTCCGGGCTCGACCGGACAGCTCGCGACCGTCGGCGCCGAGGTCGAGCTGGAGGCGCTTGACCGGGTCCGGCTTGACCCCGGAGACCACGCTGGCCACCGGCCAGCCGGTCGCCCGCCCGACCGACATCCGGGTGGACCGCTCCACGGCCTCCACGACGGTGGGTACGCCGGCCGCTTCGGCGAACGCGTCGTCGAGGGCCCGGACCCGCTCGGCCGACAGCGCGCGGGTCGGCGCGCTGCCGGAGGCAGCGGAGATCCGGCCGGCGACCGCCTTCACGTCGGCGTCGACGCGCGCGCTCGTGGCGAGCTTGTCGGCGGCCCGGCGGGCGATCTCGGACTTGAGCTCGGCGATGCCGGTGCCCTCCCGCGCGCTCACGGCGAGCACCGGGACCCGGTCGAGACCGTCGGCGTCGAGCAGTCGCCGGATGTCGTCGAGCATCGACTGGCGACGCTCCTCGGGCACGGTGTCGATCTGGTTGAGCACCACGAGCATGACGTCCTGGTGCTCGGCGGACGGCGCGAGGTAGCGGTCGTGGATCGCCGCGTCGGCGTACTTCTGCGGGTCGAGCACCCACACCAGTAGGTCGGCGAGAGCGACCAGCCGGTCCACCTCGAGGTGGTGGGAGACCTCGGTCGAGTCGTGGTCGGGGAGGTCGAGCAGCACGACGCCGTCCAGCTCGGAGGCGCTCTCGCGGCGCCCGGTGTCGAGCATCGAGTCGCGGGTCGTCTGGTGGCGCGGCGGGATGCCCAGCCACTCGAGGAGCTCGTCGGCGCCGTCGCGACCCCACACGCAGGCCGACGCCCACGAGGTCGTCGGACGGCGCACCCCGACCGCGGAGAGCTCGAGGCCGGTCAGGGCGTTGAACGTCGAGGACTTGCCCGAGCCGGTCGCACCCGCGATGGCGACCACCGTGTGGCTGGCCGAGAGGCGCAGCCGGCCGGCCGCGCGGTCGACCAGGTCCTGGGCCTCGTCGACGAGCGAGTCGTCGAGCCGGCCACGAGCTGCCCGGGCGGCCGTGTCGAGGCCGTCGATGCGGGCACCGATGTCGGTACCACGGGTGACCAGCTGCTTGGCCCCCTCGAGCAAGGACGTCATCTTCTCCCTCGACCCCGTCCGGAGGACGGTGGTGGTGCAGTGAACAGTGCAGCCTCCACCCTAGAGGCTCACTCCTGCGGCGCCGATCCTGACCTCGCCTGCTCGAACCGACGGTCGTCGACACGGCGCGAGGCGGCCCGCAGCTGCTCGGGCGCCGTGGCCGGGATGTCGAGTCCGGCGAGCAGGTCGAGGTAGCGGCGGCGCTCGGTCTCGAGGAGGCCCGAGACCCGGCGTTCGAGGCTGTGACCGGCGCGGTCGACGAGGCGCTCCAGCGCCGGCGCCCCGAACACCGCGTCGAGAAGCGTGCGCCCCAGGGCGGCCGCGTGGCTGGTGGCGTTGCGGCCCAGCACGACCACGCTCAGCGCGGCGGTCAGCCCGTGCACGCCGTACGCCAGGTAGCGGGCGCTGGTGCGCTTGTCGGCGCCCTCGGTGCGGACCAGCTCGAGGATCTCGGCCTGCCAGGCGCGGACCTCCGCCTCCGTGCGGCGGCGCAGGTCGCGCGACGCGCGCTCCAGCCCGTCGTCGGCGGTCAACGGTGCGCCGGTGTCCGGTGACTCCCATGCGGCGCGGGCCCGAGCCGTCGCCGACTCCGCGTGCTCGAGCACCAGCAGCTCCAGCCCGGACTCGACGGCGGCGGAGACGCGCTCGGCCTGCTGGGGCGTGCCCTTGACGGCGTTGACGACGCGCTCACGCAGCCGCCCGACCTTCGCGTCGAGCGACCGGAGCAGCTCACCGGTCCCGACGAAGTCCTGCCAGCGCACCAGGATGTCGCCGCGCAGCAGCGTCCCGTCGCCGGTCTCGGCGACCAGCCTCGCGGCCGCTTCGTCGTACGTCGTGTCGACGGCCTCTCGCAGCGACGCGACCGCGCGCAGCTGCTCCGCGGCGGCGTCGGCGACCGTGTGGGTCTGGCGAGCCAGGGTGCGGATGGTGCCGTCGAGCGTCTGCTTGACGACCTCGCCCCGGGCGTCGCTGTCCTCGGCGAGCGAGACCAGCCAGGCCCGGATGTCGGCGACCTCGGTGGGGGCGAGCAGGCCCTCCTCCGAGACCGGCGCCTCGTTGACGGTGAAGAGCGGGGAGTCCTTCAGCCCGCGGCTGGCCAGCAGCCGCGCGAGGTGCGCGGCCACCGTCTGGACGGCGTCGGCCGGGGTGCGGTCGAGCACGATCGCGACGGACGTCGAGCGCTCCGCGGCGCGCTTGAGGTACTCCCACGGCACCTGGTCCGAGTAGCGGGCGGCCGAGGTCACGAAGAGCCAGAGGTCCGCCGCCGCGAGCAGCTGTGCGGCCAACGTCCGGTTGCGCTCCTCCACCGAGTCGACGTCCGGGGCGTCGAGGATCGCGAGACCCGCCGGGACGGTGTCGGACGCCACCAGCTGGAGGGAGTCCGGGTCGTCGGTGGAGTGGTCGACCCGCTTCAGGTCGGGCAGGAGCCGGTCCTGGCCGAACCACTCGGCGTCGTCGGGGTGGTGCACCAGCACCGGCGACCGGGTCGTCGGCCGCAGCAGCCCCGAGGCCGTCACCCGCCGGCCGACCAGGGAGTTGACCAGCGTCGACTTGCCGGAGCCGGTCGAGCCACCGACGACGGCGAGCAGCGGCGCCTCGAGGCTCATCTGTCGCGGGATGACGTAGTCCTCGAGCTGGTCGACCATCTGCCGCAAGACCGTACGACGCTCCTCGACCCCGGGGACGTCCAGCGGCAGCCGGGCCTCCTGGAGCGCACCGCGGAGCTGCACCAGCGCGGTGAGCATCCGGGTGTTGTGGTCGCGGGAGACGGTCATCGGGTGGGTACCACCTGTCCGGGGAAGGCGATCGACGGCCGGAGCTGGTCGATCCGCTGGAGGAACTGCTGGCCGCGGGTCGCGTAGTCCGGCGGCGGGGTGCCGCGCAGGAACCGGTGGTGCAGGAAGCCGAGCTCGATCGTCGCCTGCTGGTAGTCGCGCATCGCGCGCTCGGCCGGCTTGCCGCCGACCTCGCGGGCATAGGCGCGGCTGCGGCGCCGAGCCCGGAGGTCGACGACCCAGCCGATGTCGGTGGCCGGCACCAGGCCGCGTTCGGCTGCGTCGGTCAGCGCGGAGACGAGCATGTGGCGCTCCGAGCTCCGCGACCACATGGCCAGGCCGACGACGCCGATGAGCGCCGGCAGGATCAGCACGACGTAGACGAGGCCGAAGGTGTCGAAGCCGTAGACCGTCGAGGTGTTCCAGATCGCGTGCGTGGTGACCGCGGTGGCGTAGCCGCCGAGAGGCCACACGATCCGGGCCGGTGTGCTGCGGGCGTTGACCGCGATGCCGACGCCGATGCCGATGAATGTCGTGAAGAGGGGGTGGGCGAAGGGGCTGATCACGCAGCGCACCACGAACGTGGCGGTGAGCGCCTCGGTGCCGCCGGGGCCCGAGCCGTCGGTGCCGTTGTAGGCCGCCGCGAGGTAGAGGATGTTCTCGGTGAAGGCGAAGCCGATGCCGACCATCCCGGCGTAGACGATGCCGTCGAGCACGCCGTCGAGCTCGCCGCGCCGCCACCAGAGCAGCAGGATGAGGAAGAGCCCCTTGCACGCCTCCTCGGTCACCGGCGCCACGAACTCCAGGCTCTGCCGGTCGGTGAACGTGAGCACGAAGCCGCCGACGCCCTGGAGGACCAGCGCCGCTGCGGTGGCGACGAAGCAGCCCCAGAGCAGACCGGCGGCGAGCAGGCTGCGCGGCTCGGGCTCGTAGCGGTCGAGCCAGAGGTAGCAACCGACGAGCGGGCCGACCGGCAGCGCGGCGAGCACGGTGGCGAGGAGCAGCGTCTTCGGGGCGCCTGAGAAGGCCAGCACGGCCAGGATCGCGAGCGCGCCGAGAGACACCAACACGGTCACCACGACCGTGAAGGCGACGCTGTCGCGGCGGGCTCCGGGCATGGGGCGAAGCCTATCGGGGCAGGTCGGTCGACCCCGCGCCCCGGCGTACCATGGCTCGGATGAGCGAGCAGAGCGAGCTGAAGACCGAGTCCCACGACCCCAAGGTCCCGGCTGCGTGGGCCGCCTTCATGCGTGAGGGCTGGGGTGACCGCGAGCTGGATCTCCCCGTCGCGGCGGTCGCCGAGCCGGCGGCGCGCCGCCGGGCCCGGCTGGCCGAGGCGTTCCCGGGCGAGCGGCTGGTGCTCCCCGCGGGCGGCTACAAGGTGCGGTCCTACGACACCGACTACCGCTTCCGCCCCGACACCGCTCACACCTACTTCTCCGGCAACCAGACGAGCGACGCGGTGCTGGTGATGGCCGACGGCGAGGCGGTCCTCTACGCGCGTCCGCGCTCGTCGCGCGACACCGACGAGTTCTTCCGCGACCGGCAGTACGGCGAGCTGTGGGCCGGCCGGCGCCCGTCCCTCAAGGAGATGTCGGACTCCCTCGGTCTCGAGGTGCAGCACATCGACGGGCTCACCGCGGCCCTGCAGGGCACCGGCAAGACCCGGGTGCTGCGCGGGGTGTCGATCCCGGTCGACGGGTCGGTGGTGGGTGACGACGCCCGCGACAGCGAGTTCGCCCGGGTCGTCTCCGAGATGCGCCTGGTCAAGGACGACTGGGAGATCGCCCAGCTGCAGGAGGCGTGCGACATCACCACGCTCGGCTTCGAGGACGCCGTCCGCGACTGGGACGACGTGTTGACGTACGGCGAGCGCTGGATCGAGGGCACGTTCTTCCGTCGGGCTCGCGCGATGGGCAACGACATCGGCTACGACTCGATCGTCGGCGGCGGCTCGCACGCGACGACGCTGCACTGGATCGAGAACTCCGGGCCGATCACCCCCGGCGAGCTGGTGCTGCTCGACATGGGGGTCGAGAACCGCGCCCTCTACACCGCCGACGTCACCCGCACGATCCCGGTCGACGGTCGCTTCACCGACCTCCAGCGCGAGCTCTACGACCTGGTCTTCCACGCCCAGGAGGCGGGCATCGCCGCCGTCCGCCCGGGCGTCCCGTTCGCGGCCACCCACGAGGCGGCGATGGAGGTGCTGGCCCACGGGCTGGGCGACCTCGGGCTGCTGCCCGTCTCCGTCGAGGAGGCGCTCGACCCGGACAGCAAGGTCTACTCCCGCTGGACGCTGCACGGGACCAGCCACATGCTCGGCATGGACGTGCACGACTGCGGCCAGGCCGCGCCGGAGGCCTACGCCAAGGGCGAGCTGGCCGAGGGCATGGTGCTGACCGTCGAGCCCGGCCTCTACTTCCAGGAGGACGACCTGCTCGTCCCCGAGGAGCTGCGTGGCATCGGTATCCGGATCGAGGACGACATCCTGGTCACCGCCGACGGCTCCCGGAACCTCTCCGCCGCGCTGCCGCGCACCTCGACGGACGTCGAGGCGTGGATGGCTGAGCACCGCCGCTGATCGGCACCCACGCAACCCCGCGGGGTTGCCGCTCGTCTGATTCTGGGTAGGGGTGCACGACGCACCTCGCCCGACGGAAGGCCTTCCCCATCTCCTCCACCACCCACCGACGACACCTGCCCTGGTGGCGGGCCGTCGTGGCGACCCTCGCCGTCGCCCTGGTGGCCGGCGCCTGCGGCGACTACACCCCGGCGCAGGTCGCGAGCGAGCGGGCGGCCGAGGACCCGTCGCCGCGGCTGCTCGACGCATGGCCGTTGCCGACCGTCGCCGACCAGCCGCCCGACTACGAGTTCGTCGCCGCCCCCGACTTCCTGAACCAGGACGTCGGCGACGTGCGGACCCTGCCGACGTGGCGCCCCGGCGACCCGAACTCGTGGACCCCGCAGCTCCAGCAGGGCATCACCCGCTTCCTGGACGAGATCAAGGCCGTCGACCCCGACTCGGTCCTGGTGCCGGGGGACCTGGTCGAGGGCCACTGGGGCCGCGACAAGGACCACACCGGGATCTTCGGGCCGGTCCGCACCCGCCGCGAGAAGCAGCAGGCGATCCGTCGGGCCGCGAACTTCTACTACTCGACGTACAAGCACCGGTTCGACATCCGCGACCTCCCCCTCTACGCCGCGCTCGGCGACCACGACATCGGCGACAACGACTGGGACAACAGCACGCCGGCCACGCGCTTCAAGCGCAGCCAGATCGGCCTCTTCAGGCAGATGTTCGGCCGCTACTTCACGCACACGCCGTCCGGGAAGCCGCGGTTCGCCGACCGGCCCGTCGGCACGGTGTGGGCGGACACGGCGTACGCCGTGCACCTGACGCCCGACGTGCTGCTGGTGAGCCTCGACGAGTTCAACCGCCGCGACGCAGACGTGCACCTCGAGGTGGTGGGCGACCAGCTGCGGTGGCTGCGGCAGACGCTGCGGCAGGCGCGTGCCGACGGGGTGCCCTGGGTGATCGTCCAGGGCCACAACCCGATCCTGATGCCGGTCCGCGAGCGGTCCACCTCCGGCGGCCACATCGAGGGCGGCCGGCGCTCCGCTCTCTGGCGGACGATGGCGCGCTACGGCGTCGACGTCTACCTCAACGGCGAGGTCCACGACACGACCATGCGACAGGCCGACGGGGTCACGCAGATCTCGGCCGGCGGGCTGCTCTACACGGGCAACGCGAGCTATCTGGTCGCGAAGGTCTACGACGACCGGATCGACTTCGATGCCCGCCGTATCGCCGGCGCCCCCGGTCCCGGCGGCGACCTCTGGCAGACCACCGGGCCCCGGACCCGCGCGCGGCCGGAGTACGGCATCGCGCCCAGCATCTCGATCGGGTCGATGAGCCTCACCTCCGACGGCCGCGCGATCAACCAGGTCGGGCAGCTCCAGGCGTACGACGTGCCGTGAGCGGCCGTACTGGATCCGCTCCGCGACCGTGATCCCCGTCCCAGGTGCCGTTGCTGATCCGCAGGCCTCCGCAGGAGCCGTTGTGCGGGAAACTGGGGCATGGCCGTCCCGCAGACCGGAATCTTCGCCCTGGGCAACCTGGCGCACACCTACCTCGAGCTCGACCGGCGCGAGCCCGCCACCGCCTCGGCGCTGGTGGCAGCGGTCGCCGACCTCTCCGAGCCGCGCACGACGATGGGCGGCGTGAACCTGGTCGCCGGGTTCCGCCCCGAGGTGTGGCGCGCTGCCGCGCCGGACCGCTCGCCCGTCGCCGTGCACGGCTTCGACGACGACGTCGTGGGCATCGAGGGGTTCACGATGCCCGCCACCCAGCGCGACCTGGTGCTGTGGATCGCCGGAGGGTCCTACGACGTGGTCTTCGACGCCGCGATCGGCATGATCGCGGCCCTCGCGGACGTCGCCGTGCTGGTCGAGGAGACCGTGAGCTGGTCCTACCACCGCGACCTGGACCTCACCGGCTTCGTCGACGGCACCGAGAACCACTCGCTCCTGGTGGCGCCGCAGGAGGTGCTCGTGCCTGCCGGCTCCCCCGGCGCCGGCGGCTCGGTGCTGCTGCTCCAGAAGTGGGTGCACGACGCGCCGGCCTGGACGGCGTTGGGCCAGGAGCAGCAGGAGCGGGTCATCGGCCGCACCAAGGCCGGCAGCGTCGAGCTCGACGACAAGCCGGAGAGCTCCCACGTGGCCCGCACGGACCAGGAGGAGTTCGGCCAGATCTTCCGGCGCAACACGCCGTACGGCCGCGTCACCGAGCACGGCACGATGTTCGTCGGGTTCAGCGCCGAGCAGGGGCCGCTCGCCACGATGCTCGACAGCATGGCCGGCCTGACGAACGGCGTGCGCGACGCGCTGACCCGCTACACGACCGCGCTCACCGGCGGCTACTACTTCGTGCCGTCCGCCGATGACATCTTGGTGTTCGCGTCACCGGACGAGGACTGACTGACCGACCACCAGCACCGCTGACCGGGATCGTCGTGCGTCACAATGGTCGCGCCCAGCCCCTGTAGCTCAGCTGGATAGAGCAAGAGCCTTCTAATCTCTAGGTCGCAGGTTCGAGTCCTGCCGGGGGCGCCCAGAGCCGGTCCGTCAGGCAGCGACCCGGTTCCGCAGCGCGCAGGTGGCGCGGCGCTTCCCGTGCGAGGGCTCCGGGCGGTAGTAGGGGAGGATCCCGTCGCGCTGGTCCTCCGGGACGATCCCCCCGTCGGACCTGGTGACGTCGTACCCGAGCGACGTCGCCATCATCTCCATCGCGGCGCGGCTCGGGAACCCGTCCGGCGCCGGCTCCTGGCCGGGCTCGTGCTCGATGCTGGCAACACCATCGAGTCCCGGGTCGAGGCCGGCGAGCGCCTCTGAGGCGTCCGGCTAGGAGCGGCCCTGGGCCGGGGCGACGCTGCGCATCCGGTCGGGCTCGAAGCCGTGCCGCATGCCCCAGGCGACCGCCTGCGAGCGCCGCGAGACGCCGATCTTGCGGTACGCCGTGCGGATGTAGGTCTTCACCGAGTTGATGGACAGGTACGTCTGGAGGGCGATCTCCTGATTGCTCAGGCCCTGGGTGATGAGCGCGAGGACCTCCGCCTCCCGAGCGGTGAGGCCGGCTTCGCGGCCGGGCCACTCGCCGGAGGCATCGTGTCCGACGGACTCGGCCGACTCCCGCGGTACGACGGTCTCGCCGGCGTGCATGGCCTCGATCGCGGCGATCACCCCGTCGGCCGACAGCCCCTTCGACAGGTAGCCGGACGCGCCGCGGTCGATCGCCTTCTGCACGAGGTCCGTCTGGAGGTTCCAGCTGAAGATGGCCACCTTGGCGGAGCTGCCGTGGAGCAGGTCCTCGAGGTCGACCGCGTCGCCCTGCACCTGGCCGAACGTGTCGTAGAGGATCACGTCGACCTCGCTGAGCACGGGGAGGCCGGAGTCGAGCTCGACGATCTCCACCCGCTCGTGGTGGGGCGCGAGCATGGCCGCCACCCCGGCCACGACGATCTCATAGTCGTTGACGATCGCGATGCGGATCGGTGCAGCGCCTGGCATGCCACTACCCTATGCCCCGCTCGCCGGCCGGGGTCCGGTTTGGACCGTTACCCGATGTGAGGCAGTCGACACGCGCGCCAATGCACGGTTCAAGGCCGCGCGCGGGATACAAAGGTGGTGGCCCCGCAAAAGTATGAGTTTTGCGGGGCCTGAATCATTTCCGGATCAGGGTGTGGCGGCGTACTCGTCGATCTCGCCGAGCACCCGCGCCTTCAGGTCGTCATCGGCGAAGGACGCACGCACGGCGGTCCGCGCCAGGTCGGCGACCCCGGTCTCGTCGAGGCCGAGGAGGTCGGCCGCGATCTCGTACTCCCGGTTGAGGGTGGTGCCGAACATCGGCGGGTCGTCGGAGTTGACCGTGATCGTCACGCCGGCGTCGCGGAACGCGCGGATCGGGTGCTCGTCGAGCGTGGCGACGGCCCGGGTGGCGATGTTGGACGACGGGCAGACCTCGAGCGGGACGCCGGTCGCGGCCAGGTGGGCGAGCAGCTCGGGGTCCTGCGCCGACGACGTGCCGTGGCCGATCCGCTCCGCACCGAGGAGGCGCAGAGCGTGCCAGACCGTCTCCGGACCCGTGGTCTCGCCGGCATGCGGGACGCTGTGCAGCCCGGCGGCCCGGGCCGCGTCGAAGTGCGGCTGGAACTGCGGCCGCGGCACACCGATCTCCGGTCCACCGAGCCCGAAGCCGACCAGCGCGTCGGTGCGGTGGTGCAGCGCGTAGTCGAGGGTCGCGTCGGCCGCCGGGACACCGGACTCGCCGGGGATGTCGTAGATCCAGCGCAGCACCAGCCCGAAGTCGCGCTCGGCAGCGACCCGCGCGTCCTCGATCGCGTCCGTGTAGGCCTCGATCGGCATGCCCTTGCCGGGCTCGTCGGGGCGCACCGAGGTGTACGGCGTGCACGTGAGCTCGGCGTAGCGGAGACCCTGGCCGGTCGCCATCTCGCGGGCGACCTCGTAGGTCAGGTAGCGGATGTCCTCCGGGGTGCGGATCAGGTCGACGACCGCGAGGTAGACCTCGATGAAGTGCGCGAAGTCGCGGAACTCGAAGAACGCCCGCAACGCGTCGGGGTCGCTCGGCACCGTGCCCGGGTGCCGCTCCGCGAGCTCCGCGACGATCCGCGGCGACGCCGAGCCGACGTGGTGGACGTGCAGCTCGGCCTTGGGCAGACGGGCGATGAAGCCGGACAGGGTGCTCATCCGACGGAGTCTGTCAGCGGACGTGGACGAAGCACCAACCGGCGGCCGCGGGCAGCGTCGTGGGCTACTGCAGCTGCTCGACCAGGTTGGAGGCGAGGTCCTGCATGTTGCTGTAGTCGGTGAAGACCTTGCCGTCGAGGAGCACCGTCGGCGTACCCGACACCCCGGCCTCGTCGGCCGCCTTCGTCGCCCGGTCGGCCCAGCCGGCGCCGTCCTCGTCCTCGATCGGTCCCTTGACGTCCGCCTCCGTCGCTCCGGCCTGGACGGCGAGGTCGACCAACGCGGCGTTGTCGGGGAATGGGCCGGCCTCGCTGGGCTGGTTCTCGTAGAGCAGGTCGTGGAACTTCTTGGCGACGTCCGCACCGGCCTTGTCGAGCACGATCGAGAACGCACCGGCCGAGCGGGCGGAGTAGTCACCGGCCTGGGTGAGCAGGTCGAACGGCCGGTACTCGACCTGGACCTTGCCGTCGGCGGCGAGCTGGGAGAGGTCGTCCCGCGAGGCCGCTTCGAGCTCTCCGCAGAACGGGCAGAGGAAGTCCTCGTAGATGATCACCTCGTGCGGGGCGTCGTCCGGCCCGATGGTCAGCCCGAACTCGCTGCCGGCCGCGGGCGCCGACACGTCGGTCGTGGTGTCGAGGCTTCTCGAGATGAAATAGCCGACCGCGACCACGACCAGGATCGCGAGCACGACCCCGCCGACCATCACGTTGCGGCGGCGGGCTTCCTGGCGGTGCTGCTCGGCCATCGCGGCGGCAGCGCGCGCGGCGCGGTCGGTCTCCCGGTTCTTCTTCGACATCAGATTCCTTCGGCGACGGTGGTACGGCGGAACAGCAGGTTGTCCAGGGCCAGCTTCGTCGACGGCAGCCAGGCGGCAAAGACAGACGCGACGAGCAGGGCGACGTCGCGGGCGATCTCCCAGGGGTAGCTGGACGCCGCGTCGGGGTCAGCACCGCCGCCGCCGAAGCAGCCGCAGTCGATGCTGATCCCCCGGGCCCACACCGAGGCGATGCCGATGACGAACGCGAGGAAGAGAAGCGCGGAGACCACGGCGGCCCCGCGGGTCAGGAGGCCGACGACCAGGCAGACGCCCACGACGATCTCGACCACCGGCAGCAGCTGGCCGACCGTCGGGACGATCGAGGCGGGCAGCAGGTCGTAGGCCCGGACGGCCGCGACGCTCTGCGCGGGGTCGGGCAGCTTGATGGCGCCGGCGACGATCCACACCCCGCCCGCCACCACCCGGGCAAGCAGGCCCCACCACTCCTTCACGCCCCTGACCCTAGAGCGGGCGGCTGAACGACGGCTGAGAGTGCTCACCGATTGCGGCGTAGGGTGCCCTTCGTGAACGAAAGACTTGTCTGGATCGACTGTGAGATGACCGGCCTGGATCTCGGGGCCGACGCGCTGATCGAGGTCGCCGCCCTGGTGACCGACTTCGACCTCAACGTGCTCGGCGACGGCGTCGATCTCATCATCAAGCCACCGGCCGAGGCGCTCGACCAGATGAACGACTTCGTCAAGGAGATGCACGAGAAGTCGGGGCTGACCCGCGAGCTCGACTCCGGCATCACCCTCGACGAGGCCGAGGAGCGAGTGCTCGCCTACATCAAGGAGCACTGCCCCGACGGCAGCCGTCCCCCGCTCGCCGGCAACACGGTCGCGACCGACCGGGCCTTCCTCGCCCGCGACATGCCGACCCTCGAGACGTTCCTCCACTACCGGATCGTGGACGTTTCCTCGATCAAGGAGCTCTCGCGCCGCTGGTTCCCGCGGGCCTACTTCCAGGCGCCGCCGAAGCGCGGCAACCACCGCGCCCTGGCCGACATCCAGGAGAGCATCGAGGAGCTCCGCTACTACCGCGAGGCCGTCTTCGTCCCGTCGCCCGGCCCCGAGAGCGACGTCGCCCGGGCCATCGCCCTCAAGCACGGAGGTGCGCTCACCGGGCTCACCGGAGATCCCGAGCCGCCCGCGGCGGCCACCGACGAACCCGATTCAGCGAACGACGACTGAGTCCCCTACACTTTCTGCTCGGTCCGACAGGACCGTGATGGTGGGTATAGCTCAGCTGGTAGAGCGCCGCCTTGTGGTGGCGGATGTCGCGGGTTCGAGTCCCGTTACTCACCCCAACGAGTCGAGCCCCTGACCTGCAACAGCAGGTCAGGGGCTCGATGTCTTCCGGGCCGTCGTCCAGCGGAGCGTCGCCGGCTCCGTCACCGGGCTCAGCGGCGCGTCGTGGCGTCGTCCACCTCTCCGACCAGGACCTCGAGGACGTCCTCGAGGAAGAGCAGGCCGGTGGTGGCACCGTCCTCGTCGACGGTGCGGGCCACGTGGGTGCCCAGCTGGCGCAGGCGCCGCATGGCGTCCTCGAGCTCGGCATCGCGCTGGACCGAGACCAGGCGCCTGATCCGCTTGGCCGGGATCGCGGTGTCGAAGGCGGTGTCGAGGTCCATCACGTCCTTGACGTGCAGGTAGCCGCTCGGCTCGCCGCTCCTGTCCTGGACGACGTAGCGGGAGTACCCGTGCTCGACGACCGCCTGGTGCACCTGCGCCGGCGTCACGCCGTACGGGAGCAGGACCACCTCGCCCAGGGGCACCTCCTCCTCGGCGACGCGCTTGGTGGTGAACTCGAACGCGCCCGCCAAGGTGCCGGCGGTGTCGGCCAGGACCCCTTCGCGCTGGGAGCGCTGGACGATGCCGGCGACCTCCTCGAGCGTGAAGGTGCTGGTCGCCTCGTCCTTCGGCTGCACGCCGCACAGGCGTACGACGCCGTTGGCGACCCAGTTGAGCGCCCAGATGATCGGCCGGAAGATCCGCGAGACCAGCACCAGCGGCGGTGCGAGGAGCAGCGCGGCCCGCTCCGGCACCGAGAACGCGGTGTTCTTCGGCACCATCTCGCCGAACACGACATGCAGGTAGGTCACGAGCACCAGGGCGACGATAAAGGCGACGACGCCGATCGCATCCGGCGTCAGGGGCGTGGCGCCGAGCGGGTGTTCGAGCAGGTGGTGGATGGCCGGCTCGGAGACGGTGAGGATGAGCAGGGAGCAGACCGTGATGCCGAGCTGGCTGGTGGCCAGCATGAGGGTCGCGTGCTCCATCGCGTACAGCGTCGACTTCGCCGCGCGGCTCCCCTCCGCCGCGCGCGGCTCGATCTGGGAGCGGCGCGCGGAGATGACGGCGAACTCGGCGCCCACGAAGAACGCGTTCCCGGCCAGCAGCACGACCAGCGAGACGAGACCGGGCAGGTAGTCGCTCATCGGGCGTCCTCCGTCAGCGGGATGTAGCGGAGCCGCACGATACGGGCGCCGTCGACGCGGTCGACACGCAACGTCCCGGTCTCCAGGTCCGTCTCGTCGCCGAGCTCCGGCAGCCGTTCGAGCCGGTGCAGCACGTAGCCGGCGACGGTGTCCCACTCCTCGGAGTGAGGTACCGACACGCCGGCCCGCTCGAGCAGCTCGTCGGGCCGAAGCGAGGCGTCGAAGACGACGGAGCGGCCACGCCGCTGGACGTCGGGACGGGCGCGGTCGAACTCGTCCTCGAGCTCGCCGACGATCTCCTCGACCAGGTCCTCCAGCGTGACGATGCCGGCGGTGCCGCCGTGCTCGTCGCTGACCACCGCGAGCTGGAGGCCCTCGGCCCGTAGCAGCGAGAGCAGGGCGTTCGCCTTCATCGACTCCGGCACCCGGGCCGGAGCGCTCATCAGGTCACCGGCGACCGTGCCGTGCCGCCGCTCCGGCGACACCGCCCACGCCTGCTTGACGTGCACGACGCCGACCACGTCGTCGGGCCCGTCCTCGACGACGGGCATCCGGGAGTGGCCGCTGGCCAGCGAGGTCGCGACGACGTCGGCGGCCGTCGCCGTGACGCTGACACTGGTCATCTGGACACGCGGTGTCATCACGTCTGCCGCGTCGAGGGCCGCGAACCGCAACGTGCGGTCCAGCAGCGTCGCATCATGCTGGTCGAGCGCCCCGGCCCGAGCCGAGTGCCGGACCAGGTAGGTCAGCTCGTCGGCGGAACGGGCGCTGGAGAGCTCCTCCTTGGGCTCGATGCCCAGGGACCGGATGATCGTGTTCGCCGTCTCGTTGAGGGCCACCACCAACGGCTTGAACACCGCGGTGAACGCGACCTGGAACGGCACGACCGCCTTCGCGGTCTGTCGCGGCACCGCCAGGGCGAAGTTCTTCGGGACCAGCTCACCGATCACCATCGAGAACACCGTCGCGAGCACGACACCGACCAGGGCACCGGTCGTCTGGACCGCTGCATCGGACATGCCGAGCCCGGACAACGGGCTCTCGAGCAGGGAGCTGACCGCCGGCTCGAACGTGTACCCGGTCAACAGGGTGGTCAGCGTGATCCCCAGCTGGGCGCTGGACAGGTGTGTCGAGGTGATCTTCAGCGCCCCGATCACCAGACCGAGGCGCTTCTCGCCGTCGTCCCTCCGGCGCTCGAGGTCGTGTCGATCGAGTCCGACCAGCGCGAACTCGGACGCCACGAACAGTCCGGTGCCGACCGTCAACACCACCCCGACGGCGAGCATCGCCCACTCGTTCACGACTCACTCCTCCTGGCCCCGGTCGTGGCGGGCTTCCGGTCAGGAGGGCACGTACTTCGAGGGCGCGGTCGTCGGCGCGAGGTGCTCACACCAGAGCCAACGGGTCGCTGGGGGCCGTCGTTCCGAGACCTCGACCACAAGCGCTCGGCCCCGGACGGGTCAGTCGTTGTAGAAGTCACAGTGGTGGGCGAGTCGGCGGGTGGCGGCGTCGAACGGCGGCAGGTCGGGGCCGCCGGAGCCGGACCCGATGGCCGCGCGCTGGGCGTCGACGGACTCGCGAGCGATGGCGATGTCCTCGGCGAGCGGGCCGAGCGAGTGACCCTCGACCTCGGCGAGACCGGTCACCAGCTCCTCGGCGTCGGCGGCGTCCTCGGCCGACGGTGACCCGTGCACGAACTCGATCGCGCGCGGCATCAGCTGGGCCGGCGGGTGGTAGAGCTCGGCGCAGGTCTTCTGCACGCTCACCGACTCCGCGCTCTCGCTCGGAGAACCCGACAACGACTCGCTCGGCGTGACGGACGCCGAGGCCGAGACGCCTGGGTCGGTCGCGGTCGCGTCGCTGCCGTCGGAGCCGCAGCCGGCGAGCAGCGAGCCGGCCAGGGCGAGGCCGGCGAGGGCGGCGAGGTGTGCGCGCATGCCTCACTGTCTCGCGTTTGCCGGGCCAGGTCGACACGGGGCAGTTGTCTGACTAAAGTCAGAGAATGTCCGAGGCCGCTCCGACCGACACGCTGCGCCGCTTCAACCGCACCTACACGCAGCGCATCGGCGCGCTCGACGAGTCGTTCCTCGGCACCGGGCGGCCGCTGGGGGTCTCGCGCCTGCTCTTCGAGGTCGGGCCCGACGGCAGCGGCGTCCGCGCGCTGCGCGAGCGCCTCGACCTGGACTCCGGGTACCTCACCCGGTTGCTGCGCCGACTCACCGACGAGGGGCTCGTCGACCTCCACCCGGACCCCGCCGACGGCCGTCGGCGCGTCGTCGTGCTGACCGCCGCAGGCCGTACGGCGTGGCGCGAGCTCGATGACCGATCGGAGGCGCTGGCCCGCACCCTCGTCGAGCCGCTGGCACCCCGCCAGCGCGAGCGCCTCGTCGCGGCGTTGCACACGGCCGACCTGCTGGTCCGCGCGGCGACCGTGCACCTGCGCGAGGTCCCGCCCACCGAGCCGGTCGCCCGACGGGCGGCGGCCCATTACTTCGCCGAGCTCGACCGCCGCTTCCCGGACGGCTTCGACCCCGGGGAGCCCGACCACGCCGGGACGTTCGTGGTCGCGACCAGCGACGGCGTGCCGGTGGCGTACGGCGGGGTGCGCCCGATCGACCGCGAGACCGGCGAGATCAAGCGGATGTGGGTGCACGACGAGTGGCGCGGCGCCGGCCTGGGGTCGCGGATGCTGCGCCACCTCGAGGACCTGGCGCGCCGGCTCGGCCACACCCGCGTCGTCCTGGACACCAACGGCACCCTGCTCGAGGCGATCGCGATGTACGAGCGCGCGGGCTACGCACACATCGAGCGCTACAACGACAACCCCTACGCGCAGGCGTGGTTCGCGAAGGCGCTCTCGTAGGCGCGTCAGGAACGCGAGCGGCTTCGACCGCCGGACGACCGGTCCGAGTCGGAGCCGGGCAGCATCAGGTGTCCTCCTGGAGCCGGGCCCAGTCGGTCACGATCGGCGCCAGCTCGCCGGCCGCCCACAGCGGCAGCTGGTCGAGGTGGTGCGGGTCCCGGGCGTCGCCGACAGCGCCCAGCGGGACCACCCACCCGCCGGCCTCGCGGTCGGCGAGGTCCCACACGTAGCGCGCCACCGAGCCGCGCGTGCAGGAGTCCGTCAGCCCCGGCACCGAGCCGGTGCACCGCACGCAGTCGATGTCGCCCGAGACCGGCAGCGGCGGCACCGGCGGCGGTGCGAGGTCGGTCGCCACGACGTCGAACGCGTGCACCGGCGTCACGACGTGGGTCGCACCCCAGGTCTCCGGATGACCGGCGGCATCGTCGAGCGCATCGCGGGCGTGCGCCCGCAGGTCGATGCCGTACGGCGTGCCCGCGGCCACCAGCGACTCGAGAGCGAGACCGACCCGGGCGGCGACGTCGAGCCAGGGCGCGAGCACCGGGTCGTCGGTGAGCGGCTCGGCCAGCGGGGCGAGGACGGGCTCCGCCGCGAGCCGCAATGTGAACGCCGAGCGCCAGGCGGCGAACGCCGCGGCTCCCGGGGAGGTGGCGTCCATCCGGCCGTCCCAGGCGACGATCGCGTCGCGCACGCCGAGGCCCGCAGGTCCGGGCGACAGGCCACCGACCAGCTCCTGGAACGCCGGCGCGGTCAGCAGCAGCGCGTCGTCGTGGACCGCGGCGAAGTCGTCGGCCGTGAGGTCGTCCCTCTCGTGGAGCAGGGCGTGGATGCGAGCGGCGCGGTGCGGGGGCGCGAAGCCGGTGCCGACCGCGTCGCTCTCGGGCCCGCGGCGTTCGTTGGCGGTGACGACCTGCCCGTCGGCGGGGACGTCGTGGCGCGGCAGCGGGTCGAGCCAGCCGGTCCACGCCGCCGCCGGGTCCGAGGCGGCGATGACGCCGCGACGGTTGCCTTCGGCACGGACCGGGATCCGGCCGGCCACCCGGTAGCGCACGTCGCCCTCACGGTCGGCGATCACGACGTTGTTGACCGGCTCGACCCAGTCGTCGAAGGCCGCCTCGACGTCCGCCGCCGTGCGCGCGTACAGGAGCGGGAGGAAGGCGTCGAACCCGAGGTCGCCGAGCACCGTCGACGGGGTCCGCACGCTCAGCCCGTGCCCCTCGTCGACGGAGCCGGCGAAGACCGGGCCGCGCGCGGTCGCCACGACCTCGAGCCGTTCGTCGGGCCGACCGGCCACCGTGATCGTCTCGACCCGCGCGTCGGCCGCCTCCCAGCCGGCCGGCCCGAGGGCCTCCACGCCCCGGGACCCGCGGCGCAGCGTCTCGGCGTACACGTCCTGGTAGTCGGCCATCGCGTTCGTGATCGCCCACGCGACCTCGCCGGCGTGCCCGAAGTGCTGCACGCCCGGGACGCCGGGGAACGCGAACCCGACCACGTCGAACTCGTCGCACGAGAGCCGCACCTGCTGATAGACGCCGGGCGCCTCGATCAGCCGGTGCGGGTCGCCGCCGATGAGCGGGAAGCCCGACGCCGTGCGCGACCCGCCGACCGCCCACGCGTTGCTGCCGCTCGCGTGCGGCCCTTCGTGGGACAGCAGCCGGGCGTCGTCGCCCAGGACCTCGCGGGCCCGGGCGTTCCAGAGCTTGCCGGGCAGGCTCGCGAAGAGGAGGTGCTGGGCGAGGAACACCGCGAGCGGCGTCCACGGCTCCCATCTCGTCGGCGAGGCCCCGAGCCGGTCGAACTCCGGCGAGCCGGCGTGCAGGCCGGCGTTCACTCCCTCGACGTACGACGCCACGAACGCCGTCGTGTCCGGTCGCAGCCGGGCGTGCGCCCGGCGCGCGGTCTCGGCCATCCGGGTGCGCCGCGCGAAGCGGTCCCACGGCAGCGCCGCGACGCCGAAGACCTCGGCGGTCGTGCCGGTCGCCCGGCGCCGGAGGAACTCGAGCTGCCAGGCCCGGTCCCGTGCGGTGACCTCGCCCTGACCGTGGGCGAGGTCCGAGATCGAGCCGGCCCGGACGTGCGGGACGCCGTACGCGTCGCGGTGGGTCCGGGCCATGAGAGGTGACGCTAATCGGTCTCGCCGGGCGAGACCACCGAGGAGCTCAGGCCGGGAGGTGCCCGAAGCGGCCCTTCTGGAAGTCCTCGTAGGCCTGCCTGACCTCGGACTGGGTGTTCATCACGAACGGACCGGCCCAGGCGAGCGGCTCACGGATCGGCCGCCCGCCGACCACGATCACGTCCAGCTTCGGCGAGCGGCTCTCCTGCCGGCCGTCGGCGGCGATCGTCAGGTAGTCGCCGGCGCCCAGCACCGCGGCCTGACCCGTCCTGATCGGCCGCGCGTCGGTGCCGACCGTGCCGCTCCCGTTCAGCACGTAGACCAGCGCGTTGAAGCCGACCTCCCACGGCAGCTCGAGCCGGGCGCCGGGCTCGATGGTGGCGTGCACCAGTGACATCGGGGTGTACGTCGCTCCCGGGCCGTCGTGACCGTCGACGGAGCCGGCGATCACCCGCACCAGCGAGCCGGCATCGGCCGAGGTCAGCAGCTGCACCTGCCCGGAGCGGATGTCCTGGTAGCGGGGGTCGGTCATCTTCGCGTCGCGCGGGAGGTTCACCCAGAGCTGGATGCCGTGGAAGAGACCGCCCTGCTGGACCAGCCACTCCGGCGGGGCCTCGATGTGCAGCAGGCCCGACCCGGCGGTCATCCACTGGGTGTCGCCGTTGGTGATGGTGCCGCCGCCTCCGTGGCTGTCCTGGTGGTCGAAGGTGCCGTCGATGATGTAGGTGACGGTCTCGAAGCCGCGGTGCGGGTGCCAGGGCGTGCCCTTCGGCTCGCCCGGCGCGTACTCCACCTCGCCCATCTGGTCCATCATGATGAACGGGTCGAGGTGCTGGAGGTCGATGCCCGCGAAGGCGCGACGGACCGGGAAGCCCTCTCCCTCGTAGCCCTGCGGTGCCGTGCTGATCTGCAACACGGGTCGCGGCTGGTCACCCAGGCCGGGCTCGCGGAGTCGGTCGAGGACGGTCAGGTCGTCGACGGTGACAGCGGGCATCTGCCCACCTCCTGGGATCGGTGTATCGGAACAGCCGACCCAACAATGGTTGAAAGTTGAATATTCCGGGCGGAGCGCCGGCGAGCGAGGAGCGGGCGTCAGCCCGGCGCGAGCACCGGCAGCCGCACCCGGAAGGTCGTGCCCTCGCCCGGCGCGGACTCCACCGACATGGAGCCGCCGTGCTTCTCGACGATCGCGCGCGCGATCGACAGGCCCAGGCCACTGCCCGGGATCGCCTGCTCCTGCGCGAGCGACGACCGGAAGAACCGGGTGAACAGCTTCTCCTGCTCCTCGAGCGGGATGCCGATGCCGGTGTCCGCCACGCTCAGCAGGGCGGACTCGTCCTCGGTCACCAGACCGACGTCGATCCGGCCACCCTCGGGCGTGAACTTCACGGCGTTGCCGACCAGGTTGATGACGACCCGCTCGAGCATGTCGCGGTCGCCGAGGAAGGGGATCGGGTCGTCGGGCAGGTCGATGGTCATCTCGAGGTCACGCCGTTCGAGGGTGGGCGCGACCACCGCACAACCGGCGGCGACGATCTTGCGCAGGTCGACCAGTCGGTCCACGAACACGAGCCCGTCCTCCTGGACGCGCGAGAGCGTGAGCAGGTCGTCGATCAGCGACAGCAGGCGGGCGCTGTTCGCGCCGACCCGCCGCACGGCGTCGAGCTGCTCCTCGTGGAGGTCGCCGTACACGCCGTCCTCGAGCATCTCCGTATAACCGAGGATGCTGGTGATCGGCGTGCGCAGCTCGTGGCTGACGCTGGAGACGAAGGCGTCCTTGACCTGGTCGACCTCGCGCAGCCGCTCGACCGCACGGCGCTCGCTCTCCAGCGCCTCGAGCGCCGCCTCCTGGGCCCGCAGCCGCTCGGTGATGTCCTCCGAGGTGCTGACGTAGCCGAGCAGCTTGCCGCGGTCGTCCTCGATCCGGTTGAGCGACATCGAGTGGCTGCGCTCCTCGCCGTCCTTGCGCAGGAAGCGCATGTCCGTCGGGCCGACCATGGCCACGATCGCCTTGGCGACGGCTTCGAAGTCGTTGGCGACCCCGAGCTCGGCCGCCTTCTCCGCGATCGCCTCGTCGGAGTGCAGGCTGCGGGTCGTGTGGCCCGTCATCTCCTCCGCGGTGTAGCCGAGCAGCCGCTCGGCGCCGGGGTTGAAGAGCGTGACCCGGGCGTTCTCGTCCGTGCCGATGATCGCGACCCCGGACGCGCCGTGCACGATGTTCTGCACCCGGTCGCGCTCGCCGGCAACCTGCCGCGCGTTCTCCAGCTGCTCCCCGACGCTCAGCATCAAGGGGATGACGATCAGCGCGCAGTCGACGATGAACGTGCAGAGCAGGATCCCCTGCACGTCGGGGTCGAGGCCGTAGCGGTCGACCACCGCGAACGGGCCGTGCCCGCGCGTGGTCAGCGCGATCGCGATGCCGAGCACCGCGAACAGCTGGGCCAGCGCCTCGTAGGCCCCGTCGCGCAGGGCGGCCCAGCCCAGCAGCGGGATGACCAGGAAGACGATGGCCGGGAAGTCGTCGAGGGCGAAGACGATCGGGGTGACGGTCAGGACCAGCACCCACTGCACGATGCGTTCCGCGAGCGGCGCCATGCCTCCGTGGCCGCGGAGCTTGGCGAAGAACGGCGTGACGGCGAGCTGGGAGGCCAGGCCGGAAGCTGCGAGCGCCAGCGCGAGCAGGCCCGGTGTGCCCCACCCCGTCACCTCGCTCGTCAGCGCCGCGCCACCCGCGACGGCCACGGCGCCGGCCGCGGACGCGAGGATGAAGCGGGCCAGCTCGCGGTCGGTGTAGAGCGTCGGCCGGGTGCGCACCCCGTTGGTGAAGATCCGCCAGAACACCCACGTCTCGAGGGTGATGGCGCCCGCGAGGCCGATCGAGACGTCGAGGGGGCGTCCGGTCCAGATCGTGACCACCGCGATCAGGAACACCAGCGCGAGCACCACCGAGGTCGGGGGGCGCCGAGCGACGAGCAGGGGCGCCGACGCCAGGGCCACCGGCCAGATGCCGATCGCATGCCCCTCGGCGGGCGAGCCGTAGACCGCAAAGATGCCGAAGACGGCGGCACCCGCGAGCAGGCCGACGACGTACATCGCCCTGGACTTCGTCACTACCCACCCCTCCCGAGCGGTCGTGCCTTCACCGGCAAGATCCATCTTGGCGGGTGCGCGGCTCGGTCGCGCGCGCGACCTGCCGATGTGGTGCGAAGCCATGATCCCGACAGCGTGGAGCCGTGGCCTAGGTTGGGTCGGTGAACTCGGTGAACAAGCAGTACGACGTGGTCGTCGTCGGAGGCGGTCACAACGGACTCGTCGCGGCTTCCTACCTCTCGCGTGCGGGCCTGTCGGTCCTCGTCCTGGAGCGCCTCGGCCACACCGGCGGCGCCGCGACGTCGGGCTACGCCTCCCTCCTCCCGCCGGTGCCCGAGCGGCTGCTCGCCGACCTCGGGCTCGACCTGCCCCGGGTCTCCCGGTCGATCGCGTCGTACACGCCGACCCTCCGGGACGGGAAGCCCGGCGGCCTGCTCGTGCAGCGACCGGAGCAGGGGGAGACCGAGAAGTCGTTCCGCGAGCTCACCGGCGGCGACGACGAGTACGCCGCCTGGCGGGCGTTCTACGCAGACGCCGGCGACCTGGCCCGCGCCGTCGCCCCGACCCTCCTCGAGCCGTTGCCGCCCGAACGCGCCGTCCGCGACCAGGTCCACCCCGGCACCTGGGACGCCTTCGTCGGCCGCCCGCTCGGCGAGACCATCGAGGCCCGGTTGTCGGACGACACCGTGCGCGGGATCGCGGCGAGCGACGCCCTGACCGGGTCCTTCGCCTCGCTGCACGACCGGTCACTGGTCCAGAACCGGTCCTTCCTCTACCACCTGATCGGCCACCACACCGGCGGGTGGGACGCGCCCGTCGGCGGCATGGCCGCGCTCACCGACGCCCTCGCGCAAGCCGCGACCGCGGACGGCACCGAGGTGGTCACCTCGGCCGGCGTCAGCCGCATCGAGGCCGGCGCCGACGGCGCCGAGGTGACGTGGCACGACGGATCCGGCTCGCACACCGTGGCCGCGCGCTTCGTGCTCGCGAACGTCGCACCCTGGGTGCTGGGCATCCTCCTCGGCCAGGGCGAGGACCCGGAGTCCAAGCCGGAGGGCGCCCAGGTCGCCATCGACCTCGTGCTCGACCGGCTGCCCCGCTTCACGTCGGGGATCGACCCCGAGGTCGCCTTCGCCGGCACGCTCCACCTCGGCCCGGGCTACGCCGAGCTCGCCGCGGCGTACGACGACGCGGCCGCAGGCCGGGTGCCGGCGGCGCTGCCGGGCCGGATCGTCGCGGAGCCGACCGCCGGCGCCTACGCGTTGACGTACGTCGGCCGGCACACCCCGGCGTCGCTCTTCGAGCACGACCCCGAGGGCGCCAGGGAGCAGGCCGTCTCGCGCGCCCTGGCCTCGCTCGACCAGCACCTGGTCGAGCCGATCCAGTCGTGCCTCGCGACCGACGCCGCCGGTCGTCCCCGGATCCGGGTGACGCTCCCCCAGGACCTCGAGCGCGACCTCGCGATGCCGGGCGGGCACCTCTGCCACGGTGACCTCGAGTGGCCCTGGGCTCCGCACCGCTCCCGGCTCGAGACGCCGGCCCACCAGTGGGGCGTGCAGACCGACGTCGCGTCGGTGCTGGTCTGCGGCTCCGGATCGCGCCGGGGCGGCGGCCTGTCGGGGCTCGGCGGGCACAGCGCGGCGCAGGCCGTCCTCGCCTCGCTCTGACCCGGCCTGCCGGCGCGCTCCCCGATTTTTCCCGATCCATCCCCGCTGGTAGAGTTCACGTCGCTTCACCAGCACGCGGCATTAGCTCAATTGGCAGAGCAGCTGACTCTTAATCAGCGGGTTCGGGGTTCGAGTCCCTGATGCCGTACCGCAAGAGCCCCTGACCGGCGAAAGCCGAGTCAGGGGCTCTTCACGTTGTACGCTGCGATGCCGGAACACCCTCACGGGCTCGGCGCGCTGGGGGGCCGCCGCTGCGCGACCGGCTCGACCGCATTGCTCGTCAACAGAGCCGGCGCAGGAGCTGGACCATCCTGAGCCGACGCTCGATCCGCACCGAGCCCTGCCGCGAGCGGGCCACGACCTCGTCGCGCCGCCTGGCGCGCTCCGGGGTCAGGCGCGACGTCACGACGCCGCTCTCACGATGAACTGCACGCGGTGACCGGCGCACGTCTCGGCGTCCAGCTCGCCGTCCTCGAGGCGCTGGGCCGCGTCCGGCCCGACATACAGCCGGCCGCCCTGGCGTTCGAGGGTGTGGTCTCCCGGCTGGGGTCCCGATACGGCCCGGACCTGGAGAGGCGCGTCCAGTCCTTCGTCGGCGGCGATCCGCACGCCGGCCATCGGCATCGTGGTCGGGTGGGCAGTCACTCGCTGAATGATGTCGAGGGCCCGGGGAGTGATCGTCAACATGGTGGTCGCCTCCTGGTCTCCTGTGCTCGGGGAATCCGATGACACGCTCTCCATCCAGACATCCCCGGGGACCGCGGACAAGTGTTGCGACGAAGTGCTCGAACCTCGACCGCGAACCGTCATCAGGCCGCAACAAAGCTGACGATGAGACTGTCATGAGGCGCTGGAACCGTGTCACCCATGGACGACAGCAGCACACCTGGCTCAGGGGCGACGGCAGGGTCTCGGCACCCCGTGGCAGGCGCGTGGCCTCCGCCGGTCGACCATCAGCCCCCCGAGGTCCTGATGAGGCTGCCGGGGGGCGGTCCACCGGAACGCGGGGCCGCGCAACGACACCTGGATGCACTGCTCGAGCGAGGCCCCCGAACGCTCGAGGTGGACCTGTCCGAGATCTCGCATCTCTCGTCGACCACCGTCACCACGCTGCTGTGGATCCAGCGGCGCTGCTCGGTCCGCGGTGTCAGGGTCGTGATCTGTGCGGCATCGAACCGGAACTTCAGCGCCCTGCGGCGCATCGGCCTGGTGGCTGTCGAGTCGACAGCGGCGGGGTCCTCGCCGGCACGCGGACCGGACCGGTGACGAACAGCGCCGGCGGTGAAGCGGCACCTGACGAGCCGCGCTCGTACCCTCACGTCACGAGGGAGCACATCCCCCGCCCTGAGCACCCTGCTCACGGTGGGGCAGCAGATCCGCATAGTCCTCGGCGGTCACGGGGCGGTCGGTGAGGGCACCGCCGGGCAGAGGGACGGACACGGGCCCGTCGGCGTTCACCAGCAACACCGACTGGACGCCGGGCGCGGAGGCCGCAGACATCACGATCTGACCCACGGCGGCCGGCAGTCGGTCTGCGCTGATCGGGGTCGCTGGATCGACCTCGACCTCGACCGTGGCCGTGCCGTCCTGGATGCTCACGAGGTCGAGCACGGTGCCCGGAGGGATCGCGGTGGACCGGCCGGCGGCGCGTGCGTCGTCTCGCGGCCCGGCGCCCAGCTCCCCCAGGACGCGCTCGACCGAGTCCTGGGACCGCTCGCGGCAGGATGCGTCTGCCGCAGTCGGGATGAGCCGGTCGTCATCCCGCAGCCAGAAGACCAGAGGCGTCGAGTTCGAGGTCCCGCCGTCGCCGGAGACGCTCGGGGCAGGCACGGCCGAGTCGAGGAGTCGGTACGGGACATCGTCGTCGTCGACGCGCTGAGCGTGTCCGTCACCCGGCAGGCCGCACGATGCCATGACCAGCACGGCGCCGGCCCCCAGGACACCTGCCGCGCCGGCCCGCCACCGCCGTGCTCCAGCCATCACGGCGCGACTCCCGTCGCGTGCGTGGTGGTGGGCAGCCTCACGACGAACGCGGCGCCGCCCCCTCCTCGCTCGGTGCACCAGACGTCACCGTGGTGGTTGCGCACGGTCTGTTCGACGATGCTGAGACCGAGCCCGCTTCCGGTGCCCAGCTTCTCACCTCCGGCGCGGGCGAACCGCTCGAAGATGCGGCTCCGCTCCTCCGGCGGGACGCCCGGCCCACAGTCCTCGACCTGGATGTCGACGTAGTCTCCGCCGTCCACGACCCGGACGCCCGTCAGGCCGCCGCCGTGAATGTCGGCATTCATGAACAGGTTCGCCAGCGCGCGGACCATCTGGGGGCGCTCCACCACGATCATCGGATCCGACGAGCGTGCAGGCTCGTACGAGAGCAGCGCGGCCGGCCGATCGGTCGCCTGAAGCGCTTGGCTCACCAGATCGCGGGCGCCGAGCACGGACGGTCGGACCTCAGGCACCCCGGCGTCGAGTCGACCCAGCGCGACCAGGTCCTCCAGTGCACGACGGAACCGGGTGAGCTCGTCGGTCATCAGCTGGACGGCGCGGGTGGAGCGGGGCGAGAGATCGGTTGCACGCTGGAGCAGGCTGAGGCTGGTCGTCAACGTCGTCACCGGGGTCCGGAGCTCGTGGCTGACATCGGCGGCGAAGCGGGCGTCCCGCTCGATGCGGTCGTGCACAGCGTCGACCATGTTGTTGAAGGCGCCGACCAGGGCGGCGAGGTCGGGATCGTCGGTGTCCTTGAGTCGCGTGGTCACGTCACCACCTGAGACCCGGACGGCCGCCGACGTCACGTCGCGCAAGGGTGCCAGGACCCGGCGGCTGGCTGTTCGACCCAGCCCGGCTCCGGCGATCGTGGTGAGCGCGGCACAGATGCCCAGCGCGACCGCCAGGGTCCGAAGAGTCCGGTCGAGTTCGTCTGCGACGGCTACCTCGTAGTACTCGGCGTCGACGGCCGGGATGGGGATCCCCACCACCACGGCGTGGGGGCTCGTGGCATCCGTCCAGCCGACGCCCGCCGACCCGTCCTCCACAGCCGCTTGGACCTCGGTCGTCAGCTCGGGCCCGGGGCCGTCCAGCGACGAGGCGTACCACGTGCCGTGGCGGCGGACGTAGATGAACGAGCCCGCCGGCGCCGAGATGGATCCGAGGACGTCGCTGACCTGGGCGCCTGAGGTCAGCAGGCTGTCGCGGACCAGAGCGCCGTCCGCGAAGGCTTGCCGGGTCGCCGTTCGTTCTCGTTGCTCGACGAGGAAGTGGCGAGCGGAGAAGTAGGTCCCCAGGGCCAGCGACGCCGACAGAGCAAGGGCGCCGAGCGCGAAAGCCAGGGTGACTGCCGATCGCAGTCCCCGTTTCCGGCGGACACCCGTCATCGCACGTCGAGCCGATAGCCCAGCCCACGCACGGTGATCAGTGTCGAGGGCGCGCTCGGTTCGAGCTCGAGCTTCTTGCGCAGGCGTCGTACGTGGACGTCGACGATGCGTTCGTCGCCGAAGAAGCCGCGGTCCCACACGTGCTCGAGCAGCGAACTACGGCTGAGCACTCGTCCTGCGTTCTCGGCGAGCACGCCCAGGAGGCGGAACTCGGTGTGCGTGAGGTGGATCTCCGCGGACCCACGGGTCAGGGTCCCCGCGCCTTGGTCGAAGACGAGTGGCCCGGCCACACTGTCCAGCACCAAGGCGTCCTCGGGCCCGCGCGTATCGCTGCTTCCCATGGACGGGCGACGCAGGAGCGCTCTGAGCCGCGCCTTGATCTCGTCGACGACGAATGGTTTGGTCACATAGTCGTCGGCGCCGGCCTCCAGAGCGGCCACGATGTCCTGGACCCCGTCCCGGGCGCTGATGACGACGATCGGCGCCTCGGTCTGCGGACGGGCACGCTGGATGAACGAGAACCCATCCATCCCGCCCAGCATCAGGTCCACCAGCATCAGGTCTACGCCGTGACGACCGAGTGCCGTGAGCCCGTCCTCGGCACTGGCGGCCTCGGCGACCTCGTACCCGTCGTCCTCGAGCACCATCCGAAGCGAGGACCGGAGACCGTCGTCGTCCTCCAGCACCAGGAGTCTCGTCACCACCCCGAGCCTAGTCGACCGCCTGCCGGACCCCGGGTGACGACGTGGGTGCAGGTCAGCAATGTCACGCAACTGCAAAGTGCCCGCGGTCTGCCCGCCATCCGTCTCCGCCATAGTGAAGGTGAGGGCGCGCTGATCGAACGGCAGCGTGGGACGAGGAGGAACAGAACATGGCGAGTACCGCCACGGACCAGTCGAGCCTCGCACGGCTGGAAGACGTCGATGCGGTGCTCGCGCACGCCTCCGACGACCTGACCGGCCAGACGGTCGTCGACCCGAACGGGCATCGCGTCGGCGAGGTCGACGGCCTGATCATCGACCTGGACGAACGCCGGGCGAGACTCCTGATCGTCGCGTCGGGTGGTCAACTGGGACTCGCACGAGTGCGTCGTCTCCTCCCGGTCGATGCCGTGACGCGCATCGACGACCGGGTGCACATCGAGGTAGCCCACGAGGACGTCCACAGCGGCGCCGAGTACCGCCCCGGGGTCGGGCCCTCCCCCCGTTACGCCGACGTGTACGCCCACTACGGCTACTCGCCGTACTGGGATGCGTCCTATGTCAGCCCGTACTTCCTTCGACGTACGTGACGGCGCCGGTCAGGGACGACACCGAGCACGAGAGCGGATCCGGCGGGCCGCCGATCCTGGATGGCCCCACACACGGAAGGACGTCGAGCATGTCCGAGATGCCCGGCCGTGATGCGTCCGACCGCGGGCACCGGCGAACGGCCCTCGCGGTCGGCGGACGAGCGGGCGCCGGTGACGGGGCCCGAGGGTCCTGGACAACACTTCCGCCACTCGCCCGACTCGGTGGCGGGCTGGCTCTCCTGGTGTCCGCCTGGCTGCTCGTGATCCAGTGGGGACTCCTCCCCTTCTCCCACACCGGACGTGCCACCGCCATCCGGGGACTGGTGATCGCGATCTTCGTTGCCGTCGCCGCCCTGCGGCAGCTGGCCGGCCCGCACATGGTCGCGGCAGCAGTGCTGGGTGTGGGTGGGCTGCTGCTGGTGGTGTTCGGGTTCGCCTTCCCGCACGTGTCCGCGGCCGCCGCCGCGAACGACGTCTCTTGCGGTGTCCTGCTGCTCCTCGCTGCCGCAGTCGGCGCAGCCCTGCCCCGCCATCGACCCCTCCACCGAGCGGCTCGATGAGCCCAGCGCGGGTCGGGGTCCGCCAGAGGCTGACGCCCTCGACCGGCGGGCGCAGGAACCGTCGCCTCGCAGTCGGCGATCTACGTCGGACGGGTGATCGTGGACCTGGGACGAGCGACGTGAGCCAGCGGCCGTCCGTCGGCTCGACGGCGGCGCCGGAGCGGTCGCGGTCACCGACGCCGACGGGGCGCTGGTGGGCTGGGTGCGACATCGCGACGTGTTGACCGCTCTCGGGTCCTGACCACGCCAGTCCCGGCGAGAGCCCGCACGAGGTGGCTCCCCGGACCCGGTGGACACGTGCCGGCGCGCGGCGCGGGGGGCGCGCCGACCGCGCACCCGGACAAAATCACCCCTTCGGGCGTAACGTCAGAGTTGGTCGCGGCATTCGGGCGTCGCCACGATGTGACCTGTGCACCAGCCGCCCCCGAGCGTCGGGATCGTGAGCCACCAGGAGGTGCTCGGCAAGGGCCTGATCGCCATGCTCGCCGAGCATCCCGGTCGCTCCGTGATCGTCGACGCCCACGACGCCGACGTCGTGCTCTACGACGTCCTGGGGCTGCACCGCAACGACGGGACCGACCTCGACGAGCTCCTCGGCCGCGACACCGGCGTCGTGGTGGCGATCAGCCGCGACCTCCGGCCCGACCTGCGCGCACGGGCGCTGGCCCGGGGTGCGCACGGCTGGGTGTCGATGAGCGCCCGGTCCGACGAGCTGATCGACGTGGTCGAGGCGGCCGCCTCGGGCGCACCGCTGCCGGGACCCGACGACCCGCTCGGGCGCGAGAAGGGCCTGACCGACCGCGAGGTCGAGGTGCTGTCGCTGGTGACCCAGGGGCTCAGCAACAACGAGATCGCCGTCCGCCTCTTCCTCTCGATCAACTCGGTCAAGAGCTACATCCGGTCGGCCTACGCGAAGATCGGCGTCCGGTCGCGGACGCAGGCGGTCGCGTGGTGCCTGCTCCACGGGTTCGCGCCACCCGAGGCCTGAGACGGATCCCGCGGCCGGGCATGGCCCGGGCCCGGGTCGGGCACCGCGAGGCCATGGCCCAGCAGACGGAGACACGCGCCGACGAGGACCCCGACGCCGGCAAGGTGGACTCGCCGACGGACCTGTCGAAACGGTCCTGGCGCTACGTGCTGCGCAAGACCGTCCGCGAGTTCTCCGGCGACCAGTGCACGGACCTGGCCGCGGCGCTCACCTACTACTCGGTCCTCGCGGTCTTCCCGGCCGCGATCGCGCTGACCTCGCTGCTCGGCCTGGTCGGCAAGGGGACGGACAGCGTGAACACGCTGCTCGACATCGTCGGCGACCTCGGCGGCGCGTCGATGGTCGAGAGTGTCCGCGATCCCCTGCTCGAGATCAGCCAGTCCCAGGGCGCAGGGCTCGCGTTCGTGCTCGGCCTCCTCGGCGCGCTCTGGTCGGCGAGCGGCTACGTCGGCGCCTTCGGCCGGGCGATGAACCGCGTCTACGAGATCCAGGAGGGGCGGCCGGTGTGGAAGCTCCGGCCCGTGATGCTGCTGCTGACGCTCGTGCTGGTGGTGCTCGCGGCCGCGGTGCTGCTCGCGCTCGTCGTGACCGGCCCGGTCACCGACTCGGTCGGCAGCGCCCTCGGGGTCGGCTCGACCCTCCGGGTCGCGTGGGACATCGCCAAGTGGCCGGTGATCCTGCTGGTCGTCGTCCTGATCGTCGCGCTGCTCTACTACGCGACACCCAACGTGAAGCAGCCGAAGTTCCGCTGGGTCAGCATCGGCGCCGTGCTGGCGATCCTCACCTGGATCGTGGTGTCCGCGGCCTTCGGCTACTACGTGGCGAACTTCTCCTCCTACGACAAGACGTACGGCGCCCTCGGTGGCGTGATCGCCTTCCTGCTGTGGCTCTGGCTGACCAACCTGGCGCTGCTCTTCGGCGCCGAGCTCGACGCCGAGCTGGAGCGCGGCCGCGAGCTGGAGTCCGGGATGCCGGCCGAGCGGTCCATCCAGCTGCCCCCGCGCGACACCCACGGCATCGACAAGGCGCGAGCCAAGGACGAGGACGACGAACGACGGGGCCGGGCGATCCGGCTCGGCCTTCGGACCCGGCACCACGACCACGAGAAGGACTGACATGGCGCTCACCTCCGTCTGGCGGGACCGCAACCCCCGACCCGACCCCGCCGGAGCCGCGGCCTCCGGCGAGTGGGACGTGATCGTCGTCGGCGCCGGCATCACCGGCCTCACGACAGCCGCCCTGCTGTCTCGCGCCGGGAAGTCCGTGCTGGTGGTCGAGGCGCGCCGGGTGGGTTCCGGCACCACCGGCGCCAGCACCGCCAAGGTGAGCCAGCTCCAGGGCACGCAGTACTCGCGGATCTCGCAGCGGCACCCCGCCTCCGTGCTGCGCCAGTACGCCGACGCCAACACCGAGGCGATGGAGTGGGTCACGCAGTTCTGCGACCACCACGGAGTCGACCTCCAGCGCCGCCCGGCCTACGTCTACGCGACGTCCGACTCCGGCGTCCGGTCGATCCGGTCCGAGCTCGACGCGCTCCACCGTGCCGGCCTGGAGTCGGCCACGTGGGTGGACGAGGCGCCGCTGCCGTACCCGATCAGCGGCGCCGTGCTGATGCCCGACCAGCGCCAGGTGGACCCGCTGGAGCTGCTCGACGCGCTGGCCGCCGACGCCACCGCGCACGGCGCGACGATCGTCGAGAGCGCCCGGGTGCGGCGGGTCCACGGACACCGGCCGGTGCGCGTCTCGACGGAGGCCGACGAGGCGACCGGGGCGACCGTGGTGATCGCGACCAACATGCCGATCCTCGACCGGGGCGGCTTCTTCGCCCGCGCCGAGCCCGCACGTTCCTACGGCCTCGCGTTCCGCACGCCGACCCAGGCCGTGGACGGGATGTACCTGTCCGCGGACTCACCGAGCCGTTCGCTGCGCGACGCCCCCACCGACGGTGGCAGCCTGCTGCTCGTCGGTGGCAACGGGCACAAGCCGGGCGCCGCGGTCTCCGAGCAGAGCCGCATCGACGACCTGCGCGCATGGACCCGACGGCACTTCCCCGACGCGCAGGAGACGCACGCCTGGTCGGCCCAGGACTACGTGCCGACCCGCGGGCTGCCGTACGTCGGGCCGATCCTGCCCGGGACCGACGACGTGCTGGTGGCCGGCGGCTACTCCAAGTGGGGCATGACCAACGGCGTTGCCGCGGCACTGGCCCTCGCGGGCCGGATCCTCGGCGGCCACCAGGAGTGGGCGTCGGCCTTCGAGCCCTGGAGCACCCGCGAGCTCAGCGGGCTGCCGGGTGACCTCAGGGTCAACGCCGAGGTCGGCTTCGAGATGACGACCGGCTGGATCCGTCCGCTCCTCCGTCCGGGCGCGGGCAGTCCACCCGCCGAGGGCGCGGGCAGCGTCCGCCTCGACCGGGTCGGACCGCCCACCGCGACGTCGCGGGTCTCCGGCGTCGAGCGTCGCGTCTCCGCCGTGTGCACCCACCTGGGCGGCGTGGTGCGCTGGAACGACGCCGAGGCGAGCTGGGACTGCCCGTTGCACGGCTCGAGGTTCGGACCGGACGGCGACGTCCTCGAAGGTCCGGCCACCTGCGGTCTGCGGCGGCTCGCGGCGGACTGACGCCTCCGGGTGCATGCTGGGGCCATGGACATCGACGAGGCCGTCGCGGCAGCGCGCGCCAACCGGCACGGCGTACTCACCACCATCAAGAAGGACGGACGACCGCAGCTGTCCAACGTGCTGCACACCGTCGACGACGCCGGCGTGCTGCGGGTCTCCACGACCGCCGACCGGGCGAAGTACGCCAACCTCCGCCGTACGCCGTGGGCGGCGGTGCACGTCAACGGCGCCGACTTCTGGTCGTACGCCGTGATCGAGGGCGACGTCACCTTGTCGGACGTCGCGGCCGGCCCGCACGACGCGGCCGTCGAGGAGCTGGTCGAGCTCTACCGCTCGCTGTCGGGCGAGCACGACGACTGGGACGACTACCGCGCGTCGATGGTGAACGACCGCCGGGTGGTCGTCCGGATCACCCCGACGCACGCCTACGGCATGCTCCGCTGACCCGGACGCCATAACCCGGGCCCGTCCGCGCTCGTTCGCCTGGTGGGAGATCACCGATGAGGGAGCGCCATGTCCGTCCGCAGGCTCGTGTCCATGTCCGCCGCACTGGTCGCCGCGCTCACGTTCGCCGGTGCCGCGCCGGCCGACGCCGGCAAGCCGCACCGGGTGGACCGCTGGGCCTCGGCGGCGAAGGCTACCGTGCACCCCGGCACGATGATGTACACGAAGGGCGCCCAGTGCACCGCGAACTTCGTCTACACCGACCGCACCGGGCACGTGTACGTCGGCTACGCCGCCCACTGCGCGGGCAAGGGCGAGGCCACCGACACCGACGGCTGCTCGACGACGTCGCTCCCGCTCGGGACCAAGGTCGTCTTCACCGAGGGCGGCAGCCTCGTCGACGGAGGCACCCGCCTCGCGACCGGCAGGCTCGCCTACTCGTCCTGGCTGACCATGGGGAAGCTCGGCACGACCGGCGCCAACGCCTGCGCCTACAACGACCTGGCCCTGGTCCGCGTCGCGGCCGACGACGTCGAGAAGATCAACCCGTCGGTCCCCTTCTGGGGCGGACCGACCGGCATCGACACCGACGGCACCGCCGCCGGCGACGAGGTCTACACCTACGGCAACTCGAGCATCCGGGGCGGCACCGAGCAGCTGTCACCCCACACCGGCACCAGCCTCGGTGACAACGCGGCCGACGGCGGCTGGTCGCACCCGCTCTACACCGCCTCGCCCGGCATCCCCGGTGACTCCGGCTCCGGCTTCATGACCGCCGACGGCTCGGCGATCGGGGTGCTCTCGACCCTCGGGCTCGCGCCGCTGCCCGCGTCGAACAACATCGGCGACCTGGCCAAGGAGCTGACGTTCGCGCAGCACCACTCCGGCATCACGGGGCTGCAGCTCACGAAGGGCACCGAGCCCTTCGCCGCGCTCCCCTGAGCGTGCGGAGGTCGTTTTCTCAAGACAACCGCAAGGTTCGTCCCCGGGCGACCCACGGTTGCTCCACGGCACGGTGACATCGCGAATTCTCGTGCGACTCTCCTCTCCTAGACCGCTCCACCCCCCGAGGAGAACCCTGTGCGAGCCCGACTCGTCTCCGCCGCCGTCCTGGCGGCCGCCGTCGTCGTCCCGGTCCTCGCCGTCGCCGGACCGGCGTCGGCAGCCCGTGGCAACGACGGGACCATCAAGGTCGCCGAGGTCAACGACGTCGGCACCGAGAGCAACGACCCGCACGTCGCCTGCACCTTCGCGCTCGAGTGGTACGGCTTCGACGCGAAGGCGGTCTCCACCGTCTCGTTCGAGGCCGTCGCCCCGACGAAGGACGCCGCGCCGACGGTCGTCTCCGGCGCGACCACGGTGACGCTGGAGGACGACGCGGCCAAGGGCGGGACCGACCTGGACGGCCGCGAGATCTACACCCTCAGCTTCCAGGGTGAGCCGCAGAAGAACCAGGGCTACCACGTCGGCGTCACGACGAGCACGACCGGTTCCCAGGGCAACGACTCCAAGTCGAAGACCTTCTGGGTCGGTCCGTGCGAGACGACGGACCCGGGCACCACCGACCCGGGCACCACCGACCCCGGCACCACCGACCCCGGCACCACCGACCCCGGCACCACCGACCCCGGCACCACCGACCCCGGCACCACCGACCCCGGCACCACCGACCCGGGCACCACCGACCCCGGCACCACGGACCCCGGCACCACCGTCCCGCCGGTCACGACCGACCCGGCTCACCCGACCGACGCGGTCGTCCCGTGGGACTGGAACTGGGAGTACGCCGACCCGGCCTGCGACGCGCTCACGGTCGACTACCCGTCGAACATCCCCGACGGTCAGGCCAACGACGTCAACATCCGGGTCCAGACCGACAGCGGCCCGGTCACCCTCAACTTCCACCACAACGAAGGCACCTGGTCCGGTCGCACGGTCTTCACCTACGCCGGCCACCCGGGCTGGCCGGCCGACCTGACGTCGTACGACGTGGTCTGGGTCCAGGTCGGTGGCACCAACTACCACTGGCAGGGCAGCGTCTCCTGCTCGTCGACCACCTCGTCGGACGACGAGGTCGTCGAGCCGGCCGTCACCGACGTGTCGGGCTTCCGCTCGGGCTTCACCACCCTCGGCCGCGGCGCCACCGTCGCCGCCGACACCGTCGAGGTCGAGCAGGCCGGCTCCGAGGCACTGACCCTCGAGCAGTTCACCGGGGGCACCTGGCAGGTCGCCAAGACCGTGGCCACCAACGACCGCGGGGTGGCCCGGGTGACCTACCCGCGGCTCACCGCCCGGGGCACCTACAAGTTCCGCCTGACGGTCTCGCAGACGATCAGCACCACCGGCGACACCACCGGGGTGCTCACCGTCCGGGTCCGCTAGCCGGAGCTCGTCCTCCGCGGCCGGCGCACCCGGACTCGTCAGCCGCGGAGGACGAACCTCCGCACCAGGTCCTTGCGGATCTGGGCGTCGGTCCACGCGAAGTGCACCCACCGCTTCTGCGAGAACATCCGGGTCTGGTCGGTCGAGTACGGCGAGCGCGGGTTCTCGGACTGCCCGTAGGTGAGGATCGTGCGGGCGTCGACCCGCCCGCCCGGCAGGAACGAGATCGCCTGGATGTGCGACGAGCCGTAGGTGATCGGCCGGTAGTGGTCCTTGTTGTCCTTCACCCAGCGCGAGGCCAGGGCGTTGGCGTTGCCGGCCGCGTCGCCGGTGCCGCCGCCCAGCGGGATCGGCGGGGCGCCCCGGTCGCCGGCGACCTGGAGCGAGCCCCAGGTGGCGTCGAAGGGGATGCCGCGGTCGCGCAGCGACGCGATCGCGTCGCTCATCGCCTGGACCACCTGCGGGTTGGCGACGTCGAGGTCACGCGGCGTGTTCAGCGGGTCGTCGGCGTCGAACTGCGTCCGCCACACCGGGTCGGCCTCGCCGACCGGAGCCGACGGGAGCCGCTGGATGAACTCCTCGAAGATGTGGACGCCGACCGAGTCGGTGTTCGACCTGCCGTCCCAGTCGTGCAGCACCTGGCAGGCCTCGGTCTCACCGGTCGCGTCGCAGAGGGTGTCGAGGTCGCCGTTCTCCCGCATCACCTCGGCCGCCATCACCCGGTTGGCGTGCTCGTGGCCGCGCAGGCTCTTCGGCGACTCCTTCCTGCCCGTCGCGAGCCGGTCGATCACGTAGTGGGAGACCATCCGGGTCCGCATCGTGCGCACGCACTGCTCGCAGCCGATGATGCCCGCGTAGCCCTCGATCGGCTGGGCGGGGTTGGGCAGCCAGTAGGAGTCGTTGGCGTTCATCACCCAGTCGCGACGGACCTCCGAGGGCAGGTTGCCCGGCCCGAAGATGCCCGGCCGCTCCGCGTCGTCGTCGGTCCGCCACGCGCAGCTCGAGTCGGCGAACGTGCCGTCGAGCCCCGGCAGCCCGGCCACCTCGTCGAGGACCCGGCCGGTCGGCGTCATGCACGCCTCGGCGAGGTCGTCGGGCACGTTCGGCACCACCGAGTGGTCGGCGTAGAGGACGTTGCCGTCGCGGTCGGCCGCCGTGGTGTTCACCCACGGCATCCCGCCGCCGGCGTCCTGCCTGCGCAGCAGGTCACGCACGCCGGTCGCCTTGCCCATGTCGAGGAAGGTGTCGATCGTGCGCAGCTGCTCGCCGTTGGCGTCGCGGATCGCCCACAGGCTGGCCCGCCCCCACGGCATCAGCAGCGCGGGCGCGTCGATCACGTAGCCCTGAGGCGTGCGGTAGAGGTCCTCGGTGGCGGTGCCGAGTGAGCCGTCCTTCTTGCGGACCCGCACCTTCACGGTGCGGTGCTCGAGCTCCTGCGGGCCAGCGTCGGTGAGGTACGTCGTGCCGGGGCCGGGCGTCTTGTACTCGTACGGCGTGAAGCGGTAGGCCGTGGACACGGTGTGGCTCCACGCGACGTCCTTGTTCCAGCCGATGTTGATGGCGGGCGACCCGATCAGCGAGGCGCCGGCGACGTCGTACCTGCCGGGGATCGTGAGGTGCTGCTGAGTGAAGTGGTAGCGCCCGCGCCACGGGAAGTGCGGGTTGCCGAGCAGCATGCCCTTGCCGGTCGTCGTGGCGTCGCCGCCGACCGCGGTGGCGTTGGAGCCGAAGGGCGACTCGGGGTCGCGGCCGAGCCCCACGAGCAGCTTCTCGCGGTCGACCTGGGCGGCCTTCACCGGGACCTCGGGCAGGCCCGGGTCGTCGGCCGAGGGCGGCTCGGCGTCGACGATCTCCTTGACGAAGACGCCGCTCGACGCGAGCAGGTTGGCGAGGTAGACGCCGTACCAGAGGTCGATGGGCTTCACGTCGGGCCGGAGGTAGCGCGCGCCGTGGCAGGCGGGGTCGGTCACGCCGTTGCGCCCGGTCTTGCGCAGGTAGCGGTTGGCGCCGGCGACGTAGCCCTTCACCAGGGCGCGGGCCTGCTGACCGGGCCCGGCCAGCGGGTCGGCGAGCAGCTTCTCGACGACCCGGCGGTTGTGGAGGTCGGTGACGAACGCGTCGACCTGGAGGTTGGACGCGTCCAGGGTGACCTGGTCGTTGTAGCGACCGGTCGGCCCGAACCAGCGCGACCGCTCGCCCCGGGCGGTGACCACGGTGTCGGCGAGGGTGCAGATCGAGTCCTGCGCCGCGGCGAACCCGCTGCCGAAGCCGAGCGAGCCGAAGTCGTGGGCGGTGATGTGCGGGATGCCGTGCTTCGTGATCTCGACCGTGGCCTGGTAGCGCGGCTTCGGTGTCGAGGGGGCCGCGTCGGCACCCCCGCCGGGGAGGGCGACCGCGGTGAGCGGGAGCAGGGCGGCGCTGGCGGTCAGGGCGAGCAGGCGTCGGAGCATGTCGACTCAACCGGCGGCGACGCCCGGAGGTTACGTGCTAGAGATAGAGACCGGTCGACTCGTCGGCGACCCGCTCGGCGGCGACGGCGTGCACGTCGCGCTCGCGCATCACGACGTAGAGCTCGCCGTTGACCTCGACCTCGGCCTTGTCCTCGGCGTCGAAGAGCACCTTGTCGCCGAGCTCGACGGCACGGGCGTGCGGACCGACCGCGACGACCTTCGACCAGGTCAGCCGGCGGGCGCCCATCGCCGCGGTCGCGGGGATGACGATGCCGCCCGACGACCGGCGCTCGCCCTGCTCCCGGTCGACCTCCACGAGCACCCGGTCGTGGAGCATCTTGATGGGGGTCTTGTCGGACATGTCCTTAACGAACGACCTTGCGGACGACGACGAAGAACGCGATCACACCGACCACGCCGCCGACGGCCTTGAGGATGTTGTCGGTGCGCGGCTGGCCCGTCTCGAGGTCGACGAAGTGGCCCTTGATGGTGGTCACCTGGCGTCCCGCGATGGTCTTGGGGCTGACCCGGTGGGCGAGCTGGTCGATCGTGCCCGCCAGGCGTTCCCTGGTCTCCTCGATCTCGCGTTCGAGGGAGGACAGCTGCTTGTTGTCCTGGCTCACGGGTTCTCCTGGCGTTCGATGGGGTCGGGTTGGAGGCTATCAACCGGTGCGGTACCCAGTCAGGGCCGGGGACCCACGGTTCGCGGGTCGAATCCGAAAGGAAGTTCCAGGCGGTTGGCGCGCATCAGCGCGTCGTCGGTCAGCACGTCGTAGGTCGGCCCGTCGGCCACCACCGACCCGTCGCTGAGGACGACCGCGCGCGGGCACAGCTCGAGGGCGTACGGCAGGTCGTGGGTGACCATCAGCAGCGTCACGTCGAGCGAGCGCAGGATGTCGGCGAGCTCGCGGCGCGAGGCCGGGTCGAGGTTGGACGACGGCTCGTCGAGGACCAGGATCTCGGGCTCCATCGCGAGCACCGTGGCGACGGCGACACGACGGCGCTGGCCGAAGGAGAGGTGGTGGGGCGGGCGGTCGACGAAGTCGGCCATTCCGACCAGGTCGAGCGCGTGCATCACCCGGCGGTCGAGCTCGGGGCCCTTGATGCCGAGGTTGGCCGGGCCGAAGCCGACGTCGGCGCGCACCGTGCCCATGAAGAGCTGGTCGTCGGGGTCCTGGAACACGACGCCCACCCGGCGCCGGATCTCCTGGAGGTGGGCCTTCTCGACCGGCAGCCCGCTGACGGAGACCGACCCGGC
Source organism: Nocardioides sp. PD653-B2 (assembly GCF_002117935.1). Classification (GTDB taxonomy): domain Bacteria; phylum Actinomycetota; class Actinomycetes; order Propionibacteriales; family Nocardioidaceae; genus Nocardioides. Next base: position 2,479 of record NZ_BDJE01000062.1, on the reverse strand, counting down.
GCCCGCGGTGAGGATGCCGTTGAGGTGCAGCACCAGCGTGGTCTTGCCGGCGCCGTTGGGCCCGAGCAGCGCGACCCGCTCCCCCTGGTGCACGTGGAGGTCGACGCCGTACAGCGCCTGGTGACCGTCCGGGTAGGCGTAGGCCAGCCCGCGGACGTCGAGGACCGGTGTGCTCATCGGGGCATCCGGCCCGTGTAGCCGCGCGACAGCATCGCGAGGTGCACCCGCTCGCCGCGCTCGTAGCTGCGGATGAACAGCGCGCCGAGCGAGCGGGCCAGCACCGGCCAGTGCCGCGGGTTGCGCGCCGAGAAGCCACGGGAATCGCGCGCCACCTTCATCCGCTGCATCTCGCCGGTGACGACGTCGAGGTAGCGCACCATGAACGCCATGATCTGCACCAGCTGGTTCGGCAGGTGCAGCCGCTCCAGCCCGCGCAGGAGCTCCTGCGGCTCCGTGGTCGCGGCGAGGGTCAGGCTCGCGAGGACGCCGAGTGTGCCCTTGACCAGCAGCGCCCAGGCGGCGAGCAGCCCGTGCTGGCTCACCGTCACCCCGAGCACCTCGGTGGTCGGCCCGGTCGCGACGAAGGGCAGCAGCAGCGCGAAGAAGAGGAACGGCACCTCGACGACGCAGCGCTTCAGGATGTAGGTCACGGGCACCCGCGAGAGGGCGATGACGGCCACGACCACCAGCAGATAGAGCCCGAAGACCGGGTACCACTCCCGCGGGGTGGCGACCACCACGAGCATGAACGCGAGCAGCGTCAGGATCTTCAGGTGCGCCGGAGCGCGGTGCACGGGCGAGTGCCCGTGGAAGTGCAGCTTGTGGCCGTGCCCGGCGCCCACGTCAGGAGACCGGCTTGCGGCGTCGTACGACGAGCGCGAGCCCGCCGGCCAGCACGAGGACCACGACGACCCCGGCCACGCCGGCCAGCCCGCCCGAGAGCCGCTGGTTGTCGACGTCCTTGGCGGAGTAGCCCGCCAGCGGGCCGTCGGCCGCCGCGTGCTGCTTCTCGGTGCGGGAGATGCCGGTGTCCTGCGCGACCCGGTTGAGTCCGTCGGGCGCGGAGGAGGCGTAGTAGCTCACGACCCCGGCCAGGAGCAGGGCGACGACGAGGATCCCGAGCGCGACCCACTTCGTCGACACCGCCCTCACGCTGCCGCGCCCGTCGACGTGCGCACCTCGAGCTCGCGGCGGGCCAGGACGCGGCGCGCGCCGTACACGAGGTCGGGGCGGACGGCGATGATGCTCGCCACGGCGAGGAAGGTGATGACGGCCTCGCCGATGCCGATCAGCACGTGCACGCCGATCATCGCGGTGGCGAGGTGGTCGAGCGGGATGTCGGCGGTGCCACCGATCTCGTAGAGCACCACGAAGAGCGTCGCGGCGACGGGGACCGACAGGAGGGCGGCCGCTCCGGCGCAGAACGGCACCAGCGTGAGCCGCTTCGGGAGCACCACCTGGAGGCCGCGGAAGACCAGCCAGCCGACCACGACGGTCGTGACGCCCATCAGCATGATGTTGGTGCCGAGCGCGGTGATGCCGCCGTCGGCGAAGAGCAGGGACTGCACGAGGAAGACCACGCTCATGCAGAGCACGGCGGTGAACGGGCCGACCAGGATGGCCGCCAGCGCTCCCCCGAGCAGGTGGCCGCTGGTGCCGGACGCGACCGGGAAGTTGATCATCTGCGTGGCGAAGACGAACGCCGCGACGAGGCCGGCCATCGGGGCGGTCTTGTCGTCGAGCTCCCGGCGAGCGCCTACGAGGGCGACCCCGACGCACGCCACGGCGGCCGCGCCCGTGGCGACGGACGTCGGTGCGTCCAGGAACCCGTCGGGGACGTGCATCGTGACTCCTCGCGGCGGTCGGTAGGTTGGGCCCGGCCCGATGGATCGGGCTTCGCGCCTACCCTAGGTTATTGCACATCATTCGCGACAAGCGCCTTCCCGGATTGGAGCCATTCCCGTGAGCGAGACCCCGCGCCTCTCCCCCGGCGACACCGCACCGGAGTTCACGCTCCCCGACGACACCGGCACGGACGTCGCGCTCGGCGACTTCCTCGGGCGCAAGGTGATCGTCTACTTCTACCCGTCGGCGATGACCCCGGGCTGCACCAAGCAGGCCTGCGACTTCACCGACTCCCTCGACTCCCTGCAGGCCGCGGGCTACGAGGTCGTCGGCATCTCGCCCGACTCGCCTTCGAGGTTGGCGAAGTTCCGCGAGAAGGAGGGCCTCACGATCACCCTGCTCTCCGACCCGGACAAGTCCGTGCTCACCCAGTACGGCGCGTTCGGTGAGAAGAAGCTCTACGGCAAGACCGTCCAGGGCGTCATCCGCTCCACGGTCGTCGTCGACGAGGACGGCAAGGTCTTCCTCGCGCAGTACAACGTCAAGGCCACCGGCCATGTCGCCAAGCTGCGCAAGGACCTCGAGCTGAACCTGGCCTGAGCGCTGCTCGCCAGTGCGGGTTTCACCGGTCGGC
>NZ_BDJE01000061.1 GCF_002117935.1 Nocardioides sp. PD653-B2 | reverse complement strand
ACGGTGTGCGTCTGATTTTTGAGAACTCAACAGTGTGTCATAGTCGACGAATTAGTTTGTTATGCCCCGTCTTCTGTGTCTGTCAGGCTTTCGGGTCTGTGGTCATGGTTGATGGATTTCTTTGGTATTGATAATTCTGACAATTTTATGTCGGGGTTCATCTTTGCCGGGTGGCATCTCTTTTTCCGCATTGGCCTTTTGGTTGGTGTGGTGTTGTTTTTCAACGGAGAGTTTGATCCTGGCTCAGGACGAACGCTGGCGGCGTGCTTAACACATGCAAGTCGAGCGGTAAGGCCCTTTCGGGGGTACACGAGCGGCGAACGGGTGAGTAACACGTGAGTAATCTGCCCTTCACTTGGGGATAAGCACCGGAAACGGTGTCTAATACCCGATACGACCAACCCCTGCATGGGGTGTTGGTGGAAAGTTTTTTCGGTGGGGGATGTGCTCGCGGCCTATCAGCTTGTTGGTGGGGTAATGGCCTACCAAGGCTTCGACGGGTAGCCGGCCTGAGAGGGTGACCGGCCACACTGGGACTGAGACACGGCCCAGACTCCTACGGGAGGCAGCAGTGGGGAATATTGGACAATGGGCGGAAGCCTGATCCAGCAACGCCGCGTGAGGGATGACGGCCTTCGGGTTGTAAACCTCTTTCAGCGGGGACGAAGCGCCGATGATGGTGGTGACGGTACCCGCAGAAGAAGCACCGGCCAACTACGTGCCAGCAGCCGCGGTAATACGTAGGGTGCGAGCGTTGTCCGGAATTATTGGGCGTAAAGGGCTCGTAGGCGGTTTGTCGCGTCGGGAGTGAAAACACCGGGCTTAACTCGGTGCTTGCTTTCGATACGGGCAGACTAGAGGTATGCAGGGGAGAACGGAATTCCTGGTGTAGCGGTGAAATGCGCAGATATCAGGAGGAACACCGGTGGCGAAGGCGGTTCTCTGGGCATTACCTGACGCTGAGGAGCGAAAGTGTGGGGAGCGAACAGGATTAGATACCCTGGTAGTCCACACCGTAAACGTTGGGCGCTAGGTGTGGGGCCTATTCCATGGGTTCCGTGCCGCAGCTAACGCATTAAGCGCCCCGCCTGGGGAGTACGGCCGCAAGGCTAAAACTCAAAGGAATTGACGGGGGCCCGCACAAGCGGCGGAGCATGCGGATTAATTCGATGCAACGCGAAGAACCTTACCTGGGTTTGACATATGCCGGAAAGCCCCAGAGATGGGGCCCCTTTTAGTCGGTATACAGGTGGTGCATGGCTGTCGTCAGCTCGTGTCGTGAGATGTTGGGTTAAGTCCCGCAACGAGCGCAACCCTCGTCCTATGTTGCCAGCATGCCTTCGGGTGATGGGGACTCATAGGAGACTGCCGGGGTCAACTCGGAGGAAGGTGGGGATGACGTCAAGTCATCATGCCCCTTATGTCCAGGGCTTCACGCATGCTACAATGGCCGGTACAAAGGGCTGCGATGCTGTAAGGCGGAGCGAATCCCAAAAAGCCGGTCTCAGTTCGGATTGGGGTCTGCAACTCGACCCCATGAAGTCGGAGTCGCTAGTAATCGCAGATCAGCAACGCTGCGGTGAATACGTTCCCGGGCCTTGTACACACCGCCCGTCACGTCACGAAAGTCGGCAACACCCGAAGCCGGTGGCCTAACCCTTGTGGAGGGAGCCGTCGAAGGTGGGGCTGGCGATTGGGACGAAGTCGTAACAAGGTAGCCGTACCGGAAGGTGCGGCTGGATCACCTCCTTTCTAAGGAGCACACACCCCGCACGTCTGACATCCGTTCAGGCGGCACTGGTGGTGTTCACTAGTGGAATCGTCGATGATGTGGCCCCGACCGGGGTCTGTTTCTCCTCAGTACTATCCATGTTCCTTCGGGGGTGTGGGTGTGGAACCTGGAGCAGCGGAGCACGGGGAGGGTCTTGGCACACTGTTGAGCTTTGAGAAATCAGGCCGACCAGTTACGGCTGGTTGCTGGTGACTTCTCTGGGCCCCCTTTGGGAGCTTGTCCATGTGATGTGGGTGGGTTCTGGTTGGTGGGCTGGTTGTTTGTGAACTGGATAGTGGACGCGAGCATCTTCGCGATGGCCCTTCACCATGGGGTCGTCGCGATTATCAACCCAGATGCAGCGGCAGACCCTGGTGCCGGAGACGGTGGTGGGGTGTGGTGGTGTGTTCTGGGTTGGTCTTTGTAGTTGATGACGCCTGCTCGTCGTGGTTGGCCGGCATTGGTCGGTGACCGTGGTGGGTGGGTTGTTGTTGTTTTTGTTGAGTGTTTGTGAGACAAGCTATGAAGGGCACATGGTGGATGCCTTGGCATCAAGAGCCGATGAAGGACGTAGGAGCCTGCGATAAGCCCTGGGGAGTTGGCAACCGAGCTGTGATCCGGGGGTGTCCGAATGGGGAAACCCAGCACGAGTCATGTCGTGTTACCTGCGCCTGAATATATAGGGCGTGTGGAGGGAACGTGGGGAAGTGAAACATCTCAGTACCCACAGGAAGAGAAAACAATAGTGATTCCGAGAGTAGTGGCGAGCGAAATCGGATCAGGCTAAACCCGTTGCGTGTGATACCCGGCAGGGGTTGCGTAGCGGGGGTTGTGGGACCACTTGGACCGGTCTGCCGGCTGGTCAAGCAGTAAGAAACCTGGAGTGAAGTTGAAGTCCATTGGAAAGTGGCGCCGTAGAGGGTGATAGCCCCGTAAGTGTAAGTTCCAGGCTGCTGAGTGGTATCCCAAGTAACACGGAACCCCTGAAATTCCGTGTGAATCTGGCGGGACCACCCGTTAAGCCTAAATACTCCTTGATGACCGATAGCGGACAAGTACCGTGAGGGAAAGGTGAAAAGTACCCCTGGCGGGGAGTGAAATAGTACCTGAAACCATGTGCCTACAATCCGTCGGAGCGATCTCCTTGTGGGGTTGTGACGGCGTGCCTTTTGAAGAATGAGCCTGCGAGTTTGCGTTGTGTTGCGAGGTTAACCCGTGTGGGGAAGCCGTAGCGAAAGCGAGTCCGAATAGGGCGTCTGAGTAGCACGATCAAGACCCGAAGCGAAGTGATCTATCCATGGGCAGGTTGAAGCGCGGGTAAGACCGCGTGGAGGACCGAACCCACTTAGGTTGAAAACTGAGGGGATGACCTGTGGATAGGGGTGAAAGGCCAATCAAACTTCGTGATAGCTGGTTCTCCCCGAAATGCATTTAGGTGCAGCGTCGCGTGTTTCTTGCCGGAGGTAGAGCACTGGATAGCTAATGGGCCCTACAAGGTTACTGACGTTAGCCAAACTCCGAATGCCGGTAAGTGAGAGCGCGGCAGTGAGACAGTGGGGGATAAGCTCCATTGTCGAGAGGGAAACAGCCCAGACCATCAGCTAAGGCCCCTAAGCGGTGACTAAGTGGAAAAGGATGTGGAGTCGCAGTGACAACCAGGAGGTTGGCTTGGAAGCAGCCACCCTTGAAAGAGTGCGTAATAGCTCACTGGTCAAGTGATTCCGCGCCGACAATGTAGCGGGGCTCAAGTCATCCGCCGAAGCTATGGCATTCATACGTTAGCTAAGCCGCCCTCGAGGTTGGTTCAGGTGTGTGGATGGGTAGGGGAGCGTCGTGTCGCGAGTGAAGCGCCGGAGTGATCCAGGTGTGGACGCGACACGAGTGAGAATGCAGGCATGAGTAGCGAATCAAGTGTGAGAAACACTTGCGCCGAATGATCAAGGGTTCCAGGGTCAAGCTAATCTGCCCTGGGTAAGTCGGGACCTAAGGCGAGGCCGACAGGCGTAGTCGATGGACAACGGGTTGATATTCCCGTACCGGCAAAGTAGCGCCCATGACGAACCCGGTGATGCTAACCACCCGAAACCTGTGTGACCGATCCCTTCGGGGTGAGGCGCGCAGGCGGAGCGTGGGACCCGATCTGGTAGTAGTCAAGCGATGGGGTGACGCAGGAAGGTAGCCGATCCGTGGCGATGGTTGTCCACGGGTAAGGATGTAGGGGGTGGCCCAGGTAAATCCGGTCCGCTGTCTTGGATGACGACCTTGAGATCCGATGCCGATCCCGTAGGGGAGTAGTCGGTGATCCTATGCTGTCGAGAAAAACCTCTAGCGAGCTACGCGCCGCCCGTACCCCAAACCGACTCAGGTGATCAGGTAGAGAATACCAAGGCGATCGAGCGAACCATGGTTAAGGAACTCGGCAAAATGCCCCCGTAACTTCGGGAGAAGGGGGGCCGGATCCGTTACGACACTTGCTGTCGGACGCGGTGATGGCCGCAGAGACCAGGCCCAAGCGACTGTTTACTAAAAACACAGGTCCGTGCGAAGTTGTAAGACGATGTATACGGACTGACTCCTGCCCGGTGCTGGAAGGTTAAGGGGACCGGTAAGAGGACTTGTTCCTCGAAGCTGAGAACTTAAGCCCCAGTAAACGGCGGTGGTAACTATAACCATCCTAAGGTAGCGAAATTCCTTGTCGGGTAAGTTCCGACCTGCACGAATGGAGTAACGACTTGGGCGCTGTCTCAACCGTGGACTCGGCGAAATTGCACTACGAGTAAAGATGCTCGTTACGCGCGGCAGGACGGAAAGACCCCGGGACCTTTACTATAGTTTGGTATTGGTGTTTGGTTCGGCTTGTGTAGGATAGGTGGGAGACTGTGAAGCAGCCACGCCAGTGGTTGTGGAGTCAACGTTGAAATACCACTCTGGTCGTACTAGATGTCTAACCTAGGTCCATTATCTGGATCAGGGACAGTGCCTGATGGGTAGTTTAACTGGGGCGGTTGCCTCCTAAAATGTAACGGAGGCGCTCAAAGGTTCCCTCAGCCTGGTTGGCAATCAGGTGTTGAGTGTAAGTGCACAAGGGAGCTTGACTGTGAGACAGACATGTCGAGCAGGGACGAAAGTCGGAACTAGTGATCCGGCGTCGGCATGTGGAAGCGACGTCGCTCAACGGATAAAAGGTACCCCGGGGATAACAGGCTGATCTTCCCCAAGAGTCCATATCGACGGGATGGTTTGGCACCTCGATGTCGGCTCGTCGCATCCTGGGGCTGGAGTAGGTCCCAAGGGTTGGGCTGTTCGCCCATTAAAGCGGCACGCGAGCTGGGTTTAGAACGTCGTGAGACAGTTCGGTCCCTATCCGCCGCGCGCGCAGGAAACTTGAGAAAGGCTGTCCCTAGTACGAGAGGACCGGGATGGACGAACCTCTGGTGTGCCAGTTGTCCCGCCAGGGGCACGGCTGGTTAGCTACGTTCGGAAGTGATAACCGCTGAATGCATCTAAGCGGGAAGCACGTTTCAAGATGAGGTTTCCCACCCCTTGTGGGGTAAGGCCCCCAGCAGAACACTGGGTTGATAGGCCGGAGGTGTACAGCAGCAATGCCCAGCCGACCGGTACTAATAGGCCGAGGGCTTGTCTTACAAACCCTCAACAATCACAACAACCCTGCACAGCGATGTTCGCGTCCACGAATCCAGA
>NZ_BDJE01000060.1 GCF_002117935.1 Nocardioides sp. PD653-B2 | reverse complement strand
CAGGTCGTGCTCAACGTCCATTCGGACGGCGGACCCTTCGCCACCCTGGAGAACACGAGGTCGTTCCACTCCCTCGACCAGGTCCGCGACTGGTGCCAGGCCGCCAGCGTGCACGTGCGTCAGGTCATCGACCTCAACGAACACAGGTGGAACCAGGGCCACGACCCCACCCCGCTGCTGCGGGAGCAGGTGATGCTGACCCACCCCACCTGCGTGTTCCCGCACTGCACCCGACCATCCAGGTCCTGCGACGCCGACCACATCATCGAGCACGACCAGGGTGGTCCGACCTGCTCGTGCAACCTCGCCCCCCTGTGCCGCCACCACCACCGCCTCAAGACCCACGGCGGGTGGTCGTACGAACGGGTCGCAGCCCGGGTCTTCCGCTGGACCAGCCCCCACGGCCACATCTACCTCAACGACCTCACCCACCCACGACATACCTGACCCACCGACCCCGCCGGCCACCGCCGACGGGGCCACACCCACGCCCGGAGGGCAACTGAACGGTCCGGGACCGCGTCCCACGGGCATGAGAGTGCTCGTCAGCACCGCAGCGTGTGCCCTGCTCCTGCTTGCGGGGTGCGGCGACCAACGAGCCCAGCCCACGGCGTCGACGCCTGCGCCCGCCCGGCACACGATCCCGGCCGGCTTCCCGCTGCTGAAGGGCTACCCGCCCGACAGCGACGCCGAGTCCGCTCAGGATGGCCGCGAAGGCCCCAGCCGGTCGATGGAGCCGATGGTGCCCGAGGCGTGCGGCTCTCGGGCGCAGGTCCCGACACACGACGACTGGCTGCGGGGCAGCTGGACCAACCCCGAGGACTACCGGCAGCGCCAGCTCGTGGACTTCGCTCACCTCCGCCAGGCGCGGGCGTACGCCGAGCGCCTGCTCGACCTCTACCGCGACTGCCCGCGCGAAGGGCCGCGCGACGACACCGGGCACCACGCAGTGCAGCGCGGCCACCTCGGCGACGCCGCCGGGATCGTCACCACGACGTACACCTACCGGGGCTCCCCGCGGCCCGGGCTGATGGTCACGCACGTGGTCCGGGTCGGGACGGCCGTGCTGCTGGCGTTGACGTACAACGAGGGTGGTGCGGGCCGGCACCCCGCGCGCGAGGCCGCCCGGGAGCGTCGCCGGACCGCTCACGAGATCGAGGGTGTCGTCACCGCCACGCGCCATCAGCTGAAATGACGTCGACCCGCCCACCTGCCGGTGGACGGGTCGACGACCAGACTGAGCTCAGAGGTTCTTGAGGATCTCTCGCATCAGCTCGGCGGTCTCGGACGGCGTCTTGCCGACCTTGACCCCGGCGGCCTCGAGAGCCTCCTTCTTGCCCTGCGCGGTGCCCGCACCGTCGGCGACGATGGCGCCGGCGTGGCCCATCGTCTTGCCCTCGGGAGCGGTGAAGCCGGCGACGTAGCCGACGACGGGCTTGGTGACGTGCTCCTGGATGTAGGCCGCGGCCTTCTCCTCGGCGTCGCCACCGATCTCGCCGATCATCACGATCGCCTTGGTCTCCGGGTCCGCCTCGAACGCCGCGAGGGCGTCGATGTGGGTGGTCCCGATGATCGGGTCGCCGCCGATGCCGATGGCGGTCGAGAAGCCGTAGTCACGCAGCTCGAACATCATCTGGTAGGTCAGCGTGCCGGACTTCGACACGAGACCGACCGGGCCCTTGCCGGCGATGGTCGCCGGGGTGATGCCCGCGAGGGCCTCGCCCGGCGTGATGATGCCGGGGCAGTTCGGGCCGATGATGCGGGTCTGCTTGCCCTGGGCGTAGGCCCAGAACTCGGCGCTGTCCTGCACCGGCACGCCCTCGGTGATGATCACCAGGAGCCCGATCTCGGCGTCGATGGCCTCGATGACGGCGTCCTTGGTGAACGCCGGCGGCACGAAGGCGACGGAGACGTCGGCGCCGGTCTCGGCCATCGCCTCCTTCACGGAGCCGAAGACGGGCAGCTCGACGGTGGCGCCGGAGGCGTCGACGTGGCTGACGGTGGTGCCCGCCTTGCGGGCGTTGACGCCGCCGACGACCTGGGTCCCGGCCTTGAGCATCAGGGCGGTGTGCTTGGTGCCTTCACCGCCGGTGATGCCCTGGACGATGACCTTGGAGTCCTTGTTCAGAAAGATCGACATGTCTTCGTCCCTTACGCGTTCGCGAGCTCGGCGGCCTTGTCGGCCGCACCGTCCATCGTGTCGACCAGGGTCACCAGCGGGTGGTTCTTCTCGTTCAGGATCCGGCGGCCCTCCTCGACGTTGTTGCCGTCCAGACGTACGACGAGCGGCTTGCTGGCCTCGTCGCCGAGGATGTCGAGCGCACCGACGATGCCGTTCGCGACCGCGTCACAGGACGTGATGCCGCCGAAGACGTTCACGAACACGCTCTTGACCTGCGCGTCGTTGAGGATCACGTCGAGACCGTCGGCCATCACCTGGGCGGACGCGCCGCCACCGATGTCGAGGAAGTTCGCGGGCTTCACGCCGCCGTGCGCCTCGCCGGCGTACGCGACGACGTCGAGGGTCGACATGACCAGGCCCGCGCCGTTGCCGATGATGCCGACGGAGCCGTCGAGCTTCACGTAGTTGAGGCCCTTCTCCTTGGCCTTCGCCTCGAGGGGGTCGGCCGCGGCCTTGTCCTCGAACTCGGCGTGCTCGGGGTGGCGGAACTCGGCGTTCTCGTCGAGCGAGACCTTGCCGTCCAGCGCCTCGAGCTTGTCGCCGGCCAGGCGGGCCAGCGGGTTGACCTCCACCAGGGTGGCGTCCTCCTCGACGAAGACCTCCCACAGCGCGAGCACGGTCTGCACGGCCTGCTCGGTCAGCGCCTCGGGGAAGGCCGCCTCGGCGACGATCTCGCGGGCCTTGGCCTCGTCGACGCCGGCGCCGGGGTCGATCGGGATCTGCTTGACGGCGTCGGGGTTGGTCTTCGCGACCTCCTCGATCTCGACACCACCCTCGACGCTGGCGATGCAGAGGTAGCGACGGTTCGCGCGGTCGAGCAGGAACGAGAAGTAGTACTCCTCCTCGATGCTCGCGGCGGGGGCGATGAGCACCCGGTTCACCGTCAGGCCCTTGATCTCCATGCCCAGGATGTTCGTCGCGTGCTCGAACGCCTCGTCGGGCGTCTTCGCCAGCTTGACGCCGCCGGCCTTGCCACGACCGCCGGCCTTGACCTGGGCCTTGACGACGCAGACACCGAGCTTCTCGGCGGCGGCCTTCGCCTCCTCAGGCGTGTTGGCGACGATGCCCGGGGTGCCCGGGACGCCGTGCTTGGCGAAGAGTTCCTTCGCCTGGAATTCCATCAGATCCACAGATCCACCATGTCCTGTTGTCGGAGCGGGCAGGCGCGCAAGACGCCACCACGTGCTCAAGGGGTGTCTTTTGCACCTTAGACCCGTGTCCGGGCGTACGACGAGGGCGGGTGGACGTGACGTGAGGCACTGCCCCGGGCCGTCCGGAGAGCCTCAGCCGGCGAAGCGCTCGGCGACCCAGCTCGTGATGTCGGTGGTCGTGGCTCCGGGCGTGAACACCTTGGCAACCCCGATCTCCTCGAGGACCGGGATGTCCTCCTCGGGGATGATCCCGCCGCCGAAGACCACGATGTCGGAGGCGTCGCGCTCCGCCAGCAGGTCGACGAGCTTGCGGAAGAGCGTCATGTGGGCACCGGAGAGCACCGAGAGGCCGATCAGGTCGGCGTCCTCCTGGATCGCGGTCTCCACGATCTGCTCCGGCGTCTGGTGCAGCCCCGTGTAGACCACCTCGTGGCCGGCGTCGCGCAGGGCCCGGGCGACGATCTTGGCACCCCGGTCGTGACCGTCGAGTCCGGGCTTGCCGACCACGATCCGGATCCGCTGGGTCGAGACTGTCGAGGCCATGCAGGCAGGCTAGCCGACGGCGTGAGCCTCGCCACGTCGGCGGGACCCTGGTAGAGCCTCGGGGTCGAGGATTCGGCGCGGCACGACGCCGACAGGAACCTCGAGACACCTCTCGGGAGACGCTCCACAACCGCAAAGATTCCACAGGAATCTGCCGAAGGTTTCTCCGGGCCGTGATCTGTCCGTTACAGTCGGTCCTCGCCGTCTGAACCCCGAGCAGCGGAGCAAATATTCATGGGTAACCACCGAGCGGAACGTCGCGGCCCCGGCCGCCGTCCCTCGGACCTCGCGACGCCGATCACCCCTGCGATACCCGCCCCTGTCGGCGGCAAACGCCGGGCCGAGAAGCCGGTGCGGTCCGCCAAGCTCGTGAGGACCGCTGACACGCCCGCCCCGGTTCCCGCTCCCGAGGCGTCGGCCCCGGTCGTCGAGGCGGCGGCCCGCGCCGGTGCTCGCGTGGCCCACCGCCACACGGCGTCCCGCGGCTCGCTCTTCCGCGGCCTGCCGTCCCCGCCGATCCTCCTCGGCGTCGCCGCCCTGGCGATCTCGGCCGGCGGGGCCCTGACCGCGGCCAACGGCGGTCTCGACGCCGACGACGCCCCCCGCTTCAGCCAGGCCAGCGCCCTCAGCGGCGCCAGCGACGTCTCCCGGGTGACCACGCTCGACCGCCAGACCGTGAGCCGTGACTCCCGTCGCGACGCCCTCGCCGACGCTGCCGACGCCGAGCTCGTCGCCCAGGCCGAGGACCAGCTCGAGCAGCGCAACGCCGCGCTCGCCAAGTTCGCCCAGCAGGCCGAGCAGCAGGCCGCCAAGCTCCGCCTCAACCAGTGGGTGCTGCCGGTCTCCGGCTACCACCTCACCGCCGGCTTCGGCGAGTACAGCGGCCTCTGGTCGCACTTCCACACGGGCCTGGACTTCGCGGCGCCCAGCGGCACCGAGATCCACGCCATCGCCAACGGCGTCGTGACGTCCGTCGGCTACGACGGCGCCTACGGCAACAAGACCGTGATCACCCTCGACGACGGCACCGAGCTGTGGTTCTGCCACCAGACGTCGTACACCGTCAGCGCGGGCCAGGAGGTCCACGCCGGTGACCTGATCGGCTACGTCGGCTCGACCGGCAACGTGACCGGTCCGCACCTCCACCTCGAGGTCCGCCCGGGCGCCGGTGACCCGGTCGACCCCTACGAGGCCCTGGTCGTGCACGGGCTTCAGCCGTAGCGAGGCCGCGTCAGCGGACTCGCCCAACGGCGAGGTCGCGACCGGCGTACCGAGACCCAGCCGACAGCGCTGACGACCTCACCGGGTCTCGATACGCTCGCCGGCGCTCGCCACTCGACCAACGAGTGCGTCAGAGCTTCTCGACCGGCGCGTAGCGGAGCAGCAGCCGCTTGACGCCCTCGGACCCGAAGTCGACCGAGGCGACCGTCTTGTCGGCGACGCCCTCGAGCGCGACCACGGTGCCCATGCCGAACGAGTCGTGGACGACCCGGTCGCCGGGCTCGAGGCTCGGGATCTCGCGCGCGGGCTTGGCCCGCGCGGCGGCGTCGGCGCGCAGCGCAGCCGAGGAGAAGTTGCGCCGACCGGCCTCGGTCGGGGTGCCCAGCCGCGCGGCGGCGGGCGACCCGCTGGCGAGGTCGGGGCGGCCCCAGCGGGTCTGGGCGGCCTCGGTGCGACGCCAGTCGACCAGGTCGACCGGGAGCTCGTCGAGGAAGCGTGAGCCGGGGTTGTGGGACGGCGCGCCCCAGGCGGAGCGCACCACGGCGCGCGAGATGTAGAGCCGCTCGCGGGCCCGGGTGACCCCGACGTACGCCAGGCGGCGTTCCTCCTCGAGCTCCGGCTGGTCCCCGAGCGCCCGGGCGTGGGGGAAGACGCCGTCCTCGAGGCCGGTGAGGAACACGACCGGGAACTCGAGCCCCTTGGCGGTGTGGAGCGTCATCAGGGTGACCACGCCGGCGTCGTCGGTGGCGTCGGGGATCTGGTCGGTGTCGGCGACCAGCGCGACCCGCTCGAGGAAGTCGGCGAGCCCGGGCGCCACGATGCCGGCATCGACGTCGGTCGGGTCGGCCGACGGCCCGGCGACGGGATCGTCGGAGAACTCCCGGGCGACCGCGACCAGCTCGGCGAGGTTCTCGACCCTGGTCTCGTCCTGGGGGTCGTCGGAGGCCTCGAGCTCGGCGACGTAGCCGGAGCGTGCGAGCACGCTCTCGAGGACCACGTCGGCCCGCTCCCCCGCGTCGACCATCGACTGGAGCTCCTCGACCATGGCGACGAAGCCCTGGATGGCCGTCAGGGAGCGGGTGGCCAGCCCCGGGGCTTCCTCGGCCCGCCGCAGCGCCTCCCAGAACGTGATCTGCTCCCGGTCGGACAGTGCCTGCACGCACTCGACCGCCCGGTCGCCGATGCCGCGCTTGGGGGTGTTCAGGATCCGGCGCAGCGAGACCTGGTCGGCCGGGTTGACCAGCATCCGCAGGTAGGCGAGCGCGTCGCGGACCTCGCGGCGCTCGTAGAAGCGCACCCCGCCGACCACCTTGTAGGGCATGCCGAGCCGGATGAACACCTCCTCGAAGACGCGAGACTGCGCGTTGGTCCGGTAGAAGATGGCGACGTCGGCCGGCCGCAGCCCGACGTCGTCGGTGAGCTTGTCGATCTCCTCGGAGACGAAACGGGCCTCGTCGCGCTCGTCATCGGCGACGTAGCCGACGATCCGGGGCCCGTCGCCCGCGTCCGACCACAGCTTCTTTGGCTTGCGACCCTTGTTGTGGCCGATCACGGAGTTGGCGGCGGTGAGGATCGTCTGGGTCGAGCGGTAGTTCTGCTCGAGCAGGATCGACGTGGCGTTCGGGAAGTCCTGCTCGAAGTCGAGGATGTTGCGGATGTTGGCCCCGCGGAAGGCGTAGATCGACTGGTCGGCGTCGCCGACCACCATCAGCTCGGCCGGCTCGACCCGCTCCGCCGGCTGGTCGCCGGCGGCGACGGTCTCCTCCAGGGTGTCCGCGCAGAGCTGGTGGATCAGGGCGTACTGCGCGTGGTTGGTGTCCTGGTACTCGTCGACCAGCACGTGCCGGAAGCGGCGGCGGTAGGTCTCCCGCACCTCGGGGAACTGCTGGAAGAGGTGCACGGTGAGCATGATCAGGTCGTCGAAGTCGAGCGCGTTCGCCTCGCGCAGCCGGCGCGCGTAGAGCGTGTACGCCGCGGCGTACGTCTCCTCGAGCTTGTTGTGCGCGTCCTTGGTGGCGTCCTCGGCGTCGCGCAGCTCGTTCTTGTGGTTGGAGACCCAGTGCAGCAGCGCACCCGGCTGGTAGCGCTTCGGGTCGAGGTCGAGGTCCTTGGCGACCAGCGCCATCAGCCGCTTCTGGTCGGCAGCGTCGTAGATCGAGAAGTTGGACTTGTAGCCCAGCTTGTCGATCTCCTTGCGCAGGATCCGCACGCAGGCGGAGTGGAACGTCGAGACCCACATGATCCGGGCGCGCTTGCCGACGAGGTCCTCGACCCGCTCCTTCATCTCGGCCGCGGCCTTGTTGGTGAACGTGATCGCGAGGATCGACCCGGGGTGCGCCTTGCGCTCGGAGATCAGCCAGGCGATCCGCCGGGTGAGCACCCGGGTCTTGCCCGAGCCGGCACCGGCCACGACCAGCAGCGGCGCGCCTTCGTGGACCACGGCCGCGCGCTGCGGCTCGTTGAGCCCCTCGAGGAGCTCGTCCCGGGTCGGGCCGCGGCGGGGCGGGGTCTCCTCGGTGCGGTCGTGGGCCGGCATTCCGGGCAGCGGGATGGAGGTGCTCATGCTGGGGACCAGCGTACGGCGGGCCTCCCCCATCCCACCCCACGGCTCAGGCGGCGTGGCCTCCCACGACCGAGAGCGAGCCGGTGCCGTAGCCCTGGATGTCCAGGCTGACGTCTTCTCGCGCTCCCAGGGTCGCCGCCCAGGCGACCACGTGCGCCGGGACCGGGTCGGTGGGCGCGAAGGTCGCCGAGAGCCGCTGGTGCACGCCGGACGCCTCACCGAGCGGCGCGGCGAGCACGTTGAGGATCTCCGCGGCGTTCTCGTAGAGGTTCGCCGGGAGCCTCCAGTCCTCGACGGCAGCTTCGGCCCCGCCCTTCGGCATGAGGGCCAGCGCGGCGCCGGCGTGGGCCGCGAGGGCCAGGTCCATCACCACGACGGCACGCAGGCGGTGCGCGTCGTCGACGTACGTCGCGACGACCGGTTTCGGGATGTCCATCAGCACGGGCCGGCCGTCACGGATCGCGACGTCGCGGCCGAGCAGGCCCTCGAAGACGTCCTTGATCTGCTTGCGGTCGGGGAGGTCCATGGGTCGCTCCTCAACCGAGCACGCCGGCGAGGGCGGACTCGAAGGACTCGGGGGTGAACGGCTTGGCGATCAGGAACATCGCGCCGGCGGCCTCGGCCGTCTGCCGCATCTCCGGCGACCCCTCCGACGTCACGAAGCCGAACGGCACCTGGTTGCCGGTGCCCCGGAGGTCCCCGAGCAGCTCGATGCCGGTCTTGTGGGGCATGTTCCAGTCGGAGAGGACCAGGTCCGGCCGCTCGGTCATGACCTTGTCCAGCGCCTCAGCGCCGTCGGAGGCCTCCACGAAGGCGTGGTTGCCGAAGCCGGCCTGGCGCAGGGTGCGCAACACGATCTGGCGCATCACGCGGCTGTCGTCGACGATGAGGATCTTCATTTCTGGGCTCTTTCGTTTCTCGTGGTACGACGGGGCTGCAGGGTCAGGCCGCGTCCGGGACGACCTGGACGAAGACGGGGGCTCCGCGCCAGGCGACGACGAGACACTCGTCGGACGCCGGGGACGCGGAGGTCTCGCTCACCCCGGGCAGGCCGAGGGCCAGCACGCCGCCCAGGGCGCCCTTCACGCTCCCCCCGACGATGTTGAGGACCTCGCCCACGGCGTCGTGGACGTCGTCCTCGGGCAGCGCCTCGTCGGGGTCGACGCCGAGCATGGCGATGGCGATCTGAGCGGCGACGCCGCTGTCACACGTCAGCACCAGGCGGCCGTTCCAGTCACCGCGCAGCTCGATCTGCGCCTGGAGGCCGGTCTCGAACTCCGGGGCGACCCCGGCGGGCCAGGGCTCGGCGGCCGAGAAGAGCATCGAGCCCCAGACCTGCTCGATGGCGGCGTGGACGAGCGCCTCGTCGGGCGCGGCGACGCGGGTCATGACGGCTCGCCCACCGACACCGGCAGGAGGCCGAGCAGGTCGAGCTTCTCGACCATGGCGTCGGCCGTGAACGGCTTGATGAGGTACTCGTGGGCGCCGGCGGCCAGCGCTCGCACGATCCGGTCCGACTCGCTCTCGGTGGTGACCATCATCAGCGTGATGGCTCGCCACTCGGGGCGCCTGCGGACCTCGGTGACGAACGTCAGTCCGTCCATCACGGGCATGTTCCAGTCCACGCAGGCCAGCGTGGGCAGCTGGGTCTGGGCCTCGAGCACGTCGATGGCCTCCTGGCCGTCGCCGGCCTCGAGCACCTCGAACCCTGCGTCGCCGAGGATGCGGCCGATGATCCGGCGCATCGCCCGCGAGTCGTCGACGATCAAGACACGCATGAGCGGTGTTCCTCTCTGATCCGGTAGACCGACGAACTTCCGGCCGGTACTCGTTCCCAGGCGTCGTCGACGCCCATGGTCATCTCGGCCGCACCCAGGAAGAGGTGGCCGTCGGGTGCCATCACCTGACGGACCCGGCGCAGGATGTCCTGCTTCGTCGCCAGGTCGAAGTAGATGAGCACGTTGCGCAGGAACACCACGTCGAACCTCTCCATCGGGGGGAACGGGCGCATCAGGTTGAGCTGGCGGAACTGCACCTGCGACGAGAGCGCCGGGCTGATCCTCCAGCTGAGACCCGCCCGCTCGAAGTGGCGGACCAGCGTCGTGGCCGGCAGGCCGCGGTTGACCTCCAGCTGGGAGTACAGACCGCTGCGGGCCCGGTCGAGCATCTCCTGGGAGAGATCGGTCGCGAGCATGTCGACCTTCCAGCCCGTCAGCTCCGGGGTGTCCTGCGCGGTCATCAAGATGCTGTACGGCTCCTGGCCGCTCGAGCACGCTGCCGCCCACACCCGGATCTGCCGGTGCGGCCGCGTCTCGGCCAGCGTGGGGAAGACCGACTCGCGCAGCGCCGTGAACGGGTCGGAGTCTCGGAACCACGAGGTCTCGTTCGTGGTGAGCGCCTCCACGACGAGCCGGAGCGTGGCCGGGTTGCGACGCGTGGACAGCTCCCTCACGAAGGCGTCGACGTCGCGATGACCCGCCGTACGCGCCAGGGAGACGAGCCGGGACTGGACGAGGTACTCCTTGCCGGGGTCGAGCACGATCGCGCTCTCCGCGCGCACGAGCTCGCGGACGAAGGTGAAGGCGTCTGGGCTGATGGTCATGACCGAGCTCCCGTCGAGGCGAGCGGGGTCCGCTCGGGCGCGAGGCGACGGAGCAGCTCCGGCCCGATCTCGCGGAGCGGCAGGACCTGCTCGGCGAGGCCGGCGTTCGCCACAGCACCGGGCATGCCCCAGACGACGGCGCTCGCCTGGTCCTGGGCGAGCACGCTGCCGCCGCGCTCGACGATCTCGTGGGCGCCGTGGCGGCCGTCCGAGCCCATGCCCGTGAGCACGACGCCGAGGACCGCGGGTCCGACCGCCGCGACCGCGCTGCGGAAGAGCACGTCGACGGAGGGGCGGCAGTAGTTCTCCGGCGGTGCCTGGGTCAGCCGCGTGACGAGGCCGCGCGCCTCCGAGACGACCTCGAGGTGGAAGTCGCCGGGCGCGATGCTGACCGTGCCCGGCCGGAGGAGCTGGCCGTCCGTGGCCTCGACGACCTCGAAGCCGAGCTGGCGGTCGAGGCGCGCGGCGAACTGGCGGGTGAAGAGCGGCGGCATGTGCTGGACGACGGCCACCGGGACGGGGAGCGCCGGCAGCAAGGAGAAGAGCGTGCTGAGCGCCTCCGGGCCGCCGGTCGAGCTGCCGATCACGAGCAGGCGGTGCCCACCGGCGGGCCGCGCAGCGGGGCGGCGGAGCGGCGGAGCCACGGTGGGGGCGACCCGGCCGAGCGGTCCGGAGAAGGAGGGGTCGCGCGGGACCAGCGACTTGATGCGCGGGATCAGCGCCTCGCGCACCAGCTCCATCGAGCGGCCGACGCTGCCGGCGTTGGCCGGCTTCGGGACGTAGTCGGAGGCACCGGCAGCGAGGGCGTCCAGGGTCGCGGCGGCTCCGCGCTCGGTGAGGGTGCTGAACATGATCACGGGCACCCGGTTGCCCGAGGCCCGGAGGCTGCGGACCGTCTCGATGCCGTCCAGCTCGGGCATCTCGATGTCCATGGTCACCAGGTCCGGGTCGAGCTGCGCGATCTTCTGCAGGCCGGCACGGCCGTTGACAGCGGTGCCGACGACCTCGATGTCGGGATCCTCGGAGAGCAGGTCGGACACGAGCCTGCGGATGACGACCGAGTCGTCGACGACGAGCACCCGGATGGTCATGCGGGGTTGATCGGCGGTGTGGCGCCCGACCTGAGTGGACCGCTAGGTCGTGCCGTACACGCGGTGCCACGGGCGGAGCAGCACCTCGGCCTCGGAGGCGGGCAGGAGGTCGCCGACGGCGGTCGCCTGGAGGACGCCCGCGAGCGCGTTCCAGACGCCGTACGCCGCGTCCCGCGCCGTGAAGCCGGCCCGGCGGAAGGCCAGGACGCCGGACAGGTGGACGTCGCAGGAGAGGCGGAGCCGCTCGGTCATCGAGAGCGCCCAGGTCGCCTGGTGCATGGCGGGCGCCCACTGCGCGGTGTGGAGGCGGAGGCCGTCGACCACGTCGCGCCAGGCTCGCCGCGCGGGCTCATCCGCGCCGACGAGGACCTCGAGCAGCCGGTCGACCTCCGCGACGCCGGTCCGCGCCGCGCCGTCGCGGGCAGGAAGGCCGGCACGCACGAACGGCGCCGCCATCGCCCGGCGGTCGTCGTCGCCCAACCGGCCACGCAGGTAGCCGCCCACGGCCGCGTCGGCGAGGACGTCGGCGGCGTCGGCGGCGACCGGGTCCTGGACGGCCATCGGCCCGCTGTGCAGCCAGGTCCAGTCGAGAACGTCGCGCCGGACGAACCGGTCGAGCGCGTGCTGGTCGCCCAGGAGGCTCGTCTCCAGCCGTCGCAGCACGGCGGTCTCACCGCCGGTGGTGTCGTCGCGGGAGGCCCCGGTCGGGACCGCGGCGCGGGCCCGGGCCCACGCGGCCCGGGGCGTCGCGCCCGGGTGGCACGCGGCGAGCCGCCCGAGCTCGTCGGGTCCCGCTGCGAGCGCGGCCCGCAGCACGGCGGCGACCTGGTCGCCGCCGGCGAGGCGCGTCAGGTCGAAGCCGAGCGCGGGGCCACCGACGACGGAGTACGGCACCAGCCGACGCTAACGGTCGCGGGGTAGCGGTGTCAGACCCGGCGGAACCGCGAGATCTCGGTCCGGAGGTCCTGCGACATCCGGGCCAGCTCCGCGATGGCGGTCAGGGTCTGGTTGACCGCGTGGGTGGTGCCATCGGCCGCCGCCGACACCCCGGCGATGTTCGCCGCGATCTCACCCGACCCGGCCGAGGCCTCACCCACGTTGCGCGCCATCTCGTTCGTCGTCGCCGTCTGCTCCTCCACCGCCGAAGCGATCGTGAGCTGGTAGTCGTTGATCGAGGTGATGATCGCCGCGATCTCCCCGATCGCCGCCACCGCGCCCGCCGTGTCACCCTGGATCGCCTCCACCCGACGCGCGATGTCCTCGGTAGCCCGAGCGGTCTCCTGCGCAAGCTCCTTGACCTCGTTGGCCACCACAGCGAACCCCTTGCCCGCCTCACCCGCCCGAGCAGCCTCGATCGTCGCGTTCAACGCCAACAGGTTCGTCTGCTCCGCGATCGAGGTGATCACCTTGACCACGTTGCCGATCTCCTGACTACTCGTGCCGAGCTTGGCCACC
>NZ_BDJE01000059.1 GCF_002117935.1 Nocardioides sp. PD653-B2 | reverse complement strand
GTTCCACTCGATCGACCAGGTCCGCGACTGGTGCCAGTCCGCCAGCGTCCACACCCGTCAGGTCATCGACCTCAACGAACACCGGTGGAACCAGGGCCACGACCCCACCCCGCTCCTGAGGGAGCAGGTGAACCTCACCCACCCCACCTGCGTGTTCCCGCACTGCACCCGACCCTCCAGGTCCTGCGACGCCGACCACATCATCGAGCACGACCAGGGTGGTCCGACCTGCTCGTGCAACCTCGCCCCGCTCTGCCGCCACCACCACCGGCTCAAGACCCACGGCGGCTGGACCTACCAACGCACCGCACCCCGGATCTTCCGCTGGACCAGCCCCCACGGGCACGTCTACGTCAACGACCTCACCCACCCACGACATCCCTGACCCACCGACCCCGCCGGCCACGGCCCGCGGGGCCATCGGCACGGGCGCCGGCTCAGGCGCCCTGGCCTGGCAGCACCCAGGGCTCGTCGCCGGACGGCAGGCCGAGGACGGGGCAGCGCGCCCCGGGCACGACCTGCACGTCGAAGATCTCGTCGACGCCGTTCTCCCACTCGAGCGTCGCGACCGTCTCGCCGGTGCGGAGATCGATCACGCCGAGCCCGCACTTGAGCCGGTCGTGGTACTCCGCGATCGGGGCACCGCCGAAGATCGCGGTCTCCCGGATCTTGGACAGGCCCACGAAGGCCAGGTGGCCGTGACAGGCGAGGCCGCGCGCGTAGCCCGGGAGGGTGGCGACGACGTCGCGCCGACCCGAGGCCGGATCCACCCGCTCGAGCCGGCCCCAGCCGGAGTTGAGGACGTACAGGCTGCCCTGGTGCCAGCGGGGCGAGTGCGGCATCGCCAGCCCCTCGGTCACCACCTCGCCGGAGCCCACGTCGAGGACCAGACCGCTGTCGTTGCGCACCGTGCGCCACCCGCGCGCCTCGTCCGACGCCGCCATCGCGGTGACGTAGGCGGGCTGCCCGTCGCGCATCGCCAGACCGTTGAGGTGGCAGCGGTCCTCGGGCGCCAGCGCGGAGATGAACGGCGG
Organism: Nocardioides sp. PD653-B2; assembly: GCF_002117935.1. Taxonomy (GTDB): domain Bacteria; phylum Actinomycetota; class Actinomycetes; order Propionibacteriales; family Nocardioidaceae; genus Nocardioides. The sequence goes on along the minus strand of NZ_BDJE01000059.1, from coordinate 22,845 downwards.
CCTCCAGCGCGGCACGAAGCTGTAGCGCTCGTCGAGCCCGGCCAGGCAGGAGAACAGCGTGTTCACGACCCACAGGTCGGGTTCCCCGGTCTCGGTGGTCCCCCAGACGACCTCGTGGCACTGCATCGCCCCGGTCTCGACCGAGGTCCGCGGCAGCCAGCACCGGTCGTACCGGCCCCGCGGCTCGATGGTCGCCGCCAGGTCCCGGTGGTCGCGCAGCGTCCAGACCTGGCCCTTGCCGCCGACCGCGAGCCGGTCCGGACCCACCGCCACGCCCATGGCGTGGTCGAAGCGGCGGAACGAGAAGCTCAGCCGCTCATCCGCGACGCCGATCGCGACGAGCTGCCCGGCCTGGTAGGTCGAGACGAGCAGCGCGCAGGCCGCCTCCTCCAGGACGCCGGGGAACGACGTGCTGTGGTGGTAGCGGACCTCGGTCCCGCGCTCCCCCGGTGCGCTCACCGCATCTTCAGGGTGTACTTACGGACCACGCTGCTCGCCTCGCCACCGCACGGGGTGAAGGTGAACTCGGCCCGGACCTGGAGCTTGCCGGTCCGCCGGAGCTCGCGCAGCCCGGCCCGGTTGGGCCGGAGCACGACCGTCGTCGAGCCGGCAGCGGCCAGGTCGACCGCCGAGCGCTTGAGCTTCGACCCGGCGACGGGCGCCACCGTGAGCCGGCCAGGAGCGTCGAAGGTCACCCTGACCCGCAGCGTGCCGGCGTGGGTGTCCGGACGTCCCTCGCGCGCGACGTCGAACCCGATCCGGGTGTTGATGTCCTCGACCAACGCGGTCCCTGCCGCGGTGCCGTCCGACGTCCACAGCTCCCGCCCGTGCGCTGGGTCGTCAGCGCTGAAGAACAGCACGTCACCGACCGGGGTGAGCGATCTGGGGCCGCTGTAGCCGTCGGTGTCGTCGTCGATGTCCTTGACCAGCACGGTCCCGGCGGCGGTGCCGTCCGACGTCCACAGCTCACGCCCGTGGACGCCGTCGCGAGCCGCGAAGAACAGCGCGTCGCCCACCGCGGTGAGGTACGACGGGTCGCTGCCGTAGCTGTCCGGCCGGATGTCCTCGACCAGCACGGTGCCCGCGGTGGTGCCGTCGGACTTCCACAGCTCGCGTCCGTGAACGCCGTCGTCCACCGTGAAGAAGAGCGTCCCGGCCACGCCGACCAGCGACATCGGGCCGCTGTAGTAGCCCTCGTCGTCATCGAGGTCCTGAACCATCGCGGTGCCGGCCTCGGTGCCGTCCGACGTCCACAGCTCACGCCCGTGGGTGCCGTCGTCGGCGGTGAAGAACAGCGTCCCGCCCACCCCGGTGAGCGACTGGGGCAGCGCACCCGCCGCCCCCGGGTTGACGTTCTCGACGAGCCTCGTGCCGGCGGCCGTGCCGTCGGAGGTCCACAGCTCCTGGCCGTGCACGCCGTCGCGCGCGGAGAAGAACAGCTGGTCGCCCACGGCCGCGAGCTCGTTCACGTAGCTGTCGTAGGCCCCGGGGTAGACGTCGTCGACCTGGACCGTGCCGCCTGCGGTGCCGTCGGACTTCCACAGCTCCCGGCCGTGCGTGCCGTCGTCGGCCGTGAAGAAGAGCGTGTCCCCCGCCACGGTGAGGCTCCTCGGCCCGCCGTAGTAGCCGTCGTCGGCACTGATGTCCTCGACCATCACGGTGCCGGCGGCGGTGCCGTCGGAGCGCCACAGCTCCCGGCCGTGCGTGCCGTCGTCGGCGGAGAAGAACACGACATCACCCATCGCGACGAGGTCGCTCGGGCGGCTGTAGTAGCCGTCCTCGTCGCTGATGTCCTTGACCAGCACCGTGCCGGCCGCGGTGCCGTCGGAGGCCCACAGCTCCGGCCCGTGCCGGCCGTCGTCGGCGACGAAGAACACCGTGTCCTCGGCCGCGACCAGGGGCGCCGGGCCCTCGGAGTACTCCCCCGCCGCCGCGATGTCGGCCACCATCGCGGTGCCGGCGGCGGTGCCGTCGGACCGCCACAGCTGACGGCCGTGGATCCCGTCGTCGGCGGTGAAGAAGTCCGTCCCGCCGACCGCCACTCCGACCGACGGGTTGCTCGGCGGGGTCGGGAAGTCGGCGCAAGCCGCCGTCGTCGTCCCGGCCGCGGCCGGGCTCGCGGGCAACGCCCCCAAGCCGGCCAGGGTCACCGCCGCGGCGGTCGCGGCCGTCGCTGTACGTCGTCCACGGGCTCGGCGCCGCAGCTCCTTCGCCCGCGAGCTGCGCGCTCGCAGCGCCTGTTCCCTCGCACTACGCCGCCGTCGACTCATCCTGGTCTCCCTGTCCCCGTGCTGCGAGCATGCTGCCACCTCGCACCGTCTCGTGACACTAGGACGCGTCAGGTGGCGGATCGGTTGCCACGGGGCCGACCGGTTACTTTGGGGTGCGGAGGATCTTGAGGCCGAGGCGGCCGAGGACGACACCGATGACCAGGTCGACGACGATCAGGACCGAGTGGGCGACCCAGTAACCGGCCGGGCGGTCCTCGCCGGAGGAGTGCGCCTGGTAGAGGTTCTTGGCGAAGGTGAGCCAGATGACGACGTTCCAGACGGCGACGCCGACGAGCAGCCAGCCGTGCTTGCGTTCGAGCTTCATGTCCTCTTCCTCGTGATCTTGCGGACGACGGCCATCAGGCCGAGCGTGCTGACCGCGCCGGCGGCGTACGGCGCGACCCAGGCGGGCGCGGGCTCGTCGGCCACCGGACGGGCCGCCAGCGGAGGCGACGGCGGCCCCGCGACCGGGGCGGCCGGCTCGGGCACGCGCAGCGCTCGGGCGGCCCGCGACGTGTGGGCGAACGCCGCGGCGTAGAGCACCACCCGCGAGAAGTAGTTGATCCACACCAGCACGATCAGCGCGATGCCGAACGCCTGGAAGGCCGGGTTGCCCTGGGTCGACTTGAACAGCACCGTCGAGACCTGCTTGAGCGCCTCGAAGGCGATCGCGCCCAGGAGAGCGCCCGACCACAGCGAGCGCCGCGGCGTGTGCGGCTGGGCGAGCAGCACGAACATCGCGAAGAACAGCAGCATGTTGGCGCCGAAGCCGAGGACGATCGACAGGAGGGTCACCAGCCACCCGAGATCGGTCCCGAGGTCGAGCCAGTCGAGCAGGTCGGTCGTGAAGCCGCCGACGAAGCCGGCGACCGCCACCGAGACCAGCAGGATCACGCCGATCAGCACCAGGGTCAGCAGGTCGCGCAGCTTGCCGAAGACGAAGTTGGGCTGCTCCTTGGCCGGCACCTCGAAGACGACGACGAGCGCGTCGCGCATCGCCGCCAGCCAGCCCAGGCCGGAGTAGAGCAGCACGAGGACGCTGACGATCCCCAGGGTCGCCGCGGCCGACTCGATGTCCTTGATCTGGATCTGCCCCGCGTCGTTGCCGACCAGGCCGGGCATCACGCCGTTCAGCGCGCTGGTCAGGTCGTTCTTCGCCTGCGGGTAGACCTTCGCGATCCAGCCGACGACGAAGAACGCCAGCGCCAGGATCGGGAAGAAGGAGAGGAACGCGAAGTAGGTGACCGCGCCGGCCTGCTGGCCGGCCTTCACCGAGCCGTAGTGCTCCTGCATCCGCACCAGGTGGTCGATGAACGGACGACGCTCGCGGATCGCCGAGATCCGCTCCTTGACCGAGGGCACCCGGTCAGCTCTCCGTGGGAGCCTGGAGCGGGAAGTCGCGGGTGGGCTGCCAGCCGCGCTCGTCGTCGTGCACGTAGAGGTGGAACCCCGCGACGTCGAACTCGCACTCGAAGGTGGCGAGCTCCTCGAACGCCCGGTCGAGGAGCGGGTCCTCGAGGTGGTGGGCGATGGTGACGTGCGGGTGGTAGGGGTATTGCAGGGCCACGTCCAGCGGCCCGCGCCGTACGGCGTGGGCGAGCTGCTCGCACTGGGAGATGCCCTCGACCAGCGTCACGAAGACGACCGGTGAGACCGGCCGGAAGGTGCCGGTGCCGCGCAGGTGCACGCAGAACGTGTCGCCCTCGGCCGCGACCTCCTCGAGGTGCTTCTCGACCTCGGTGAGGTGCACGTCGTCGATCTCGGTCGGCGGCACCAGCGTGATGTGCGTGGGGATCATCGAGGCGGTGGAGTCGCCGACGGCGGCACGGTACTCCTGGAGCTCGGTGGCCCAGGGCTCCGGGATGGCGACAGCTACTCCGATCGTCGGCACTCGATGAACCCTACTGTCCCGCGGCGACGAAACCGACCCGCTGGTACACGTCTCTCAGGGTCGCCCGTGCCACGTCGCCGGCCTGGGCCGCGCCCTCGCGGAGCACCTCGGTGAGGTAGGCCTGGTCGTCGAGCAGCTCGAGGGTGCGCTCGCGGAACGGGGTCACGAAGTCCACGACCACGTCGGCGAGGTCCTTCTTCAGGTCGCCGTACCCCCGGCCCGCGTACTCCTGCTCGAGGTCCGCGACCGACCGTGCGGACAGCGCCGAGTAGATCGTGAGCAGGTTGCTGACACCCGGCTTCTCCTCGACGTCGAAGCGGATCACCGAGTCGGAGTCGGTGACCGCCGAGCGGATCTTCTTGGCACTGACCTTGGGGTCGTCGAGCATCTCGACGATCCCGGCCGCCGACGAGGCCGACTTCGACATCTTGGCCGTCGGCTCCTGCAGGTCGGCGATCTTCGCGGTCGACTTGAGGATGTAGGGCTCCGGCAGGCGGAAGGTCTTCTTGTAGCGGTGGTTGAACCGCTGCGCGAGGTCGCGGGTGAGCTCGAGGTGCTGGCGCTGGTCCTCGCCCACCGGCACGTAGTGCGGGCGGTAGAGCAGGATGTCGGCCGCCTGGAGGATCGGGTAGGTGAAGAGCCCGACCGACGCGGCGCCCTCGCCGCCCTTGGCGGACTTGTCCTTGAACTGGGTCATCCGGCGGGCCTCGCCGAAGCCGGTGAGGCACTGCAGCACCCAGCCCAGCTGGGCGTGCTCGGGCACCTGGCTCTGCACGAAGATCGCGGACCGCTGCGGGTCGATGCCCATCGCGATCAGCTGCGCGGCGGCGCGCAGGGTGCGCTCGCGGAGCACCTTCGGGTCCTGCTCGACGGTGATCGCGTGCAGGTCGGCGATGAAGAAGAAGGGCTGGTACTCCTCCTGGAGGTCCACCCACTGCCGCAGCGCGCCGAGGTAGTTGCCGAAGTGGAACGAGTCGGCGGTCGGCTGGATCCCGGAGAGCACCCGCGGCCGCGAGGTGCCGGTGCCCGATGCCGACTCCTGGGCGGACGTCGCGACCTCGGGCGCGGTCGTGGTGGACATGGCGGACATTCTCACCCATGCGGCTGCGCCGTCCGGCATCCGGGTTATCGGTTTGCGGTCTCCGTCACGGGGTTGGGAGGGTGCGCCCATGATCCCCACGCTGACCGACGGAGACGTGACCCTCCGTGCCCACCGGCCCGAGGACGCCCAGGGATCGTTCGAGCAGTGCCAGGACCCGTCCTCTCAGCGGTGGACGACGGTTCCGGTGCCGTACTCGATGGCCGATGCCCGGACCTTCGTCGAGGAGGTCTGCCCCGGCGGCTGGGCCGACGACTCGGAGTGGGCGTTCGCGATCGAGCACGGCGGGCGGTACGGCGGCACGATCTCGCTGCGCAACGAGGGCTCCGGCCGCGCCGAGATCGCCTACGGGTCACACCCGGCGGTGCGCGGCACCGGGGTCGTCGAGCGGGCGCTGCGCCTGCTGCTGGAGTGGGGTTTCGCCGAGAAGGGCCTCCAGACCGTGATCTGGTACGCGCACGTCGGCAACTGGGCGTCCCGCAAGGTCGCCTGGCGGCTCGGCTTCTCGTACGACGGGATGGTGCGCCGCTGGCAGCCCCAGCGCGGGGAGCTGCGCGACTGCTGGGTCGGGACCCTGCTCCGCGACGACCCGCGCGAGCCGGCCACGACCTGGCTGGCCAACCCGGTCGTGGAGGGCGACGGGGTGCGGCTCCGGCCGTTCACGGAGGCCGACGTCGCGCGGGTCGTCGAGGGCATCGGCGACCCGGACACGCAGTACTGGCTGGCGTTCATGCCGCGCGACCCGGGCGAGGCAGAGGGCCGTCAGTACCTCGAGACCGTCCAGGAACGACTCGCGACCGGGCACACCATCACCTGGGCCTTCAGCGCCACCGACGACGACCGGCTGCTGGGGGCGGTCGGGCTCTACCGCTTCGACAGCGAGCCGGAGATCGGCTACTGGAGCCACCCCGACGCCCGCGGCCGGGGGCTCACGACCCGGGCCGCGGGACTGGGCATCCGCTACGCCTTCGAGACGCTGGGCCTCGACCGGCTGGCCGGCTTCGCGTCCGCCACCAACACGGCGTCGCTGAAGGTGCTGGAGACCAACGGGCTGCGCCGCGCCGGGGTCCTGCGCAACGCGGCGCGCACCGGCACCGGTGAGGCGGTCGACCTGGTCGGCTACGACCTGCTGGCCGAGGAGTGGGCCGCGCCGCGGCGGTGAACCGCGGCCGACCAGAACAGCACGCCGATGCCGACGACCGACAGCGCCGCACCGACGAGTGCCGGCGCGCGGTAGCCGTACCCGGCCGCGATCACCAGGCCGCCGAGCCAGGCGCCGAGCGCGTTGGCCAGGTTGAGCGACGCGTGGGTCATCGCCGCCCCGAGCGTCTGGGCCTCGCCGGAGACCGACATCAGCCGGAGCTGGAGGTTGACCACCAGGATCGACCCGATCGCGGTGACCAGGAAGATCGCCGGCAGCAGCCACCAGCCGTACGGCGCCAGGGCCCAGACCACCAGCATGATGAAGCCCGACGCGATGCCCGACAGGATCAGGGACCGGAAGACCGACCACTCGGCCAGCGGCCCGGCGACCCAGGTGCCGGCGACCATGCCGACGCCGAAGGCCGCGGTGAAGAGCGGGACCGCCGAGTCCGGCAGCCCGCCGACGTCGGTCGCGATCGGCGCGATGTAGGAGTAGACCGCGAACAGGCCGCCGAAGCCCACCGCGCCGGCGAGCAGCGTCAGCATCGCCTGCCCGTTGCGGAAGAACAGCATCTCCTTGCGACCCGTCGCGGCCGAGTTGCCCGGGCAGGACGGCACGAAGGCCAGGATCCCCAGCACGGTCACGACAGCGAGGCCGGCGGTGCAGAGGTACGCCGCGCGCCAGCCGGCCTGCTGGCCGAGCCAGGTGGCGGCCGGCACGCCGACGACGTTGGCGACCGACAGGCCCAGCATCACCGCGGCGACCGCCCGGCCCCGGCGCCCGGGCGGCGCCAGGCCGGCCGCGACCAGCGAGGCGACGCCGAAGTAGGCGCCGTGCGGCAGCCCGTCGAAGAAGCGGGCGAGCAGCAGGACGCCATAGCTGTCGGCGAGCGCGCTGAGGGCGTTGAAGCCGCTGTACGCCGCCATCAGGGCGATGAGCAGCCCGCGGCGCGGCAGCTTGGCACCGAAGACCGCGATCAGCGGGGCGCCGACCACCACGCCGAGCGCGTACGCCGAGATGAAGTGCCCGGCCGTCGGGATGGAGACACCGACGCCGTCGGCGATCTGGGGCAGCAGGCCCATCGTCACGAACTCGGTGGTGCCGATCGCGAAGCCACCCATGGCCAGCGCGAGCACGGCCAGCGTGAAGTGGCTGACCCGGGTGCTGCTGACTGCGGCGGTCGGGGGCGCGGTCGTCGTCATCGGGGGGATGACCCTTTCCGGTCGTGGCGGACGGAGGCGGGCTGACGGCGTACGCAGCACTACCAGTCTGCAACCGACCCGCCGACCACGCCTATTCCACGAGGACGGGGTGTGACGCGCGCTACGGGACCCGTCAGGGAGCAGACGCCACGATCTCGACCGACCCCTCGATCACCGCGACGTCACCGGTCTCCGGCAGGCACGGCTCGCCGGAGAAGGTGCCGGCGGCGGTGAACCCACCCGACGTCCGGATCTCGTCGCCGTCGTGGGCGAGGACCTTGCCCTGGGCGTCGTAGATCGTCAGGCGCTCGCCCTCGCGGCTGGCCTTGTAGCCGGCCGGCCAGACCGCCACCACCCGACCCGGGTCGGCGCCGTCCTGGCCCGCCTCGAGGTAGACGCAGTGGTCGCTGTCGAGCCGGAGCACGCCCTGGATCTGGGCGCCGTCACCCGCGGTGGTCGGGGCGTAGCCCGACTCGGGCAGCCGGACGGTGGTGCCGGAGATCCCGTCGTCGCCGCTGGCGACCAGCGACACGATCCCGAACGCGCAGGCCGCGACGACCAGCGGGATCAGGACGGCGAGCACGTAGCCGCGCCGGCTCAGCGCGTCCCGGCGCGACCAGCGGTCGTACGCCGGCTCCTCGTGCTCCTGCTGGTCAGCCAAGAGAGGCGAGGGTTTCGTTGAGGGTCTTCGACGGCCGCATGACCTGGTCCGCCTTCGCGTCGTCCGGCTGGTAGTAGCCGCCGATGTCGGCCGGGTGCCCCTGGACGCCGTTGAGCTCGGCGACGATCGCGTCCTCGTTGCCCACCAGCAGGTCGGCGAGCGCGGTGAAGTCGGCGGCCAGCTCGGCGTCGTCGGTCTGCTTCGCCAGCTCCTGGGCCCAGTAGGTCGCCAGGTAGTAGTGCGAGCCGCGGTTGTCGATGCCGCCGAGGCGACGGGTGGGCGACTTGTCGTTCTCGAGGAACGTGCCGGTGGCCTTGTCGAGGGTGTCGGCCAGCACCTGGGCGCGCGCGTTGTCGTCGTAGCCGGCGAGGTGCTCGAAGCTCGCGGCCAGCGCGAAGAACTCACCGAGGCTGTCCCAGCGCAGGTAGTTCTCCTTGACCAGCTGCTGCACGTGCTTCGGCGCGGAGCCGCCGGCGCCGGTCTCGAAGAGGCCGCCGCCGTTCATCAGCGGGACGACGGAGAGCATCTTCGCCGAGGTGCCGAGCTCGAGGATCGGGAAGAGATCGGTGTTGTAGTCGCGCAGCACGTTGCCGGTCACCGAGATGGTGTCCTCGCCCCGGCGGATCCGCTCGAGCGAGTACGCCGTGGCCAGCTCGGGCGCGAGGATCTTGATGTCCAGGCCGTCCGTGTCGTGCTCGGGCAGGTACGCGTTGACCTTCGCGATCAGCGCCGCGTCGTGCGACCGGCTCTCGTCGAGCCAGAACACCGCGGGCGACCCGGTCGCGCGGGCGCGGGTCACGGCCAGCTTCACCCAGTCGCGGATCGGGGCGTCCTTGGTCTGGCAGGCGCGCCAGATGTCACCGGTCTGCACGTCGTGCTCGAGGAGGGTCGCGCCGGAGCCGTCGACCACACGGATCGTGCCGTCGACCGGCACCTCGAACGTCTTGTCGTGGGAGCCGTACTCCTCGGCCGCCTGGGCCATCAGGCCGACGTTGGGCACCGAGCCCATGGTCGACGGGTCGAACGCGCCGTTCGCGCGGCAGTCGTCGATCACGGTCTGGTAGACGCCGGCGTACGACGAGTCCGGGATCACCGCGAGGGTGTCGGCCTCCTCGCCGTCGGGGCCCCACATGTGGCCCGAGGTCCGGATCATCGCCGGCATGGAGGCGTCGACGATGACGTCGGAGGGCACGTGCAGGTTGGTGATGCCGCGGTCCGAGTCGACCATCGCCAGCGCCGGCCCGTCGGCGATCGCGCGGTCGAACGCGGCCTTGATCTCGGCGCCGTTCGACAGCTTGTCCAGCCCGGCGAGGATGCCGCCGAGGCCGTCGGCCGGGCTGAGCCCGGCGGCGGCGAGGTCGTCGCCGTAGGTCGCGAAGACGTCGTCGAAGAACGCCGTCACGACGTGACCGAAGATCAGCGGGTCGGAGACCTTCATCATCGTGGCCTTGAGGTGCACGCTGAAGAGCACGCCCTCGCTCTTGGCCCGGGCGATCGCGTTGCGCAGGAACGACTGGAGGTGCGCGGCCTGCATGACGGTGGCGTCGACGACCTCACCGGCGAGCACCGGCAGCGACTCCTTGAGCACCGTCACGGTGCCGTCCTCGGCCTCGAGCTCGATCCGCAGGGTGTCGTCGGCCTCGATGACCACCGTCTTCTCGTTGCTCTTGAAGTCGTGCTCGCCCATGGTGGCGACGTTGGTCTTGGAGTCCGGGCTCCAGGCACCCATCCGGTGGGGGTGCTTCTTCGCGTAGTTCTTCACCGAGAGCGGGGCGCGGCGGTCGGAGTTGCCCTGGCGGAGCACCGGGTTGACGGCCGAGCCGGTGACCTTGCCGTAGGCCGCGCGGACCGCCTTGTCCTCGTCGGACTGGGCGTTCTCCGGGTAGTCGGGCAGGTCGTAGCCCTTCTCCTGCAGCTCCTTGATCGCGGCCTTGAGCTGCGGGAGCGAGGCGGAGATGTTCGGGAGCTTGATGATGTTCGCCTCGGGCAACTTGGCGAGCTCACCGAGCTCGGCGAGCGCGTCGTCGACCCGCTGCTCCTCCGTGAGCCGGTCGGGGAACTGCGCGAGGATCCGCCCGGCGAGGGAGATGTCGCGCGTCTCGACCTCGACCCCGGCCTTGGCGGCGTACGCCTGGATGATCGGGAGGAAGGAGTACGTCGCGAGCAGAGGCGCTTCGTCCGTGTGCGTGTAGATGATCGTGGCCATGACGGTTCAGCGACTCCTGAGCTGGGGGGCAAGTTCCTTGACGTCAAGATACCTGACGCGGGCGAGCACACCCACCTTCGCACCCGCTCACGGTCCGGGCAACGGGACCCCGACGGGTCTACAGTGCTGTCCGAGCGTCCGCGGGGGACGCCCGAGCGAGGGAGCATCGACGTGGCTGACTCCACCATCCAGCAGAAGCTGACCGCCGAGATGATCGGGACCTTCGTCCTCGTGTTCTTCGGCTGCGGCTCGGTCGTCTACGCGACCCAGGCCCAGGCGGCCTCGACCGTCACCACGATCGGCCTCACCTTCGGCATCGCCGTGATGGTGATGGTCTACGCCTTCGGCCGGGTCTCGGGCGCCCACTTCAACCCGGCGGTCTCGGCCGGCGCTGCGGTCGGCGGTCGGATGCCCTGGGCCCAGGCCGGGCTGTACATGATCGCCCAGCTGGTGGGTGCGATCCTCGGCGCACTGGTGCTCTTCCTCCTCATGCACGGCTACGACGGCTTCGAGGCCGAGGGCGGCATGGGCCAGAACTTCTTCGGCGACCAGAGCCCGGGGTCCGCCGAGTACGCCTGGTGGGCGGCGTTCCTGCTCGAGCTCCTGATGACCGCGGTCTTCGTCACGGTGATCCTCGCCGTGACCGACGAGCGCAACGAGCACCCGTCCCTGGCTCCCCTCGCGATCGGCTTCACGCTCGCGGCGATCCACTTCGTCGTGATCCCGGCGACCGGCACGTCGGTCAACCCGGCCCGGTCGATCGGCCCCGCACTCTTCGCGGGCAGCGACGCGATCATCCAGCTGTGGCTCTTCATCCTGGCCCCGCTGCTCGGCGGCGCGGTCGCCGGCCTCGCGTACCCGTTGCTGTTCGGGCGCGTGGGCGACCCCGTCCCCGGCTCGGGGATCAGCTTCAGCCGGCCGCGCACCGCGGCCCAGGTGCCCGGCTACGCCGCTCCGGACCAGTACCAGCAGCAGTGGAACCAGGACACGTCGGCCGGCTACGCCGCCCAGGCCGCGGCGCCCGCCGCCCCGGCGCCGATCATCCAGGACGGGTGGCAGTGGGACCCGGTCGGCCAGCAGTGGCACCCGGTCGGTCAGACGCCCGAGCAGTGGCGCGCCCAGCAGGCTGCCGAGCAGGAGGCGGCCGCGGCCGCGGCCGCCCAGCCGGTACCCACCGAGTCGGTGCCCGAGCAGCAGACCTGGCCCGGGCCCGAGGCGGGCGACGAGACCCAGATCCGGCCCCCCGGTCAGTAGGCGACGCCGACCAGTCGCACCGTGCCGGAGCCGTCGCCGACCGGCTCCTCCTCGACCAGGCCGACGCCGCGCGCGTAGGACAGGTCGCGGGATGCGCCCGCCGCGAGCGCCGAGCGCTGCTCGGTGAGCAGCACGTCGTCGTAGGTCCCGGCCGGGACCGTCGTGCTGGCGTCGAGCGCGACGACCGTGGCGTTGTCCTCGACGACACCCGGCTCGTAGGCCTGGCGGTAGCCGTCGCCGACCCGCGGCGCGGCGAGCATCGCCAGCCCCGCCTCGGCGCCGTCGTCGCCGGCCCGCCACTCCCCTGCGCGGCCGAACCACCACACGTTGCCGTCGCGGTCCTGCGCGAACCAGTCGGTGACGACCGCGCCGGACTCGTGGCTGACCTGGGCCGTGGTCGCCACCCCGGCGATCTCCGGTCCGGGCACGACGGTGACGGTCCGGGTGTGATGGCCGTGGGCGTCGGAGACGTCGTAGGTGCGCGTGCTGCCGGGCACGAGCGGGAACCACGGGTTGTCGACCCCGGCCACGAAGTCGGCGGGGTCCGGAGACGGGGTGGGGATCACCAGCTCGTCGACGCCGGAGGCCGGGCTCGGCTCGGAGGCGGTGCCGCAGCCGGCCAGCGCGAACAGCACGGCGCAGAGCAGCAGCACCCCCCTCACCCACATGGGTGTCAGCATCTCAGCACCCGAGGCCCGACGGCGCCGACCCCCGCCGCCGCTGCTAGCGTCGGGAAGCGGAAACCCCTCGTCGTGAACCCGCCGTGAACCGTCGTGAACAAGGAGTCGTCGTGAGCTCAACCCCGTTGAAGGTGGCCGTCACCGGCGCCGCCGGTCAGATCGGCTACAGCCTGCTCTTCCGCCTCGCGAGCGGGTCGCTGCTCGGCGACCGCCCGATCGAGCTGCGGCTGCTCGAGATCACCCCGGCGCTGAAGGCGCTCGAGGGCGTGGTCATGGAGCTCGACGACTGCGCCTTCCCGAACCTCGCCGGCGTCGAGATCGGCGACGACGCGGAGACGATCTTCGACGGGGTCAACCTCGCCCTCCTCGTCGGTGCCCGCCCGCGCGGCCCCGGCATGGAGCGCGGCGACCTGCTCTCCGCCAACGGCGCGATCTTCACCGCGCAGGGCAAGGCGCTCAACAAGGTCGCCGCCGACGACGTCCGCGTCGGCGTCACCGGCAACCCGGCCAACACCAACGCGCTGATCGCGATGACCAACGCGCCGGACATCCCGCAGGAGCGGTTCTCGGCGCTGACCCGCCTCGACCACAACCGGGCGATCTCGCAGCTGGCCGCGAAGACCGGCGCCGCCGTGACCGACATCAAGAAGATGACGATCTGGGGCAACCACTCCGCCACGCAGTACCCCGACATCTTCCACGCCGAGATCGGCGGCAAGAACGCCGCCGAGGTCGTGGGCGACCAGGACTGGGTCGAGAACACCTTCATCCCCACCGTCGCCAAGCGCGGCGCCGCCATCATCGAGGCCCGCGGGTCGTCGTCCGCCGCGTCCGCCGCCTCGGCCACCGTCGACGCCGCCCGCGACTGGCTGCTCGGCTCCCCCGAGGGCGACTGGGTCTCCATGGCGGTCGTCTCCGACGGCTCCTACGGCGTGCCCGAGGGCCTGATCTCGTCGTTCCCGGTCACCACCGAGGACGGCAACTGGACGATCGTCCAGGGCCTCGAGATCGACGACTTCTCACGCGGCAAGATCGACGCCTCCACCGCGGAGCTCGCCGACGAGCGCGCCGCCGTCACGGAGCTCGGCCTCATCTGAGCCGAGTCGGCGCCAGTTTCCCGCCTGAGCATGTCGAGTCGGCGCCAGTTTCCCCTTCACCGGGAAACTGGCGCCGACTCGGCATTTCAGAGGGGTTGGTCGGGGATCGAGCTGGCCAGGAAGATCAGCGCCAGCCCGACGCCGGCGAGCAGGACGCAGTCCCACCAGCGCCGTCGTACGGCGAGCATCCCGGCGTCCCGCGCAGGGAGCACGGCGCGCACCACGGCCGCCAGGATCAGCGCCCCGGCCATCCAGCGCACCCCGACGCGCCACGCGCCGGTGGTGACGATCCCGATGCCGATCGCGGTGACCGCGAGCACCACCAGGTAGAACGCCCCGCCGATGGTCGAGGGGTAGCGCCGACCCTCCTCCTCGGCGGAGACGGGTGGGATCTCGTCGCCGGGCTCGGCAGGGGGCTCGAGGTCGCTCACGCCACTGACTGCTCGGCAGCGGAGACGATGTTGGAGAGCAGCATCGCCCGGGTCATCGGGCCGACACCGCCCGGGTTGGGCGAGACCCAGGCCGCGACGTCCCACACGTCGGCCGCCACGTCACCGGCGATCTTGCCGTCGACCCGCGAGACACCGACGTCGAGCACGGCGGCGCCGGGCTTGACCATGGCACCGGTGATGATGTCCGGCACGCCGGCGGCGGCCACCACGATGTCGGCGTTGCGCACGTGGGCGGCCAGGTCGCGGGTGCCGGTGTGGCAGAGCGTGACCGTGGCGTTCTCGCTGCGCCGGGTCAGCAGCAGCCCGAGCGGGCGTCCGACGGTCAGGCCGCGGCCGACGACCACGACCTCGGCGCCGGCGATCTCCACGCCGTGCCGGCGCAGCAGCTCGATGCAGCCGATCGGCGTGCACGGCAGCGAGCCCTTCTCACCGAGCACGAGCTTGCCGAGGTTGACGGGGTGCAGCCCGTCAACGTCCTTGTCGGGGTCGACCCGCGACAGCAGCCGGAACTCGTCGAGACCGGTGGGCTGCTGCACGAGGAAGCCGGTGCACGCCGGGTCGGCGTTGAGCCGGTCGATCTCCGCCTCGACCTCGGCCTGGGTGGCGGTCGCGGGCAGGTCGACCCGGATCGACTCGAGCCCGATCTCCGCGCAGTCCTTGTGCTTCGCGCCGACGTACCAGTGCGATCCGGGGTCGTCGCCGACCAGCACCGTGCCCAGGCCGGGGACGACGCCCTTCTCCCGCAGCACGGCCACGCGCGCGGTCAGCTCGGCCTTGATCGCCTTGAGGGTGGCGGTCCCGTCCAGCTTCTGTGCAGTCACGTGGCTCATCCTGTCAGTGGAAGAAGTGTCGTGTTCCGGTGAAGTACATCGTCACTCCGGCCGCGTTGCAGGCGTCGATGGTGAGCTGGTCACGCATCGAGCCGCCCGGCTGCACGATCGCGGAGACGCCGGCGTCGATGAGGACCTGCGGCCCGTCCTCGAAGGGGAAGAAGGCGTCGGACGCCGCGACCGAGCCGGGGGCACGGTCGCCCGCGCGCTCGACGGCGAGCTTGCACGAGTCCACCCGGTTGACCTGGCCCATGCCGACGCCGACCGACGCTCCGTCCTTGGCCAGCAGGATCGCGTTGGACTTCACCGAACGGCAGGCCCGCCAGGCGAACGCAAGATCGGCGAGGACCTCGGGCGACGCCGCCTCGCCGGTCGCGAGCGTCCAGGTCGACGGGTCGTCACCCTCGGCGTCGACGTAGTCGCGCTGCTGCATGAGCAGACCACCGGAGATCGGCCGCATCTCGACCTCGCCGCGGCCAAGCGGCTCGCAGACCAGGAGCCGGATGTTCTTCTTCGCAGCCAGGATCTCCACCGCACCGTCGTCGTACGCCGGAGCCACGACGACCTCGGTGAAGACCTCGGCCACCTGCGTCGCCATCTCGACGGAGACCGGCACGTTGGTGGCGATCACGCCGCCGAACGCCGAGACCGGGTCGCAGGCGTGCGCCCTGCGGTGCGCGTCGGCCACGTCGCCGCCGACCGCGATGCCGCAGGGGTTCGCGTGCTTGATGATCGCGACCGCCGGCTCCGTGAAGGTGTACGCCGCGCGCCGGGCCGCGTCGGAGTCGAGGTAGTTGTTGTAGGACATCTCCTTGCCGTGCAGCTGCTCCGCCTGGGCGAGGCCGGTCCCGTAGCCGTTGAGGTAGAGAGCGGCGCTCTGGTGCGGGTTCTCGCCGTAGCGCAGCACCGCCGCCTTGTCCCAGGTGCCACCGACCCACGCGGGGAAGCCCTGCCCGTCGGAGGTGTCGGTGAGCACGTTGCCCATCCACGACGCCACGGCCACGTCGTACGTCGCGGTGTGCACGAAGGCCTCCGCCGCGAGCCGCTGCCGCTGGGCGAGGGTGAAGCCGCCCTCGGCGACCGCGGCGAGCACGGCGTCGTACGACGCGGGCGAGGTGACGATCGCGACCGAGGGGTGGTTCTTGGCGGCCGCGCGCACCATCGAGGGCCCGCCGATGTCGATCTGCTCGACGCACTCGTCGGGCGTCGCGCCGGAGGCGACGGTCTGGACGAAGGGATAGAGGTTGGAGACCACGAGGTCGAACGGCTCCACGCCGAGCTCGGCCAGCTGCGCGACGTGGGTGTCGAGGCGGCGGTCGGCGAGGATGCCGGCGTGCACCTTGGGGTGCAGCGTCTTCACCCGGCCATCGAGGCACTCGGGGAAGCCGGTCAGGTCCTCGACCTTGGTGACCGGGACGCCGAGGCCCTCGATCAGCGCGGCGGAGCCGCCGGTCGACACCAGCGCGACACCGGCCTCGTGGAGGCCGCGGACGAGGTCATCGAGGCCGGACTTGTCGTAGACGGAGACCAGCGCGCGCTTGATCGGGATCCGGTGGTCAGACATGGGGGCAGCTCCTGCTCACGTGGAGGAGCACCCAGGCGGTCGATGCTCCCGACGTCACTCCCTGGTGGTCGACCCACCTGCGCCAGTCGTGTGCCGTCAGCCTATCCGGACCCGGCGGCCCGTCACGACGAACCCCTCGCGCGCCATCCGGCCCACGGCGTCGACCAGCATCGCGCGTTCGGCGACCTTGATCCGCTCGTGCAGCGACTCGACGGTGTCGTCGTCCTCGACCGGCACGACGGTCTGCGCGACGATCTGGCCGGTGTCGACACCGGCGTCGACGACGAAGAGGGTCGCTCCGGTGACCTTCACGCCGTACTCGAGCGCGTCGGCGGGGCCGTGCATGCCCGGGAACGCCGGCGACAGCGCCGGGTGGGTGTTGACCACGCGGCCGCCGTGCCGGGACAGGAAGGTCTCCCCCACCAGCTTCATGAAGCCGGCGAGCACCACGACGTCGGGCTCGTACGACGCCACCGTGTCGGCGAGCGCCGCGTCCCACGCCTCCCGGGACTCGAAGTCCTTCACCCGGTGCACGAACGTCGCGATCCCGGCGCGCTCGGCGCGGGCCAGGCCCTCGATCTCGCCGCGGTCGGCGCCGACGGCGACCACCTCCGCGCCGTACGACGGGTCGGCGCAGGCGTCGAGCAGCGCCTGGAGGTTGGTGCCGGACCCCGACACGAGCACGACGAGGCGGGCGGGGCTGCGGGTCACGCGGGGAGTCTAGGACTCGGCGGACGCCTGGCGGGCGGCGCGGCGCTGCCACCAGGTCATCAGCAGGCCGCCGATCAGCCCCCCGATGCCGAACGCCGTGATCGCGTGGACCAGCACGTCGAAGCCGAGCGGGCCGACCTCACGCATCCGACCGGGGCCGACCGCCCCGCCCGAGACCGACGCGAGGAAGCCGAGCAGCACCCCGGCGACCACGCCGCCGGCCGTGCCACGCAGGGCACCCTCGTCCCATCGCAGCGTGGGGTTGCGGCGCTGCGACCGGACCGCGGCGTACGCCGCCACCAGCAGCGGCACGGCCATGAGGTACGCCGTCCACGCCGGCGTCGGCCCGTTGTCGGGCAGGGCGGCGAGCAGCGGGAACATCGGCAGCGCGCCGATCGACACCATCGTCGGGGAGACGAGCGTGTGGGCGCCGACGGCGAAGCCGGGGCCGAGCAGGTAGGAGCCGGAGAAGAGGACGGCGTTCGGGGCGACCGTGGTGGTGAGGGCCGTGTAGACCGTGGCGTCGCCGGCGTCCATGTGCAGGCGGGACATCACGTTGACCGCCGTACCGAAGTCGACGACCAGGGCGGCGACGAAGACCAGCGCGGCGACCACGAGGTAGGCGCCGAGGACCCGCAGCGCGGTCGCGCCGGCCGCGCGGACCGACGGCGGCAGGAACGAGGCCCAGATCGCGGCCCGGCCGGACCCGATCGCGATCGCGGAGACGCCGAGCGTCCCGCACAGCACCAGCGACCACAGCACGACCCGGGCCTGGGAGGGTGCGGTCTCGGCTGTGGCGACCATCCGGAACGTGATGATCGCCACGACGAGGTAGCCGACGGTGAAGGCCAGGCCGGCGATCGCGACCGTCCAGTCGCGCTCGCCGTCGGCGATCCGGTCGGCGTCGGGGCCGTGCCCGGAGACCGAGTCGCCGACCCGGTGCCCGAGCCGCCAGATCGACCATCCGCAGAGCACCGTGAGCCCGAGCGGTACGACGGTCAGCAGCACGCCGTCGACCCGGATCCCGGAGCCGTGCGCGAGCAGCCAGCCGAGCGCTCCCACGCGGAGGCCGTCGCGCGGGGCGCCGTGCGCCCCGGCGTCGGCGAGGAACCAGCCGACCACCCCGATGGCGAGGCAGACGAGGAGCGTCGCGGAGGCCGCGGCGACGCCGCCGAGGGTCGCGATGAGCACCAGCGGACGCCGGTGCCGGGCGTCGGTGCGGTCGGTCGACCCGCGGGTGGCCGAGGTCGTGCCGGGGAGGAGCGAAGTCATGGCCCGGCCATCATCACCCCACCCCCGGGCCCGATCCGGGCTCCCACGCCGTTTCGGCGCGGATGTCGCGGGCGGCTACCGTGGACGGCGCCATGAGGGACCCGGATGAGTTCGACCAGTTCTACAAGGACGTCCGCACGCGACTGCTGCTGCTGACGTACTGCCTGACCGGCGACCTCCCGTCCTCCCGGGCCGCCGTCCGGGACGCGTTCGTGGTCACCTGGCACCACTGGCGCAAGGTGTCCCGCCTCGAGGACCCCGAGGCCTGGACCCGCGCCCGCGCGTGCTCGCACGCCCAGCGCCGGCACACCGCCAAGCTCTGGCACCGCGAGAAGGGGCTCGACCCGGAGGTCAAGACGACCCTCGACGCGCTCGGCAAGCTGCCGGTCACCCAGCGCAGGGTGCTGCTCCTCAGCGAGCTCAGCACGGCGTCGCTGGCCGAGCTGTCCCGCGAGGTCGGGCTCCCCCGCACCGAGGCGGAGCGAGCCCTGCAGACCGCGACCGCGCAGTTCGCCCTCCTCCGCGAGATCCCGACCACGAGCATCCGGACGGTGCTCGACCCGGTCCGCGCCCACGTCGAGGACTCCACCTGGTCGCGCGCCACGATCATCCGCCGCGCCGGCGCCGCACGGCGCCGTACCCACACCGTCGTCGGGGTCGCCGCGTCGGTCGCGGCCCTCGTCCTGACCGGCACCCTGGTCACCGACGCCGCAGGCGTGCGCCCCACGCTCTCGGGCGAGCGCATGGAGGCCGCGGACCGCCCCGAGCCGTCCGCCGAGCCCACGCCGGAGCCGATCGACCTGCCCGAGGAGGCGATGCTGACCGCCGAGCAGGTGGCGCAGCACGTGCCCGGCAAGGACTGGACAGTGACGTCGACCGACGACAACACGGCCGGCGACGGCCTGGTGATGCCCTGTCAGGACGAGCGGTACGCCGACCCGAAGGGCCCGGCCGCCCTGGTCCGCACCTTCGACCCGCAGGCGCCGAAGCCGACCGTGACGACCCTGCAGACCAGCCAGGCGTCGGAGTCGACCAAGGCGGCGAGCCGCAGCTACGCGACGATGCTCGACTGGTTCGCGGGGTGTTCCGACGACCGGGCCCAGCTGTTGCAGACCCGCTCGGTCGACGGCGTCGGCGACGAGGCGATGGTGCTGAGCCTGCGGCTCTGGGACGAGCCGACGTCGGCGGTCGTCGTCGGCGTGGCCCGGACCGGGCAGTTCACGACCGCGACCATGACCCGGATCACCGGCAAGGACGACCCCGGGCTCGTGCCGTCCGCGAAGCTGCTGGGCGCGGCGATCTCGGACCTCTGCACGCTCCCCGAGGCCGGGAGCTGCCCGACCGGCCGGACCTCGATGAGGAAGGTCCCACCGGTGCCGGTCGCCGACGTACCCGCCATCCTCGCGGAGGTCGACCTCCCCCCGGTCACCGGCGTCGACCAGCCCTGGGTCGGCACCGAGCCCCGCCAGGCGAAGGACAACGTCGCCGCCACGGGCTGCGACCAGGCCGACTTCTCCGCCATGACCAACGACGTCACCCGCACCTTCCTGATCCCGAAGGCGAAGCTCGCCGACCAGTTCGGCCTGACCGAGACGCTGGGGTCGCTGCCGGAGGCGAAGGCCGCGGCGTTCGTCGCCGACGTCCGCGACAAGCTCGCGAAGTGCTCCCAGAGGCAGATGGGCACCCAGGTCGAGCGAGTGCGCCACCTCGACGGCAAGCACCTGGACGTGTCCGTCTGGCACCTGACCACCGAGGTCACCGACAAGCTCACCGTGAGCTTCTGGATGGGCATCGTCCGCGACGGCACGTCGATCGCCCAGGTCGGCTTCGTCCCCGACAAGTCGGTCGGGATGAGTTCCGACGCGTTCAACGCGCTCGTCGGGCGGGCGCTCGCCCGCCTCGACGCGATGCCACCGCCGAAGTCGGGCTGAACCCTCCCGGACTTTCCGGCTGCGGCGTGCAACCGTTTCCCGTGGAGGGGCGTATCCCCCGTGAATCAGCAACCAGCTGAGAGCCACACGAGACGGGACCAGGGTCGATGGACGAACGCGAGTTCGACGACTTCTACTCCACGTCGTTCCAGCGGATCACGGGCCAGGTGTACGCCATGATCGGCAACCGCGACGAGGCGCAGGAGTGCGTGCAGGAGGCGTTCGTCCGCGCCTGGGCACACCGCAAGAAGCTCGACAGGACCGAGCACCCCGAGGCCTGGGTACGCACCACGGCGTACCGCCTGGCCGTCAGCCGCTGGCGCCGTACGACGCGGGCTCGCCGGCCCGCCGACCGCGCCGTGAGCCTGGCCACCGAGGCGGCCGCGCCGAGCGAGACCCACGTCGCGCTGGTCGCCGCACTCAAGCAGCTCCCCGAGGTGCAGCGGCAGGCACTGGTGCTGCATCACATCGCGGACCTGCCGGTCCAGGAGGTCGCCCGTGAGGTCGGCGTCCCCGAGGGGACCATCAAGGCCCGGTTGAGCCGCGGCCGCACCGCCCTCGCCGCGCTGCTCGCCGACGACGCCCCCGGCGGTCTCTCCCGAGGAATCGGCACCGAAGGAGCCAGCCATGCGTGACCCGATCGAGGAGCTCGAGAACTTCACGTCCCCAGGACTGACCATGACGCCGATCCCTGCTTCCGAGGTACGCCGCCGCGGCACCCGGCTGCGCCGCCGCAACACCGCGCTCGCCACCATCGGCGGCATCGCCGCGGTCGCGGTGATCGCCACGCCGCTCGCGGTGCTGGCGAGCAACCACAGCAGCAAGGCGGACGTCGAGCCGGCCACCGACTGGCACCAGACGATCCCGGCCGACTTCCCGCTCACGGCGGGCATGCCGAACGGCTCGACGCAGTCGGACGCCTCCGGGGTGGACCCGATCGAGACCTGCGGCAACGTCGCCTGGTCGGCCGAGGGCACGACGCGACCCGTCGACATCGTGGGTGCGACCTACGGCGAGCCGGGCTCCGAGGGCACGCAGAGCCGCACGCTGGCGCTGTACGCCGACGACACCACCGCGGCCAGCGCGCTCGCCCAGCTCCGCGACACCGTCGTCAACTGTCCCGAGGATCCGAACGGATCGGGCGCCCCGCTGGTCAACGAGGTGGTCGAGCTGGCCGCTGGAAGCGACACGTCGTTGTTCTTCACCAACCAGGCGAAGGACGGCGACCTGCTCTACGACCTCACGGCGTACGAGGCGGTCAGGTCCGGCAACGCGCTCTATCTCGCGACCTCGTTCAGCTCGGCGGGCGGGAGCCAGAACGTCGGCGCGCTGGATCGGCTGGACAGGGCGTCCCAGCCGGTGGTCGACCAGATGTGTGTGTTCTCGGCGGACGGCTGTGGTGCTGACGAGACCGCCGGGGACAGCGCCGACACCACGGTGATCCCCGACGACTTCGACCTGCTCGCCGGTCTCCCGGAGGACGGCGAGGCGACCGACATCGGCCGGGTCGGCCCTGACCGCGAGCTGGCGCCGATCGACCTCGACGCGTGCGGGACCAAGGCTCCCGAGCCCGGCTCGTTCGACCGGCTGCGCGCCGACTTCCGGCAGGCCGTCGGCATCCACGAGCGGCAGCTGATGACCTTCCCGGACGGGGCGGCCGCGCAGGCGTACGTCGACATCGTGGCCGGGCGCCTCCCGTGCTCGGAGGACGGCGGACGCGGCGTCACGGGCTACTACGAGCGCCGCGACACCGCGCTCGGCGACTCGGGCGTCGCCGGGTTCCTGCACTTCATCGTCAATGGCGACCCGGGTCTCGGCTACGAGATGACGCACGTCGTCCGCGTCGGCTCGACAGTGCTGCTCTCCCGGGTGCAGGTCGACGGCGACAGCACGCCGGTGACCGACGAGGTCCAGGCGAACCTCCTCGCCGAGGCCGAGACCGAGCTCGCGCCCGTCGTCGACGCAATGGCGGTCTTCGACGGTGGTTGAGGACCCCCCCCCCGGCGGTTGAGGAAGGACGAAGTCCTGTCTCGAAACCCCTGCAACCCGCACGCCCACACCGGGCCGACTCTCGGCTCACCGGGCAACGAGCGCGGGCCCCGAGCGGGCCCTCCTCAACCACCGGTGCCCCCCGGTGGTTGAGGAAGGCGCGCAGCGCCTGTCTCGAAACCCCCGCAGCCGACCCGCCCACCTTGCCCTCGGATTGCGGGCCGCTGCTAGGGATTTACAGAGTGATGGGGTCACCGTCCGCTTCGGCTGAGGCGGCGATTTCCAGCCGTCGTCTGGCTTGCGGGTCCGCGGGGGTCGACCGTGGTGGTCACCGCCGAAAGATTTTACTTTCGAGATGCTCAGGACCCTGTGGAGAACAGGGTTTTCGGGGTCTGAGTGTCGGTGGCGGGTGCTTGGCTGTTCGTATGGCAGTCACCACCGAACTCGACACCGCAGGTGCGGTGCTGGCTGCCCTCTGCGACCAGAAGTCAGTAGAGGACGCCGCCGCCGTCGAGCAGTTCAAGCTCGCCGTGGACTGGGCGGCGATGCACTCGGTGGACTCGATCGGTCCCGCCGCGGTGTGGGAGGGCGA
>NZ_BDJE01000058.1 GCF_002117935.1 Nocardioides sp. PD653-B2 | reverse complement strand
CCCGCACTGCACCCGACCATCCAGGTCCTGCGACGCCGACCACATCATCGACTACGACCAGAGCGGACCCACCTGCTCCTGCAACCTCGCCCCCCTGTGCCGCCACCACCACCGGCTCAAAACCCACGGCAGCTGGTCGTACGAACGGGTCGGACCCCGGGCATTCCTCTGGCGAAGCCCGCGGGGGCACTACTACCTCCGCGACGACGACCACCGAGATACGTAGCGCCCCACCCCGCCGCCGGCGGGGTCGGTGGCATGCCCGGGGAGGTTCTCAGTCGGCAACCGGGTCGGACGGCGCCGTCAGGGAGCAGGTTCCACGACCGGCGTCCGGTCACGCGACAGCACCCACACCATCGCGGCCAGGGCAGCCAGCTGGAGCGGCCATCCCATCGCGATCTTGAGGATGCCCAGCGCGGCGACGGCCGAGTCGGCCTCGATGGTGCCGGCCTTGGCGGCGAACCACAGCGGCGCCTGGACGACCACCCGGATCAGGCACGGGATGGTGAGCAGCCAGGTGAGCAGCGTGCAGAGGCGCACGACCTGGCGGTCCCGGTGCCAGGCCGTGGGGTCACCGGTGACGCTGCCGACCATGAAGCCGACCAGCGGCCAGCCGACGATGCAGGTCAGGGCAAGGACGATCGTGTAGGCACCGTTGTAGATGATCCCGGGCAGGAAGTAGGCGAGGGCCTGGTCGTCCGCGCTGCCGCCGCGGCGGGCCGACAGGACCACGAAGAGCCAGCCGATGCCGATCCCGAAGATCGCGTTGAGGCAGAACTGCACGGTCGAGCGCTGCACCAGCCGGACCGCGAGCATCGCCGCCGCCGCGACCAGGCTGACGACGAGGGCGAGCCTCAGCTCGCGGGTGGTGAGCCAGCAGACGGTGAAGAGGATCGTCGGGACGGCGGCCTCGACCATGCCGCGGCGGCCGCCGAGGGCCTTCGACATCTGGGCGCGGACGACGGCCTCCACCGAGGCGATCGACGTGCCGCCGGGTCGGGTGTCGGGGACGGGCTGGTCGGTCACGGCATCAGCTCGTAGCGCGGGTTGTACATGATCCGCTGCCCGTCGTGCTGGCCGATCCGGCCCTGGATCTCGATCGAGCGCCCGGGCGCGATGCCGGAGATCCGGCGCCGGCCGAGCCAGACCACCGTGATCGTGCCGGTGCCGTCGTAGAGGTCGGCCTCGAGGGCGGGGACGCCGCCGCGTGGCCGCAGGGTCACCGTGCGGAGGGTGCCGCGCAGCCGGACCCGCTCCCGGTCTGGCGCCTCGCCGATCCGGTCGAGGCCGTCGTCGGCGAACGTCTCGCGCATGTCGCGCGCGTGCTGGTCGGTGCTGTTCGCCCACCGGCTGATGCTGCGCCGCAGCCGGCTCTTGTCCGCCATGGCCCCGAGCCTAGGCGTCGGTGTGGTGGATGAGCTGGTCCTGGGGCGGGAGCGTGAGCGGCAGCTCGGCACCGACGGGCATCGCGTGGGTCCCGCGGCGTACGACGATCCGCTCGATCGCGTCCTCCCAGGCCCCGGCGGCGTCGATCTCCGCGGCGGGCCGGCCGAGCAGCGTGGCGCGGAGCATCCAGCGCTCCCCGTTGACACCGATGACCCGCGAGGGCTGGGTGCCGGTGCGGCCGTCGGGCGCCGTGACGGTGAGGGCGCAGACGAGCTCGGTGCCGAAGCGGCCTTCCCGCTCGGTTGCGGTGCCGCCCCGTTGGGCATAGTCGGCCGCGATCTTGGGGCGGACGTCGCTCCACAGGTCGCCGCCGCGCGGGGCGGCGAACGCCCGGAGCTCGATGGCCCCCTCGGCGCCGGCGAGCACGACGGCCTGCACCTCCTCGGAGCCCTCCTCGACCTGGAGCCGGACCTCGAGGTCCGCGACCGGCTCGATCAGCAGGGAGCCGAGGTCGAGGCGCTGGACCTCGTCGTCGGCGGGAAGGTCGTCGACGTCGTAGGGACCGGTGACCGGCTCGACCTCGGCGGCGTCGGCTGCGGCGGCCTCGCTCTCGGCGGGCTCGGCGGACTTGCGACGGAACTTCACGGACTACTCCTCAATCGGGCGCTGCAGTCGAATCGGGGCTGCAGGCGATCACGCACTGCGGAAGTCTCTGATCGGTCAGGACGGACCGAAGCCTCCAGTAGAACCGTAACCCCCGTCCCCCCGCACCGAGTCGGGGAGATCCCCCACCTCGGTGAAGAGCGCGCGCTCGACCCGCTGGACGACGAGCTGGGCGATCCGGTCGCCGCGCCGCAGCTCGATCGGCGCGACCGGGTCGTGGTTGATCAGCATCACCTTGATCTCACCCCGGTAGCCCGCATCGACGGTGCCCGGGGCGTTCACGATCGACAGCCCGTGCCGCGCCGCCAAACCGGACCGGGGGTGCACCAGGGCGACGTACCCCTCGGGCAGCGCGATCGCGATGCCGGTCGGCACCATCGCCCGCTCCCCCGGCGCCAGCACGACGTCGACGGTGGTCAGCAGGTCGGCGCCGGCGTCGCCGGGATGGGCGTACGCCGGCAGCGGCAGGTCGGGGTCGAGTCGCCGGACCTGGATCTCGAGCCGATCGTCGGAGTGAGGGGGCACGTCGCCGGACCCTACCGGCCACCTCGGGGGGCGCCAATGACAGGATTTGGCCCGTGACCCTCGCTCCTGTGTACGCCGAGCGCCTCGGCGTCCCCCTGCGCTGGTGGGTCCAGGGCACGATGCTGGTCGCCACGCTCTGGCTCGCCGTGGTCGTGGCGATGCCCGCGATCGGCGCCTGGATCATCACCGCGATCGCGCTGGCGGCGCTGTCGTTCGGTCTCTGGTCCTACGGCTCGGCCCGGATCTCGGTGGCCGACGGCACCTTCCGCGCGGGCCGCGCCCACATCGGTGCGGCGTACGTCGGCACCGCGACCGCCCTCGACCCCGAGGAGACCCGGCGGATCGCCGGCGTCGACGCGGACGCCCGTGCCTACCTGCTGCTGCGGCCCTACCTCAAGCGCGCCGTGAAGGTGGAGATCACCGACCCGGCCGACCCCACGCCGTACTGGCTGGTCTGCACCCGTCGGCCCGAGGACCTCGTGCGGGCCCTCGCCGCCCTGACGCACGCGGGCTGAGCGCCGCCGATTGCCGGTGCCGCGGCTGGGTACTGTTCGGCCATGGCATCTGGAGGATCGAAGATCTGGACCGTCTTCTCGCTCGTGTCGGCCCTCGGAGCCGCCGCCGTCGCGAAGAAGGCGATGGACAAGTCCTGGACCGTGGCGACCGGCAAGAAGCCGCCGGAGAACCCGGCCGACCCGGACGTGCAGATCTGGGAGGCCGTGCTGTGGGCCGGCGTCAGCGGTACGGCGGTCGGGCTGGCGCGGATGCTGGCGCAGCGCCGGGCGGCGTCCTACTACGCACGCTCCACCGGCCACCTGCCTCCCGACCTGCAGAAGGACGACCAGGAAGCCTGAGCGAGCAGCGAGCCCGAGGGCAGACACCCTGAGGACAGACACAAGGAAGGGCCGCAACCCGTGAGGGTTGCGGCCCTTGCTTCGTCTTGCGGGTGGTGCCACGTGCGCCGAGTCGGCGCTAGTTTCCACTCCCCCGCTTCGCTCCGCCGGAAAACTACCGCCGACTCGGCGTGTGTGCGTTCGCTGCGCTCACGCACAGTCCTTGCAGATCATCTTCTTCGGGTCCGCGAGCTGGCTGCGGTGGTGCACGAGGAAGCAGCTCATGCAGGTGAACTCGTCCTCCTGCTTGGGCTTCACCTCGACCGCGAGCTCTTCGTGCGACAGGTCGGCGCCGGGCAGCTCGAAGGCCTCTGCGGCCTCGGCCTCGTCCTCGTCGACCTTGCCCGAGTTCTTGTCGTGACGGCGCGCCTTGAGCTCTTCGATGCTCTCCTCGGACTGCTCGTCCTCGTTCTTGCGCGGTGCGTCGTAATCAGTCGCCATGCGTCACTCCACTCCCCTGGGCCCTGCTGCCCCACGTCTTCGTTCACTGCGTCGTTCTGTGCGTCGTCGGCGGCCAGATTGTGCACCATGAATGATCAGTTGCGCATTCCTGGCCCACGTTGCGGAGCGTGAACATTCGGTGACAGGCCGCTATTCCCCCGAAACAGGCGAGAAACCGGCCGCCTGGACCAGCCGGAACAGCTCGTCGAAGCCGTGTGTCGGAGCACACACGACGAGGTCGCGCCCGCCCGCTCCGGGGTGGGCCTCCACGCGGGCCCCGGCGAGCCGGGCGACCAGCCCCCCGGCTGCGTGGTCCCAGAGGTTGACGCCATCCTCGAAGTAGCCGTCGAGGCTGCCGTCGGCGACCTGGCAGAGGTCCAACGAGCACGCACCGAGGCGCCGGATGTCCCGGACCCGGGTGATCAGGTGGACCAGCGACCGTGCCTGCTGCTCGCGCAGCCCGGCGTCGTAGCTGAAGCCGGTGGCGATCAGCCGCTGGTGCAGCGGCGCCGGACCTCGGACGGCGATGGGCTCGCCGTCCCGGGTGGCCACGGCCGGTGTCGCACCGTCCGCGACGTGGCCGACGTACTCCGTCCCGGGAGCGACGTTGAGCACCACACCGGCGACGACCTCACCGTCGAGCTCGGCCGCGATCGAGACGGCGTACTGCGGCAGGCCGTAGAGGAAGTTCACGGTGCCGTCGACCGGGTCGACGATCCAGCGCACCCCGGACCGGCTGGCGACGTCGTCGCCCTCCTCGCCGAGGAAGCCGTCGTCGGGGCGCCGGGCGCTCAGCCGCGCGCGGATCAGGGTCTCGCTGGCGCGATCGGCCTCGGTGACGATGTCGACGTCGCTGGACTTGGTGTCGGCGACCACCACGCCCGCGGCCTTGCGCTGACGGACCAGGCCGGCGGCCTCACGGGCGACCTCGAGCGCCAGCTCGGCCAGCTCGCGCGGGGACGGGGCGGTCACGAGTCGGCACCGGCGAGGGCGGGGCGCTCGGCGCGCGGGTTGGGGCAGCAGCCGGCCGGGCAGGTGTCCCAGCAGGCGGGCCAGGCACCGACCGCGGCGCGGACGACCTCCTCGCCCCGCTCGACCGCGGCCCGCTCCAGGAGCAGGTCGCGGACCGTGGAGACGAAGCGCGGGTCGAGGCCGGCGGTCGCCGCCCGGGTGGCCGGCAGGCCGAGCTTCTCGGCGGTGGCGAGGGCCTCGGTGTCGAGGTCGTAGACGACCTCCATGTGGTCGGACACGAAGCCGATCGGCACCATCACGACACCCGCGACGTCGTCGTCGTGCAGGGCCTCGAGGTGGTCGTTGACGTCGGGCTCCAGCCACGGGATGTGCGGCGCGCCCGAGCGGGAGCAGAAGACCAGGGCGTAGCGGTGCCGGCGGCCGGTCTCCTGGCGGACCCGTTCGACGATCTCGTCGGCGACGGAGCGGTGCTGGTCGACGTAGGCGCCGCCCTCCGGCCCGCTGGCCTCGTTCATGGTCTCGGGGATGGAGTGGGTGACGAAGGCGAGGTGCGCCGACTCGCGGGCGTCCTCGGGCAGGTCGGCCAGCGCCGCCAGGGTCGCGTCGACCATCGGCTCCACGAAGCCGGGATGGTTGAAGTAGTGGCGCAGCTTGTCGAGGCGCGGCGCGCCCTCCGCCGTGGCATCGGGCAGGGCGTCGACGGCGTCGAAGAGGTTCTCCCGGTACTGCCGGCACGAGGAGTACGACGAGTAGGCACTCGTCACGAAGCAGGCGGCCCGGGTGACGCCGTCCGCGGTCATCTGCCGCAGGGTGTCGGTCAGGTACGGGTCCCAGTTGCGGTTGCCCCAGTAGACCGGCAGGTCGATGCCGGCGCCGGTCAGGTCCTCACGCAGCGCGGCGAGGAAGGCCCGGTTCTGGTCGTTGATCGGCGAGCGGCCGCCGAAGCCGTAGTAGTGCTGCCCGACCTCCTCGAGCCGCTCACGTGGGATGCCCCGGCCACGGGTGACGTTCTCGAGGAAGGGGACGACGTCGTCGGGTCCCTCAGGACCGCCGAACGAGACGAGCAGGACGGCGTCGTACGGGCTCGCATCTGGGGTCATGCGTCCATCGTAAGGAGGGCTCCTCGGCGATTAACCGACGGTCGGTTCCCAGCCCTAGTCTGCGGACTGATGTTCACGTCGTACCGCCGGATCCTGGCTCATCCCGGCGCTCTCCGCTTCTCGCTGACCGGTCTGGTCGCCAGGCTCCCGATCTCGATGGTCGGTCTCGGCATCGTGCTGCTCGTCGCCGCGGCGACCGGGTCGTACGGCGTGGCCGGGGCCGTCTCGGCGGCCTACATGCTCTCCAACGCGCTCTTCGCGATCCTCCAGGGCCGGCTGGTCGACACCCTCGGCCAGGCCCGGGTGCTCACCGTCGCCAGCCTGGTCTTCGGACTCTCGATCGCCCTGGTGGTCTGGTCGGTGCAGGGCGACTGGCCGATCCTGACGACCTACGTCTTCGCGGCGCTCGGCGGCGGCACCCTCCCCCAGGTCGGGTCGTGTGTGCGGGCCCGCTGGTCCTACGTCCTCGACCAGCCCGCCGAGGTCCAGACGGCGTACGCACTGGAGGCGGTCGCCGACGAGGCCGTGTTCATCCTCGGCCCGATCGCGGTGACGGTCCTCGCCACGGCCTGGCACCCGGTCGCCGGCCTCACCGTGGCGATCGTGGCCTGCCTGGGCGGCACGTGGGCGTTCTGCGCCCAGCGCTCGACCGAACCGCCCGCCCGGCCGCACTCCCGTTCGGAGGGCGCCCGGCCGCCGATGCCATGGCCGACGGTCATCGCGCTCGCGGTCGTCTGTGCCGCCCTCGGGGTGCTGTTCGGCGCCGCCGAGGTGACCACGGTGGCCTTCGCCGACGAGCAGGGACACCGGGCCTGGGCCGGTGGGCTGCTCGCCCTGTGGGCGCTCGGCAGCCTGTCGGCCGGCCTCATCACCGGCGCGGTGCACTGGCGGCGCGGGCCGTCGGTGCGGGTGCGTTGGGGCGCGGTCGCGATGGCCGGCGCGATGACACCGCTCTACTTCGTCGACTCGCTGGCGCTGATGGCCGCCACGCTGTTCGTCGCCGGCTTCGCGATCGCGCCGACGATGATCGCCGCGATGTCGCTGACCGAGGCGATCGTGCCGCCCGGACGGCTGACCGAGGGGATGGCGATCATGCAGACCGGCCTGGTGGCGGGCGTCGCGCCCGGAGCCACGCTGAGCGGTCTGGTGATCGACCACCAGGGCGCGTCCGCGGCGTACCTCGTCTCCGTCGGCGCCGGCGTCGTCGCCGTGCTCGCGGCGCAGCTGCTCCGGCCTGCCCACGCCGCACCGCCCGTGGCTACCATCGCGCCGTGAGCGAGTGGCGCAACTGGTCGGGGCTCGAGTCGGCGTCGCCGGCCCGCGTCGAGGAGCCGGCTGACACCGCCGCGATCGTGGCGGCCGTCGAACGCGCCCGCTCGGAGGGCACCACGGTGAAGATGGTCGGCACCGGGCACAGCTTCACCGCGATCTCCGCCCCCGAGCACACCCTGCTCCGCCCCACGAACCTCGGCGGCATCGTCGCGGTCGACCGCGACGCGATGACGGCGACCGCGCTGGCCGGCACCCAGCTGACGGTGCTCAACGAGCAACTGGCCGCGCTGGGCCTCAGCCTCCACAACATGGGCGACATCGACCAGCAGACGTTGGCCGGGGCGACCTCCACCGGCACCCACGGCACCGGCGGCGTCTGGGCGTCGCTCTCGGCCCAGGTCTGCGGGCTGTCGCTGGTCACCGGCACCGGCGAGGTGGTCTCGGCGACGGAGGCCGAGAACCCCGAGCTCCTCGAGTTCGCCCGGGTGGGTCTCGGCGCCCTCGGCGTGCTCACCACCCTGACCTTCCGCGTCGAGCCGCTCTTCGTGCTCGAGGCGAACGAGACGCCGATGTCCTGGGACGAGTGCCTCGACGGCTTCGACGAGCGGACCGCCGCCCACCACCACGTCGACACCTACTGGTTCCCCCACACCGACCGGATGCTGTCGAAGACCAACGACCGGCTCGCGGGGTCCGAGACCGCTCCCCTGTCGAGGCTGCGCCACTGGTGGGACGACGAGTTCCTCAGCAACAGCCTCTTCGGCGCGCTCAACCACGTCACCAACCGGGTGCCCGGGATCATCCCCCGCTTCAACCAGGTCTCCAGCCGACTGCTCTCGGCGCGCACCTACAGCGACGTCGCCCATCGGGTCTTCATCTCGCCGCGCGACGTCGTCTTCCGGGAGATGGAGTACGCCGTCCCGCGCGAGGCCGGCCTGACCGCGCTCCGCGAGGCGCGCGCCGCGCTCGAGGCCTCCGACCTGAGGATCACGTTCCCGGTCGAGATCCGGGTGACCCCCGCCGACGACATCCCGTTGTCCACCTCCTCGGGCCGCGACTCGATCTACCTCGCCTTCCACACCCACCGCGACGCCGACCACCTCGCCTACTTCGCCCTGATCGAGCCGATCATGCGCGCCCACGACGGCCGCCCCCACTGGGGCAAGGTGCACACCCGCACCGCCGCCGACCTGGCCCCGGCGTACCCCCGCTTCGCCGAGTTCCTCGCCCTCCGCGACACGCTCGACCCCGACCGGGTGTTCGCCAACCCCTACCTGCGGCGGGTCCTCGGCGAGTAGCTCAGACCGAGGCCGGACCGGTCGGCACCGGCGCCTGCCAGTGCCGCCAGATCGCGACCAGCCGCCAGATCGTGCACAGCCCCCCACCCGCGCACGCGACGATCCCGACCGGGACGTCGAGGTGCGTCCCGGCCACGACCACGATCGCGCCCCCCAGCGCCGGGGTGGCGTAGAGCTCGCCGCGGAAGACCGTCGGCACCCGGCCGGCCAGCAGGTCGCGGAGCATGCCGCCGCCGATGCCGGTGACCATCCCCATCAGCGCGGCAGGCGCGGGGCTCAGCCCGTAGTCCATCGCCTTGAGCGCACCGGTCACGCAGAAGAGACCCAGGCCGAAGGCGTCGAGGACGTTCACCGACCGCTCGACGCGACCGAGCACGGGATGGAACCAGAAGGTCAGCAGCCCGGCGGCGATCGGCACCATCAGGTAGCGCCAGTCCTCCAGCGCGGCGGGCGGGGTCGCGCCGATCAGCACGTCGCGCAGGAAGCCGCCGCCCAGCCCCGTCGTGCCGGCCAGGACGAGGACGCCGAAGACGTCGAGCCCCTTGCGGACGGCCACCAGGGCGCCCGAGATCGCGAACACGAAGATGCCCACCAGGTCGAAGACGACCAGGGTCGTGGAGGGCTCGGTGGAAGGCACGATCGGAGGTTAACCGGACCGGGCCGGGGCGCGCCGCCGGGCTACCGGCCGGACGACCTGCGCTGGCGTAGGCTCGGCGCACCGAAGACGGACCGATGTCGACGATCGATGGGAACAGGAGCACGACAACCCATGGCGCACCTGACGCTCGCTGGAGTGAGCGACGACGGGCAGCGCCTGCTCCTGGTCAGCGACGCCGGGCTCGAGTTCACGCTGGACATCGACACCCGTCTCCGGGCCGCCCTGCGCGGCGAGCACGCCCGCTTCGGCCAGTTGGAGATCAAGATGGACAGCGCCCTCCGCCCCCGCGACATCCAGGCCCGGATCCGTGCCGGCGAGACCGCGGAAGCGGTCGCCCAGGCGGCGCAGACCTCCGTCGACAAGATCATGGCGTTCGCCGCGCCGGTGCTCGCCGAGCGCCAGCACGTCGCCGACCGCGCCCAGCGCTCGTCCGTACGACGGGACGGCGGCCACGCCGCTGCCGGTGCCCGCACCCTCGGTGACGCCGTGTCCGGCCACCTGCGCGCGCTCAACGTCGACCCCGGCAGCGTGGAGTGGGACGCCTGGCGCCGCGAGGACGGCCGCTGGACGCTGACCGGCAGCTACTCGTCGGCGACCCGCAAGGGCACCGCCGAGTTCACGTTCGACAACCCCGGCAACTACGTGACCGTCGACAACGAGGACGCCAAGTGGCTCATCGGCGAGACGGTCGCCTCCGCTCGCGAGACGCCGGCCGCCCGCGACGACCTGCGCAGTGCCCGTCAGCGCCGGCTCAGCTCCGTGCCCGAGGACGAGCTGCCCCTCGGCGACGACGCGATCGAGCTGGTGAGCGGCAGCGACCCGGCGTCCGACACGCTGGGCACCGAGCAGCCCGTCGAGGCGTTCCTCGACGACACCCCGCCCACCGACCCCGAGGTCGAGGCGGAGGCCGCGGACCTGCGCGACGAGGCCACCGACGCGGCCGCCGAGGACCACGGGCACGAGGACGAGCCTCCGTCGCGCCGGCCGGTCAAGAAGACCCGCGGCCGGGCGTCGGTCCCGAGCTGGGACGAGATCATGTTCGGCGGCGGCACGCAGGAATAGACCCCAGGAGTACGACCCGACGTCGGGGGTAGCCTCCCCGCATGTCGTACTTCGTGACAGGCGCCACAGGGTTCGTCGGCCGACACCTCGTCGGCGAGCTGCTCGACCACCGCGAGGGGACGATCTACGTCCTGGTCCGCGAGGGGTCGCTACCGCGCATGGAGGCGCTGATCGCGCGCTGGGACACCGACCGCGTCGTGCCCGTCACCGGCGACCTGTCCGCCCCGGCCCTGGGCGTCGCGAAGAAGTGGGTCACCCCCCACCGCGGCGAGATCGACCACTTCTTCCACCTCGCGGCGATCTACGACATGACGGCCGACGACGAGACCAACGAGACCATGAACGTCGGCGGCACTCGCAACGCGCTCGCGCTGGCGGCCGCGTTGAAGGTGGGCTGCTTCCACCAGGTGTCCTCGGTCGCCGCGGCGGGTGAGCACGCCGGGGTCTTCGACGAGTCGATGTTCGACGAGGGCCAGCACCTGCCCTCGCCGTACCACCGCACGAAGTTCGAGTCCGAGCGGATCGTCCGCGAGGAGGCCACGGTCCCGTGGCGCGTGTACCGGCCCGCGGTCGTCGTCGGCGCGTCGGGGACCGGCGAGATGGACAAGGTCGACGGCCCCTACTACTTCTTCGGCGTGATCAAGGCGCTCCGCGACCGCCTGCCGTCCTGGCTGCCGATGATGGGGGTCGACCTCGGCAACACCAACGTCGTCCCCGTCGACTACGTCGCGGCCGCGATGGACCACCTCGCCCACCTGCCCGGCCGGGACGGCGAGGCCTTCCACCTGGTCAACCCGGAGCCGCAGCCGGTCGTCGACATGGTGAACGCCTTCTGCGCGGCCGCGGGCGCCCCGACGTTCGCGACGCCGATCTCCACCTCGCTCGTGCCGCGGCAGCTTCGACCGGCTGCCCTCCTGGCCGCCCTCGCCAAGGCCGCACCGACCCGGATGGCGCTCGACCAGACCGTCGGCCGGCTCGGCATCCCCGCCGAGGTGCTCGGCCACGTCTCGTTCGCGCCGGTCTTCGACGCGCGCCGCACCGAGCAGGCGCTGGCCGGCTCCGGCATCGCCGTCCCCGACCTCGACTCCTACGCCCGCACGCTGTGGAGCTACTGGGAGGAGCACCTCGACGAGTCGACGGGCCGGGACGCCCGGATCCGCGACAAGCTCCAGGGCACCTACGTCGTGGTCACCGGTGCCTCGTCGGGCATCGGCAAGGTCACCGCTCTCAAGGTCGCCCAGGCCGGGGGCACGCCGGTACTGGTCGCCCGCGGCAAGGAGAAGCTCGACGAGCTCAAGGACCTGATCGAGAGCCGCGGCGGCACCGCGATCGTGCAGCCGTGCGACCTCTCGGACCTCGAGGCGATCGACGCGCTCTGCGAGACGCTGACCGCCGACCTGCCGTCGGTCGACTTCATCGTCAACAACGCCGGGCGTTCGATCCGGCGCTCGCTGCGGCTCTCCCAGGACCGCTTCCACGACTTCGAGCGGACCATGCAGCTCAACTACTTCGGCGCGGTCCGGCTGGTCATGGGCCTGGTGCCGGCGATGCGCGCCAACAAGAGCGGCCACATCGTCAACATCTCCTCGATCGGCGTGCAGACCAACCCGCCGCGATTCTCGGCGTACGTCGCCTCCAAGGCCGCGCTCGACTCGTGGAGCAACGTGGTGGCCTCCGAGCTGGTCGGCGACGGCATCAGCTTCACCAACATCCACATGCCGCTGGTGCGGACGCCGATGATCGCGCCGACCAAGCTCTACGACAAGTTCCCCGCGATCTCACCCGCGCAGGCGGCCGACCTGGTCATCGAGGCCATGGTGGGGCGCCCCCACGAGATCAACACCGCGCTCGGCAACGCCGGCGCCATCGCCCACACGGTGGCCCCCAAGCTGGCCTTCCGCATCCTCAACATGGCCTACCACGTGTTCCCCGACTCGGCCGCGGCCAAGGGCGAGGTCACCGGCGGCGCCGGCACCCGCGAGTCCGAGCAGATCATGCTCGCGCGGGTGTTCAAGGGCGTGCACTGGTAGGTCGCTCGACCGGTCGCCGGGGGTCGGTGATCCAACCCGACCAGCTGCCCGGGTAGAGCGCCGCGCGGATGCCGGCGATCTCCAGCGCCAGCACGTCGTGGGCCGCGGTGACGCCGGAGCCGCAGTAGACGGCTGTTCCGGTTCCTGAGGAGGCGAGGGACGAGCCGTCTCGAAGGGCGCCGGTGACCCCGGCCGCGGCGTACAGCGCCCGCAGCTCGTCGGCGCTCCGGAACCGCCCGTCGGCGCGCAGGTTGGTGCTGGTCGGGACGTTCACGGCACCCGGGATGTGGCCGGCCACCGGGTCGACCGGCTCGGTCTCGCCCCGGTAGCGCTCGGGCGCCCGTGCGTCGACCAGCACCGGTACGCCGAGGACGTCGTCGGCCTCGACCACCGGCATCGCGCCGGGGCGGGCCGTGAAGTCACCCGGCTGCGGGCCGATCGCCACCGCCTGCGCGACGCCCCCGGCCTCGAGCCACGCCGGCCAGCCGCCGTCGAGCACCCGCACGTCCCGGTGCCCGTGGAAGCGCAGCAGCCACCAGGCCCGGCCGGCGGCCAGGCCCGACCAGTCGTCGTACACGACCACCGGCCGGTCGTCGCTCACCCCGACCCGGCGCATCGCGGTCTGGAAGTCCTCGGTCGACGGCAACGGGTGGCGCCCACCGTCGCCCGGTGGAGCGGCGAGGTCGCGGTCGAGGTCGACGTAGACGGCGCCCGGGACGTGCCCGTTCACGAACTCGGGCAGCCCTCCGGGGCCGCCCATCCGGTAGCGGACGTCGAGGACGGTCACCGACCCGAGCAGGTCGTGGAGCTCGGTGGCAGAGATCAACGGAGCAGAGCTGGACCGGGATGGCATGGCACCCATCCTGCCAAGCCGTCCTCGTGACAGGATCGGCCCGTGGCTGAACTGCACTTCTTCACCGGCACCATGGACTCGGGCAAGAGCACGCTGGCGCTCCAGACGAACCACAACCACGCCGCGCGCGGACGGGTCGGCCGGATCTTCACCACGCGCGACCGGGCCGGCGAGTCGATCCTCTCCAGCCGCCTCGGGCTGACCCACGAGGCCCTCGAGGTCGACGCCGACTTCGACTTCTGGCGCTACGTCGTCGACTCGCTCACCCAGGGCGGCCGCATCGACTACCTCATCTGCGACGAGGCCCAGTTCTACACGCGCGGCCAGATCGACCAGCTCGCCAAGGTCGTGGACGAGCTCCAGATCGACGTGTTCGCGTTCGGCATCCTCACCGACTTCCGTACCGCGATGTTCGAGGGCAGCGCCCGACTGGTCGAGCTGGCCGACCGGATGAACGTGCTCCAGGTCGAGGCGCTCTGCTGGTGTGGCAAGCGCGCCACCCACAACGCCCGCACCGAGAACGGCGCCATGGTCGTCGAGGGCGAGGTGATCGTGGTCGGCGACGTCGACACGATCGACGAGGTGCCTGCGGACCCCAGCAACGTCGCCTACGAGGTGCTCTGTCGCCAGCACCACCGCCGCCGGCTCACCGCCGCCCGCGCCAAGGCGGTCAGCCTGGCCCCGGAGCCGCTGCCGTTCGGCTGAGCCGGAAACTTCCCTCTATCGCCGGCAGCCCGCGGACCCCTAGGGTGCGTGACCGTGGTCACATCTCGGGCTCGGACCCGCATCCTCAGCGTCCTGACCGTCCTCTCCGCCGCGTTCGTCGGCCTGCTCGTGGCCGCGCCGCCGCCGGCTCAGGCCGACGGCCCCGGTGTCGGCACGCCGTGGGTGGTCACCCTCGGCGACTCCTACATCAGCGGCGAGGCCGGCCGCTGGGCCGGCAGCAGCAACGCCTCCTCGAGCCGAGCCGACGCGCTCGGGTCGACGGCGTACTTCGACAACGCGTCGGGCACCGGCGAGACGATCAACCGCTGCCACCGCAGCAAGTCGGCCGAGGCCTACATCGGCGGCGGGGTCAACGGACTTAACCTCGCGTGCTCCGGCGCGACGACCGCAACCTCGGACGGCGACAACTTCAAGCCCGGGTTGGACTTCTTCGACAACGGGTCGGGCAAGAAGGGCCAGGCCGCGATGCTCCAGCAGTTCGCCTCCACCCACCGGGTCGGCATGGTCGTGGTCTCGATCGGCGGCAACGACTTCAA
This sequence comes from Nocardioides sp. PD653-B2, assembly GCF_002117935.1. Lineage (GTDB taxonomy): Bacteria > Actinomycetota > Actinomycetes > Propionibacteriales > Nocardioidaceae > Nocardioides. Next base: position 11,480 of record NZ_BDJE01000058.1, on the reverse strand, counting down.
GTTCGCCGACGTCGTGACCTCCTGCGTCGCCGACTTCCTCGCCTCGCCCTCGTGGTGGAAGGACTACTGCTACGACGACAGCTCGGTGACGGCCAACTTCACCCCGGCCAACGTCGCCGCGGTCCGCGCGCGGATCGCCGCCGCGCTGCGCAACGTCGCCACGGCGATGCGCAACGCCGGCTACGCCGACTCCCAGTGGACGCTGCTCGTGCAGAACTACCCGAGCCCGATCGCCCGCGGCGCCGGGTTCCGCTACTCCGAGAGCGGCTACACGCGGCAGAGCACCGGCGGCTGCGGCTTCTGGAACAAGGACGCCGACTGGGCCAACGACACCGCGCTCCCCACGATCAACGGGGCGGTCTTCGGCGCCGTCGCCGACTCCGGGCTGACCAACACCCGCACCCTCGACCTGTCGGCGGCGTTCAACGGCCGGCGGCTGTGTGAGAACACCGTCGGGCTCTACGAGGAGAAGGGCATCGCCAGCTGGACGTCGCCGGGCGCTGTCGACCAGACCGAGTGGGTCAACCAGATCCGCACGGTGTCGACCTGCTGCTCCAACAGCCCGTACTACATCCAGGAGTCGCTGCACCCGAACTACTGGGCCCAGCTCGCCACCCGCAGCTGCGTGCGCCAGGCCTGGAACGGCGGCAGCCCGCGCAGCGGCGCCTGCCATATCGCCGGCCCCGGTCTGGTCAACGGCGAGCCGCACATGAGCCTCGGGTAGGGCTCAGCAGACCACCATCGGGATGAGCATCTCGTCGGGCGTGAGCGAGCCGTGGAGGCCGACCAGCGTGGCCTCGTAGGGGAAGTCGGTCGTGGAGAGGATCGCGGTGTCTCCCCTGCTGGCGACGATGACGTCGCCCAGCCGCGGCAGCACGCCGGTCGCGACGTCGCCGAACCACCCGCGCCGGATCGCGGACTCGCGCGTCATCACGTCGGCGCGGTCACCGAGGACCTCGGTCCAGGCGGCGACCACGTCCGCGACCGCACCTCCCTGGCAGTAGAGGTGGCGGAACCTCGCCTCGCCGCCGACCAGCGCGACGCCGGCCCGGAGCTCGTGGTGGTCGTCGATGTCGAGCCGGCTCTCGAGGGGTGAGTCGACCATCCCGTGGTCGGCCACGACGAGGAGACGGACGTCGGCGGGCAGCGCCTCGCGGAGCTGCTCGGCCTCGGCGTCGACCATCGCGAGCTGCTGGAGCCACTGGCTCGACGAGACGCCGTACCGGTGCCCCGTCCAGTCGAGGTCGCCGTCGTAGAGGTAGGTGAGCGACGTCCGCTCACGCGAGGCGGCCTGCGCGGCGGCGATCCGCTCGCCGACCTTGTCGGCGCCGACGTAGTCGGCGCCGCGGTGCGCGGCCACCGTCAGGCCGCTGCCGGCGAACTCGCGCTTGTTGACCACCGTGACCGACCCGCCGAGCCTGCGCACGCCGGTGAAGGCGGTCGGGTGCGGCTGCCACTCCAGGGGGTCGACGTCCTTGTCCCACAGCAGCGCGTTGAGCAACCGGTCGGTGCCGGGGACCCGCGACGTGAAGCCCACCAGCCCGTGCACGCCCGGGGTCAGCCCGGTGCCGAAGGACGTCAGGCTGGTCGCGGTGGTCGACGGCACGCCGGCGGTCCCGGGCGCCTGGTTGGCGAGCATCGCGGCGAGGAACGGCGCCGCGTGGGCGTAGCGCTCCAGCAGGCGGGCGCCGAGGCCGTCGACCAGGAACACGACGTAGGCCGAGGCGCTGGGCAGGACGAGCTCCGAGGGCGCCTCCGGCATGTCCAGCCCCAGCGCGACCGCCACCGCGGGCACCACGTCACCCAGCGAGCGCTGGTGGTAGGCGGGCTCGACGAACCCGTCACCGACGCTCAACGGCGGGCTCACGCGCCGTGGGTGCGGGCGGAGAGGGACTCCGCGAACTCGAGCAGCCCGGCCACCGCGTCGGCGCCGTCGGCCGCGGCCGAGACGCGCAGCGAGAAGTCGTCGGACGCGAGCACGCCGGTGTAGCCGTGGTCGGCGTCGCAGTCGGGGTCGCTGCACCCGGCGGGCTCGAGGTCGACCCGGCTCACCGCGCCCCACCCGATCGTCATCACGGCCTCGGCCGGGGAGCTCGGCCCCGAGGTCGGGTTCGCGACCATCCGGGTCACGACGACGGAGCGCACCGCGGACAGCCGGATCGCCTCCGTGGAGGTGGACGTGTACGGCTCGGGCAGCAGGTCGTCGCCCTCGTGCTCGTCGGTGTGGGCGAGGATCAGCCGGCTGGGCGTGACGACCACGACGGAGAGGTGCCGGCGCACCTCGTCGCGCTCGAAGGTCGGCTCGTGATGGACGTAGAACGCCACCACCTGCTCGCCCGCCACGGCCCCCTCGACGCCGTCCACCACGACCTCGGGGTAGTAGCCGGTCCGGTCGATGGCGTCCCTGAGCTCGAGGGCCCGATCGTGGTCCTCGGTGGTCCTGCTGCTCCGCATGTCGTCAGTCTGTCACGCAGGAGACGGGCCGCCGGCGAGGCCTCAGAACTTGTAGTCGAAGACCGCGATGTCGCGCGCGAAGATGTCCTCGACGCGCTGACGCATCGGGTCCGTGTAGAAGTCGTGGTAGTCGGGACGCTTCTTGTCCACGTTCACGCTCTGCAGCGGCTCCCACGGCAGCTCGAGCCGGGCGAAGACGGCCCGCAGGTCGGCCTCGAGCGTCTCCTGGCGGCCGATCAGGTCGGCCCGCCGGGTCTGCGAGGTCAGGTAGCGCACCTGCGGCGTGCGCAGGCGCGGCCACTGCTCGGTGCCCTTCATGATGAACGACTCGAAGTCGGGGCACGAGTCGGCGACGCCCTTGATGAACTGATTCTTCTTGAGGAACGCGTCGGCACCGCGTCGGCCCTTGCCGGCCCGCTCCCTGAACCGCTCGACCATCCGGAACCACGACAGCATCCGGGCCCACGGGTTGCGGACGAACCCGACGGTCCAGTACGCCGAGAGCTCCGGCTCGGCGTTGAGGATCTGGCCGAGCGTGGCGTGCCGGTCGAGGCCGGCGACGTGCCGGGCGTCCGGCAGCACCTCGTCCAGCCGGTTGTCGATCGTCGAACCACCCGTCTTCTGCACGTGCACGAAGAGGAGCCGGTGGGCGTCCGAAATGACCATGGCCGGGATCCTACGGCGTGCGACCGGCTAGTTCGGAAGCGTGTCGCCGCCGGCGGTGGGCATCCGGCGGACGAACCAGTCCGAGCGGGGATCCACGACCGGGTCCACGCGCGCCGACGCGGTCAGCACGGTCGCCCCGTCGGCGCCGGCGAGCACCAGCGACAGGTCGAGGAAGCTGATCTGGGGCAGGTCGTTCTGCAGCTGGGAGACCCGCTGGATCAACCGCTCGATCTCGGCGACGTCGACGACCTCGCTGCCCCGGTAGCCGAACAGCATCGGCGAGGACTTGATCTCGCGGACCATGGACGCCGCGTCGCGGGCGCCCAGGGGCGGGATCCGGTACGACTTGTCGCCGAGCAGTTCGGTCAGGGGGCCGGCGATGCCGAACGACACGACCGGGCCGAAGAGCGGGTCCTCGATGCTGCGGATCGAGACCGGCACCCCGGGTCGCGAGTTCTTCTGCACCACGAACCCGGCCTTGCCGGGGTCGGTGATCAGGCCGCTGAGGGAGTCCCAGGCGTCGGCCATCTCCTCGGGGGTGTCGATGTTGCGCCACACGTGGGCCTGGTCGGGCCGCTCGCGCAGGTGCTCGGCGGTCGCCTTCAGCACGACGTCCCACCCGAGGTCCTCACCCGCGGCCACGGCCTGCGCCAGGTCGGCGACCGAGCGGGCGCTCCAGAGCTCGATCTCGTAGGCCGCGAGCAGCTCCGTCAGCGGCTCGAGCTCGAGGTCGGTGCCCTCGGGGTGCTGGACGAGGAGGTCGTGGACCAGCCGCTTCGCGGCCGCGGCGTCGACGGCACCCGGGTCGGCGCCGGGGCCGTCCGGGGTGCGCAGCCACACGGCGTACTCGACGACCCGCGCGAGCGCCCGGACGGCGGCCTCGACGCCGGGGTACGACGGCACCGAGCCACGCCCGGCGGTGGAGCCGGCGACGTCGGGCACGCGGAGCAGCTCGGGCACGCCCTCGGCACCGAGGAACGACGACACGAGGGGCTTGTCGGACTGCTCCCCCACGGCGGCAAGCACGTTGGCGACGTCCTCGCCCGAGACGTTGATCGGCGGCACGTAGACCGCGACCACCGAGTCGACCTCGGGGTCGTCGATCGCGGCGTCGAGCGCGTCCTCGAAGTCCTCGGCGCTGGCGTCGGCGCCGAGCGCGGTCGACTTGTTGACGACCAGCCCGACCGCGGCCGCGGCGTCGGCGGCGAGCAGGCCGAGCGCGTCGGAGTTGCCGACGATCGCGACCCGCCGGCCGCGGGGCAGCGGCTGGTGGGCGAGCAGCTGGGCGACGTCGAACATCTCCTCCAGCGTGTCGACCTGGATCACGCCGGCCTGGCGGAACATGGCGTCGACGGCCGCGGCCGGCGCGGCGATCCTGCGGACGGCGTGGCCCATCGGGACGCCCTGGGTGGTGCGGCCCGAGCGGACGGCGATGATCGGCTTGCGCAGCGAGACCCGGCGGGCGATCCGCGAGAACTTGCGCGGGTTGCCGATGGACTCCAGGTAGAGCAGGACGACCTCGGTCGAGTCGTCCTCCTCCCAGTACTGGAGCAGGTCGTTGCCGGACACGTCGGCGCGGTTGCCGGCGCTGACGAAGGTGGAGAGGCCGAGGCCGCGGTTGTAGACCTTCTCCAGGATCGCCGTGCCCAGCGCACCCGACTGGCAGAAGAACCCGGCCCGGCCCCGGGGCGGCATCAGCGGCGAGAGCGAGGCGTTGAGGGAGACGTCGGCGGCCGTGTTGATGATGCCGAGGCAGTTGGGGCCGATCAGGCGCAGCCCGTAGGAGCGCGACAGCCCGACCAGCTTGCGCTGGCGCACCCGGCCCTCCTCGCCGGTCTCGGCGAAGCCCGACGAGATCACGACCAGCCCGTGCACGCCCTTGGCGGCGCAGTCGAGGACGACGTCCTGCACGGACTCGGCCGGCACGGCGACGATCGCGACGTCGACCTCGTCGGGGATGTCGCTGACGGTCTTGTAGGTCGGGAGCCCCGACACGGCGTGCGACGTGGGGTTCACCGCGTACACGCGCCCGGCGAAGTCGCCGGTGACCATGTTGCGCACCAGCGCCTGGCCGATGGTCTCCTGGCGGCGGCTGGCGCCGATCACCGCGACCGAGCGTGGGTTGAAGAACTTCTCGATCGACGCGGACTCGGCGCGATGCTCGCGGTTGTTCATCAGGCCGATGGCGGTGTCGGTCGGGTCGATGGGGAACTCCAGCTGGAGCACGCCCTCCTCGTACTCGCTGACGACCCGGTAGCCCGCCTCGCGAAAGATCTGGATCATCCGGGTGTTGTCGGGCAGCACCTCGGCGACGAACCGCTCGACGCCGCGCTCCCGCGCCGCCTGGGCGAGGTGCTCGAGCAGCAGCTGGGCGATGCCCCGGCCCTGGTGCTGGTCCTCCACGAGGAAGGCGACCTCCGCCTCACCGGGCTCGATGACGTCGTAGCGCCCGACCGCGATGATCCGGCCCTGGAGCGTCAGCACGAGGGCGACCCGGTTGACGTGGTCGACGTTGGTGAAGCGGTCCAGGTCGCGGTCCGAGAGCCGCGGCATGGGCGAGAAGAAGCGGTAGTACTTCGACTCGTCCGACACCCGGGCGTAGAACTCGACGAAGACGTCGCGGTCCTCGGGGCGGATCGGGCGGATGTGGGCCGTGCGCCCGTCCCGCAGGAGGACGTCCGCCTCCCAGTGCCGCGGGGGCGCGAGCACCTCCAGGTCCGGCTTTCCTGCTGTGTCGGGGGCACTCACCCGTGAAATCTACCGTGGACGTCTCGACGGTGGTTGAGGTGCGAGCGAGGCGAGCCTCGAAACTCGGCGTGCCCGTGACGTTTCCGGGGGCGGCAGTTGAGAGAATCGGCCCCATGGCACGCGGTGGTACGAAGCAGGAGCTCCCCGACGACTTCGAGGAGCACATCCTCGACACGGACATCAAGCAGGAGATGGAGTCGTCGTTCCTCGAGTACGCCTACTCCGTCATCTACTCGCGCGCGCTCCCCGATGCCCGCGACGGCCTCAAGCCGGTCCAGCGGCGGATCCTCTACACGATGAACGACATGGGCCTGCGGCCCGACCGCGGGCACGTGAAGAGCGCCCGCGTCGTCGGCGAGGTCATGGGTCGGTTGCACCCCCACGGCGACGGCGCAATCTACGACGCGATGGTCCGGATGGCCCAGCCCTGGTCGATGCGGCTGCCGTTCATCGACGGCCACGGCAACTTCGGCTCGCCCGACGACTCCCCCGCCGCGATGCGCTACACGGAGGCGCGGATGGCGCCGGCCGCGGTCGCCATGACGGCGTCCATCGACGAGGACACCGTCGACTTCAAGCCCAACTACGACAGCCGCGAGTTCGAACCGTCGGTGCTGCCCGCTGCGATCCCCAACCTGGTGGTCAACGGCACGACCGGCATCGCGGTCGGCATGGCCACCAACTGCGCGCCGCACAACCTGGTCGAGGTCGTGCAGGCGCTGCGCCACTTGATCACCCACCCGAAGGCGACCGTCGACGACCTGATGCGGTTCATCCCGGGGCCGGACCTGCCGACCGGCGGCAAGATCGTCGGCCTCGAGGGCATCCGCGACGCCTACGAGACCGGCCGCGGGTCGTTCCGGATGCGCGCCACTGCCCGCGTCGAGTCGATCACCAACCGGCGCAAGGGCATCGTCGTGACCGAGCTGCCCTACGGCGTCGGCACCGAGAAGGTCATCGAGCGGATCAAGGTCCTGGTCCAGGGCAAGAAGCTGCAGGGCATCTCCGACATCAAGGACCTCACCGACCGCGACCACGGCCTGCGGCTGGTGATCGAGGTCAAGAACGGGTTCGTCCCCGAGGCGCTCCTCGAGCAGCTCTACCGGCACACCCCGATGGAGGACTCCTTCGGCATCAACGCGGTCGCGCTCGTCGACGGCCAGCCGCGCACCCTCGGGCTGCGCGAGATGCTCCAGGTCTTCCTCGACCACCGCTTCGAGGTCATCCGCCGGCGCTCGCAGTTCCGCCGCAACAAGAAGGCAGACCGGCTGCACCTCGTCGACGGCCTGCTGATCGCGCTCGTCGACATCGACGAGGTCATCCAGGTCATCCGCACCAGTGACGACGCGGGTGCGGCCAAGGAGCGGCTGATGTCGGTCTTCGACCTGTCCCAGGCGCAGGCCGACTACATCCTCGAGATGCAACTGCGCCGGCTCACCCGCTTCTCCAAGATCGAGCTCGAGAAGGAGCAGGAGCAGCTGCGCCGCGAGATCGAAGAGCTCGACGCGATCCTCGCCGACGACAAGGCCCGCTGGAAGGTCGTGTCCGACGAGCTCGCCGAGGTCGCCAAGACCTACGGCACACCCCGCCGTACGGTCCTCCTCGAGTCCGCCGGCACGCCCGTCACGGCGAGCGCCGTCCAGCTCGAGGTCGCCGACGACCCCTGCTTCGTCTACCTCTCCTCGACCGGCCTGCTGGCCCGCACGGCGAACGCCGACGCGGTCGGGCAGGGCGGCGGGCGCAGCAACCACGACGTCGTCACGTCGGCGGTCCGGGCGACCGCCCGCGGTGAGGTCGGCGGGCTCACGAGCACCGGCCGGCTGGTCAAGATCGGCGTCCTCGAGCTGCCGCAGCTGCCCGACACGGCGAACGACCCGCACCTCGCCGGCGGCCTGCCGGTCAGCGAGATCCTCGCGCTCGAGCCCGGCGAGCGGCTGCTGGGGCTGTGCACGCTCGCCACCGACGGGCCCGGCATCGCGCTCGGCACCCGCCAGGGCACGGTCAAGCGGGTCAACCCCGAGGTCCTGAACCGGGACGACTGGGAGGTCATCCGGCTCGCCGACGGCGACGAGGTCGTCGGCGCGGTCGAGCTGACCAGCGGCCACGAGACGTTGTGCTTCGTCACGTCCGACGCCCAGCTGCTCCACTTCGGCGCCGACGGCGTGCGCCCCCAGGGCCGCTCCGGCGGCGGCATCGCCGGGGTCCGGGTCACCGCGGGCGAGCGGGTCAGCTGGTTCGGCGCGGTCGACCCGGACGCTCCCGACGGCTCGGTCGTGGTCACCGCCTCCGGCTCGTCCACGGCGCTGCCCGGCACCGAGCCCGGTGCGGTCAAGGTCACGCCGTTCAGCGAGTACCCCGCCAAGGGCCGGGCCACCGGCGGCGTGCGCTGCCACCGCTTCCTCAAGGGCGAGGACACCCTCGTGTTCGCCTGGGTGGGCACGGCGCCCGCACGCGCCGCCGCCGCGAGCGGTGCGCCGATCGACCTGCCCGAGCCCACCGGGCGCCGCGACGGCTCCGGCGTCCCCGGCAACCAGCCGATCGCCGCCTGCGCCGGACCGGTCGCAGCCCGGCTCGGCGCGGCCAGCGGTGTGGAAGGCTGACCGGGTGACCTCCCGAACCCGCCTGGCCTCCGCTCTGCTGGCCACGACCCTCGGTGTCCTGGCGTCGACCGCCACCGCGTGCAGTGGCTCCGACTCGGGAGCCGGCTCGGGCGCCACAGCCGCGGAGGCGCTGGCCCAGGCCAAGACGAACCTCGACGACACCAGCGGGGTCGACCTGACGCTCTCGACCGACGACCTCCCCGACGGCGTCACCGGCGTCGAGAGGGCCGAGGGGGTCGGCACCCACGCGCCGGCCTTCGACGGCACGATCACCGTCGTGCTCTCCGGCCAGGCCTTCGAGGTGCCCGTGATCGCCGTCGACCAGTCGGTCTACGCCCAGATCCCGCTCACCCCGGGCTGGCAGGAGATCGACCCCGCGGAGTACGGCGCGCCCGACCCGGCCCAGCTGATGAGCCCCGACCAGGGGTTCTCGTCCCTGCTGGCCGCGACGACCGGCGCCGAGAAGGGCGAGTCCGTGCGTGGCGGCGACGACAACAGCGAGGTGCTGACGGAGTACACCGGCAGCGTCAGCGGCGACGTCGTCAAGAACATCATCCCGACCGCCTCGGGCGACTTCGACGTGACGTACGAGATCACCGACGACGGTGAGCTGCGCAGCGCCGTCCTGACCGGTGTCTTCTACGAGGACTCCGAGCCGATGAGCTACACCGTCGGCTTCGAGGACTACGGCACCGAGAAGGACATCACCGCCCCGTGACCAGGTCGCCGCGGCTGCTGCTCGCCCTCGCCGCGGTCGCCGTGGCCTTCGCCGCGGCCGACACGTACGTCGTCGTGCTGGCGCTGCCCGACATGATGGGCAGCGTCGGCATCCCGATCGACCAGCTCCAGCGCGCGGCCCCGATCGTGTCGGGCTTCCTGCTCGGCTACGTCGCGATGCTGCCGCTGATCGGGCGGATCGCCGACCTGCGCGGCCGGGTGCCCGTCCTGGTCGTCGCGCTGGCCGTCTTCGCGCTGGGCTCGCTGGTCACGGCGCTGGCCTACGACATGCCGACCCTCGTGTCCGGACGCTTCCTGCAGGGAGTGGGCGGCGGCGGCCTGGTGCCGGCCACCCTGGCGCTGGTCGCCGACCTGTACCCCGTCGAGCGCCGCGGCGTGCCGCTGGGCGTCGTCTCCGCCGTCCAGGAGCTCGGCAGCGTGATCGGGCCGCTCTTCGGGGCCCTGGTCCTCGCCGTCGCCGACTGGCGGGCGATCTTCCTGGTCAACCTGGCGGTCGGCCTGGTCCTGGCCGCCGCCATCCGCGACCTCGGTGGTCGAGCAGCGAGCGCCGGAGAGCGTATCGAGACCCGAGGACGGTTCGACTATCTCGGCCTCCTCCTCGCGCTGGTCACCCTGCTGACCGGCGCGCTCGTCTTCGTCGAGCCCTCGCAGCTGATGCGCGACCTGACGTGGGGCCAGCTGTTCATCCCGGTCGTCGGCGACGGCCGCTGGCTGACCCCGCTCGGCCTCGTCGCGATCGGCGCGCTGCTGCTGCTCGTGCTCCGGTGCGCGACGGCCCGGCGGCCGCTCTTCGACGTCGTCGACTGGGTCCGGAGCATGCGCGAGGCCGACGTCGTCGGCGCGCTGCTCCTGGCGCTCGCGCTGGCCGGGGTGATCCTGGCGTTCGCCACCGCCGACCCGAAGGTGCAGGTCTTCTCCGACCAGGGGCTCTGGTACCTCCTCGGCTCGGCGCTCGCCACGATCGCCTTCGTGCTCCACCTGCGCCGCTCGGCTGCTCCGCTGGTGCCGCGCGGGGCGCTGCGCCGTACCCCCGCCTGGGGCTCGATGCTCGTCAGCTTCTTCATCGGCGCCGCGCTGATCGCCGCGCTCATCGACATCCCGCTCTTCGCGCGCACCACGGTCTACGCGAGCTCCCAGCTGATGGCGGCCCTGGTGCTGGTGCGGTTCCTCGTCGCCTTGCCGGTCGGCGCGGTGGTCGGCGGCTTCCTCACCCGGAGCCTGCCGGTCGGGGTCGTCACCGCGATCGGCATGTTCCTGGCGGCCGCCGCCTTCCTGCTGATGACGCGGTGGGGCATCGACAGCATCGACGACGTCTCCGCCACCCTCCCGCTGCTGCTCGGCGGCTTCGGCTTCGGGCTGGCGCTCGCCCCGGTCAACGCCGCGGTGCTCGCCAGCACCGACGACGACGTGCACGGCCTGGCCAGCGCCTTCGTGGTCGTGGCCCGGATGGTCGGGATGCTGGTCGGCATCTCGGCGCTGACCACCATCGGGCTGCGCCGCTACTACGCCGAGCAGGCCGACCTGCCCACCGCCCGCGAGGTGTGCGAGGGCAAGACCCGGTGCGCGGAGTTCACGGACCTGCTCCAGGTGGCCGGGATCGCCCAGGAGCACACGGTCTTCACCGGGGCCGCCGTCTGCGCGGCCGTCGCCGGCGTCCTCGCCCTGGTGCTCTTCCGCACCGCCGCCACCCGGTCGGTGGCGACCGGGGACCTGCTCCGGTCGTCGGGGTGACGCTCCGCTAATCTCGCCCCGTGAGCGACTTCGACGACCTGATCGCCGCCAACCGCACCTTCGCCGAGCACTTCGAGCTCTCGGGCTTCGACGGCGTCGCGCATGCGGGGGTGGCGATCGTGACTTGCATGGACTCCCGGATCGACCCCTTGCGCATGGTCGGCCTGCGCGCCGGCGACGCGAAGATCTTCCGCAACCCCGGCGGCCGGGTCACCCCCCAGGCTCTGGAGGCGCTGGTCCTCGCCGTGCACCTCCTCGGCGTCGAGCGGATCCTGGTCATCCCCCACACCCGGTGCGCGATGGCCTCGAGCACCGAGGCCGAGCTCCACGACAAGGTCTCCGCGTCGGCCGGCCTCGACGCCTCCTGGCAGCCGTTCCACGTCGTCGAGGACCAGGTCAGCTCCCTCGAGGAGGACGTGCACAAGGTCCGCAGCCACCCCCTCATCCCCGACACCGTCCGGGTCGGCGGGTTCCTGTACGACGTCGACACCGGCCTGCTCGACCAGCTCTACTGACCGCCGACCCGCCGGTGGTTGAGGAAGG
>NZ_BDJE01000057.1 GCF_002117935.1 Nocardioides sp. PD653-B2 | reverse complement strand
CTCAACGAACACCGGTGGAACGAAGGCCACGACCCCACCCCACTGCTCCGCGAACAGGTGAACCTCACCCACCCCACCTGCGTGTTCCCGCACTGCACCCGACCATCCAGGTCCTGCGACGCCGACCACATCATCGAGCACGACCAGGGCGGACCCACCTGCTCCTGCAACCTCGCACCCCTGTGCCGCCACCACCACCGCCTCAAGACCCACGGCGGGTGGACCTAGCAACGCACCGCAGCCCGGACCTTCCACTGGACCAGCCCCCACGGCCACGTCTACCTCAACGACCTCACCCACCAACGACATCCCTGACCCACCGACCCCGCCGGCCACCGCCGACGGGGCCACACCCATGCCCGCGCCGAGAGCTCCGACCGACCTGACGACCTGACGCTAGCGTCGGCAGACGGCGAGCGCGGCGACGTCGTCGTCGCGCGTGGGGTCGCGGACCGCGTCGATCATGTGCTGGAGGAAGTCGCCCAGGCGCTCGTTGCCGCGGTTGCGGCACACGTCGATCAGACGGGCCATCCCGTCGTCGAGGTCCTCGCCACGGCGCTCGACGAGACCGTCGGTGTAGAGCAGGATCGTGTCGCCGGGATCGAGGGGGAGGGTCGCCACGTCACGCGCTCCGCCTCCGGCGCCGAGCAGCATCGTCTCGCCGTTCGCGACGATGTCGAGGCTGCCGTCGTGCCGCAGTATCAGCGGCGCCGGGTGCCCGGCGTTGATCACCTGGGCGGTCCCGGCCACGGGGTCGGTCACGGCGTACGCCACCGTCACGAGGTGGTCGAGCTCGAGCCGGTCGAAGACCAGGTCGAGACTGTCCATGACCGCCGCCGGGTCCGCGTCGAGCGCTACGAGCGTGCGGATCGCCGACCGCATCTGCGCCATCACCGAGGCGGCCTGCACACCACGCCCCATCACGTCGCCCACGAACATCGCCACCCGCCCGCCACCGAGGTCGATGACGTCGTAGAAGTCGCCGCCGACGTCCGTGCGTCCCGCCGGACGGTAGACCACGGCGGTCGTCCAGTCCGGCAGGTCCGGGAGCCGCTCGGGGAGCACGGCGTGCTGGAGCCGCAGCGCCACGTCGCGCAGCTCGGAGTGCAGCTCGGCGTTGTCGATCGCGACCGCTGCGCGCCGGGCGAGATCCTCGCCGAACGCGAGGTCCGCCGGCCCGAACCGTCGGCCGTGCTCCCCGGCGACCCAGGTGACCACCCCCAGCACTCGGTCACCGGACTTCAGCGGGCAGATCAGCGCGCTGCGGAAGTTCAGGGCGCGCAGCAGCCGCAGATGCTCGTCGTCGTACGCCGTGAGGGCGAGCATCTCGTCGGAGATCTCGGGGATCAGCTCGGAGACGCCGGTACGCAGCACCTGGTGGGTGCCGCGCTCCGCGTCGGGGTCGGCGGCGTACTTGGTCTGGAGCTCCTCGACCAGGTAGGCGTGCCCGGGATGGGCATGGGCCACCGCGATGTTGCGCAGCCGGCCGTCCTCCTCGAGGGAGATCGCGCACCAGTCCGCGAACCACGGCACCGCCGCCTCGGCCACGGCGGTCAGGGTGCTCTCGTAGTCGAGGTCGCCGGAGAGCTGGACGCTGGCCTCGGCGAGGAAGGCGAGCTTCGCCTCGCGGTCCGCGGCGGCGTCCTGTGCCTGGATCCGGTCGACCGCGTGCGCGCCCATGGCGGCGAGCAGCTCGAGGAACAGCAGCTCGGCGGTGTCCACGTGGCGCCGCCCGGGGAACGACAGGGACACCACGCCCAGGTCGCGGGCGCCGACGACGAGGGGGAGGCACACGATGGACCGCTCGCCCTCCGCAGCCGACTCGAGGTCGGGGTAGCGCGACCGGATCTCGTCGCGGCCGTCGAGGAGCAGCGGTCGGCGGGCGCGGACGCAGTCGGCGGCCGGTGTGTTGCCGGCGAGAGGGAAGGTCGCCCATCGTGACGCCACGCCCTCGGCGCCGCCATGGATGCCGATCAGGGCCAGGGTCTCGTCGTCGACCAGCAGTGAGAAGGAGCCGACCGTCGCACCCGCCGCGGCCGTCATCTGCTCGGTCACGACTGCCGACACCTCGTCGATGGTCGCGCTGGCCAGGAGGTCGGCGCTGACCGATGCGAGCCGGTTGATCCGGTGGCCCAGCAGCCCGGCGTCCGACGAGGTGTCGCCGCCCTCGACGAGCACGACGACACCGGTGACGTCGGCGTCGACGCGGTGGGGCGACCACGACGTCGCGAGCTCGTGCACCCGACCGTCGGCGCACACCAGTCGCAGGTCGCCCGCCCAGGTCGACCCGGCCAGCACCCGTGCGAGCACCTCGTCGAACGCGCCCCGATCGGGCTCCTCGAGCAGGAGGTCGCGAGCCGCGACCCCGACCTCCGCGGCGAGCAGGGCCCGGGCCGAGGCGTTCGCGTAGGAGATCCGGCCGGTCGGGTCCAGGGCGAGCGCGGCGACCACCAGGTCGTCCAGCAGCTCCGGTCCACCGGTCATGTTCGGATCCTCGCACGATCAGCCCTCTCGGGTGCGACGTGTCGGCCTGCTCCTCCCCGCCCTCCTCGATCGACGTCGGAACGGACCGCCAGAATGGAGCCATGCCCGACTACGGCCAGGATCTCCAGTTCGGCACGTTCCTCACGCCCGACGCGACCGCACCCGACCGGGTCGTCGAGCTGGCGCTGCTCACCGAGGCTGCGGGTCTGGAGCTCGCGACGATCCAGGACCACCCGTACCAGAAGCGGTTCCTCGACGCGTGGGCGCTGATCGCCACGATCCTGGGCCGGACGTCGACCCTGCGGATGACGACCAACGTCAGCAACCTGCCGCTGCGGCCGCCGTTCGTGCTGGCCAAGACGGTTGCCAGCCTCGACCTGCTCAGCCGTGGACGGGTGGAGCTGGGCATCGGAGCCGGCGCGTTCTGGGACGCCATCGTGGCGGCGGGCGGGCCCCGTCGTACGCCGGCCGAGGCGCTGGCCGCGCTGACCGACGGCATCGACGTGATCAAGAAGACCTGGCGGTCCGGCCCGGCGCCGCTGCACGACGTGGAGATCTGGATCGGCGCGATCGGGCCGCGGATGCTCGCGCTCACCGGCCGGGTCGGCGACGGCTGGCTGCCGAGCGAGTCCTACGTCCCACCCGACACGCTGGCCGAGCGCAACGCCCGCATCGACGAGGCTGCGCTCGCGGCGGGCCGCGATCCGGTCCAGGTCCGGCGGCTCTACAACGTGACCCCGTCGGACGACCCGGCCTGGGCCGAACAGCTCGCCGAGCTCACGCTCACCCACGGGATGAGCACCTTCATCGTCGGCAGCGACGACCCCGCGGTGATCCAGCGGTACGGCGTCGAGGTCGCCCCCGCGGTGCGCGCCCTCGTCGCGGCCGAGCGGTCGCGGGCACCGCACGAGCACGAGCACGAGCGCCAGGGCGAGGACGAGCCGCTGCCCACGGGAGACGTCCACGTCGGCCCGGCCGGCGACGCCGTACGCCCGACCCCCGACGACGGCACCCGCCTCAGCGACCGGGCGCCCTGGGACGACGCGACCCGGCCGACGTACGTCTCGCCGCACGCCCCACTCACCTGGACCGCGCAGGAGCGCGCGACCGGTCAGCACCTCGTCGACGTCCACGACCACCTGCGCTCGGAGCTGGCCCAGCTGTTCGACCTGATCGACCAGGTCGAGGCCGGCAGCATCGACGCGGGACGGGCCCGGTCGCTCATCAACACGATGACGATGCGGCAGAACGACTGGGCCCTGGGCGCCTACTGCCAGGCCTACTGCCGGGTGGTCACGACCCACCACTCGATCGAGGACCAGAGCATGTTCCCGCACCTGCGGGCCCGCGACGCCGACCTCGCGCCGGTCATCGACCGCCTCGAGGACGAGCACCACGTGATCGCCGGCGTGCTCGACGACGTCGACCGGGCGCTGGTCGCGGTGGTGTCGTCGTCCGCATCAGGGGAGTCCGCATCAGGGGAGCCCGACGGGCTGGCCCGGCTCCGCGAAGCGGTCGACCTGCTCGCCGACACGATGCGCTCGCACCTGTCCTACGAGGAGAGCGAGCTGGTCGAGCCGCTGGCTCGCTACGGCTTCTACTAGGGAGACGTGCCTAGCGGCAGAACCCGAACGTCTGCGGCGAGCCGGCCTTGATCAGGTCGTTCCACCCCACGCCGCGCAGCCGCCACTGGAAGGTCCCGACCCCGGACGTGAAGTCGATGGACGTCGCGTTCCAGAAGTTCGTGGGCTGGGTGAGCAGCACGTAGTTGGCGCCGGAGAGGTTCGGCGTGGCCTGGGTCAGCACCGCGCGCCACTTCACCCAGTCGGTCGACGTGGTCGACACGGTCACGTCGGCGCAGTACTGGCCCCCTGGCGTGCTGCTCGTGCCGTTGCGCGTCACCGTCACGGTGGCATCGACCAGGTCGGCCGACTGGTTGGTCGGCGCGCAGTAGCCCCACGTGGCGGGAGAGCCGGCCTTGATGAGCTGGTTGTAGGGCAGGCCCTGGAGCACCCACGTGCCGGTGCTCGCGTCGAACGACACCGTCGCGGCGTTGCTGAGGTTCGTCGGCACCGCGGTGAGCCAGTAGATGTTGTTGGTGAGGCCGGGCGTGCTGTGGGTGATCGTCGCCTTCCACTTCACGTACGACGCGGACGTCGTCGAGGCGGTCACCGAGGCGCAGTACTGCTGGCTGTCGGAGCTGGTGATGGAGACGCTCAGGGTCGCGTCCACGAGGGGTGACGCCGCACCCGACGGTGCGCAGTAGCCGAAGGTCGCGTTGGTGCCCGAGCGGATGTACTCGTTGCTCGCGACGCCGCGGGTCACCCAGGTGCCGGTGACGGCGTCGAAGGAGACCGTCGTCATGCTGTTGGTGGTGGTCGGCTCCGCGGCCAGCCAGAAGGCGTCGTCGCTGATCCCGGCGGTGGCGTGGTTGAGCGTGGCGCGCCAGCGGATCCAGTCGGTCGAGGTGGTCGAGACCGTCGCCGTCGCGCAGTACGACTGCGCGTCGGACTGGGTGACGGCGACACTGACCGTGGCGTCGACGAGGCCGGTCGGCGACCGGGCGCCGCAGTAGCCCCACTCGTAGGTCCCGCCGGCGGCGATCACCGCGTTGTAGTCGGCGCCGCGCACCCGCCAGAGGTCGGGCTGGAACGACACCGTGGTCACGCCGTACGACGACGCCACGGAGCTGGCGTTGTAGGGCTGGCCCGAGATGTTGAGGGTGATCTCCCACTGGACGGCCTGGTCGGAGTGGTTGGTGACCGTCACCGTGGCGCAGTACTGCAGCGCGGTCTCGCTGGTCAGGTGCTGCTCGTAGGACACCGGGTTGGCAGCGAGCTCCGCCGAGACGGTGGTCGTCGTGATGTCGTCGGCGGTCAGCAGGCCGAGATCGGCCGCACGCGCGGTGCCGCCACCCATCGCGGCCGCGAGCGTGAGGACGCCCACCGTCACCCGCATCGTCATCCGGCCCGGGGGCGTCCTGCGGCGGTGACTCCGCCGTGAGCGGGCGCCACCGCCCGGGGCCGGCGCGTCCCCGCCCCGGCTGACCCTGCCGAACGCCCAAGCGCCCGCGAGCAGGCCGGACACCACGGCGAGCACCAGCGGCGACCCGAACCAGCGGAGGAGGATCCCGCCGCGGGGCACCCGAAGCACGACCTCCCCGCGGATGTCGTCGTCGCGTGGCTGCCAGGGGTCGACGGAGTCGTTGTTGTCGCCCTGCGTCACGTGGGTCCCGTCGGGTCGCACGTCGACGACCCGGTGCACCACCTTGAGGCCGGTGCCCGGCTGGTCGGCCGGGATGTTGTAGACGACCGGGGTGCCAGCCGGGTACGACGCGGTCCGCCAGGTGACCACCAGGTCGCCGGGGTCGTAGGTCGGCAGCATCGAGTGGCCGGACACCACGGTGACGCCGAGCCGCGGCGGGCCCCAGGGCGTCGGGACGCTGAGGGCGAGCACGATCAGGCTGAATGCCCATCCGAGCGCGCTGAGAAGACGGCGCGGCCAGGACCGGCGGCGCCGCGTCTTCAGCTTCAGCTCGACCATGCACGCCCCCCAACGTGAGCGACCGCGCCGGGCGCTACCCGCTGATCACCACCGAGACGCCGACGACGTCCTCGGCCAGTGGGGGTGACGCGACGGTGAAGTCAGCGGTCCGGGCGTCGAGCAACCCGGTCCAGGTCGGTGTCGCCTGGTCGATCTCCTGCGGTGTGGCCGTGCCGTCGGCGAGCGTGATCTTCACCCGCTGCCCGATGCACGCGGCGGCCACGTTGCTCAGAGTCACACTGGTGACCTTGTAGTTGCCGGTCTGGTACGCCGTGGTGTAGCTGACATCGATGTTGTCGCTGTCGCACGAGGCGATGACGCTGGTGCCGGCCCCCAGGTCGGTCGAGTTGACCGACCCCAATGAGGCCGCCGACGCGACGACCGCCGCGGTGGCGGCACCGCCCGCGCCGAGCGCGAGCATGAGTTGCTTGGACATGCGTGGTTCTCCCCAAATCCAGTCCCCCGTAGGGGATTGACTTCAGAGGTCGACGCACGCGACCGCCACCCCGCCACCCCAGCGCGGCATGCGAGCGCATGCTGCGACTCTCCCTCCCAAAGGCGCCGCGCCGAGTCACGACCGTGATCTAGACCTGTGATCTATACATCAGATCTAGACCACAGGTATCACGCGACTCCCGCGCTTAAACCGTTCCAGGAAATTCTTTACTGAGAGCCCGTTCGAATTCGTTCGCTCGCCCACAACCGGAACATCAGGTACGCCGAAATCGCGTCCAGCACGTGCCAGATCGCGTGGCCCTGGACGAGCGAGCCGGGGTCGCACCAGAGCGACTTCGTGACGTTCCAGACGGCGAAGGCGACCAGGATCGCGCCGAGGGCGGCGGCTCCCCAGCGCAGGTCGGTGTGCACGTCGTTCTCGCGCCGGCGCCACAACCGCACCTCCAGGACGACCGCGGTCAGCAGCAGCGCCGCGAACGCCACGTTGCCGGCCTGCTCGACGACCGGCACGGTCGCGTCGTACAGGCCGACGAGCTCGCAGAAGGCGACGAAGAGGCTGAAGAGCTGCACGAAGAACAACCGGCCCTGGCGCACCCACCGCATCACGGCGTACGCCGCGGCGAACGACGCCACGAGGTACATGCTCAGCAGGTCGAGCTGGCCGCCCGCCTCGGCCTGGGTCGCGTGCATGGCGGCGCTCGCGGGCCCGAGGAGCACCACGACGCAGGCGTACGTCGCGGCCAGGCCGGCGTGACGGGGGAGCACGTCGCCGAGCCGGTCGGGTCGGCCGGCGTGCCAGCCGATCAGCAGTCCGGCCACCACGAAGCCGAGGTTGGAGAACGAGTTGGCGGGCTGCTTCACCCACCCGGACCGGGCGGCCTCGCAGAAGCCGTCACCACGGCCGACGTCCGGTCCGAGCCAGCCCTGGCCGACGGCCAGCACGAGCAGCCCGGTCGACACGGCGGCCACCGCGGCGGCGAGGACGAGAGGACGGTAGGACCGGGTCGGCACGCGCTCAACCTATGCGGTGGGCGGACTACCCGGCCCGGAACGTCACCACGCTCGTCGCGTCGCAGTCGTCGGGGACGACGACCCCGTCGGGGAGGTCGTCCATGGTGGCGCCGCCGCCGGCGCCGTCGACCTGGTCGCCCACGCTGACCTCGCCGACGTCGGGCACCTGGATGGTGAACGGGTCGGTGTCGACGATGGTCGTCTCGGCGGGCCAGATCGCGATCGCGTCGTCGATGCCGAGGCAGGAGCCGATCACGGTCACGGTGCCCTGGACCTGGGCCTCGTCGCCCTCGTCGCCCGGCTGGGCGAGGAGGACGTAGGTGCCGTCGGCCATCACGAAGTTCGCCGAGTCCCGGCAGGAGGTCAGGCCGACCAGGAGCGCGGCCGTCAGCAGGACGGCGCCGACCCGGCGCGGAGCGAACATGGCGGACATCGTCGCATTCTCGTCGGACCTGCGTGCCAGGATGCGGCCACGGACCTCACGGTCGACCGGGTCGATCACGCCGGGTCTGCGCCGGCGGGGGCGACTGCTCTGGGCCGCATCGTCCACGCGATCGCGCCCACCGCGAGCACCAGCTGGGGCAGCAGGTAGCGCCCGGTCAGCCCGAGCAGCACCAGCGTCGACGCGAAGGCGACTACGGCGCCCCGCCAGACCCAGGTGCCGCGGGGGAGCAGCCGGATCGCGGCCGCGGTGCCGACCACGTAGACGAGGGTGAACGCGCCGGTCACCAGCAGCATGGTCCGCTCCACCGGGATGCCGGTGAGGGTGATGACGAGGAGGGTCGCCAGCGCGCCGCCGGTGATCACCGCGAGCGAGCGCCGCGGCACCTCGCCGGCCACCGACCCGTGGGCGAACCACCGGGGGAGCGACGCGTCCCGGCCGAGGGCCGCGCCGAGGCGGGCGCCGCCGGCGAAGAACGCGTTCATCGCGCCCAGTGAGAGCAGCACCGCGACCACGGTGGTGACCGCCCGCGCGGGCTCGCCGAAGCCGACCACCAGCAGATCCGACAGTGGCGCCTTGCCGGTGCCGTCGCCGAGCACCGCGACGGTCGCGAACGCGACACCGAGGTACATCACGCCCATCACCGCGATGGCGATCCAGGTGGCGCGGGTGATGTCGCGCGCCGGGTCGCGGTAGTCGGCGGAGAGCGAGGTGACGACCTCCCAACCGGCGAACGCCCAGATCAGCAGCGCGGCCGCACTGCCGACCGCCATCCAGCCGTGCGGGGCGAAGGGGGTGAGGTTGCCGAGGTCCGCGTGCGGCAACGACACGACGGTCGCGACGAAGAGCAGCGTGGCCAGCGCGGCAGCAATGACCAGCTGCACCCGGCCGGAGACCCGGATCCCGTACCAGTTCATGGTGGTGACCACGACGATCAGCGCGGCGGTCGTGAGCAGCTGGGTCCCGCGTCCGCCGCCGAGGCTGTCGGCGACGTACGCACCGGCGAAGCCCGCAGCCGCGGGCGCGCCCAGCGGGATCGCGAAGTAGAAGCACCAGCCGATGACCGTCGCCGGTCGGCCGCCGAAGGCGCGCCGCACGTACGTCGAGACCCCGCCACCGTCGGGATAACGGGCGCCGAGCGCGGCGAAGGTCGTCGCGAGCGGGATCGACAGCAGCACCAGCGCCAGCCAGGCGACCAGCGAGGCCGGCCCGGCGGCGTGCGCCGCCAGCGCGGGCAGCGAGATCACGCCCGTCCCGAGCACCGCCCCGAGGGTCAGCGCGGCACCCTGGGTCACCCCCAGCCCGGAGGCGGGGCGGTCGTCGGGGAGCAGTGCCTGGTCGGGGACGAGCGGTGCGGTCACGCGCTCAATCTAGGGCCGCGGACGCTCCGCCTTCAGCGCGCCAGTCCGGATCCACCTGGTCGAGCCGGTCAGCGGCTGACCGTGGTCCACACGCTGAACGGCAGGTTGTTGTCGCGGGGCCGGCCCTGGCAGGAGTACGACTTGCGCTTCCAGCAGGCGAACCGGGTCGACGCGTTGACCAGGACGATGGTCGCCGAGCGCACCTTCTGCACGTTGAACGGGACCTTCGTGCTGCCTCGGCCGTTGCCGTTGAGCGAGATCGCCTTCGTGGAGACGCCGTGCTTGCGCTTGATGACGAGGTACGCCGCGGGGTCGGTCTTGCCGGCCGGACCGTCGACCACGATGCGCAGCTTCCAGCGCTTGCTGCCCAGGGAGGTGCCCGGTCGGACGAGCACGGTCCGCGCGGCCATGTGGTTGACCTTCAGCAACTTGCTGGCCTTCGGGTCGGCCTTGGACAGCTTCCAGCTCGCCGCGGCCGGCGCGGTCGGCCAGCTCTTGCCCTCGCGGTAGGAGTGGCCCGGGACCGTGTTGGCTCCGGCGTACGCGCGGTAGACGTTCTTGAAACCGCCGTGCTTCTTGAGCACGCGCTTGAGCGCGGTCGCGGAGTACTGGTGCCCCGCGCCCGGGAACGCGCCGGCCTCGGTCCAGACCGAGCGCACGAGGCCGCTGCCGAAGCGGTGGCCGAGGTATTCCCAGAACGTCCAGTTGCCGTACTGGTTGAAGCCCTGCTGGTTGAAGACGTCCAGCGACTGTCCGGGGGCGCCGATCTGGCCGGCGGGGAGGTACTGACGGTTGTCGTTGACGTCGTCGGCGACCCGCTCCTCCATCCAGGTGGCGGTGGACTCGAGCAGCCAGCCGTCCTCGCCGTAGTCGTAGGCGAACTGGACGGCGTGGAAGAACTCGTGGGCGCCGGTGACCCGGAGGCTGTCCTGGGGCGGCGCGCCGTACTGCGCCTGGGCGAAGTCGTTGTCGAGCACGCAGTAGCCGGAGGCCAGCCACTTGTACTTCTGGGTCCGGCGCTCGGGGGCGCAGTAGCCGTAGAGGCCCTTGGAGCCGAGCTCCTTGAGGTAGACGTCGAACTTGCTGTTGCCGCCGCGGTGGCCGTCGGTGATCGGCTTGCGGTAGCCGAGGGACTTCACCTCGGAGCGCCAGACCTTGTTCATGTACTTCAGGTTCGTGTCGACCCAGGCCTGGCTCGGCGCCGCGTCCGCGGTGCTGGTGACCCAGTGGATGCAGAAGTGGGCCTTGCACTTCTTCGCGGCCGGCACGGTGTAGCCGTCGCCGTACCGGTCTCCGGAGCCGTCGGTGGGCCGGGCGAGCAGCCCGTCGGCCTGCGCGCGGTCGTCGCCGCTGAGCCGGTCGCGGGCGACGAAGAGGTCGCGCAGCGCGAGGGTCGCGTCCGGACGGGGGGTCGTCGTACGGCGCCCGGCGACCGCCCCGCCGATGTCACCGAGGGCGGCCTGAGCGGTCGCGAGCGCCGCCTGCGCCTGGCCGTCGGTCGCCGGCGGCGGGTCGTCAGCTGTGGCGGTGGGTGACCCTGCGGCCAGGACGGAAAGTGTCAGGCCAGTGGCCACGACGATGGCGACGATCGAGCGGCGCATCGTTCTCCCTCGAGATTGGTGTGGCGGCACCGAGCCGCCCTGGGTCGATCGTGCCCGGGACGGCGGGGTCTCCAAACCCCCCGCGCCGGGCCGGTGCGGGTCAGCTGGCGCCGGAGATCTTCTCGATCAGCGCGGTGGTCGAGATCGCGGGCGTGCGGGGCAGGTAGACGACCTCGCAGATGTCCTCGAACTCGTCGAACCGGCCGGCCCAGTCGTCGCCCATCACGAGCACGTCGGCGCCGAACTTCACGATGTACTCGCGCTTGAGCTCGAGGCTCTCCTCGACGAAGACCTCGTCGACCGGCTTGAGAGCGGCCACGATCGCGAGCCGCTCCGCCTGGCTGAAGACCGGCTCGCGGCCCTTCTTGCGCAGGTTGAGCTCGTCGGCGGAGACGCCGACGACGAGCCGGTCGCCGAGGGCGGCGGCGCGCTCGATCACCCGAAGGTGCCCGACGTGGAACACGTCGAACGTGCCGAAGGTGATCACCGTGCGAGACATGCGGGAGATTCTGGCATGCGGTGCCGTAGAGAAGGATGGCGGGCAATGACGGCCACCATCTCGATGATCACGCCCAGCCCCGGAGCCGACGAGGAACGTCGCCGGGGCCTGCGCCGAATGCGCACCCTGGCGGTCTCGCTGCTCGTGCTGGCGGCCGTCGTGTATGTCGCGACGCTCGGCCAGGACGGCTTCCTCGGGTTCGTGAACGCCGGCGCCGAGGCGTCGATGGTGGGTGCGATCGCGGACTGGTTCGCGGTCACCGCGCTGTTCAAGCACCCGCTCGGCCTGCCGATCCCGCACACCGCGCTGATCCCGAAGCGCAAGGACGACCTGGGTCGCGGTCTCGAGGAGTTCGTGGGGGAGAACTTCCTCCAGGAGGACATCATCCGCGAGCGGGTGTCGTCGGCCACGATCTCGCTGCGGGTCGGCCGCTGGCTCGCCGTACCGGAGCACGCCCGGAGAGCCGTCGACGAGGCCGCCGAGGTCGCGTCGCTCGCCCTCAACCGGGTCCGTGACGATCACATCGAGGGGCTGATCCGGGACGCGCTGGTGCCGCGCTTCCGTGAGGAGCCGATCTCGCCGCTGCTCGGCAGCCTGCTCGAGGAGACCGTCCGGGACGACCTGCACCACGGCCTGGTCGACCTCGGCTTCGAGGAGCTCTACCGCTGGTTGGTGGCCAACCCCGAGACCGTCGCCGAGGTGCTCGGCGACCGGGCGCCGTGGTGGGCGCCGACCCGGCTCAACGACGCGGTGATCTCGCGGGTCCACCGCGAGCTGCTGCGCTGGATCGTCGACATCCGCGAGGACCCACGCCACCCCGCTCGCCTGGCCCTGGACTCGATGCTCGCCCAACTCGCCCAGGACCTCCTGCACAACCCCGACACCCAGGAGCGCACCGAGGCCCTCAAGCACCGGCTCCTGGACCATCCCCAGGTGATCGCCTCGAGCGTCTCGCTCTGGAACGCGCTACGGCGCACCCTCCAGGCCTCGCTGGTCGACCCCGAGGGCGCCGTCCGCCTCCGGCTGCTCGCCGAGGTCTCCACCTTCGCCGACCGCCTGCTCGTCGAGGAGCCGCTGCGCGCCCGCCTCGACGGCATCGCCTCGGACGCCGCGGTCTTCGCCGTCGAGCGGTACGGCGCCGAGGTCACCACCGTCATCACCCACACCATCGAGCGCTGGGACGGCCGCGAGGCCGCCCGCCGGATCGAGCTGCACGTCGGCCGCGACCTCCAGTTCATCCGGATCAACGGCACCATCGTCGGCGGCCTCGTCGGCGTGCTGATCCACGCCTTCAGCGTCACCTTCGGTGGTTGAGGAGGACGAAGTCCTGTCGCCCCCGGTGGTTGAGGAAGGCGCGCAGCGCCTGTCTCGAAACC
>NZ_BDJE01000056.1 GCF_002117935.1 Nocardioides sp. PD653-B2 | reverse complement strand
TGCTCCTGCAACCTCGCCCCGTTGTGCCGCCACCACCACCGCCTCAAAACCCACGGCGGCTGGACCTACCAACGCACCGCACCCCGGACCTTCCACTGGACCAGCCCCCACGGCCACGTCCACGTCAACGACCTCACCCACCCACGACATACCTGACCCACCGACCCCGCCGGCCACGGCCGACGGGGCCACACCCATGCCCGCACCCGGCTGCCGCGTGGTCCTCCCTCGACCACCCCGGCTGCGGCCTGCATTCACGGGCCGGTCAGCACCTGATCGCGACGTCGACCTGCGTGCATCGGTCGCGGCCCGGACCCCCGTCGGCGCGGTCCCGCCCCGGGCCGCCGCGCAGCACGTCGGCACCCGGTCCGCCGTCGAGACGACCGCGCGCGACGCTGTCGCACTCGCGGATCTGGTGTGTCCGCACGAAGTCGCTCAGTCGCGCGTCGCGGAGCGTGAGCACGTCATCGCCCCCGCCGCCCGTCAGGTGGACCGAGCCGTCGCAGGTATCCACGGCGAGCTCGTCGTCACCGCGGCTGCCGGTGGCCGTGACGTCGCCCTCGAACCCCGCGGCCAGGCGTTCCAGGCCGGAGAACCGCGCCGTTCTCAGTGGATGCCCGACCCGCGTCAGCCAGCTGATCCGCCCTCGGGCGAGGTCCACACGGAGCTCCTGGGGCCGGTGCTGCAGGCGCAGGTCGCCGAGCAGCAGGTCGCGCCCGGGCCCGCCCTGGAGCCGTGCCCCGATCAGCGCTTGGGTCTTCTGCACCAGCAGGGCGTCATCTCCACCCCCGAGGCGCACCGTGCCGAGGTGATGGGGCGCCTCCACCGTCTCCGAGCGCGGCCCACCCCGGAAGCTGACCGTCGCGTGTGGGTGCAGGTCAGTGCGGAAGCTGTCGAACTGCGACCACGTCCCCAGTCGCCGCTGGCCGTCGCAGGAGAGGTCGCCCGCGACGTTGTCCACCTGCCACTCGCCGTCGCAACCGTGGGTATCGAGGACGACCGTGTTGTTGCCGGGACCGCCGTCGATGTCGGCCTCGTCGGCGAGGCCGGCGTAGAGGTCGATGGTGTCGTCCCCCCGGCCGAGCGACGCGGTGAGGTCGTTGGTCCCGAACGAGGTCGGGACGACCGCCACCCGGTCGGCTCCGGCGCCGAGGTCGTAACGGTCCGCGCCAGCAGCACCGTCCTGATCGCCCTGGAAGTCGACGTCGTCGTCCTCGGGACCGCCGACGACGACGTCGTCACCGTACGACGGTTCCACGAGCACCCGGTCGCCGGCGCCCCCGGACACGAAGATGCGGTCGTTGCCGCTCGCCGTGAACACGAAGGCGGGATCCCTCGGCCGGAACGACCTGTCGACCAGCCGGTAGCAGACCACGTCGTCGCCGTCGCCGGAGTACACCCTGCGTACGTCGGTCGTGACGATGACGTCGTCGCCCGCCGTACCGGAGACGCCCTCCCGGTCGTGGGCCTCGATCGTCGCGGGTCGACCGTCGCAGGTGGCCGCCGGGCTCGCCGACGCCTGGGGCGTCACCGCCTGCGGAACCACGAGAAGGGCCCCCACGAGGGACAACGCTGCTCCGAACGGCGACATGCGCACGACCGTACGCGCAGCAGCCAGGAAGGAGCGGTCACGCCTCGGGGCGCTGCTCCGCCTCGACGTAGGGGTGCTCGTCGACGAACGTCTTCGTCTCCGCGTACATCCGCTGGATGAACTCCTCGAGCTGGGCCGACTCGACCCGCCACTGGCCGCGGCCACCGATCTTGATGGCGGTCAGGTCACCCCGGCGGACCAGGGCGTAGACCTGCGCGCTCGACGTGTTGAGGACCTCGGCCACGTCGGCGAGCGTGAGGAAGCGGGGCGATCCGGCCATGACCCCATCGTCGCATCCGGGGCCGCCGGACGGCGACGGCGGGCGCGGCCTGTGGATGACGTGTTTCGCCGCGCCGGAGCGGGGCCATCATGTCGGCGTGAGTCTCGGCACGGCGCACCAACCCGGGGCCAGGGTGTCCGCCCCGGTCCCGCCGGCCACGCGCGCGGCCCGGCCCGGTTGGCGCGACCCGCGTCTGTGGATCGGGCTCCTGATCGTGACCGTCTCCGTCCTGGGCGGGGCTCGGCTCCTCGCGGCGGCCGACGACACCGTGGCGGTGTGGGCGGTGTCGGGCGACGCCGGCCCGGGTGCCGAGCTGACGACCGCCGACCTCGTCGCGCACCGGGTGCGGTTCGCCGACGACGGCGACCTCGAGGGCTACTTCACCGTCGACGACGAGCTGCCGGCCGACCTCCACCTCGTGCGCGGCGTGACCGCCGGCGAGCTGCTGCCCCGCGCCGCCCTCGGCTCCGCCTCCGACACCGGCGACACCGTCGAGCTGCCGATCGCGGTCGAGGCCGAGCAGGTTCCGGCGTCGGTGCAGACCGGCTCGGTCGTCGACGTCTACCTCGTGGGGCAGGGCAAGGGGCGGTCCCTCGAGGGCGGGCCCGTCCTGGCCGAGGCGACCGTCGTCGACGCGCCCAGCCCGGACGCGGGCTTCGGGGCCGCGACCGGCCGCCGCCAGCTCGTGCTCGCGGTCCCCGAGGCCGACGCGGCGGCGTACTTCGCCGCCGTCGGCCGCGTCGACAGCCCGCTGCTGACCGTCGTGCGCAAGGGCTGAGGGCTGTGCCCGACCGCGTCGTGGTGCTGATCGTGGCCTCGGGCGCGGCCTGGGAGCCGCCGGCCCTCGAACGGCTCGGCGACGACCCCGGGATCGTGGTCCTCAAGCGCTGCGTCGACGTCGACGACCTGCTCGCCGCCGCGACGGCGGGACAGGCCGACGTGGCCGTCGTCGGTCTCGAGGCCCCCGGCCTGGACCGGAGCGCGGTCGACCACCTCCGCAAGCACGGGGTGCGCCCGATCGCCATCGCCCCCGGTGGTGTCACCCTCGACGGAGGCCGCCTCCGGGCCTCGCGGATCGGCATCCAGCTCGTGGTGACCGACGACGACCTGGCCGCGCTGCCGGACGCCGTCACGGCCGCCGAGACCGCGACCGTCGTCCGGATGCCGCGCGGCGCACCCCCCGACGGTCCGCCGGTGGTCGCCACGGCCAGCCCCGGCCGGGTCGTCACTGTCTGGGGACCGGCCGGTGCCCCGGGTCGTACGACGGTCGCCGTCGGCCTCGCCGCCGCGATCGCCCGGCGGCGCCGGCGCACGATCCTGGTCGACGCCGACCCGTACGGCGGGGCCGTGGCCCAGCAGCTCGGCGTCCTGGACGAGGTGTCCGGCCTGCTGTCCGCGGCCCGGTTGGCGACGGCCGGCCAGCTCGCGGAGCGGTTCGGGTCCGTGCAGCGCGGCATCGACGGCCACCTGAGCGTGGTGACCGGGCTGCCGCGTGCCGACCGCTGGGTCGAGGTGCGGTCGGGCTCGGTCGAGCACCTCCTCGAGGTCGCCCGCGAGCACGGCGAGGTCGTCGTCGACACCGGCTTCAGCCTCGAGGACGACCCCGGCTCGGAGTTCGGGTCCCGTCCTGGACGCAACCAGATGACCCTCGGCGCGCTCGACGTCGCCGACCAGGTGGTCGTGGTCGGCGGGGCCGACCCGGTCGGGCTCTCGCGGCTGGCCCGGGCGCTGGTCGAGGTCCGCGAGCTCGACGGGAGCCGGGCGGTGCACGTCGTCGTCAACCGGATGCGGACGACCCTCGGCTGGTCGGAGCGCGACATCGCCGAGATGGTGACCGGGTTCGCCCGGATCGCCGGACTCTACTTCCTCCCCGAGGACCAGGTCACCACCGATCGGGCGCTGGTCGCCGGCCGGACGCTGGCCGAGGTGGGGGACTCGCCGCTGACCCGTGCGGTGTCCCGCCTCGCGGACGCGATCGCCCCGGTCGAGTCGGTGACCGGTTCATGACCCGGACGCCTCAGGCCGGACGCCGGCGTGCCGATCCTCATCCAGTGGAATCTCGACGACCTCGAGCCCGCGGCCTCCGAGATGGAGGCGCGCCTGCTCTATCCCGATGGGAGCAGCACGGCGATCTCGCCGCTGCTGGGCTCGGTGGTCCCCGCGGTCCTGCCGCGACTGTCGCGTGAGGAGCTCGGACTCCTGGGACGGCTGCGCGGGCCACTGAGTCCCACCGTGCTCCCCGCGCGCGCCCCCGGCGACCAGCTGGTCCGCCAGGTCCGGGTCCGCCGCCACCTGCTCCACTTCTACCTCGACCGGCTCCCGGGACTCGACCGCGACCAGCGGCGCGGCATCGACGCCGCCTGCGATATCGCGACCGTGCTGCACCTCGAGACCTGGATCGCGCCGGACGTCCGGGACGAGACGATGCGCTCGCTGCGCCAGCTCATCGGACCGGAGGAGGAGCTCGCCTTCGGTCCGGCCCACGTCGAGGTGCTCGACATCCTGGGCAGCATCTCCGACGTCACCGGCTGCGCGCCGCAGACCGACGCGGTCGGCCGGGTCTGGATGGACAGCCCGCTGCGCCACTGGGAGAGCCTGGCCGCCGAGCTCGTCTCCGCGGCGACCCTCACCAACCGGATGGTGTCGCTGCGGATGGTCCAGCGGGTCACCGCGGTGAAGAGCGACGTCGTACGGCGCAGCTCGGTCTTCCGCGCGGCCCGGATGTGCGCGGCCGCGACGATCCTCGCGGACGTGGTCGACGAGGGCCTCGTGGCCGCGGCCACCTACCCGTGGGAGGTCGGCCTCTCGGCCGGTCCGGCCGCGGCCTAGGCGGCGAACAACAGGTAGAGGCCGCCCACGGTGAACGCGATCATCGCGAACAGCAGCGGGAGCTGGCCGGTGAGCTGGTGCCGCGGCGGCAGGATCTTGATCGCCCGGTCGTGGGCGGCGATCACGCCGAGCACGTGGCCGACGACGACCGCCGTCACCTTGATGTTGGCCAGCAGCGTCGGGTGGTAGCTCAGCCAGTAGCTGACCTGCAGGTTGCCGGTGCCGAGGTAGTTGCTGCCGTTGCTGAACGGGTCGCTCAGCTGGATCAGCGTCAGCTGGCCGACCTCGACCAGGTAGCTCAGGTAGTGGGCGACGATGTAGCCGATGATGATCGGCACCACCGAGTGCGCCAGCTGGTCGGGCAGCTCGGTGCGCTTCAGGTCGTCGCCGAGCCCGGTGAGCACGCACCCGAGCGCGAAGATCAGCCCGACGCCGACGCAGAAGGCCAGCAGCCCGATGTTGTTCATGACGTACGGCGACACGCTCTCGCCCTGGATGAACTGCACCCAGCGGGCGGAGTCCTTGAAGGAGTCGAAGGCGGTGCTGCCGAAGAGCACCGCGACGACCGCGACCAGGCCGGGCCGCACCGGGGTCGTGTCGAGGTTGGCGAGGGGACTGCGGATCACCAGCACGTCGCCGCGGCGGCCCCAGATCGACAGTCGGGAGGCCAACGTGGAGTAGACCTCGAACGGGTCGGCGCGCTCGTAGAAGGTGTTGCCGAAGAGGGCGCCGCCGATCAGCATCAGGGCGACGTACGCCGCGCACCACAGGCGAACCGGACCCAGCTCGGTCGAGAACGGGTAGACGAGCTCGAGCCAGACGAACGCGAAGAGCCCGACCGCCGCGGGCCAGTGCCCGAGCCGCTCGGGGTAGGTGAGGATGCCGCGCTCGGGGTCGCTGCCGGAGACCTTCGCGAACGCGAGGTTGATGGTGCGGACCGGGCTGATCGCCTTCCACACCGGGCCGAGCAGCAGCGAGAGCGGGACCATGCCCACCCACCACCACACGTAGAAGACGCCGAAGACCGGGTTGATGACCAGGTCCTTGCCGAGGATCGACGCGGCCGCGACGTAGAGGAACAGCGCCATGCCCAGCGTGCGCAGCCCGATCCGCCAGGCGGCCGAGTCGACGGTCGACGCGAGCCGGTCCGGCGCCGGCCGGCCACTGGTGGCCGCGTCGTACCGCGGGGTGCGCCAGGCGATCGCCAGGACCGTGAAGGAGATGACCAGCGCCGCGGTCGCGCCGGCGATCGCCAGCTCGGGGGAGATCGGCAGGTCCTTGGCCCCGCCGATCCCGTGCGCGAGTGTGATGCCGCCCGACGACACCTCAGCTCACTTCGAGCTGGACGATGACCTTCTCGAGCGAGTGCGACTCGACGTCGACCGTGCCGGGCTTGTCGATCCCCTGGATGGTCACCGTGTGCGTGCCTGCTTCGTACTCGAGCTCCTGCTCGGGGCTGGAGTGCACGTGGATCTCGCCCGCCTCGTCGGCGGTGACCTCGAGCTGGATCTCCTGCCCGACCGCGACCTCGACGCGCTCGCCGTTCGGCGTCACGCTGTCGCCGGAGATCGTGACCTCGATGACCAACGGATCGGTGCCACTGCCCGATCCGGCGTCGCTGTCACTGCCACATCCGGCGGTGACGGTGAGGGCACACAGGACTACGGCCAGGCTGGCCATGGCTCGGCGCATCGTCGACATTTTCCTTCTGCTCGTGGATACCCGCGCAGGTCCGTTCGCGGTACGACGGCCCCGGTGGACCGTCACGTCTGCCAGAATCGCACGTTGTACAAGCCGCCGGTACGGGTACCCCGACGGAGCGACCCGGCGCGACCCACGAGGGACACCACATGACGGAGCGGCTCAGGCCACGAGACGTGGCGCTGCTGGCTGAGGAGTCTCCGTCGACGCCCATGCACAACGCGACGGTCGAGATCTTCGACCCCGGCGAGTCCGGGTTCGACTACGCCCGCCTGGTCCGCCTGGTCGAGGACCGGATCTCGTTCGTGCCGCGCTACCGGCAGCGGATCCAGCCCGTGCCCGGCCGGATGGCCAACCCGGTGTGGGTCGACGACGACCACTTCGACATCGGCTACCACGTACGCCGGTCCGCGCTGCCGCGCCCGGGCAGCCTCGACCAGCTGCGTGAGCTGGTCTCCCGGATCGTGTCCCGCCCGCTCGATCGCAGCCGGCCGCTGTGGGAGATCTACTTCGTCGAGGGGCTGGCCGACGGCCAGGTCGCGATCTTGTCGAAGTCCCACCAGGTGCTGGTCGACGGGATCGAGACCGTCGACCTCGGTCAGGTGCTCCTCGACCTGACGCCGGAGCTCAAGGAGCTCGGCGGCGACGAGTGGCGCGCCCACGGCCGGCCCTCGCCGTTCTCCCTGATGGCCGGCGCCGTCCGCGACTCGCTCCGCGGCACCGAGACCGTCTCCGACACGGTCCGCACCAAGACCGGGTCGGTGCTGCGCGGCGTGTCCGCGACCAGCCGCACCGCCGGTCGCGTCGCCGACGCGCTCACCAACCGCACCCCCCAGGGTGACTCGCCGATCATCGGCCCGCTCTCGCAGCAGCGCCGCGTGGTCACGGTCCGCACCGACCTCGCCGACTACCGCAGGGTCCGCGACGTCCACGGCGGCACGGTCAACGACGTCATCCTCGCGACCATCACCGGGGCGCTCCGGTCCTGGCTGATGACCCGCGGCGAGTCGATGCGCGGGGTGCGGCAGATCCGCGCCCTGGTGCCCGTCTCGGTCATCGACGAGGAGCTCGAGGCGACCTCGCTCGGCAGCCAGATCGCCGCGCACTTCGTGGACCTACCGGTCTGGGAGGCCAGCCCGGTGGTCCGGCTGCACCAGGTGTCCTACTCGTTCCAGGCCCACAAGGACGGCGGCCGCAGCGTGGCCGCGAGCCGGCTCACCGCGATCTCCGGCTTCGCGCCGGCGACGTTCCACGCGATCGGGTCGCGGGTGGCCGCGGTCGAGCGACGCCGCGGCTACCAGCTCAGCGTCACGAACGTCCCCGGTCCGCAGGCCCCGCTGTACGCCGCGGGGGCCCGGATGGTCGCGACCTACCCGGTGCCGCCGCTGCTCGAGGGGCACCCGTTGGCGATCGGCGTGACGTCGTACGACGGGCACGTCTACTTCGGGCTCACCGCCGACCGCGACCTGCTGCCCGACGCCGACCTGCTCGGCCCGTGCATCCAGGAGGCGCTCGACGAGCTCGTCGAGTCGGCCTCGAGCGGCCGCACCCGGGCCCCGCGCGGACGCCGCAAGCGCAAGCCGCCGACGGAGCAGCCGTGAGCGTCCGGGTCTACCTGCCGACGACGCTGGCCCTCCTGGCCGAGCAGCACGCCGCCGGGGAGTTCGTCGTCACCGACGACGCGGTGACCTCCGACGAGGACGCCGAGGAGGCGGAGTACGCCGCGCTGATGACCGCTGCCGACGCCTCCGCCGCGATGCTCACCGGCCCCGGCCGCCGGGTCGTCGTGGTCGCTGAGCTCGACAAGGAGCCGGAGCCCGGCTGGACGATCCCGGTGAAGCGGGTGGTCGCTCTCCACGCGGATACCGAGGACCGCCCGGTCGACGCCGACCCCGACGAGGACCTGGCGTGGTTCGCGACCCAGGAGATCGAGTACCTGCTCTGATCGACCCTGCGGCGTTTGGGGCCCGTCGCGGGGTCTGAGAGCATCGCCGGCATGGACGCAGTGACGACACCCCCGGCTCCGGTCAACGAGCCGAACTTGACCTATGCGCCGGGTACGCCCGAGCGGGAGGCTCTGTTGGCGGAGATCGAGAGGCTGGAGAGGAAGCCCCGTGACCTCAAGGCCCACATCGGTGGCCGCAGGAAGGCCGGCGGCGGCGCCGAGATCAAGGTCGTGCAGCCGCATGATCACCAGCACGTGCTCGGGGTGTTGAAGAACTCCACGCAGGCCGACGCGAAGGCTGCTGTCCGGGCCGCCGCCGACGCGGCGCCTGGTTGGCGTGGCCTCGACTTCGATGACCGGGCGGCGGTGCTGCTGAAGGCGGCGGACCTGTTGGCCGGTCCGTGGCGGCAGCGGATCAACGCGGCGACGATGTTGGGTCAGTCGAAGACGGCTCACCAGGCCGAGATCGACGCGGCGTGCGAGCTCATCGATTTCTGGCGGTTCAACGTCCAC
>NZ_BDJE01000055.1 GCF_002117935.1 Nocardioides sp. PD653-B2 | reverse complement strand
TGCTCCTGCAACCTCGCCCCGCTCTGCCGCCACCACCACCGCCTCAAGACCCACGGCGGCTGGACCTACCAACGCACCGCAGCACGCATCTTCCGCTGGACCAGCCCGTTGGGGCACGTCTACGTCAACGACCTCACCCACCCACGACATCCCTGACCCACCGACCCCGCCGGCCACCGCCGACGGGGCCACACCCGTGCGCGCACCCTGGTGGTCCGCTACGGCGGGCCGGGTCGATCGCGGCCGTCGCACCGACGCAGGCCCGGGCTCCCTACTCGCCGACGACCCGCCCCCGGAGCGACTTGGTCTGGCCGCGCTGCTTCTTGGCCTCGAGCCGGCGGCGCTGCGAGCCGCGGGTGGGCTTGGTCGGGCGGCGCGGGGGAGGGGGTGGGGCGAGGGCGTCCCGGAGCTGCTCGGCCAGCCGGTCGCGGGCGGCGACCCGGTTGCGGTGCTGGGAGCGGTGCTCCGAGGCCACGACGGTGATGACCGGACCCGGCAGCCGGCCGAGGGCCCGGGCGCGCTGCGCGTCGGTGAGGACGGTCGAGGCGGCGACGTCGTACTCGAGCTCGACCCGGCTGTCGGTGGTGTTGACGGACTGGCCGCCGGGGCCCGGCGACTTCGAGAACCGCTCGACTAGCTCGCCCGCGGGGACGGTCACGCCGTCCGGGAGTCCGGGTCCGGCCGGGACGACGAGGTCGGAGCCCGGGCCGCTCTGCGGGCTCACCGTCTCGTGCGCCACTCGATCGCGGGACAGGTGTCCATCACCATCGGCACGCCCGCGGCGGTGGTCCGCGCGAACGCGTCCTCGTCGACGACCCCGAGCTGGAACCACACGCCGCCGGCCCCGATCGCGACCGCCTGGTCGGCGAACTCACCGGCTGCCTCGGAGCGCCGGAACACGTCGACGACGTCGATCGGGAACGGGACGTCGGCGAGGCTGGCGTAGCCCTGCTCGCCGAGGACCGTGGCGGCCGACGGGTGGATCGGGACGATCCGCTTGCCGCGCGACTGGAGCAGCTCCGCGATCTGGTACGCCGTGCGCGACGGGTCGCCGGACAGGCCGACCACCGCCCAGGTGTGGGCGTCGTCGAGCATGGTGTCGATCCAGTCCGAGTTCTGCCAGTCAGCCATGGGCCCAGCCTAGGCGGAGCACTCTCCTGGACATTTGCCGGAGATTCCGCGGTTCGTGCGCGCGCCCCGGGAGCAGGGGATACGGTGGCCCGGTCTTTGCTACCCCCTGGTAGCGAAATGAGTTGCTCGGGAGGGAGCACTTCTTCATGAACATTCGCCGCATCACCGCCCGCACCGCGATCGCGGGCGTCACCACCGCCCTTGCCGCCGGCGCCCTGGTCGGGATCAGCACGACCGCCGCCAACGCCGAGTCCGCGTCGAGCACCTACACCTGCAGCGCCCCCGCCGACGCCTACGTCTCCGACTTCGCCATCACGGTCGAGGGTGGTCTGCCGGTCCCGCAGTTCTGGGCCGGCGCGCCCGTCCCGCCCGGTCTGGTCTCCATCGACGTCACCTCGACCCTGACCCCGGAGCAGGCGGCGGCGCTCGGCAGCTTCGGTGTGACCGGTGCGCACTCCGACGACTTCACCCTCGGCTTCGGCCCGACCACGGTGCCGCTGCCGGTCGACGGTGACTTCGACTCCAGCTCCGGCTCGACCGTCTGGACGGCCTCCGGGTCGAACCAGGCCTTCACGACGCCGGACCCGGGCATGCACGACATCGTCCTGCCGTCGTCGTTCACGATGATGACGGAGAACTCGTCGGGTGACTTCCTCCCGCTGTCCTGCGTCATCCAGGCCGACACGACCCCGGCGGTCCTGGTCAGCGGCTACCCGCTGGCGCAGCAGCTGTCGCAGACCACGGCCACGCCCAAGAGCGGCAAGAAGCCCACGATCGCCGTCGTGGTGCAGAGCACCTCGTGGGGCCAGACGGTCCCGGCCGGCAAGGTCGTCGTCAAGGAGGGCAAGAAGGTCGTCGGCAAGGGCACCCTCAAGAAGGGCAAGACCGTCGTCACCCTGGTCAAGACCCTGAAGGTCGGCAAGCACAAGGTCACCGTCTCCTACGCGGGCACCAAGAGCCTGAAGGGCAGCTCCACCAAGGCGACCGTCACCAAGAAGAAGTAGCTCCACAGCTCCGTCCCGAACGCCCGGCCGGGTTCTACCCGGCCGGGCGTTCGCATGCCCGGTCCGAGCGCCGGTTACTGGCGAGTAAACTCGGCCCTATGAGCTCCGAGTACCCCCTCTATGCCCTCTCCGAGGAGCACCAGGCGATCCGCGAGGCCGTCCGCGCGGTGTGTGACGCGAAGGTCGCGCCGTACGCCGCGGACGTGGACGAGAACGCCCGTTACCCGCAGGAGGCGGCCGACGCGCTGCTGGCCGCGGACTTCCACGCCCCGCACGTGCCCGAGGAGTACGGCGGTGCCGGGGCCGACGCGCTGGCGACCGTGCTCGTCATCGAGGAGGTGGCCCGGGCGTGCGCGTCGTCGAGCCTGATCCCGGCGGTCAACAAGCTGGGCTCGCTGCCGGTGCAGCTGTCGGGCTCGGAGGAGCTGAAGCAGAAGTACCTCGGAGCGCTCGCGCGCGGCGAGGGCGGGTTCTCCTACTGCCTCTCGGAGCCGGACGCGGGCTCGGACGCGGTCGGGATGAAGACCCGCGCGGTCCGCGACGACGACACCTGGGTGCTCAACGGGGTGAAGCGGTGGATCACGAACGCCGGCGTCTCGGAGTTCTACACGGTGATGGCGGTGACCGACCCGGAGAAGCGGTCGAAGGGCATCTCGGCGTTCGTGGTGGAGAAGTCGGACGACGGTGTCTCGTTCGGCGCCCCGGAGAAGAAGCTCGGGATCAAGGGCTCGCCGACGCGTGAGGTCTACCTCGACAACGTGCGGATCCCCGCGGACCGGATGATCGGCGCCGAGGGCACCGGCTTCGAGACCGCGATGAAGACCCTCGACCACACCCGCGTCACGATCGCCGCGCAGGCCGTCGGGATCGCCCAGGGTGCCCTGGACTACGCGCTGGGCTACGCCCAGGAGCGCCAGCAGTTCGGCAAGCCGATCGCCGACTTCCAGGGCCTGCAGTTCATGCTCGCCGACATGGGCATGAAGGTCGAGGCGGCCCGGCAGATGACGTACGCCGCGGCCGGGCGCTCCGAGCGCAACGACAAGGACCTCACGTTCTTCGGTGCGGCCGCGAAGTGCTTCGCCTCCGACGTCGCCATGGAGGTCACGGTCAACGCCGTGCAGGTCCTGGGTGGCTACGGGTTCACCCGCGACTACCCGGTCGAGCGGATGATGCGCGACGCGAAGATCACCCAGATCTACGAGGGCACCAACCAGGTCCAGCGGATCGTGATGGCCCGCCAGCTCCTCGCCGGGGTGCAGAGCACCCTCTGAGTACGCGGCTCCCGGCCCCGCCGCTCATCCGCAGCTGGTGCCTCCACCGATGGTGATCAGCTCGGGCTCGGCGGGGCTGCAGCATCCGCCGCCAGACTCCTCGCTCGGCTGGCTGTCGAACTGTCCCGAGCCGCCACAGACGCCGGACTCGGGCAGGACGAGCTCGACGCGGGCCGCGGACTCGTGGTCTCCGGCGATCGCTGCGATGACGCTGCGGGTCTGCTCGAAGCCGGTCAGCGCCAGGAACGACGGGGCGCGGCCGTAGGACTTCATCCCGGCCAGGTAGAGACCGGTCTCGGGCTGGGCGAGCTCGCCGGCGCCGTGCGGGTAGACGGTGCCGCAGGAGTGGACGTTGGGGTCGATGAGGGGCGCGAGCTGGGTCGGCGCGGACAGGACCGGGTCGAGGTCGAGACGGACCTCGCCCAGCCAGGTGAGGTCGGGGCGGAAGCCCGTGACGACGACGACTTCGTCGACGCCGACGAGCGTGGCGCCGTCGAGGCTGGTGAGGACCAGGGCGCCCGTGCGGTTCGGGTCGGCGGCGACTTCGCCGGTGCGAAACGACGTCACCACGGAGACGGGGCCGGACTCGACGGCTGCCTGGGCGCGCTTGCCGAGCGCGCCGCGGGCTTCGAGCTGGTCGTTGTCGCCACCGCCGAATGCGTCGCCGGTCGCGGCACGGCGCACCAACCAGGAGATCTGCGTGGCGGGGTGGGACTCGGCGAGGGTGGTCAGCCCGACCAGGGTGTTCAGCGCGGAGGCGCCGGTGCCTGCGACGGCGACGTGCTTGCCGGCGTAGCGGGCTGCGGTAGCTGGGTCGGTGAAGTCCGGGATGCCGTAGAAGATCCGGCCGGCGTGAGTGTCCTCGCCGATTGCGGGCAGCCCGTCGCCACCCAGCGGGCTGGGGCCGCCCCAGGTGCCGGACGCGTCGACGACGGCGGCGGCTTCCAGCCGGACCCGTCCCTCGGGAGTCTGAACGTGCACGGTGAACCCGGCGGCCTCGCGGCCCGAGTCGACCATCCGGTCCCGACCACGCTTGGCGAGGCCGACGACGCGGTGCCCGAACCGGACGTCGACCTCGTCCGTCGCGGCAAGGGCGGTTGCGAGCGGAGCGAGGTACTGCTCGACCCAGTCCGCACCGGTCGGGTAGGCCTGCGGGTCGGGTGCGATCCAGCCGGTGGGCGCGAGGATCTCCTCCGCGACGGGATCGACCAGCTCGCTCCAGGCCGAGAACAACCGCACGTGGCCCCACTGCCGCACCGCGGCCCCCGCGGCGTCGCCCGCCTCGAGGACGACGGTGGGCAGCCCGCGGGACTGGGCGTGCGCCGCCGCAGCGAGGCCGATCGGACCGGCACCGACGACCACGACCGGACGGGCCGGGCTCGGGGCCACCTGAGGGGGGGCGGTGGTCATGCTCTGCTCCTGCACCTGGTCGAAGACGTATCGACGGTGGTCGATGAACCGGACTGTATCGACGGTTGTCGATGATTGCAACCATCGACGGTGATCGATACAGTCTCCGGCATGAGCGTGGACCTGACCATCCCGATCGCCGACGTGACCAGCCCGCCCGCGGGCGACTGCGCCGCGCCGGGTGGCGGTCCGGCGTCCGCAGGCGGGGCAGCAGTTCTGGGTGAGGACTCGGCCGCGACCTACGCCGGGTGGTTCGCCAGCTTGTCCGACCCCACGCGTGTCCGGCTGCTGCACGCAGTCTCCACGGCGCCGGCCGGCCGCATCCGGGTCGGAGACCTGGCGAGCGTGCTCGGCATCAGCCAGTCGACCTGTTCCCACCACGTCCGCAAGCTCGCCGAGATCGGCTTCGTGTTCGTCGACAAGGTCGGCACCGCCTCGGTCGTCACCGTGAACCCGGCCTGTTGTACCGGTCTTCCGCACGCGGCCGACGTGGTGATGGGCACGCTCGCATCGGCTCCGTGCTGCCCCGAAGACCTCCCGACCGACGTCACCACCCGCGCCCTGGTCGAGGACGACCTCCCGGTCGTGCGGGACATCTACGCCGAAGGCATCGCCACCCGCAACGCCACCTTCGAGACCGAGGTGCCCACCATCTCGGCGTTGACGACGAAGTGGCTGCCGGGCCATGCCTGGGTCGCCGAGCTCGACATCGACGGTCAGCGGCAGGTCGTCGGCTGGACCGGGGTCTCGGCGGTCTCGGCCCGCGACTGCTACGCCGGCGTGGGCGAGACCAGCGTCTACGTCACCGAGGCAGCCCGCGGGCGGGGTGTCGGCAAGACGCTGCTGCATCGCCAGGTCACCGAGGCCGACGCCGGGGGGCTCTGGACGCTGCAGACCTCGATCTTCCCGGAGAACCGCGCCTCCCTGGCCCTGCATCACTCGGCCGGCTACCAGACCCTCG
This sequence comes from Nocardioides sp. PD653-B2, assembly GCF_002117935.1. Taxonomy (GTDB): domain Bacteria; phylum Actinomycetota; class Actinomycetes; order Propionibacteriales; family Nocardioidaceae; genus Nocardioides. Next base: position 40,647 of record NZ_BDJE01000055.1, on the reverse strand, counting down.
CCGTACGCTCACGTATCGCCCGGCTCGATGGCGTGTGGCGCGACACCGTGCTGCTCGAGCGTCGCCGCGAGAACGACTGAGCCGGCCTTCCCTCGGGTGGCGCCGATCCCAGCACCCGATCGCACCACGTGCCTGGGCGGCACACTAGGTGGCCAGGGCTGTTGTTCACCCAGCGTTCGCTCACCTGGGTCGCCATCAGACATAGACACATGTGAGTATTCACCTATGTCGATGTCCGGTTCTGGTGCGTGCAACCCCGATGACGAGCTGGCGTGCTGCACGCCGCTGGCGCGTGAGCCCATGAGTGCCGAGCAGGCGGCCCAGGTGGTGCCCCTGCTGAAGGCCCTCGCCGACCCGGTGCGGTTGCGGCTGATGTCGATGGTGCTCTCGCACGAAGGTGCCGAGGCGTGCGTGTGCGACCTGCTCCCGGCCTTCGATCTGTCGCAACCCACGATCAGCCACCACCTCAAGGTGCTGCACGAGTCCGGGCTGCTGAACCGGGAGAAGCGCGGCGTGTGGGTCTACTACCAGGCACGCCCCGCGGCGATGGAGGCGATGGCGACGCTGTTCACCACCGCCGGACTCTCGCTGCCCGTGGGAGCTGGAGCATGAGCGACCTGTCCCAGGAGACCGGCCGTACCCCACCGGAGGGCACGTCGCTCGAGGACGCGGCCGTCCTGCACCGGCTCTCGGTGCTCGACCGGTTCCTTCCCGTCTGGATCATCGCCGCGATGGTCGTCGGACTCGTGCTCGGCCGGGCTGTCGACGGTCTCGACGACGCCTTGTCCGAGGTCGAGGTCGGATCAGTCTCACTCCCGATCGCGATCGGTCTGCTGATCATGATGTACCCGGTCCTCGCCAAGGTCCGCTACGACGAGCTCGGCCACGTCACCGGCGACCGCAAGCTCCTGGTCTCCTCGATCGTCCTGAACTGGATCATCGGGCCGGCACTGATGTTCACCCTGGCCTGGCTGCTGCTGCCCGACCTGCCCGAGTACCGCACCGGCCTCATCATCGTCGGCCTCGCTCGCTGCATCGCGATGGTGCTGATCTGGAACGACCTCGCCTGCGGCGACGGCGAGGCTGCGGCGATCCTGGTCGCGCTCAACGCGGTCTTCCAGATCATCGCGTTCGCCGGCCTCGGCTACTTCTACCTCGCACTGCTTCCCGGCTGGCTCGGCCTCGATCAGACCGGCCTCGACGTCTCGGTCTGGGGCATCGCCAAGTCCGTGCTGATCTTCCTGGGCATCCCACTCCTTGCCGGGTTCCTGACCCGCACGCTCGGTGAGCGCGCGAAGGGCAGGGAGTGGTACGAGTCCCGCTTCCTGCCGAAGATCGGACCCACCGCGCTCTACGGGCTGCTGTTCACCATCGTGATCCTGTTCGCCCTCCAAGGCGACACCATCACCAACCAGCCCCTCGACGTCGCCCGGATCGCCCTCCCGCTGCTCGCCTACTTCGCCCTGATGTGGACCGGGTCCTTCGTCCTCGGCCACCGGCTGCACATGACCTACGAACGGACCACGGCCCTGGCTTTCACCGCGGCCGGCAACAACTTCGAACTCGCCATTGCCGTCGCCATCGGTGTTTTCGGGGTCACGTCCGGAGAGGCGCTCGCCGGTGTCGTCGGTCCGCTCATCGAAGTGCCCGTTCTGGTTGCGCTCGTGTACGTCGCCCTCTGGGCACGACGTCGCTACTACCCCTCGACCTCGTCGTCGACCGCAAGGTTGCCTGCCTCGTGAAGGGCTAGCCCATGACACCCGCACTCGACCGATCACCGCCGCTGTCCCTCCGGACCGACGTCACCGGATGGCACCTGCTCGAGCCCGAGCACCTGCTGCACAACATCGCCGAGGCCCTCACGCCTGAGTTCGCAGGCATCTTCGGCCCCGAGACGATCGAGGCCTACGTCGCCGACGCATACCAGCGCATCGCCCACGAAGCCCGGATCAAGACCTACCTGCCCACGCTGACCGCCCGGATCGCGCAGGCCGCACTGATCGAACGAGCCCGAACCCAGAAGGACATCCACATGACCACCACCCCCGAGGTCCTCTTCGTCTGCGTCCACAACCAGGGCCGCTCCCAGATGGCCGCTGCTCTCCTCGCTCACCATGCGGCCGGCCGCGTCCATGTCCGCTCCGCCGGCTCCGCGCCCGCCGACTCGGTCAACCCCGCCGTCGTCGAGGTCATGGCCGAGGTCGGGATCGACATCTCCCAGGAGTTCCCCAAGAAGCTCCTGACCGAAGACGTCGCTGCCTCCGACGTCGTCATCACCATGGGCTGCGGAGACGCCTGCCCGATCTTTCCCGGCAAGCGCTACGAGGACTGGGCGCTGAACGATCCGTCCGGCAAGGGCCCCGACGCGGTTCGAGAGATCCGCGACGAGATCGACCAGCGCGTTCAGAAGCTGCTCGCAGAACTCGTCGCCGGGACCGAGGCGCCCGTCGGGTAGGCAGGCGGCGACATGCTGTCCTGGTGAGACCGGTCCGTCCACGGCCGGCGGGGCGACCGCGTCCGGTCGGAGGACTTGGACCTCCCGCTAACGTCGCCCGCATGGGCGAGACCATCGAGATCCAGGCTCCCGGGGGAGCGGCCGAGGCGTACCTGACCGGCGAGGCCGGCAAGCCGGGTGTGCTGTTCTACATCGACGCGATCGGGCTGCGGCCGCAGATCGAGGAGATGGCCGACCGGATCGCGTCCTGGGGGTACGTCGTGCTCGCGCCCAACGTCTTCTACCGCGACGGCCGCGCCGCCGACCTGGCGCCGCAGGGCGACCTCCGCGACGCGGGCGCCCGGGAGGCGTTCTTCGCCTCCGGGGTGATGGAGCGGGTCAACGAGCTCACGCCCGACCGGTCCGGCCCCGACGCCGAGGCGTGGGTCCGCACCCTCGAGGAGCACGCCGGCGACGGGCCGATCGGCGTCACCGGCTACTGCATGGGCGCGCGGCTCGCCGTCCGCACCGGCGGGCAGTTCCCCGGCACGGTCGGGGCCGTGGGCGGCTTCCACGGTGGGCGACTCGTCACCGAGGCCCCCGACAGCCCGCACCTGGCGATCGCCGGGTCGACCGCGGAGTACGCGTTCGGCCACGCCGACCAGGACGGTTCGATGCCACTGGAGGCGGTCGCCGCGCTCGAGGAGGCGCTCCAGGCCGCCGGCCGGCCGCACGTGAACGAGGTCTACGCCGGGGCCGCGCACGGTTACTCCATGGCCGACACGTCGATGTACGACGAGGCCGGGGCCGAGCGACACTTCCGGGTCCTGCAGGACCTGTTCGCCCGCACGCTGGGCGGCTGAGCCCGCCACCGTTCTCGCCCCAAGGGGTGGTGTGGTCGTTCGATCGGCGCTGTCAGTATCGAATGAGAAGCGCGCCCTTCGGTCGCGCTGCGCGGTGAGGAGGGTGGAGTGGAGGACCGTCGCGAGGCCACCGCCCGCCTGTTCGACCTCGTCCGGGAGAGCGACGGCGACGACCGGGCGCGACACGAGGACGAGATCATCCGGCTCAACATGGTCGTCGCCCGCGACTGCGCCCGGCGCTACCGGGGCCGGGGCGTGGCCGACGACGACCTGGAGCAGGTTGCCTACCTGGGCCTGGTGAAGGCCGTCCGCGGCTTCGACCCCGACCGGGGCTTCGACTTCCTCTCCTTCGCGGTCCCGACGGTCCGCGGCGAGCTGCGCCGCCACTTCCGCGACCTCGGCTGGGCGCTGCGCCCACCACGCTCGATCCAGGAGCTGCAGACCCGGATGCTCGCCGCCGAGGGCGACCTCGCCCAGCAGCTCGGTCGCTCGCCGCGCCCCTCCGACTTCGCGCGCCACCTCGACGTCGACCTCGAGCACGTCCTCGACGCGCTCGGCGCGAGCGGCTGCTTCGCGCCCGCCTCGCTCGACGTGCCGACCGGCGAGGACGACTCCGTGCTCGCCGACCGGCTCGGTGGCCTCGACCCCGCCTTCGACTCGGCGGAAGCGCGGGTCACCCTCGCCGCCGTCATGCGCGGGCTGACCCCGCGGGAACGGCGGATCCTCGAGCTGCGCTTCTTCGGTGGCCACACCCAGGCCGAGATCGGGGCCGACATCGGGGTCACCCAGATGCAGGTCTCCCGGCTGCTGAACCGGATCCTCGCGCGGATGCGGGACAAGATGTTGGCCGACACCGCCTCCAGCGGCCCCCGCTGCCTGACCGCGTGCCGCAGGACGACCACTAGCCTGACCGGGTGACGCCCGACGAGGTCGCCCGGCGCAGCGCCGACGCCATGTGGGCCGAGGACCGCGCCAGCCGGTCGCTCGGGATGGTCCTCGATGCCGTCGGGCCCGGCACGGCGACGCTGCGGATGACCGTGCGCGACGACATGGTCAACGGCCACGACATCGGCCACGGCGGCCTGACCTTCACCCTGGCCGACTCGGCCTTCGCATTCGCCTGCAACTCCTACAACCGGCGCACGGTCGCCGCCGGCGCCGAGATCCGCTTCCGGGCACCGACCCGGGCCGGCGACGTGCTCGTGGCCACCGCGGTCGAGCGGGAGCGGTCCGGCCGCGACGGCACCTACGACGTGACCGTCAGCGCGGGCGAGATCGTGGTCGCGACCTTCGTCGGCCACTGCCGCGAGGTCGGCGGGGCGTTCTGGGGGGAGTCGTGACCGTCGGCGGGGTGCCCGACCTCGACCGGGCCGGCCTCGACGGGCTCCAGCTCACCCGGCTGCGGAACACGCTGCGCCACGTCCAGGAGCACGTGCCGCACTACCGGCGGGCGTTCGCCGACGCCGGCGTCGGGCCCGAGGACCTGCACACGCTGACCGACCTGGGTCGCTTCCCGTTCACCACCAAGGCCGACCTGCGGGAGAACTACCCGTTCGGGATGTTCGCCGTGCCGCGCGAGCAGGTGGTGCGGGTGCACGCCAGCAGCGGGACGACGGGGCGGCCCACGGTCGTCGGCTACACGCAGGAGGACGTCGACACCTGGGCCGAGCTGATGGCCCGCTCGATCCGCGCGGCCGGCGGCCGGCCGGGCGACCTGCTCCACGTCGCGTACGGCTACGGGCTGTTCACCGGCGGGCTCGGGGCGCACTACGGCGCCGAGCGGCTCGGCTGCACGGTGGTGCCCGTCTCCGGCGGGATGACCGAGCGCCAGGTCCAGCTGATCGTCGACTTCGGGCCGCGGGTGATCATGGTGACGCCGTCGTACTTCCTTGCGATCCTCGACGAGATGGACCGGCAGGGCGTCGACCCCCGGAGCACGGCGCTCGAGGTCGGCATCTTCGGGGCCGAGCCCTGGACCGACGAGCTGCGCCGCGCCGTCGAGGCGCGGTCGGGCATCCGCGCGGTCGACATCTACGGGCTCTCCGAGGTGATGGGGCCGGGCGTCTCCCAGGAGGCGGGGGAGACCCAGGACGGCCTGCACGTCTGGGAGGACCACTTCCTGCCCGAGGTCGTCGACCCCGTGACCCTCGAGCCGGTGCCGGACGGCGAGGAGGGCGAGCTGGTCCTCACCTCGCTGACCAAGCAGGCGATGCCGGTGATCCGCTACCGCACCCGCGACCTGACGCGCCTGCTGCCGGGTACGGCGTACCCGGCGTTCCGGCGGATGCAGAAGGTCACCGGGCGCACCGACGACATGATGATCGTGCGCGGCGTCAACGTGTTCCCCAGCCAGGTCGAGGAGCAGATCCTCGCGGTCGACGGCCTGGCGCCGCACTACCTGTGCGTGCTGACCCGGCCGGGCAGCCTCGACGAGCTCACCGTGCAGGTCGAGGCGGCGACCGCGGCGTACGACGCCGCGCTCGCCGGCCGGCTCGCGGAGCGGATCAAGCAGCGGATCGGCGTGACTCCCCGGGTCGAGGTGCTCGCGCCCCACGCCCTGGAGCGCTCGCTCGGCAAGGCGAAGCGGATCAGCGACCGTCGTCAGTAGACGCGGGGCAAGTCCGACGCCTTGCCGGTGAACTCCGGCGCGCGCTTCTCGAGGAACGCCGCGACGCCCTCCTTGCCGTCCCCGATCGACGCGTAGAACATCGCCAGCGAGTCGGCGAGGTGGGCCTCGAGCGGGTCGGCCACCGCGCTGTTGCGGTAGAGCAGGCGCTTGGCGAGGCCGAGCGCGACCGGGGAGCGGCCGACCACGAACGACCGGGCCAGGTCGTGGGCCGCGGGCAACAGCTCGTCGGGCTCGTGCACGCTGCGGAGCAACCGGCCGGCCAGCGCCTGCTCGGCGGTGAGGATGTCCGCGGCGTAGACCCACTCGAGCGCCTGCTGGATGCCGACGATCCGCGGGAGGAACCACGACGACGCGGCCTCGGGCACGATCCCCAGCCGGCCGAAGACGAAGCCGACCCGGGCCTTGGTCGACGCCAGCCGGAGGTCCATCGCGAGGGTCATGGTCGCGCCGATGCCGACCGCGGGCCCGTTGATCGCGGCGATCACGGGCTTCGGGAGCGCGTGGATCGCCAGCGTGACGCGGCCCCCGGTGTCGCGCACGCCGTCGTGGTACGGCGCCTCCGTGAGGTGGGCGCGGAGGTCCTCGGGAGTCGGTCGCACCGACTCGTCCAGACCGAAGACGTTGCCCTCGGCCGACAGGTCCATGCCGGCGCAGAAGGCCCGGCCGGCGCCCGTCACCACGACCGCGCGGACGTCGTCGGAGCGGGCGTCCTCCACGAAGACCTGCTCGAGCTCGCGGGCCATCGTGAGGTCGAACGCGTTGAGCTGGTCGGGGCGACTCAGCGTGAGGGTGGCGATGCCGTCCTCGTCGATCGTCCAGTCCAGGGTCTCGAAGCTCATGCGGTCCTATCCGGTGACGCTCTTGGGCAGGCCCGTCGGGGTGCACAGGGCCTTCGGGACGTCGGCGGTCTTGTCTTCCTTGATGAGGTCGAACATCTGCTGGGAGCGCTGCGGGTCCCAGTGCACCACGAGGTCGGAGATCGGCACGACGCAGCTGAGGTCGACGTTCGTCATCGCCGTGGCCCACTTGCCGGCCTGCAGGGTGCCGGTCCCCTCGCCGAAGGCGAAGAAGTCCGGCACCGCCATCGCCAGGCGCCAGTACCGCACCGGGTTGACGAAGGTCCAGGGTGACAGGACCTTGTCGCCGACCGCCGCGACGACCTCGCGCTGGTGCTTGACCCGGGTGATGTCGCCGTAGCGCGGATCCGTGTGGCGGGACCGGGCGTAGCCGAGCGCCGTCGCACCGTCGGCCTCCTGGCAACCCTTCTCGATGTCCAGGTTGGCGAGCTTGTCCTTCATGTCGAACGTCGGGCAGATCTCGATCCCGCCCACCGCGTCGACCACGCCGGCCAGGCCGCCGAGGCCGATCTCGACGTACTCGTCGACCCGGATGCCGGTGTTGAGCTCGATCGTCCTGGTCAGCAGCTTGGCGCCGCCGTAGGCGTAGGCGGCGTTGATCTTCGAGGTGCCGTGGCCGGGGATCTCGACGAGCGAGTCCCGGGGGATCGACATCAGCAGGTTCGGTCCGTCACCGGTGTGCAGCAGCATGATGGTGTCGGTGCGCTGCCCGCTGGCGTTGCCGGTGCCGAGGGCCTTGCGCTCCTCCTTGCTCAGCCGGGCGCGCGAGTCCGAGCCGACCATGAGGTACGTCGTGCCGGGCTGGTCGCCGGGTCGCTTGCCGGAGGGCTCGAAGTCGACCTTGTCGACCTTGGTCCACGCCCACACCGGCACGGCGACCAGGTAGACGACCCAGAGGAGCAGGAGCACCAGCACGAGGCGCAGCCAGAACCGGAAGCCGCGGCGCCGGCGCGGCGGCGGTGCGGTCGGGCCGGGCGTCGGCGCGGGCCGAGGCGGCACCGGAGGAGTGGAGGAACGACCGGGGGCGGTGGTCGGAGGTGGCACCGGCGTGCCGGACGGCCGCGGCTGCGTGGGCATCACGCGGGTCTCGTCGGGGCGGGGCTCGGCGCCATCCGGGCGCGCACCGCCGCCGTACAGCCAGTGGAAGTCGGGGGAGCCGTCCTCGGGCGCACCGTCTCCCCGAGGACGATCGGTCATGCTGGCAGACGCTACCGTGCGGCCAGGTCCGACCAGGACTCCGCAATGCCGTCGGCGAGGACCTGGAGGTCGGGCACGCTCTCGTGGTCGCCGGTCACGCCGTACGTGAGCGCGTCACCGTAGGACAGCATCGCGACGCCGATGCGCACGTCGTCGGCGATCGGGACGTAGGGGACCAGAGACCGGAGCGGTCGGCCCAGACAGTAGAGCGGCACCGGTGGGCCGGGCACGTTCGTGGTCACCGTGGTGACCTGGTGCTGCGGGATCCGGAGCGCCGATCGCATCGTCCAGGACACGAGGGGGAACGGGCTGAGCGCCGCGGTCGACGTGATCCCGCTGCCGGCCTCGGGTTCGTGGTGCCGGCGCAGGGTCCGCAGGCGACGGTGCACCTCCAGGACCCGCTGCCGGGCGTCGGGCTCCTCCACGGGCAGGTAGGGCAGCATCAGGGAGACCTGGTTGTCGGTCGTCGACTCCTGGCCCGGCGCCCGCGTCGACACCGGGACGAGGGACCGGACAGCCCGCGCGTCCGGCACCTCCCCCCGCCCGATGAGCAGCCGCCGGAAGCCGCCGGCGATCGCGGCCAGGGCGACGTCGTTGACACTCGCGCCGCACTCCCGGCGTACGGCGGCCACGTCCGACATGTGCACCTCGACCCAGGTGAAGCGGCGGTCGGCGCCGGTCGGACCCACCAGCGAGGTCGGGTGCACCGGCACGATCGCGCCCCCGAGGTCGAGCAGGCCCCGGGTGGTGCGGGCGGCGACCGCTGCCGAGCGCAGGGGGGTCCGTGCGAGCCGGCCCAGGGCGCCGATCAGGTGGCTGGGCGACGCGGCGAGCTCGCGGAGCCCGCCCACGGTGAAGGACAGGATCGACTCCGCGGCCGGCGGTGGTGCTCGATCGGGGATCACCGGCGTGGCGGTGGGCGTGAGGTCCAGGAACAACCGGTAGAGATCGGTGCCGGACACGCCGTCGGCGACGCAGTGGTGGATCCGCGACAGCACGGCCCACTGTATGTCCGGCATGCCCTCCACGAGCCAGCACTCCCAGAGCGGGTGGGACCGGTCCATCCGGGAGGCCATCAAGGTGGCGACCAGGTCGGCGATCTCCCGATGACCGCCCGGCGTCGGGAGCGCGGCCCGCAGCACGTGGCGACGCACATCGAAGTCCTCGTCCTCCACCCACGCGGGTGGTGCGAGATCCAGGAGGACCGGCCGGACGCGCTGCCGGTGGCGGGGGACGAGCGGCAGGCGGTGCTCGATGAGGGCGACGAGCTCGGCGTAGGTCGGAGCCGGGCCGTCGAACACGGCGAGGGAGCCGATCGCCAGGGATGCGGCGGGATCGGCGTCCTCGGCGGAGAGGAACGCGTCGGCGAGAGGAGTGAGTCGCTCCACGGTGGTCTCCTGGGGGATGCGGTCTCCCCAGTCTCGACGGGCCGGCGCGACGCCACCCGGGCACACGGACCCCTCCGGCTGGGCCCAAAGGCCCCGGCCGGCGCCGGTACGGTGCTGGGCATGGCAGCTGAGATGCACGGCCTCGCGCCGTCGTACGCCCGTGTGTCGCTCGCGATCGTGACCTCCGGGCGGGAGGCGAACCTGCTCGGCAACATCCACGGCGGCGAGATCATGAAGCTGGCCGACTCGACCGCCGGCGCGGTGGCCGCCCGGCACAGCGGAGGGCCGGCGGTGACGGCGGCCATGGACGAGATGGCCTTCCTCGAGCCGGTGCACGTCGGCGACATCGTGCGCACCTTCTCCCAGGTCAACTGGGCCGGGCGCTCCTCGATGGATATCGGGGTGCGGGTCGAGACCCAGCCGTGGAACGACCCGTCGACCACCTCGCTGCACGTGGCGTCGGCGTACTTCGTGTTCGTCGCCGTCGACGGGGCCGGCCGGCCGCGGCAGATCCCGGGGCTGGTGCCCGAGACGCCCGACGAGGTCCGCCGGATGCGTGAGGCCGAGATCCGCCGGGCGCACCGGCTGGCGAAGAAGCAGGAGATCGACTCCGCTCGCCGCCTGGACTGACCCCGGCCCCAGAAGCGATCGGGCGCGGACCGGCACTCTCGGCGCGTCGCGACCGGATGTGACGCCTGTGACTGGTGATACTGGCGGGGCACCACCCCTTCCCCGTTCCACAGCTCAGCAGAGAGGCATCTCGATGCCACCCGTCTCTTCCCCCGGGTTGCACGACAGCCAGGCGTCGCGGTTCACCGCGGGCGACCGCGCGGCACGCGTGCGCTTCCGTCGGGCCATGGCCCTGATGGTGATGACGCTCGTCCTGCCGGGCTCGGCCCAGCTGGTCGCCGGCAACCGCCGCGTCGGCTTGATCGCCCTCCGGATCTGGTTCGGCCTGGTCGTCACCTTCGTGCTCACCGTGGTCGTCGGCCTCCTCTGGCACGAGCTCTTCCTCGAGCTCGCGTTCGACACGTTCGCGCTCTTCTGGATCCGGCTGGCGATGATGGCGCTCGCCACCGGCTGGGCGGTGCTGTTCTTCGACGCCTGGCGGATCGGCCAGCCCCTGACTCTCAGCCTGGGTCACCGGCGCGCGGCCGTCGGCTTCAACGGCGTCCTGGCGCTGTCGGTCGCGGCCTCGCTGCTCTTCGGCGCGCACCTGATCGGCGTCCAGCGCGACTTCATCCTCGCGATGTCGGGCGACGGTGACGTCACCGGCACCCACGACGGCCGCTACAACGTGCTGCTGCTCGGCGGCGACTCCGGAGCGGGCCGCTGGGGCCTGCGGCCGGACTCGATGACCGTCGCCAGCATCGACGCCGAGACCGGCCGGACGGTCCTCATCTCGCTGCCCCGCAACATGAAGAACTTCCCGTTCGCCAAGGGCTCGGTGATGCGCGAGCAGTTCCCCGACGGGTTCGACGCCGACTACCTCAACGGCGTCAGCACCTGGGCCGGCGACAACACGGAGCTGTTCCCCGACTCCGACCACCCGGGCGTCGACGCGACGATCGAGGCGATCGAGGGCATCACCGGTCTCCGGATCAACTACTGGGCGATGGTCAACCTCGAGGGCTTCAAGGACCTCGTCGACGCCGTCGGCGGCGTCACCCTCAACGTGCGCCAGCCCATCCCGGTCGGCGGGCTCGGTGACGACGTCACCGGCTACATCCAGCCCGGCGTCCGCAAGCTCGACGGCCACGACACGCTCTGGTTCGCCCGCGCCCGCGACGACTCCGACGACTACTCGCGGATGGCTCGCCAGAAGTGCGTGATGAACGCGATGCTCCAGCAGATCAGCCCGCAGACCGCCGTCCGCAACTTCGCCAGCATCGCGGAGGCCAGCTCGGCCATGGTCTCGACGAACATCCCGTCCAGCGAGTTCGGGCGCTTCGCGTCCCTCGCCCTCAAGGCGCGGGGCCAGAAGATCTCCACGCTCTCGCTGGTGCCGCCGATGATCAACACGGCCGACCCGGACATCAAGCTGATCAGGTCGAAGGTCGCCGGCGCCATCGCCAAGGCCGACGGCACCGCCGACGCCCCCGGTAAGTCGGGCGCGAAGAAGGTGCAGTCGGTCACCGGCGGCTCGCTCGGTTCCATGAGCGAGGGGTACGCCGCCAACGAGGCCGCCGACCTCGACGCTGCCTGCTGACGCGCACGCGTCAGCGGGCGCGTCGATGGTGGTCCAGGAGCCGCGCGACCGAGGAACGAGGTCGGCGTGGGAGGCTCGTCCCGATGTCCCCGCGCACGCTCCTGGCCCTCGACGGCAACTCGCTGCTGCACCGCGCGTTCCACGCGTCGGCGGCGAGCGGCTTCCGCACTCCTGACGGACTGCCGGGCTGGGCGGTGCGGGGGGTGCTCTCCCAGCTCGTCGCCGCCGCCGACCGGGTGTGCGCCGACGCGGTCGTCGTCGGGTTCGACGACCCCACGTCGAGCTCGCGGCGCGAGCGCTGGCCGTCGTACAAGGCCCACCGCACGCCCAAGCCGCCCGCGCTCGAGGTCCAGCTGGAGGCGGCCGTCGACGCGCTGCGCGACCTCGGGGTCCAGGTCGTGGTGCCGCCGGGTCTCGAGGCCGACGACGTGCTGGCCAGCGCGGCCGCGTACGCGCCCACGGCCGGCGCCCGGACGGTCGTGGTCACCTCCGACCGCGACTCCTTCGCGCTGATCGGCGAGCACACGCGGATGCTCCGGATCCTCAACGGCGGCGTGGATGCCTCGCCCCTGCTCGACCCGCAGCGGCTGGTGACCCTGACGGGCGTGCGGCCCGACCAGTACCTCGACTACGCCGCCCTGCGCGGCGACTCCTCCGACAACCTGGCGGGTGTCCCGGGCTTCGGCCCCAAGACGACCGCCCGCCTGCTCGCCGCGCTCGGCTCGGCGCGGGCCGCCTTCGACGACGCCGCGGCTGACGGGGCCGCCTGCCGCGACGCGGTCGGGCCCGCCCTCGCGACGGTGCTCGGTACGCCGGCCGCCCGCGAGGTCTGGGAGCTCAACTGCGCCGCGATGACGATGGTCGACACCATCGACCTCGGGCTCGACCTGGCCGGGGGAGCCGGCTGCCTGCCGCTGGAGGAGTCGGCGATCCAGGAGACGTACGCGCGCTTCGGTCTCTACCCGGGACCCGCCGTCCGCGCGCTCGCCCTGCGTGAGCCCGGTCCCCGGGTGGAGATGGTCGAGCCCGCATGGCACGCCCCGCCGGCCCAGCGCCGGCACCCGGCACTCGCGCCGACGGCGCCGGAGCCCGTCGGGTCGGTCCAGGAGGCCCTCTTCTGAAGGGACCGGACCAGACCGCCTGGCCTGGCCCGCTCACGGTCCGCGGGTCTGCCGACGTCCGCCCGGGCATCGCGATACGGTGCAGCCGACCGCGGAGCGGCTCGCCTGCTCCGGGCGAGGAGTACCCCGCGCCAATGAGAGGTACTCCGATGAAGCGCTCTGCCCTGCTCCTGCCCGCCGTGGCCCTGGCCCTCAGCCTGACCGCAGCCGGGTGCGGCGGTTCCGACAGCGACGCCAGCGACGGCGGCGACGCGCCCGCCTCGATCAGCAAGGCGGACTTCACCGAGCAGGCGAACACCATCTGCTCCGACGCGAGCGCCGAGCTCGAGACCGCCGGTGCCGAGCTCACCGACCAGTCCACCCAGGAGGAGGTCGTCGCGTTCGTCACGGACACCGCCGTCCCGAGCTTCCAGGCACAGCACGACGACATCGAGGCCCTCGGAGCCCCCGACGGCGAGGAGGACGACGTCCAGGCCCTGCTCGACGCCCTTCAGGACGGCATCGACGCGATCACGGCCGACCCGGACGCCTTCGTCACCGGCGACGTGACGCCGTTCGACGACGCGAACGCGGCCGCGAACGACCTGGGACTGACGGACTGCGGCAGCGAGAGCTGATCGCGACCCGCTGGGCCGCCTCCCTGGGCCCGCCCGGCGACCTCGGCGACGGATCCGGTCACCTCGGCGCAGCACGCGCCCGGGATCAGTCGAGGTCTCCGGCGGGCCACCGGGCCGTCCGCACGAGCCGGTCCGGTGCCTTCGGCATCGCCTGGAACTGCTGCAGGTCGTGGCCCGCCACCACGATCGCGTCGGTCGCGTCCGCCAAGGCAGTGAGCCTGCGCATCGAGAACGACGCCGCCACCGCGTCCGTCGTGATCCCCGGTGGAGCGTCGGTCGCGATGTTCTCGTGGGTGTTGATGGCGTCACCCGCCACGATGATGTTGCCCAGGTCGGGGACGTCCCAGAGCATGACTGACTGGTGTCCCGGGGTGTGCCCGGGCGTGTGGACGAGCGAGATCCCGGGCAGGACGTGCCGGTCGCCGTCGACGAGCCGCCACGAGCGGGGCGGGGACAGGTCACTCGGCAGGTAGGCGCCGGCGGCCGGTGGGTCCGGGTCGAGCGCCCACCGGTGCTCGGTGCGCTGGACCACGTGCACCGCATCGGTGAAGAGGCGGCCGCCGCCGGCGTGATCGTGGTGCAGGTGGGTGTAGACGACCATCGTGACGTCGGCAGGGGAGAGTCCGAGCAGCCCGAGCTGCTCCACCGGGTGGTGTCGAGGCTCCATCCGGGGGCGCGCGGCCCCGGCCAGACGCGGTCCCCATGCGGCCACGGGGTCGTCGATGACCGCGGGGTCGTTGCCGGTGTCCACCAGGACGTAGCCGCCGCTCGTGCCCACGAGGAACATCTGGACGGGGACCGTGAGCCGGCGTCCGTAGCGGCGGCCCGGGACCACGACGCTGGACTCCACGTCCAGCGTCCCGCCGTCGAGCAGGTGCACGGATGTCACGGACGTCTTCATGCCCCTGGCCTGCGCATCCTCGGCCCGTCAGCTCGCGGAGGCTACCGCGTGCAGGGACTGGAACAGCTGCGCCATCGAGGTCGCCCCTGCGTCGACGTGACCGATGCTGCGGTCACCGAGATAGCTGCCGCGCCCGACGCGCGCCAGCATGCCGGCGGTGGCATCGCGGCCCTCCTCGGCGGCGAGCGCGGCCACCCTGGTGGCCTCGACCAGGTCCAGCCCCGCAGCGGTCGCCGCCTGCAGTGCGGCGACCGCAGGTGAGATGGCGTCCAGCAACGTCTTGTCGCCCGGCTCGGACCGCCCCAGCTCCCCGATCCCGGCCGCGGCCGACGCGAACCCTCGCGTGAGCCGGGCCAGGTCCAGGAACGCCGTGCCGTCGCCCTCGTCGCTGACGCGCAGGAACAGGGTGCCGTAGAGGGCGCCGCTCGCCCCGCCGACGGAGTTCACGACGGCCATGCCGACCGCGTCGAGGAACGCCCGCGCGTCCGGGAAGTCCCCCTCGAGGACCTCGCGCATCGCGATCACCCCGCGGACCAGGTTCGAACCGTGCTCCCCGTCACCGGTCGCGGAGTCCAGCTCATCGAGGAGGTCCTGGTGGGAGATGACCGCGGTGCCGAAGTGATCGAGCCAGGCGCGCAGCTGGTCGAGGGAGAGCGTGGCGACCATCTCAGGCCCCCCATCGCAGGCTGGCGGTGTGGACGGGGTCGTCCCAGAGGTCCAGGAGCTCGTCATCGACCACCGCGATGGTCAGCAGCGCTCCGAGCGAGTCCAAGGAGGTCAGGAAGTTCCCCACGAGCGAGCGCTCCACGAGCGCCCCGCGGGCACGCAACCGTTCGTCCACGAGCCCGTAGAGCCCGAACAGCTCCAGCTGCGGCGTCGAGCCCAGGCCGCTGAGCATGGTGATGACCCGGGTCCCCTCGGTGACCTGGAGCTCGCCCACGAGCCTGTCGAGCAGCACGTCGGCGACGGCGGCGGCCGGCGGCAGCTCGCCGCGGTCCTGTCCGCGGTCGCCGCCCAGCCCCACGCCGATCTCGTAGCTGCCGCCGGGCAGCTCGAAGGTGGGCCGACCGAGCCGCGGGGGAGTGCAGGAGCTGAGGGCGACGCCGAAGGTCCGGGACCGCGCGACGACCCGCCGGGCCACGGCGGCCACCTGATCGAGCGGCTGGCCGCGCTCCGCGGCGGCGCCGGCGATCTTCTCCACCAGCACCGTCGCGCCGAGCCCGCGACGCCGCGACTCGAGGCCGGGCGGGAACGAGGCGTCGTCGTCGACGAGGACCTTCTCGATGCGCATCCCGCGGCGGGTCAGGATCTCCGCCGCCAGGCCGAAGTTCATCACCTCGCCGCCGAAGTTCTTGATGACGAAGAGGACGCCCGAGCCGTGGTCGGCAGCGGCGGCGGCGGCCATCACCTGGGCCGGCACGGGCGAGGTGAAGATCTCGCCCGGGCACGCCGCGTCGAGCATGCCCCGGCCGACGTACCCGGCGTGGAGGGGCTCGCACCCGGAGCCGCCCCCGGAGATCAGGCCCACCTTGCCGCGCCCCGCGGGAGCCGCCCGCGTCACGATCCGGTCGTCCGGCTGGAAGCGGACGACATCGGGATGTGCGGCCGCCAGACCGGCCAGGTACTCGGGCACCGCCGTGTCGGGCGCGTTGATGAACTTCTGCATGGGTCGTTCCCTCTCTCGCCGGTCCGGCTCCGACACCTTCACGAAACGCGTCCGAAACTTTCTCTTGACAAGCGCGGCACGGGCCGATGGTATTGGTCCTACCACCCGATCACAAGATGACATGAAGAGCCGGGCGGAGATCGGTCTCGGATGACACGCGAGTGGGAGGGCGACGGATGGAGACCACGTCCGCAACACTGTCGGTCGGGCCCGTCGCGGGCCCGGCCCCGCTCCTGGAGATGGCCGACATCTCCAAGCGATACCTGGGCGTCCAGGCCCTCGATCACGTCAGCCTGGTCGTCCGCCAGGGCGAGATCCACGCCCTCCTCGGCGGGAACGGGGCCGGGAAGTCCACGCTGCTCAACGTGCTCGCCGGCCTCGTCAGGCCCGACGCCGGCTCCATCACGCTCAGCGGCGAACCCGTCAGCATCGATCACCCCCGCGAGGCGCAGAAGCTCGGGATCGTGACGATCCACCAGGAGCTCTCGACGGTTCCGGACCTGACGGTGCTCGAGAACATCCTGCTCGGCAACGAGACGGCGCTGACCGCCCAGGGCGCCCTGTTCCTCAACCGGCGGCAGATGGCCCGGCGGGTGCAGCCACTGGCCGCGGAGTTCGGGATCACCGCCGCCGAGCTGTGGCGGCCCGTGGCCGAGTTCGGGGCCCTGAAGCGGCGCGCCATCGAGATCGTCAAGGCCCTGGCCGCCGAGCCGAAGATCCTCATCCTCGATGAGCCCACCTCGGGCCTGGAGGACCACGAGAAGTCGCTGCTGTTCGAGCACATGCGCGGCCTCCAGAGACGTGGAGTCGCCCTGATCTGGGTCACGCACCACCTCGACGAGCTGTTCGGGCTCGCCGACGTGGCCACGGTGCTGCGCGACGGCAGGACCGTGACGACCGCGGCGATCGCCTCCCTGGACCAGCGCCGGCTCGTCAGCCACATGTTCGGCGGCGACGCGGCCGAGCTGCTCTCCACGCCCGGGACCCTGGAGCGGCCGGTGGACGACCCCGTCCGCGGCCGGCCCCGGCTGCGGGTGAGCAACGTGTCGCGCCCGGGCGTGCTCCGCGACATCTCCTTCGACCTCTACCCCGCCGAGGTGCTCGGCATCGCGGGGCTGGCCGGGGCCGGGCGTACGGAGCTGGTCCGGGCCATCATGGGGCTCGACAAGATCAGCGCCGGGCGGATCGAGGTCGACGGCCGGGTTCAACGACTGTCTCATCCCCGCAAGGCCTACCGGGCCGGCCTCGCGATGGTCCCCGAGGACCGCAAGCAGATGGGCATCCTGCCGGAGTTCTCCGTCGCGGAGACCATCTCGGTCTCGCGGCTCGGCTCGGTCTCCGTCGCCGGGTTCCTCAGCGGTCGCAAGGAGCGTGGCCTCGCGGACTCCTACATCTCGACGCTCGGCATCAAGACGCCGAGCCCACGCGAGAAGATCCGCAACCTCAGTGGGGGCAACCAGCAGAAGGCCGTCATCGCCCGCTGCCTCAACACGCGTCCCGCCATCTTGATCTTCGACGAACCCACCCAGGGCATCGACGTCCATGCCAAGGCCGAGGTCCACCGGTTGATCCGGGAGCTCGTCGACGGGGGTACCTCGGTGCTCCTCGTCGCCTCGGAGTTCTCCGAGCTGATCAGCCTGAGCGACCGCGTCATCGTCATGAACCGCGGCTCCCTCGTCGGCGAGATCCCCGACATCCACCGACGTGTCGCCGACCAGGGCATGGACGCGGTCAAGCACCTCATCATCGACCGTGCCTCGAGGGCGGAGCAATGAGCACCCCACGCACGACAGCTGCCCGGGTCCTGGGGATCGACGGCGTCCCGATCGTCACCGCGCTGGTGATCGTCACGGCGTACTTCTCGGCGACCGTTCCCGCCTTCCTGGACGGCGAGGGTCTGCGCTACTACCTCAACGAGGAGGTGCCGATCTTCATCATCACCGCGGGCCTGGCCCTGGTGATCATCGCCGGGGGGATCGACCTCTCGATCGGCGCGGTCCTCGGCCTCAGCGCCGGCACCTCGCTGCTCGCCTCGATGCACGGTGCCCCCGTGATCCTCGCGGTGCTCGTCGGCGTCGGCACGGGTGCCGCCTTCGGCCTCCTCAACGGGCTGGTCATCGTGAAGCTGAGGCTCAACGACTTCATCGTCACCCTGGGCACCCTCAACATCGCCGCCGGCCTGCTCGTCGTGCTGACGGACCACGTCCAGATCACCGGGACCGACGACGAGAGCTACCTCGCCATCGCGAACCACCCGGTCCTCTCGGTCAGCAGTGCGCTGGTGCTGGCGGTCCTGGTGGTCGCGGTCCTCCAGGCCGTGCTCGTGAAGACCGCCTTCGGGCGCAGGGTCCGGGCGAGCGGCGCCGGCGCGTCGCCGGCGCTGGTGGCCGGCGTGGACGCAGGGCGGACCAAGCTCTACGCGTACGTCATCTCCGGCAGCCTGGCGGGACTCGGGGGTGTGCTGCTCGCCTCCCGACTCAACTCGGTCCAGCCGGGGATGGCCGGTGGCTACGAGCTGTCCGCCATCGCGGCCGCCGTCCTGGGCGGGGTGAGCCTCGCCGGCGGACGCGGGGCCATCTGGCAGGCGGCCGTGGGCGGCCTGCTGCTCGCCACCCTCAAGCAGGGCTTCCGGCTCACCGGGGTGGACCCGCTGGTCTTCTCCATCATCATCGGCGTCTGCATCCTCGTCGGCGTCATCGTCGACCGGAGCGTCTACCGACTCGCCCTGACCCTCGGGTCACCTGCGTCCGTGCCGCCACGTCCGGAGCCGGCTCGCGCGAACGGAGGAATCGGACGATGAGTGCCATGACGTCCCGGGCGCTGGGCGAGACCCTGCGCACGCGGTTCCTGGGTGATCCCGCCGTGGGCATCCTCAGTCTGCTGGTGGTCGCCGCCGTCGTCATGTCGGCCTACGAGCCCACCTTCGCCACCACGGGGAACGTCACCAACATCGTCAACGCGATGGTGACGGTCAGCTTCCTGAGCATCGGGATGACCGTGGTCCTGATCGCCGGCGGCCTGGATCTCTCGGTCGGCTCCACGATGGGGCTGTGCGCGGGAGTCGCCGCGAAGCTGCTGACCTACGGCCTGCCGATGCCGGTGGCCTTCCTCGGAGCCCTGGCGGCGGGAGCCGGCATCGGTCTGCTGAACGGGCTGCTCATCACCAGGCTCGGGATCCCGGACTTCATCGCCACCCTGGCGATGCTCGGGATCGCCGGCGGCGTCCTGCTCTACTGGACGACCGGTGTCCCGATCCTCGGCTACATGACCCCCACCTACTACTACATCGGCGGCCTGACCCGGCTGATCGGGCCCATCACGGTCCCCATGATCCTGGTCGCGGTCATCGCCGTGGGAGTCTCGGTCCTCCTCCGACGCACCCGCTTCGGCGTCATGTTCTACGCCGTGGGCAGCTCCCCGACCGGCGCCCTCAACGCCGGCGTGCGCGTCGCGCGGGTCAAGACCGCGGCGTACGTCATCAGCGGGCTGATGGCCGCCGTCGCCGGCATCCACATCGCCGGGCGCACGACGACCGTCCCGCCGCTGATCGGCAACGGCTACGAGATCACCGCGATCGCGGCTGCGGTGATCGGGGGCGCGTCGCTCGCGGGCGGCAAGGGCCGCGTCTTCGGCGC
Organism: Nocardioides sp. PD653-B2; assembly: GCF_002117935.1. Taxonomy (GTDB): domain Bacteria; phylum Actinomycetota; class Actinomycetes; order Propionibacteriales; family Nocardioidaceae; genus Nocardioides. Next base: position 21,130 of record NZ_BDJE01000055.1, on the reverse strand, counting down.
GTTGGTCGGCGCGCTCACGCTCACGCTCACGCGCAACATCATCAACCTGACCGGGGTCGAGTCCAGCTGGCAGGCCGTCGTCACCGGCCTGGTCCTGATCGTGGCGATCACCGCCAACCAGACGTGGAGCGTGCTCTCGGCGCGCTCTCGAGCCAGAGCGCTCACCCGAACGATCTCCGTCTCCCGGGCTCACGCGCCGTCCACGCGTCGTGAGGGCATCGCAAGCGAAGCACCCGCCACCCAACGGCACCCCGAAACAACCCCGTGAAGACAAGAAGGAGTCCGACATGACCAAGACCGACGGAATCTCTCGGCGCATGGTGCTTCGAACCGGCACCCTGGTGGGTGCCGGCATCGGGGCGGTTGCCTTGGCCGGCTGCACGGCCGACGCAGGCAGCAGCACCGGCGGGGGCTTCGACAACACGGCCACCAAGGGCTACGACGACGCGGTCAAGAAGCTGGTCGCCGGTCGCGAGATCAAGGTCGGGTTCACGCCCCCCGTGTTGTCGGAGAACTTCACCCAGATCGAGCACGCGGCGTGGCAGAAGATGTACGAGTACGAGCAGCGCTTCGGGTGCACATGGGTGTGGGAGCGCCAGGCGCCGGTCGGCGACTTCAACGCGGTCCAGGGCACCCTCGGCATCGTCCAGTCCTGGGTGTCGCGGGAGTTCGACGCGATCGCGGTCTGCACGGGCGCGAACTTCGCGACGGTCCAGAGCCTCTACCAGGACGCCTCCGCCAAGGGCGTGAAGATCTACCAGTTCAACCAGCCGGCGGAGCTCTACCCGGAGGAGGAGCTGCGGACGGTCACCAACGTCGGCTACGACAACAGGTGGCAGTCGGGATACCTCGCCGGGACCTACATCGCCGAGAAGCTGGGGGGCAGCGGCAACATCCTGCAGATCTGGGGTCCGTCCGGCTCGGACTGGACCCGCGGCCGCAAGATCGGCTTCGACAAGGCGCTCGCCGAGAACCCCGGCATCAAGGTGGTGGGGGAGGCGGACGGTGGCTACGTCCGGGACAAGGGCTTCGCGGCGGCGCAGGACCTGTTGACCAAGAACAGTGACGTGAACGCCATCTACGGCGAGAACGAGGAGATGGCCCTGGGCGCCTCGCAGGCCATCGACCAGGCCGGTCTGAAGCACTGGGACGGCTCGGACGGCATCCTCACCATCGGTGCGGACGGTCTGGTGTCCGGCTACGACCAGATCAGCGCCGGGAAGCTGAGCGCCACCGTCGACATCGGAGGTGTCGACCAGGGCCAGAACCTCATCGAGGCCATCTTCGCGACCGCGGTGCTCGGCGAGACCGTCACCCAGCTGATCAACAACCCGACCCAGGTCGTCGACAAGTCCAACGTCGACTGGCACCGCGAGTACACCAAGTGGGCGCTCGACGTGCCCAAGAAGTACGGCGCCTGAGCGTCTGCGGAGGCCGGCGTCCGCGACTGCGCGGGTGTTGTCCGGCCGCGCCCAGCATCCACCGTCAGCACGAACCGTCAACCACGCCGAGGAGGTGAGCACCGTGACGGCCCAGGAACCCGTCGGGATCGTCCCCGTGAAGCAGCTGCGTCTGTCCGACGCCGTCGCTGCTCAGCTCGAGGCGCTCATCAACTCCGACCACTTCGGTGAGGAGGGGCGGCTGCCCTCGGAGCGGGAGCTGGCCGAGCGGTTCGCGGTCGGACGCGGCAGCATGCGCGAGGCCATCCGCAAGCTCGAGGCCCTGGGCATCATCACCAAGACCCACGGTGTCGGCACCTTCGCCGTCAGCGGCGCCATCCCGCGGATGGGGCTGCTGAGCGCCGGTGAGGTGTCCGCGCTCGAGCTGTTCGAGGTGCGCTACACCATCGACACCCTGGCCGCGGGTCTCAGCGCCCAGCGCAGGACCGTGGGCGACCTCAAGGCGCTCAAGGTCCTCCTGGACCACTCGATGAGCCCGGACGTGGACAACGCGGAGTTCGTGCGGCTCGACTTCGAGTTCCACCGCCTCGTGGCCCAGTCCGCGAAGAACAGCCTCGTCGCCCAGATGTACCAGCAGCTCGCCCCGCACCACGCCATCTACTCCGGCAAGGTCATCTCCCTCCCCGATCGGCGATCCCGAGCCCACGAGGGACACCTCCGCATCCTGGCGGCCGTCACCCACGGAGACGCCTCCGAGGCGCGTCGACAGGCGCTCGAACACCTCCTCGCTGCGGAGGAGGACCTGGTGAGCGCCGTCGAAGAGTCAGATTCACATCCCACCGATTCACCCCACAACCGATAGGAACCGCCATGTCATCGCTCGACTTCACCTACGACCACATCGACGACGTACTGCCGCGAGGCGCCTGGGTCGCCCCGGAGATCGACCCCGCGCGCACGATGCTCCTGGTGCTGGACGTCCAGAACCTCATCGTCAACGAGACCGGCGCCGCGTACGTCAAGTCGGTGGGCGGCGCGCCCGAGGGCAAGGACACGCTGGAGCCGATCAAGCGCGTCCTCGAGGCCTGCCGCGACAAGGAGATCCCCGTCGTGTGGTCCCTCTGGGGCCTGCGCCCCGACGGGCGCGACGCGGGCCTGGCCAAGGACAAGTGGCCCGGGCTCGACTGCGGTGCGCCCGAGTCGCCGGCCAGCTGGGGGAACCCGACCGGTGACGACCAGCTGCACCCGGACATGAAGCCGCTCGACGGTGAGCCGGTGATGTACAAGCACCGGTTCAGCAGCTTCTACAACACCCCCCTCGAGGAGTACCTGCGCGAGGACGACCGCGACACGCTGATCATCGTCGGCGTCACCTCGGCCAACTGCATGCACGCCACGGCCCTCGACGGCTGGAACAAGAACTACAAGATCGTCTGCGTCGCCGACACCACGACCGCCGTCCCCGCGCCCAACGAGGAGCAGCCGCTGGGCTACGGCCAGCACTGGGAGGCGCTGCGCAACATCCAGATGAACTACGGCGACGTGCTCCTGAGCACCGAGCTCCTCGAGAAGCTCAAGTAGCCGACCGGCATCCCGTCCCGGCCGTAGGGCCCCCACCACACGACGAGTTGGAGTTTGACGTGAGCATTCAAGGCAAGCGCATCGCCCTCATGATCGAGGACGACTACCAGATCCTCGAGGGCTGGTACCCCTACCTGCGGCTGATCGAGGCCGGGGCGGTGGTGACGGTGGTCGGCAACGGTGACAAGAAGACGTTCGAGAGCAAGGAGCACTACCCGATGGAGGCCGACGCCTCCCCGGGAGAGGTGTCCGCCGACGACTTCGACGGAGTGGTCGTCCCGGGAGGCTTCGCACCGGACAACATGCGGCTGCACCGCCCGATGATCGACCTGGTGCGCGACATCTCGGCCCAGGGCAAGATGACGGCCGCCATCTGTCACGGCGGCTGGATCCTGGCCTCGGCCAACGCGGTCGCGGGCCGTCGGGTGACCGGGTACGCCCCCATCGAGGACGACCTGGTCAACGCGGGCGCGACCTGGGTCTCCGACGAGCCGGCCGTGGTCGACGGGCACGTCATCACGGCCCGGACGCCTCCCGACCTGCCCGACTTCCTCAAGGCGATCGTCGCCTACTTCGAACGCTGACCAGGCAGGGGTGAGAACCATGGCCGTACAGAAGAAGCCGGACGCCGTCGACGTGGTCATCGTCGGCCTGGGTGCCAGCGGCGGCACCGCCGCCAAGGTGCTGAGCGAAGCGGGCCTCCGCGTCGTCGGGCTCGAGCGCGGGCCCTACCTGCGCCACGACGAGCACTTCTCGGGCGACGAGCTGAAGTTCGTGAACCGCAGCTACATGTGGCCGGATGCCAAGCTCACGCCGCGCACCCGGCGCGTCGACGACGACGAGGTCGCCCAGCCGTACCCGTTCTCGATGACCCCGCAGCTGGTCGGCGGGGGCACCAACCACTGGGCCGGCTGGGTCCCGCGTCCGAGACCGTCGGACTTCCTTCAGCGCAGTCTGCATGGCGACGTCGACGGTATGAGCCTGGCGGACTGGCCCTTCCAGTACGAGCACCTCGAGCCCTACCTGACGAAGATCGAGTGGGAGTTCGGGGTCTCGGGGATCGCCGGCGCGGACCGCGGCGAGGGCTTCCGCAGCCGGCCGTTCCCCAGCCAGCCGTTGCCGCCGACGCGGTGGGGCCGGAAGTTCTACTCCGCCGCCAACGAGATGGGCATCAACGCCTTCCCCATCCCGCACGCGATGGTGACGAACGAGCACAAGGGTCGCCGGCCGTTCAACCGGACCAGCTTCTGGAACCAGTACGGCGACCCGAGCGGGGCGCGGTCGAACACGGCCACCACGTTCATCCCGGAGGCCCTGGCGACCGGCAACTTCGAGCTCAGGTCGGACTGCTTCGTCCGCGAGGTCAAGGTCGGCAAGGACGGCCGGGCCACCGGGGTGGTGTACGTCGACCAGACAGGGGCTGAGGTCGAGCAGGACGCCAGGGTCGTGGTCTTGTCGATGGGCGCCATCGAGACGGCGCGTCTGATGCTGCTGTCGCAGTCCGCGCTGTTCCCCGACGGCCTCGCCAACTCCTCGGGCCTCGTGGGGAAGAACGCCACCTTCCACGAGTACCTCTTCGCGATCGGCTTCTTCGACAACGAGATCGACGACCCGCTGTACGGCTGGACCGGCAACTACATCAGCGGCGGCACGATGGACTTCTACGAGACCGACGAGAGCCGCGGGCACATGGGCGGCTGCATCGTGTCGTCGTCCCAGACCTGCCACCCGATCAACATGGTCTTCCCGGGACGACCGGCGTGGGGCCAGGCCTTCAAGGACGCCGACCGCACGTTCTTCAACTACGCCATGAAGATCGGGTTGATCCTCCACGACATGCCCCAGGAGCGGAACCGGGTCGACCTCGACCCCACCCACAAGGACTTCATGGGGCTGCCCGTCGCCCGGATCACGCACCGGGCCCACGAGAACGACCGGGCCATGGGCAGGTGGCAGGTCGACAAGAACATCGAGATCCTCGAGGTCGCGGGCGCCCGCAAGACGATCCCCGTCTACCTGGACCAGGTCACCGGCAACACCTGCCATCAGCACGGCACGGCACGGATGGGCTTCGACCCGCAGACATCGGTCCTCAACGAGTGGTGCCAGACCCACGACATCGACAACGTGTTCGTCGTCGACGGGTCGGCCTTCCCGACGTCCCTGGGCGTCAACCCGACGCTGGCCATGATGGCGAACGCCTGGCGCAGCTGTGAGTACATCGTCGACAACTACCTGCCCGGCCGGGTCGAGCGGCTCGCTGCCGCCCGAGCCTGACGGCGGGGAACGGAGAAGCCCATGAGCTCCAAGGCAGACTGGCCGACGTTCCTGGAGCCGGTCGACCCGGACTCCTCGGACCGGTTGTTCTTCAGCCCCCACGAGTGGGACACCGTCGAGGCCCTCTCGGCGCGCATCATCCCCACGGACCACGACCCCGGTGCCCGGGAGGCGCGGGTCGTGGTGTTCATCGACCGCTACCTGTCGGGCATCAACTACATCTTCGCGGCTGCCGACGGAAGCGGGTTCCTGCGCATCGACGGGCACTACGCCACCGCCTGGCGCTCGCGGATCGCCGACATGCAGCGCACCTACCGCGACGGGCTCGTCCAGCTCGACGCGATGTGCCGCTCCGAGTGGGGCGAGCCGTTCGTGAGCCTCGACGAGGACCGACAGGACCGGGCCATGGAGCTGCTCTGGGGGGCACCCAAGCCGGGCCCCGTCACGCTGGGCACCACCGAGCCGGCCAGCACGTTCACCCAGTTCCTGACCGACGACGGGCTCGGGTTCTTCGACGCCCTGTGCCTGCACGTGAAGCAGGGGTTCTACGCCGACCCGGTCTACGGCGGCAACAAGGAACGCATCGGCTGGAGGGTGATCGGTTTCGAGGGCCCCGAGAAGCTCAAGGACACGATGGACGGGACGTACTCGACCGACTCGCTCTTCGTCCAGGACTACTCCTGGGCCGACCTGATCCCGCAGCTCAAGGCGCAGACGACGTGGGACCTGCCCACCTGATCGGGGGTCCGGTTGCCGGGGGCGGCTGGACCACGATCCTCACCACACGCCCCCATCCGCACCAGATCCAGCACGTCGAACGGTGGACCAGATGAAGATCGAAACTGTGAAGGCCTACCCGGTGGGGCTGCCCCTGGCCGAGGACCTCCGATGGGGCGCCATGTCGGTCAGCACCAAGGGCGGGATCGTCGTCGAGGTCGTCACCAGCGACGGGCTCGTCGGCATCGGCGAGGCCGGGTTCTCGGCCGAGTACTTCTCCACCGTCGGCCCGATCGTCAACCAGCAGCTGGGGCCGATGATCGTCGGCCGCGACCCCCGGGACGTGTCCTCGCTGTGGCACGACATGATGCGGGCCACCCACATGTGGGGGCGGCGTGGAATCGAGACCTACGCCCTCAGCGGCATCGACATGGCGTTGTGGGACCTGCTCGGCAAGATCACCGGTCAGCCCGTGCACCGGCTGCTCGGCACCTACAAGCCGTCCGTGCGCGCCTACTTCGCGCCCTCCCTGAAGGCCCCCGCCAAGGCGGTCGCCGAAGCCGCCGCGGCGGCGCGCGACGGCTACACCGCCATCAAGCTGCGAGTCGACGGTGATCTCGACGCCGCGGTGCACGTGGTCGGCTCGGTACGCGACGCCGTGGGCGCCGGCGTCGACCTGATGGTCGACGCCAACATGGCCTACGACCGGCGCGGCGCCCTCGCCCTCGCGAAGGAGCTGCAGCCGCTCCAGGTGTCCTGGCTCGAGGAGCCGATCATGTCCCGGTCGCTGTCCCAGTACGTCGCGGGGCACGCCTGGCTGGCGGACCGGGTGGACATCCCCCTGGCGGGCGGCGAGTCGCTGCTGACCCGCTACGAGTACGTCGACCTGATGGGTGAGCTGCCGTTCGACGTCATCCAGCCGGATGCCGCCAGCGTGGGCGGGATCTCCGAGCTCAAGCGGGTCGCCGACATGGCGAGCGCGTGGAACCTCCAGTGCGTGCCGCACATCGGCTGCTCGTCGGGGACCGGCATCGGCCTGGCGGCCGGTCTGCAGGTCATCCTCAGCTGCGAGAACGCGCCCCTCATCGAGGTCGACGCCTACGGCGGCCTCGGCTGGGAGGGCTTCCTGGAGAACCCTCCGGTCGTGGAGAACGGCTGGCTCTGGGCCACCGACGCGGTGGGGATCGGGGTCACCATCGCCGACCGGGCTGCCGAGCGGTTCGGGATCGCCGCCGACGGACCCGCGTGATGGCCGCATCCAGGCTGTGCCTGGCCGGCATCGCTCCGCAGCGGGTCCTGCCCGGGGGACTGATCGCCCCCCGGGCCACGCGCGCCGTACGCGCGAGCCAGGTCGGCGTCGTGGACGGAGGTCCTCGGTGACCGGCCTGGAGCTCCGGGCGGCGGCCGCCTGCCGTTTCGACGCCCTGGGACTCGGTGAGGTGATGCTCCGGCTGGACCCGGGGGACCGGCGGATCAGGACGGCCAGGCACTTCGACGTGTGGGAGGGCGGTGGCGAGTACAACGTCGTCCGCGGCCTGCACAAGGTCTTCGGGCACCGCTCGGGCATCGTCACCGCCCTGGCGGACAACGAGGTGGGCCGCCTCGTCGCGGACCTGATCAGCCAGGGCGGGGTGGACACCAGCCTGCTCCGCTGGGTGGAGTACGACGGGGTCGGGCGTCAGGCCCGCAACGGACTCAACTTCACCGAGCGCGGCTTCGGCGTGCGGGGTGCGTTGGGGGTCTCCGACCGCGGGCACACGGCGGTCGGTCAGCTCGCCCGCGGTGACGTCGACTGGGACCATGTCTTCGGAGAGCTGGGGGCCCGATGGCTGCACACGGGCGGGATCTTCGCGGCGCTCTCCGCGAGCACGCCCGACGTCGCCGAAGAGGCCATGAGCGCGGCACGACGACACGGGACCCTCGTCTCCTACGACCTGAACTTCCGCCCGAGCCTGTGGCAGGGGATCGGCGGCAGGACCACTGCCCAGCAGGTGAACCGCCGGCTGGCACCCCTCGTCGACGTGATGATCGGGAACGAGGAGGACTTCGTCGAGTCGCTCGGCTTCGAGGTCCGTGGACTCGACGCGGACTTCACGAACCTCGACCACGGCGCCTTCCTCGCCATGATCGAGGACGTCGTGGCGGCGTTCCCGAACCTGCAGGTCATCGCCACGACACTGCGGGGGGTCGCGTCGGCGAGCCGCAACGACTGGTCGGCCATCGCGTGGTCGAAGGAGACCGGGTTGGTGGGCTCTCGACGGTGGGACGCGATGGAGATCTTCGACCGGGTGGGGGGCGGGGACAGCTTCGCCTCCGGGCTGATCCACGGTCTCCTCGAGGGTGCGCCACTGGACCGGGCAGTGCAGCTCGGGGCGGCCCACGGCGCTCTCGCCATGACGACGCCGGGCGACACCTCGATGGCCACGGCGACCGAGGTCGACAAGCTCGCGAAGGGTGCCTCCGCTCGTGTGCAACGCTGACGCCTCGATAGACTGACCACGCTGGTCCCGTGCCGGGTCCCGCACGGTCCAGGAGGTACTCGTGGAAGTTTCGTCGGCGGTGTCTCGGGTCGCCGGAGTCGGCTCCAGGGGCAGGCGTGGCTAACGCTCCCCGGTCCGGGATCAAGCCTGTCAAGCAGCTCAAGCTGGCCGACGCGGTGGCCGCCCAGCTCGAGGAGCTGATCCGTCAGGGGCACTTCGAGAGCAGTGGCCGGCTTCCCGCCGAGCGTGAGCTCGCCGACCAGTTCGGCGTCGGTCGCGGCACCATGCGCGAGGCGGTGAGCAAGCTCGAGACCCTGGGGATCGTCACGAAGAGCCAGGGTGTCGGGACGTTCGCCGTCTACCCGCCGCCCAGCCCGGCTGACCACCTGCTCATGCTGACGGCCGGCGACGTCACCGCGCTGGAGCTCTTCGAGGTCAGGTACGCCCTCGAACCGGACGCGTCCGCCCTGGCGGCGACCCGCCGGACCGAGGCGGACATCCACGAGATCCGCGCCATCCTCGAGCACTCGATGGCGCCGGGCATCGACACCGCCGCGTTCGTCGCCCTCGACTTCGACTTCCACAACCGGGTGGTGCAGGCCTCCAAGAACCGCCTTCTGCGCGGCCTGCACGAGCAGGTCGGCCCGCATCACGCCATCTACTCCGCGAAGGTGATCTCGATCCCCGGGCGGATGGAGCGGGCCTGCGAAGGGCACCAGCAGATCCTGGATGCGATCGTGCAGCGCGACCCCGAGGGCGCGCGCACCGCGGCGCTGACGCACCTGCGCTCGGCGGAGCGCGACCTCGCTCTCGCGGCGAGCCAGCGAGACTGAGGCGCTCCTGTCCCAGCCGCGGCCCCCACCGTAGGGTGTGGGCCGTGATCGAGGAGGGACGGACGCCGAGCATCGCTGCCGTCGTGGTCACCTTCAACCGTCTCGAGCTCCTGCAGACCCTGCTGGCGCGGCTCGACGAGGTGCCCGAGCTGACCGAGATCCTGGTGATCGACAACGCGTCGACCGACGGCACGGGGGAGTGGCTGGCCGGGCTCGACGACCGGGAGACCGGCGACGACCGTCCGACCACGCCCGTCCTGGGCCGGACGCTGGCCGAGAACGGGGGCGGCGCCGGCGGCTTCCACGACGGGGTGGCCTGGGCGATGGAGCGCGGCGCCGACCTCGCCTGGCTGATGGACGACGACGGCCTGCCGGATGTCGCGTGCCTGGCGCGCCTGCTCGAGGAGCGGGACCTGGACTTCTGGGGTCCGCTGGTCGTGGACGAGGCGGACCCGGGACGGCTGGTCTTCCCGATCCGGCTGCCCGGCGGCACCCGCGTCGTGCACCGGCTCGCCGACGTCGAGCGCGCCGCGACCGGCGGCCGGATCGAGGGCATCGTCATCCCGTTCAACGGCGTGCTGGTGACCCGCGAGCTGGTCGAGCGGATCGGGCTGCCCCGCGCGGAGTACTTCATCTGGGGTGACGACCACGAGTACCGCCTGCGGGCCGAGGCCGCCGGCGCCCGGATCGCGACGGTCGTCGAGGCGCAGGTGCGACACCCGTCGGTGGGCGACCTCGGGTCGCCGATGATGTTCGGGCGCACGACGTACAACCACACCCCGAGCGACCTGAAGCACTACTGCATGGCGCGCAACAACCTGGTCAACCTGCGGACGTACGCCGGACCGCTCCACGCCCTGGCCTTCGTCGTGAAGACGGTGTGGTTCTACACCTTCACGCGACCCAACCCGGCCCGGCTGCGGCTCAGCGCCCGGGGGATGTACGCCGGGCTCCGCAACGACTTCACCGGACACCAGAGGTACCTGTGAGCGAGACCGTCGCGATCGTCGTGGTGACCTACAACCGCGCCGGCCTGCTCGCGCACATGCTGACCGGACTGGCCGCGCTCGACCGGCTGCCCGACGCGGTCATCGTCGTCGACAACGCCAGCACCGACCACACGCCCGACGTCCTGGCCGCGGCGACCAACCCGGGGCTGCAGGTGGTCCGGCCCGAGGACAACCTCGGCGGCGCGGGCGGCTTCCACCTCGGCGTCCAGACGGCCCACCAGCAGGGCTTCGACCGGATCTGGCTGATGGACGACGACGTGGTGCCCGCGCCCGACTGCCTGAGCGTGCTGATGGCCCAGGACGAGGCGTGCCTGATGGCGGTCCGCGAGGACAGCGCCGGCGACCTCGTCGAGAAGGCCGCGATCCGCTTCGACCTCGCCAACCCCCTCGCGATCCGGCCCAAGACCGCCATGGTCGAGACGGAGTACCGCGCCCGGCACCGGATGCCGGAGCGGGTCGAGCTCCACAACGTGGCCTTCGAGGGCTTCATGGTGCACCGGGAGGTCGTCGACGCGATCGGGCTGCCCGACCCGTCGTTCTTCATCTTCTACGACGACGTCGACTACGCGCTGCGCGCCCGGCGGGCCGGGTTCCGCATCTGGGCGGTCCGCGACGCCGTCCTGGTCCGCCAGCTCGACTTCGACCAGCAGCACGACCTGAGCGGCTGGAAGGGGTACTACATGTACCGCAACCTCTTCGTCGTGCATCTCCGGTACGGCGAGAACGCGCTGGTGCGGCTCAAGCCGTGGCTGGTCACCGCGGTGGTCGTCCTGCTCAGCCCGGTCCGCGGCGGGCGGGCCGAGGCCCGCAATGTGATCCGAGCCATGCGCGACGCGCGGGGAATGCGGGCCGTCCCGGCCCGATCCGTAGACTGACCGATCGTGTCCACCTCTGCTCCCGGCCCCGATCTGGTCGTCGTCGGCTCCGGCTTCTTCGGCCTCACCATCGCCGAACGCTGCGCGACCGAGCTGGGCCTGCGGGTGCTCGTCCTCGAACGGCGCTCCCACCTCGGTGGCAACGCCTACAGCGAGTTCGACGCCGAGACGGGCATCGAGGTGCACGTCTACGGCACCCACCTCTTCCACACCTCCAACAAGAAGGTGTGGGACTACGTCACCCGCTTCACGACGTTCACGAACTACCAGCACCGGGTCTTCGCTCGCTACCAGGGCCAGGTCTACTCGTTCCCGATGAACCTGGGGCTGATCAACCAGTTCTTCGGGAAGGGTCACACCCCCGACGAGGCGCGGGCGCTGATCGCCGAGCAGGCCAGCGAGATCGCGACCGAGGACGCCACGAACCTCGAGGAGAAGGCGATCAGCCTGATCGGGCGCCCGCTCTACGAGGCGTTCGTCAAGGGCTACACCGCCAAGCAGTGGCAGACCGACCCGACCGAGCTGAGCGCGGACATCATCACGCGGCTCCCGGTCCGCTACACCTTCGACAACCGCTACTTCAACGACACCTACGAGGGGCTGCCGACCGACGGCTACACCGCGTGGCTGGAGCGGATGGCCGACCACCCCAACATCGAGGTCCGCCTCGACACCGACTTCTTCGACGTGGCCGACGAGTTCAAGGGCAAGGTCCCGATCGTCTACACCGGCCCGGTCGACGAGTACTTCGGCAACTCCGAGGGCCGGCTGTCCTGGCGCACCATCGACCTCGAGCGCGAGACCCTCGACGTCGACGACTACCAGGGCACCGGCGTCGTCAACGCGAACGACGAGGACCTGCCCTACACCCGTACGCTGGAGTTCAAGCACCTCCACCCGGAGCGCACCTACCTGCCCGGCAAGACGATCGTCGTGCACGAGTACTCCCGCTTCGCGGAGGAGGGCGACGAGCCCTACTACCCGATCAACACCGCGGACGACCGGTCCAAGCTGCTCAAGTACCGAGAGCTCGCGAAGAAGGAGCCCAAGGTGCTCTTCGGCGGACGGCTCGGCACCTACAAGTACCTCGACATGCACATGGCCATCGGGTCGGCCCTCTCCATGTTCGAGAACAAGCTCCGGCCGCACTTCGCCGAAGGCGCGGCCCTGACGAGTGGAGGGGTCGACGAATGACTTCCACCAGGCTGCTCCAGCGCCAGATCCTGCCGCTGGACCGTGACTTCGACGTGCTCGCCCTGTACGTCGACCCCGAGGACGCCAAGCTCGACGCCGACAAGTACGAGGTCGGCGGCAGCCGGGCGGCGAAGGACCTCAACAACGCCGCGATCCGGCAGTCGACCGCGACCGGCGACTCGATCCACCCCGACCAGATCCTGTCGCGCACCTCGCTGCGGGTGACGTCGGGCGACAAGCTCTCCTTCGGCACCTACTTCAACGCGTTCCCGGCGAGCTACTGGCGGCGCTGGACCGTCGTCACCGACGTGACGCTCACCGTCAAGGTCCGCGGCCTCGGCGCCACCGTCATCGTCTACAAGTCGATGGCCAAGGGCCACTCGCAGCGCGTGGGCTCCGCCGACACGACCACCGACGGCTCGAGCACCTTCACCTTCGACCTGTCGTTGAAGCCGTTCGTCGACGGCGGCTGGTACTGGTACGACGTGATCGCCGGCGACGAGGACGTCGTGGTCGAGTCGGCCGAGTGGACCGCCGAGGTCCCCGACGATCGTGCCCAGCACGGCACCGTCGACATCGCGATCACCACCATGAACCGCCCCGACTTCTGCGCCAAGCTGCTCGGCCAGATCGGCGACGACGCCGAGCTGCGGCCCTTCCTCGACACGGTCTTCGTGATGGAGCAGGGCACCCAGAAGGTCGTGGACTCGCCCGACTTCGCGAAGGCGCAGGGCGCCCTCGGCGACACGCTCCGGGTGATCGAGCAGGGCAACCTCGGCGGCTCGGGCGGCTACGCCCGCGGCCAGCTCGAGTCGGTCCGCAAGGGCACCGCGACGTACGCGATGATGATGGACGACGACGTCGTCTGCGAGCCCGAGGGCATCATCCGCGCCGTCACCTTCGCCGACCTGGCCCGCCGACCCACGATCGTCGGCGGCCACATGTTCAACATCTACGCGCGCTCACGCCTGCACAGCTTCGGCGAGATCGTGCAGCCGTGGCGCTTCTGGTGGCAGTCGCCGTTCGACACCTACAGCGACTGGGACCTCGCCGGGCGCAACCTGCGCTCGAGCCGCTGGCTCCACAAGCGCATCGACGTGGACTTCAACGGCTGGTTCATGTGTCTCATCCCCCGCCAGGTGCTCGAGGACATCGGCCTGTCGCTGCCCCTCTTCATCAAGTGGGACGACTCCGAGTACGGCCTGCGAGCCAAGGCGGCGGGCTACCCGACGGTGACGTTCCCCGGTGCGGCGGTCTGGCACGTGCCGTGGACCGACAAGAACGACGGGCTCGACTGGCAGGCCTACTTCCACCAGCGCAACCGCTTCATCGCGGCGCTGCTGCACTCGCCGTACCCCAAGGGCGGCCGGATGGTCCGCGAGAGCCGCAACCACCAGATCTCGCACCTCGTCTCGATGCAGTACTCGACCGTCGAGATCCGGCACCAGGCGCTGCTCGACGTGCTCGCTGGCCCCGACCACCTCCACGAGATGCTGCCCACGCGGCTCGGCGAGATCAACGCGACCCGCAAGCAGTTCTCCGACGCCCGGCTGGAGGTCGACCCCGACGCGTTCCCGCCGGTGCGCCGCGAGAAGCCGCCGCGCAAGGGCAAGGACGGCACCGAGATCCCGGGCCGGCTCGCGACGCTGATCAACGCGGGCCTCCAGCCGCTGCGCCAGCTCAAGCCCGCGCGCCCGATGTCCCGGGAGTACCCCGAGGTCGAGCTCCGTGCGATGGACGCCAGCTGGTACCGGCTCGGCACCTACGACTCGGCGGTCGTGTCGATGGCGGACGGCACCTCGGCGGCGCTCTACCAGCGCGACCCCCAGAAGTTCCGCGAGATGATGGTCAAGACGATCGAGATCCACGAGCGCCTCAAGCGCGAGTGGCCGCGGCTCGCCGCGGAGTACCGCGCCAAGCTGGGCGAGGTCACCTCGCCGGAGGCGTGGGACGAGACCTTCCGGCCGTGGACGGGTGACGAGACGAGGTCCGGTGACTGAGGCGGGCCTGCGCCACGTCGTCGACGCGCCGCTGGAGTCGCCGGCGCCGTCGTCGGGCCTGCTCAACGTCTTCCGGCGCCGCTACCTCCTCCGGCTGCTGGTCAAGCGTGAGATCAGCGCCCGCTACCAGGCGTCGGTGCTGGGGCTCTTCTGGTCCTACATCAACCCGCTCTCCCAGCTGTTCATCTACTGGTTCGTGATGGGCAAGATCATCGGGCGCGGGACCGAGATGCTCGCGATCCACGTCTTCTGCGGGTTGATCGTCGTCCAGTTCTTCGTCGAGACCTTCAATGCCGGCACCCGCTCGATCGTGCGGAACAAGGCGCTGGTCCAGAAGATGGCCGTACCCCGGGAGATGTTCCCGGTCGCGTCGATGCTGGTCTCGCTCTACCACATGGGTCCGCAGCTCGTGATCCTCACGTTCATCTGCGCGCTGTGCGGCTGGACGCCCGATCCCCTGGGCATGGCGGGCTTCGTCCTGGCGGTCGCGATCATCATGCTGCTCGGGACGGCGCTCGCGCTCATGTTCAGCGTCGCCAACGTCTTCATGCGCGACGCCAGCAGCGTGGTGTCCATCCTGACGAACTTCGTGCGCTTCTCCGTGCCGATGATCTACCCCTACAGCCTGGTCGACTCCCGGTTCGGTTCGTTCGCGCAGTTCTACCTCCTGAACCCGATCGCCGATGCCGTGCTGCTGGTCCAGCAGGCGTTCTGGGTGGGGACCACCAAGAACCCGGACGCGATCCAGGCGGTCAACATCCCCGACAACCTGTTCGCCTTCTCGTTCCTCGCCCTGGGGGTCTCGGCGCTGCTGCTGGTGATCGCCCAGCTGATCTTCATGCGGTTCGAGAACAAGATCCCGGAGCGGCTCTGATGGCGTACCCCGCCAGCACCTCGATCGTCGTCGAGGACGTGACGAAGACCTTCACCCTGCGCTACCACCGCACGCTGAAGCAGATGACCGTCGCTGCCGTGAAGGGCCGCGAGATCAGCGACACCTTCAACGCGCTCAGCGAGGTGTCCTTCACGGTCGAGCAGGGTGAGTCGATCGGCCTGATGGGTCTCAACGGCTCGGGCAAGAGCACGCTGCTCAAGCTGATCAACGGCGTGATGCGACCCGACTCCGGGTCCGTCCTCACCCGCGGCCGGATCGCCGGGCTGATCGCGACGGGCGCCGGCTTCCACCCCCAGCTCACCGGCCGAGAGAACGTCTTCCTCAACGCCGCCGTGCTCGGGATGACCGACGCCGAGACGCGCCGCAAGTTCGACGCGATCGTGGAGTTCGCCGACATCGGCCGGTTCCTCGACTCGCCGGTCGGTCACTACTCCTCCGGCATGCAGGCCAGGCTCGGCTTCGCGGTCGCGATCCACGTCGACTCCGACATCTTCCTCGCCGACGAGGTGCTCGCCGTGGGGGACAAGCCCTTCAAGCAGAAGTGCCTGGAGCGGATGCAGGAGGTGCGCGACAGCGGGCGCACCCTCTTCTACGTCAGCCACGCGGCCGGCTCGGTGCGCAAGATGTGCGACCGGGTCATCGTCTTGGACAAGGGCCGGCTCGCCTTCGACGGCGGCGTCAACGAGGGCATCAAGTTCGTGAAGTACGACGAGGGCACGACGTCCGACGACGAGCTCTCCGACGACGAGCTCGGCTCTGACATCTGAGCTGCCCCAGCCTGAGCCTGCGAAGGCTGGTGACCTTCCGCGCGGGACCGATCGTGGTGTCGCCCGCGTCGTCGTGCCGTGGCCTCGACTGCTCCGTCGCGACCTCGACCTGGCTGCAGGCGGGGGCCAGCTCGAATTACAAGCTTGAAGTTTCTTGACAAATCTCGAATTCATCGGCGTGTCGAGTAGAAATTACACGTCTGTAGTTACTCACGAAACCTTCCGGACCTCCTGTGACGCGTGTGAAAGTTGCGTCACGTGTGAACTTCCCCGCACACATGGAGTAGCCCGATGCCCCCCAGCAAGATCCGTTTCGTCACGGCCTGTCAGCAGCTGCTGGCGCTCGGTGTCGTGCTCGCTGCGCTGACCCCCGCCGCCAGCGTCGTCAGCCTCGACGTCGTCCGCGAGACCCCGCGCGACAGCGCGCTCGGCGGCGCCACCATCGAGGGCGACCTCTCGGCGTACACCCGAGCCAGCGCCCGCCCGTCCCAGGTGCCGACCGAGGTCGTGGACCCGACGGTCACGGAGTACTCGCTGACCGCCGGCCCGGGTGCCCGGGGCCGCACGCAGCTCGCCGTGCTCGACACCCCGTCGCTGCGCGGCAAGGTGGGCGCCCTGCCCGCTCCGGACGCCGTGACCAGCATCCCCGAGGCCGTCGTCGGGTACGGCGCGGTCGGTGTCACCTGGCAGCACGGCGTGACGGTCCCCGAGGACGACATCAGCCTCCGGGTGCGCACCCGCACCGGCGACGAGTGGTCCGCGTGGATGGACCTCGAGTACCACGACGACCACGGCCCCGACCCGGTCAGCGACGAGGCGAAGCACGCCCGCCCCGGCACCGACGCACTGCTCGTCGGCGACGTCGACCAGGTGCAGGTGCAGGCCGACACGACGTCGGGCACCACCCTCCCGCCGGACATGAAGCTCGCCGTCATCGACCCGGGCAAGGCCACGAGGTCGGCGGTCGAGAAGCCCGCCCTCGACACCACCACGATGGACGGGTCGCCGGGCGACGCGACCGGCACGCCCACCACGCTGACCGGCGACACCCTGGCCACCGACGAGGGCGAGGGCACCGACGGCTCGGACCAGATCGACCTCCGTGCCGCGACCTTCACGCCCAAGCCGCAGATCTACTCCCGCGCCCAGTGGGGCGCCGACGAGAGCATGCGCGACAAGAGCTCGCTGCACTACTACGAGGTGCACGCCGGCTTCGTCCACCACACGGTCAACGCCAACGACTACACGCGTGCCGAGGTGCCGGCCATCCTGCGCAGCATCTACGCCTACCACACCCAGTCCCGCGGCTGGTCCGACATCGGCTACAACTTCCTCGTCGACCGGTTCGGCCGGATCTGGGAGGGCCGGTACGGCGGGATCGACCGACCCGTCGTCGGCGCCCACACGCTGAACTACAACGACTACTCGTTCGCGATGTCGGCGATCGGCAACTACGACGTCAAGCAGCCGTCGCAGGCGATGATCCAGGCGTACGGCGCCCTCTTCGCCTGGAAGCTCTCGCTGCACGGGGTGGACGCGTCCTCGCCGAAGCAGTGGGTCGGCTCGAAGTACTTCGAGGCCATCAACGGGCACCGCGACGCCGCGTCGACCGCGTGTCCGGGCAGGTACCTCTACGCGAAGATCCCCGAGATCCGCACCCTCGCCGCCGAGGCGCAGCGCGGCTGGTCGGGCCGCGAGCTCGAGTCCAACCTCGCCTCGACGCCGCACCCCGACCTGATCGTGCGTCGGGCCAGTGACGGCCAGGGCTTCGTGATCCCGACGGCCGGGCTGACGAGCTTCGGCAGCGGGGTCACGGCCCTCTCCGGGCTGACCTCCGACCAGACGGTCGCGGCGTCACCCGACCTGACCGGCGACGGGATCGCCGACCTCCTCGTGCGCTCCGGCGACGGCACGACGCAGGTGCGACCCGGCACCGGCACCGGCACCTTCGGGGACGCGGTCAAGCAGACCAAGGCGTTCGCGGGCCACGACCTGGTGACGCCCGTCGGCGACCTGAACGGCGACGGCAAGAACGACGTGGTGGCCCGGGTGCCCGACTCCGGTCGCCTGGACGCCTACCTCGGCCGCGGCACCGGAGCCTTCAAGGTCAAGCACCTCGGCCCCGTCTGGGGCGACTACACCCAGCTCGTCGGCGCCGGCGACGTGAACGGCGACGGCCGCCCCGACGTGCTCGGCCGCGACCAGGCCGGTGCCCTCTGGCTGCACCCCGGCGCCAAGAGCACCGGTTTCCGCGCCCGGGTCGCGGTGACCGGCGCCTGGCAGCGCTACTCGTCGATCAGCGGGTACGGCGACTTCGACGGGGACGGTCGTGACGACCTCTTCGCCCGGGACTCGGCGAGCGGCAACGGCTTCGTCATCCCGTCCCTCGGCGACGGCACGTTCGGTCACCCCCTCGGCCCGATCACCCGGGTCACCGGGGTCGGCACCATGGCCGGCGCCGCCCAGCTGCTCGGGGACGGGACGCCGGACCTGGTCGCCCGCAGCGGCCAGCGGCTGGTGGCCTTCGTCAACAAGGGCACCACCGAGACGGGCCGGCCGATCGCGACCGGAGCCGACCTGTCCAACGCCAACCTGGTGCTGAACGCGGGCGACTGGAACCGCGACGGCTTCGGCGACATCATCAACCGCAACAAGAACAACGGCTCGCTCTACGTCCGCCTCGGCGACGGCACCGGACACTTCGCGCCGCCGAAGAAGATCGGTGTCGGCTTCGGGGGTGTCCAGCTGCTCGCCGCGGTGGGCGACATGACCGGCGACGGCTTCCCCGACCTGATGGGGCAGCCGAAGGACGCCGCGATCCGGATCTACCCGGGCAACGGGACCAACGGCCTGAAGGCGAGCTACGTGGCGCACGGCCCGATCGACGCCGGACGCCAGGTGGCGGTCGGCCGCTGGGACGGCGACGGGTCCCCGGACTCGCTGTTCCGCAAGGGCAACAAGCTCACCCTCTTCCCGGGCAACGGTCCGGGTGGGCTGACCAGCCCGAAGCCGCTCGGCCTGAACCTGGCGCCGTACGACTGGGTGATCGGGGTCAGCGACGTCACCCTGACCGGCCACGCCGACGTGATCCTCCGGGAGAAGGCCACGGGCGACCTGTGGCTGGTCCAGGGCACGGCGTCCGGCTTCAAGACCCGGAGGTTCCTCGCGGAAGGGATGGGCGACTACGACCTGGCCGGATAGGTCCGGCCGGACAGACCTGGCTGGTTGACCTGCGATCAAGGGAAGCGGGCCGTCGCGCGCTCGGCGACGTACGTCGCGTCGAGGCGCTCCGGTCCGGCGTGGGTGACCAGAACCAGCGAGCCGCCGCGTGCGAGCGGCTCGGTGAAGGTGGCGATACCTGGTGGGGAAGCCGGGTTCGCGACCGAGAGAAGACGGCCGCCGTCGGTGAGGAGACTCCCGGCGGCGGCCGTTCTCCACAGCTCGCCCTGGGTCACGCCGGGGTACGCCGGATCCTCGGCGGTCGGCGGGTCCCAGGGCGTGAACGCGTCCGGCTGGCCCCAGATCTCGACGCCGACATCGTGGACCCCGGGCGGCAGCGCCTCGGCGAACCGCACGCCCAGGGGCAGCAGCGAGCAGGCCAGCACCGGGAGGTCGTCGGCGCGCGCCGCCCACCGCCCCAGCGACCCGCGCCCGCACACGACGGCGTCCGGCTCCCCGTCGTCGGGGCCGGTGACCATCAGCCCGGCGGTCCACGCGGCGCCCAGGAACACCGGTCCCAGCCAGTGGATCGGCAGGTCGACGCACAGGGACTGGCCGCGCTCGAGGTCGTGCTCCTCGACCAGGAGGGACGCCGCCTTCGCGACCCAGTTCGCGTACGTCGTCACCGACAGCTCGACCCGCTCTCCGGTCGCGTCGTCGTAGAAGGTGATCAGGGGTCGGGCGGAGTCGGCCCGCAGCTGGCGCGCCAACACGTCGGCGAAGATGCTCATGCATCTAGGCTCCCAGCATGTCCGCCATCGACCACTTCTGGGCCGTGATCCCGGCCGGCGGAGCAGGCACGCGGCTCTGGCCGCTGTCGCGCTCGTCGGCCCCGAAGTTCCTCCACGACCTGACGGGGGACGGGCGCACACTGCTGCAGTCGACCCACGACCGGCTCGCGCCGCTGGCCGACGACCGCTTCGTCGTCGTCACCGGTGCCGCGCACCGGCCGGCCGTCGTCGAGCAGCTGCCCGGCCTCGAGCCCGACGCCGTCCTCGCCGAGCCGTCCCCGCGGGACTCGATGGCCGCGATCGGCCTCGCGGCGGCCCTCCTGGAGCGCCGGGACCCCCAGGCGGTGATGGGGTCCTTCCCCGCCGACCACGTGATCGCCGACCCTGACGTCTTCGCGGACTGCGTGCGCGCCGCGGTCGACGTCGCCCGCGACGACTGGCTGGTGACCCTGGGCATCGAGCCGGCGTTCCCGTCGTCGGCGTTCGGCTACATCCATCTCGGCGACGAGCTGCCCGGTCACGCCGGCGCGACCGCCGTCCGCGAGTTCGTCGAGAAGCCGTCCGTGCGCACCGCGGCCGAGTACGTCGCCACCGGGCGCTACCGCTGGAACGCCGGCATGTTCGTCGTCCGCCCGACCGTGCTCCTCGACCTGCTCGGCCGGTGGCATCCGGAGTTCGCGGCCGCGCTGCGCGCGATCGCCGCCGACCCGTCCCGGATGGACGAGCTCTGGCCCGCACTGCCGAAGATCGCCCTCGACCATGCGGTCGCGGAGCCCGCGGCCGACGCCGGCCAGGTCGCCTGCGTCCCGTCGTCGTTCCGGTGGGAGGACCTCGGTGACTTCGACTCGCTCGCGACCCTGCTCGGTTCGCCGTCCGGCACCGAGGGGCCGAGCGTGCTCGGCGAGGCCGGCTCCGTGCTCGCGATCGACTCGACCGGCCTGATCGTCTCCGGCTCCGGGCGGCTCGTCGCCGTCATCGGGCTCGACGACGTGGTCGTGGTCGACACCCCGGACGCACTGCTGGTCACGACCCGGGCCCGCGCCCAGGACGTGAAGCAGGTCGTGGGCGAGCTCAAGGACACGGGCCGGGCCGGCCTGACCTGACCCGCCCGTCCGTCGGTGTCCCGAACAGCGCAATTGCGCGGTTTGGGA
>NZ_BDJE01000054.1 GCF_002117935.1 Nocardioides sp. PD653-B2 | reverse complement strand
CGACCCCACCCCACTGCTGCGGGAGCAGGTGAACCTCACCCACCCCACCTGCGTGTTCGTGGGCTGCAGCAGACCGTCGCGCAACTGCGACGCCGACCACATCATCGGCTACGACCAGGGTGGACCCACCTGCTCCTGCAACCTCGCACCGTTGTGCCGTCACCACCACCGCCTCAAGACCCACGGTGGGTGGACCTACCAGCGCACCGCAGCACGGACCTTCCGCTGGACCAGCCCGTTGGGGCACGTGTACGTCAACGACCTCACCCACCCACGACATACCTGAGCACCCGACCCCGCCGGCCACCGCCGACGGGGCCACAGGCACGCCCGGCCGGGTCGTGGCAGTCTTGCGGCATGGAACGGGTGCTGGGGATCGGTGGCTACTTCCTGCGGGCTGCGGACCCGGACGCGCTGAGCGCGTGGTACCGCGACTGCCTCGGTCTGGAGGTCGACGAGCACGGCCTGTGGCGTCAAGGAGACGGGCCGACGGTGTTCGCGACGTTCGAGTCCGCGACCGACTACTTCGGGGCCTCGGCCCAGCAGACGATGCTCGACTTCCGGGTCCGTGACCTCGACGCGATGCTCGCCCAGCTGCGCGCGGCGGGAGCGGACGTGGCGGACGAGACCCAGGAGATGGAGGGCGTCGGCCGGTTCGGCTGGGTCACCGATCCCGAGGGCAACCGGGTCGAGCTGTGGCAGCCTGCGTGACCACCGGGCCTAGGCTTCGGGCATGGAGATCCTGAGGCACCTGCTGCTCGTCATCCACATCCTCGGCTTCGCCGCGCTGCTCGGCGGCCTGCTCGTCCAGGCCCGTGAGCCGCAGAAGTCCGTCAACGCCCTGATGCGCGACGGCGCCGGTACGGCGTTCCTCGCCGGCCTGCTCCTCGTCGGGGTGATCCAGGCCGACGACGGAGACCTCGACAACACGAAGATCGCGGTCAAGGGCGTGATCGGACTGGTCATCCTCGTGCTCGTGATGGCCAACCTCCGCCGGGAGCGGATCGCCACCGGGCTCTGGACGCTGCTGCTGCTCCTGACCGTCGCGAACATCTGCGTCGCGGTCTTCTGGGCCTCCGCACACGTGTAACCGTTCTCGCGACCGTCTCAGGTCTGCTCCCGCACCGCCGATCAGCCTCTCGTACGACACACGACGAGAGGCCCGCCGGTGGATGAGATCGACGAGATCGTCCAGGAGTTCCTCGTGGAGAGCCACGAGAACCTGGACCAGCTCGACCGCGACCTGGTCGCGCTCGAGCGTGAGCCGGGCTCCCGCGACCTGCTGGGCAGCATCTTCCGCACCATCCACACGATCAAGGGCACCAGCGGATTCCTCGCGTTCGGCAACCTGGAGTCGGTGACGCACGTCGGCGAGAACCTCCTGGCCAGGCTGCGTGACGGCAAGATGTCGATGACGCCGCAGACCACCGACGTCCTGCTCGCGATGGTCGACACGGTGCGCGAGCTGCTCGCGGCGATCGAGGCCCAGGGCACCGAGGGGAGCGTCGACGTCACCGCCGTCGTGCAGCGGATCTCCTCGATCCTGGACGGTACGACGACCCCCGACCCCGAGCCCTCCGCCGAGCCCGAGCCGCCCGCCGTGGCCGCCGAGCCGGGCGAGGAGATCGTCGCCCGCCGCAACGTGGCCGACTCCTCCATCCGCGTCGACGTCGAGCTGCTCGACACCCTCATGCGCCTGGTCGGTGAGCTGGTGCTCACCCGCAACCAGATCGTGCGCCAGGCCGGCGAGCAGGAGGGTCTCGAGCTGGTGCGCTCCGCCCAGCGCCTGAACCTGATCGCGACCGAGCTGCAGGAGGGGGTCATGAGGACCCGCATGCAGCCGATCGACCACCTCTGGTCGAAGCTCCCGCGCGTCGTCCGCGACCTCGGCGCGACCTGCGGCAAGCAGGTCTCGCTCGCCATGGTCGGCCGCGAGACCGAGCTGGACCGCTCACTCCTGGAGTCCGTCAAGGACCCGCTCACCCACCTCGTCCGCAACGCCGTCGACCACGGGCTCGAGAGCCCGCAGGACCGGGTCGCCGCGGGCAAGCCCGCCGAGGGCGTCCTCACCCTGCGCGCCTACCACGAGGGTGGCCAGGTCGTCGTCGAGGTCTGTGACGACGGGGCGGGCATCGACCCCGACCGGATCGCCGCGAAGGCGATCGACAAGGGCCTGCGTACGGCGGCCCAGCTCGCCCAGCTCGCCCCCACCGACGTGCTCCAGCTGATCTTCCTGCCCGGCTTCTCGACCGCGGCAGCCGTGACCAACGTGTCCGGTCGCGGCGTCGGCATGGACGTCGTGAAGACCAACATCGAGAGCATCGGCGGCACCATCGAGGTCGAGTCCGTGATCGGTCGCGGCACCACCTGCCGGCTCCGGATCCCTCTCACCCTGGCGATCGTCCCGGCGCTGACGGTCGAGTGCGCCGGCGACCGCTACGCCATCCCGCAGGTGAGCCTGCTGGAGCTGGTCGCGCTGGACGCCGACCGTGCGGCCACGGCCGTCGAGGACGTCAACGGTGCGTCGGTCTACCGCCTGCGCGGTGCCCTGCTCCCGCTCGTGCGGCTCGCCGACGTGCTCGGCGTCGAGTCCGACCGCTCCGACGGCCACGTGCTGATCGCCGTCCTCCAGGCCGAGGGCAAGCGCTTCGGGCTGGTCATCGACCGGGTCCTGAGCACCGAGGAGATCGTCGTCAAGCCACTGGGCGCTCGACTCAAGGCGCTCGGCACCTACTCCGGCGCGACGATCCTCGGCGACGGCCGGGTCGCGCTGATCCTCGACGTGCAGGCGCTCGCCCGCCGCGCGCTGACGGCCGAGGCCCTCGAACGGGGCGCCGCGAGCGTCGCCGCGGAGACGCAGCGGGCGACGGGGGAGCACCTCCGGATGCTGGTCGCCGGGATCGGCGGCGGTCGTCGCGTGGCGATCCCGCTCTCGTCGGTCGCCCGGCTCGAGAGCATCGCCGCCTCGTCGATCGAGCTGGTCGGCAGCCGTGAGGTCGTGCAGTACCGCGGTGCGATCCTGCCGCTGCTCCGCCTCGACCGCCACCTCGGTGCGACCAGCGAGCGTGACGGTGACGACCTGGTGGTGGTCGTGTACTCCGTCGGCTCGCGCAGCGTCGCGATCGTCGTCGACGAGATCATCGACATCGTCGACGAGGAGGCCGACGTCCACAGCGACGTCGACGACCACGGCCTGCTCGGCTCGGCGCTGATCCGCGACCGGATCGTCGAGGTCCTCGACGTCCGCGCGGCCATCCTCGCGGCCGACCCGAAGTTCTACACCGCCCCCGAGGCCGAGGCCGGGCTCCACGACCAGCTCCAGGAGGCGGTGTGAGCGCCCGGATGGTCACCTTCACCTTGGCCGGACACCTGTACGGCGTCGACGTCCACGCCGTGCAGGAGGTGCTGCGGGGACTGCCGCGGACCCGGATCCCGCTGGCCCCGGGCGGCCTGGCGGGCCTGATCAACCTGCGGGGCCAGGTGCTCAGCGCCGTCGACCTGCGGGCCCAGCTCGACCTGCCGTCGCGCGACGCCGACCAGGAGCCGATGCTCGTGGTCATCCGGGTTGTCGGCGAGCCCGTCGCCCTGCTCGTGGACACCATCGGGTCGGTCGTCGACGTCGACGCCGACCAGTTCGAACCGCCGCCGGACACCCTGTCCGGCATGTCGAGGAAGGTCCTGCTCGGGGCCTACAAGCTGGAGCACCGGCTGCTGCTCGCCCTCGACGTCGAGCGGGCCGTCGCGGCCTGACCGCCCCCCACCTCGAAAGAATCACCATGAAGTCACCCGTCACCTGGACCGTTGGTCGTCGCCTCGCGGCGATCGCCGGAATCGGCGCTATCACCGTGGTCGTCGTCGGCGGCGTCGCCCTCTCCGGCATCCGCACCCTGGACGCCCACGCCACGGAGCTCGCCGCGTACGAGGACGCGCGCTCGCTGATGCACGCCCTCGACACCCGGTCGAGCGAGCTCAAGGTCGACGGCCTCAAGGCGCTCACCGTCCCGGACAACTCGACCATGCCGCAGGACGTCGTCGACGACACCGCGAAGATCGCCGACCTGTTGGACCAGCTCGCCGCGCTCGACCTCAGCGTGACTGCGGAGCAGGAGCAGACCTTCGACGCGGCGTGGGCGAGGTACGAGGAGAGGATCGCCGAGTTCGTCGACGCCGCGGTCGCCGACCGCGCGGCGATGCTGCCGAAGGCCGACAAGGTCCAGAAGGCGAACGACGCCATGGACGAGCTCCTCGGTGCCGCCGTCGACGCGATGGAGGCGTCGGCCGCTGCCAAGCAGCAGGAGGCGGACGAGACCCGGAGCAGCGTGACCTCCCTGGTCGTCCTGGCCGCGGTGCTCGGCCTGGTCACCCTCGTGGCGCTGGCGTTCGTGATCGCCCGGTCGATCACGCGACCGCTGCGCAGCAGCGTCGACGTCCTCGAGGCGTTCGCGGACGGTGACCTGACGCAACGAGCTCCGGAGCGCTCCACCGCCGAGCTCGGCGAGCTCGAGCGGGCCCTGAACCGGTCCATCGACTCCGTCGGCCAGATCATCACCTCGGTCACCGGGTCGGCGGACG
>NZ_BDJE01000053.1 GCF_002117935.1 Nocardioides sp. PD653-B2 | reverse complement strand
CCGGGGATAGGCGGACAACGATAGGGCCCGCCCGGCGCGGCGGCACCCACCAGCCCGGCAGACCAACCGGGGACAGGCGGACAACGACAGGGCCCGCCCGGCGCGGCGGCACCCACCAGCCCGGCAGACCAACCGGGGACAGGCGGACAACGACAGGGCCCGCCCGGCGAGACGGCACCCACCAGCCCGGCAGACCAACCGGGGACAGATCCCGAAGACTAATGTCATGAGCATGCAGCTGCCGGTCATGCCTCCTATCCGGCCCATGCTCGCGAAGTCGGTGACCGGCATCCCCGACCCGGCGAAGCACGGCGGGCTGAGCTTCGAGCCCAAGTGGGACGGCTTCCGCTGCCTGGTCTTCCGCGACGGTGACGAGATCGAGCTGACCAGCCGCAACACCAAGCCGCTGACCCGCTACTTCCCCGAGGTGGTGGCCGCGATCCGCGAGCAGCTCCCCGAGCGGTGCGTGCTCGACGGCGAGCTGTTCGTGAGCATCGGCGAGAAGCTCGAGTTCGAGGTGCTCCAGGAGCGGATCCACCCGGCCGGCTCCCGCGTCGACATGCTCAGCGAGAAGACGCCCGCGTCGTACGTCGCGTTCGACCTGCTCGCCCTGGGCGACGAGTCGTACCTCGACCGTCCGTTCGCCGAGCGGCGCGCCGCGCTGGAGAAGGCGCTCGGCGAGCTGAGCGGCCCGTGCTACCTGACCCGCACCACCACCGACCCGGCGCAGGCCGAGGAGTGGTTCACGCAGTTCGAGGGCGCCGGGCTCGACGGCGTGGTGGCGAAGCCGCTGCGCGCGACCTACCAGGAGAACGCCCGCACGATGCTCAAGATCAAGCACGAGCGGACCGCCGACGTCGTGGTCGCGGGCTACCGCGAGCACAAGACCAGCACCCCCGAGCGACCGTTGCTCGGCAGCCTGCTGCTCGGCCTCTACGCGGACGGCGAGCTCCAGCACGTCGGGGTGAGCGCGAGCTTCACCGAGGCCCGCCGAGCCGAGCTGATCGAGGAGCTCCAGCCGCTGGTCGTCGACATCGCCGACCACCCGTGGGGTCGCTGGCAGGAGTTCCTGACCGCCAACCCCGACCGCGTGCCGGGCACGCAGAGCCGCTGGAGCGCCGGCAAGGACCTGTCGTTCACCCCGCTGCGACCGGAGCGGGTGCTCGAGGTGAAGTACGACCACATGGAGGGCCGGCGCTTCCGCCACACCGCCCAGTTCAAGCGCTGGCGGCCCGATCGCTCCCCCGAGTCGTGCGGCTACGAGCAACTGGAGGAACCGGTCTCCTACGACCTCGCTAGGATCCTCGGCGTCGACCAGGAAGGCACCACTGATGTCTGAGAACAGCTCAGAGAACAGCACCACGGACTACGACGTCGTACTCCTCGTCGAACAAGCGCTCACCCCGGTGGACGCCGCCCAGGTGCACTCGCTGCACGAGGGGCTCGACGTGCCGGTGACCTACCACGTCCTGCTGCCGCTGGAGGACGCCGCCGCCCGGATCGAGTCCGCGATGGGCTCGCTGACCGCCGGCGACATGATGTCGTCGCCGACGACCCCGATGAGCGAGGTCGACCTCGAGGCCGTCCGCAAGGACTGCGAGGAGCGCTCGAGCTCCGAGCTCGCCGCCACCCTCGACGCGCTGCGGCGCAGCGGCGCGACCGCGGTGGGCGAGGTCGTCACCGACCCGCCGATCGACGCGCTGGCCGCCAAGGTCGCCGCGGTCGACGGCCGCGAGGCCATCATCCTGACCCGCCCGCACGTGGTGTCGGAGTTCTTCCACCTCGACTGGACCTCCAAGGCGCGACGCCGGCTCGGCGTGCCGATCCTGCACCTGCTCGAGCACGAGAGCTTCGACGAGCAGGCCGAGGGATACGGGGACGAGGGCATCACCGGTCTCTGACCCGGGTACCCGGCTGCGAGACCCGCCGTGGCTACCATCATGCGGTCGTCCGCGAAAGGTTCATCCGGTGAAGATCACCCAACGTCTCGAGGGGCGCGCACGCACCGTCGCCCGCGCTGCCCGTGACCTCGGACGCGGCCCTGCGAACGGGCCGAGGGCGGCCTACGCGCGGGTCCTCGACGGCGAGCGACTGTGGCTCGCCCTCGACGCCGGAGTCGGCGAGCCCGCCCTGCGGCGCGCCGACACCGGGGAGATCCTGCAGCCGGTCGACGACCTGCCGCCGGGCCAGGCCGACCACGAGCCCGGCTTCCGCTCGGTGCGCTGGCTGCTGACGACGGTCGTCCCCGAGACGGACGGTGCCGAGCTCGAGGTCGTCGTCCTCCCCAGCGGCGGCGGGTCCCCCCAGCGGCTGCTCGGGCCCGGAGGACACCCGGAGAGCCCGGCACGCACGGACACGACCCCGGACGGCCGCTGGCGGTTCGTCCTCGACGCCGATCCCGGGCTGGTCCTGCGGGTACGCCGTCTCGCCGTCCCGCCTGCGGCCCGACTGCTGAGCGTCTCGGCCGCCCACGGCGCCGTCACCCTCGAGTGCGAGGTGCCCGGGCACGAGCGGCCCGACCTGCTGTTCGTGGACAACGACGGACAGGTCGCCGCACGCCTGGAGACGACGCCCACCAAGCGTGGTTTCGTGCGGACCCTCGGCGACGCCGACCTCCCGGCGTCCGGTGGCTACCGGGTCGCGCTCGGCACCCCCGACGACTTCGTCCCGGTCTTCCGGTGGCACACCGACCTCCACCTCCCCGACCCGACCAACGTCCTGCTCCCGATGTTCACCGACGAGGACGGCGACCGGGTCACCGCGCGGCTGCGGTTCGCCCCGGGTGGGGCCCTCCGGCTCCAGCGCGTCGACCTCGAGGCGGCGGACGACGCATGAGGATCGCGTTCCTCGTCTTCGGCATCGACGGGTTGGGCGGCACCGAGCGCTCGGTCGTCACCCAGGCCAACGCCCTCGTCGACGCGGGCCACCAGGTCACTGTGGTGAGCGCCGTACGACGCTCGCCCGTGCCGCACTACGCGATCGACCCGGGCGTCGAGGTCGAGTACCTCGTCGACCTCTCCGACCCGGAGGCACCGCGGGCCCCCGGCATCGTCGACGACGATCTCGCGTCCCGGCTGGCCACCAGCCCGTCGATCCTGGTCCCGGACCGGTGGGACCCCCAGTTCACCGCCCTGACCGATGCCGGCTTCCAGAGCCGGCTGCCGTCGCTGGACGTCGACGTGGTCGTCTCCGTGACCCCCGGGCTCCTCGCGACCGCGATCCAGCTGCTGCCCGAACGGCCCGTGGTCGTGCACCAGGAGCACCGGGCGTCGTCCGACCGCACGTCCGGCCTCGAGCCGCTCCTCAGCTTCGGCCCCCGGGCCGACGTGGTGGCGCTGCTGACGCCGAGCATGGCCGACTGGCTCACCACGGCCCTCGGCCGGCGGGCACCCACGACCGTCGTCGTCCCCAACCCGCTGCCGTACGGCTACAAGCCACGGTCGACCCTGGAGACGAAGGTGATCGTCAGTGCCGGACGGCTGGTGTCCGAGAAGGGCTTCGGCAAGCTGATCCACGCCTTCGGCGAGATCGCCGACGAGATCCCCGACTGGCGGCTGCGGATCCTCGGCACCGGCCCGACCCGGCTCGATCTGATCCGCCGGATCCGCAAGCAGGGCCTCTACGACCGGGTCGAGCTGCCCGGGCAGAGCAAGGACATGCCCAGCGAGTGGGCGCGCGCGAGCGTCTCCGCGCTCAGCTCGAGGAGCGAGGGCCTGCCACTCGTGGTCCAGGAGGCGATGGCCGCCGGGGTGCCCGTCGCGGCGTTCGACACGCCGTCCGGCGCCCGCGAGCTCATCCACCACGAGGTCGACGGGCTCCTCGTCGGACCGGACTCGATCTCCGGCATGGCCAGCGCGCTGCTCCGCCTCGCGACCGACGACGAGCTGCGCCACCGCCTCGGTGACCGCGCGCTCGAGGCGTCGCAGGCGTTCGCCCCCGACGTGATCGCCGAGCGCTGGGTCGCGATCTTCCAGGCCGCCATCGACCGGCGGGCGAGCGGCCCGGGCAGCAGGCTCCTGCAGCGGGCGGTCGAGCTGACCGCCGGCGAGGACCCCCCGGTGCTGGAGGTCGAGCCCCGCGCCGACCTGACCCCCGCGGCCGTCCGGGCCCTCGCCCTGCGCTGGGCGACCGCCTGCGCCGACCGGGTGAGCGACCGGTGGTTCGTCCAGCCCGCCCACGAGGCGGCGTCGCCGATGGTCATCGTGCCGATGCCCGCCCGCGCACGGTTCCTCGAGGAGCTCGGCGCCGCGGACGCACCCCCCGAGCTGAGCCTGGTCGACACCACCGGCCACGGATGGCCGGAGCGCCGCGGTGCCATCACCGACCTCGCACCGGTCCTGGCCGGCGAGCGCGGCTCCCGGGTCAGCCTCGAGCCCTGGCCCACCTGGCAGGGACTGCCCACCCTGCTCTCGCAGGGCTGCCGCGTCGACGTGGAGTTCTGGGAGCAGGGCCCGCACGGCGAGCTCGTCGCCCACGGCCTCAACCGCTACACGAACACCGTGCCCCCCGAGACCGCCACCGTCCCCTACGAGATCGAGGGCGTGCCGGTCCGGACGCTCCCGCTGATGGCCGAGCCGACCGTGCTCGACTGCGCCTTCCCGGTCGACGTCGTCTACACCTGGGTCGACGGCGGCGACGCGGCCTGGAACGCCGCTCGCGAGCAGCGCCTCGCGACCCTCAGCGGCACCGCCACGACCCGCGAGTCCAGCGGTCAGGCCCGCTTCATCAACCGCGACGAGCTGCGCTACTCGCTGCGCAGCATCAACCTGTTCGCGCCCTGGGTGCGCAGGATCCACGTGGTCACGGCCGGCCAGGTCCCGGGCTGGCTGGTCGACCACCCGCAGGTCAACGTCGTCGACCACGCCGCGATCCTGCCGCCCGACGCGCTCCCGACGTTCAACTCGCACGCCATCGAGAGCAGCCTCCACAAGATCCCGGGCCTCGCCGAGCACTTCGTCTACCTCAACGACGACTTCCTCCTGGGGCGGCCGCTGACCCCGCAGATGTTCTTCACGGCGGCCGGCCAGACGAAGGTCTTCTTCTCCACCCACAGCCTCGGCCTCGACGACCTGCCCGGCGCCGCGCCCTGGCTCAAGGCCGCGTGGAACAACCGGGCCCTGCTGCGCGAGGCGTTCGGCGCGGTCTCCACCAACAGCCTCGCCCACGCGCCGTACGCCCACCGGCGCTCGGTGCTCGAGGAGATCGAGCGGCGCTTCCCCGAAGCCGTCGCCCGCACAGCCCGGTCTCCGTTCCGCCACGACACCGACATCTCGCTGCTGTCGTCCCTCGCCCAGCACTACGGCCTGATGACCGGCACCGCGGTCGTCGGTGCGGCCGAGACCGCGTACGTCGACATCAGCGCCAGCGACCTGCCGCGCCGCCTGCGCCGGCTGATGTGGCGCGAGCAGGACGTCATCTGCCTCGGCGACCACCACGACCACTCGCTGAAGCCCGAGCTGCTGCAGCAGATCCTCAGCGAGTTCTTCGAGGGCTACGTGCCGGTCGCGGCGCCGTGGGAGCGGACCGACTGAGCCCGCTCAGAGGACGAAGCGGCTGCTCGGCCAGATCGCGGTGAGGTCGGTCTCCGGGAACCGCTCGGCCACGGCGAGGTAGGTCTCCCGGAAGTGGGTGGCCACCGTGCGGACGACGTCGTCGGGCAGGGTCTCGACCGCCTTGGCGGCCGACACGTTCGCGACCTTGCCGAAGTCCGGCTCCTGGTAGTCGATGCCGACCACGCGGCAGACCCGGCGCACCTGCTCGTCGTCGAAGAGCTCCTCGTAGAACCCGAAGTGGAGGTTCTCCCGGTCGAAGACCGCGTCGAGGTTGCGCAGCGTCACCTCGTAGCGCGACCACTGCTCGTAGAGAGGGTCGGCGTACAGGCGCCCGACCATCTCGTTCGCCGGCTCGGGGAAGCGGCGCGGGCGCCGGCCCTCCTGCATCCGGATCTGCGACCAGATCCGGTCGACCGGGTCGCGCATGAGGAACATCGCGACGGTCCGGACCCGGCGCGCGGCGAACGAGTCACGGATCTCGGTGAGACGCTCGACCGGGAGCATGGCGTACTCCGGGGTCACGTCGGCGGTGAGCCGGATCCGCGCCTTGCTGCGGAGCAGCCCGGCGAAGTAGTCGTAGTAGAACCTCGAGTCCGCGATCATGCTCGCCCGGTGGAGGTGGACCGGGTCCGCCGGCGTGCCGTTGCGGAGCGCGTCGAGCTCGGCCTGCGCCATGTCCACGTTGCGCTGGCGCCACCTCTCCGCAGGCAGGTCGACACTGTCGAAGACGTGGTACTCCTTGCGGTAGCCGCGCGCACACTGCGGCGACCGCGCCAGGTAGTGGTGCAGCCAGGTGGTGCCGGCCTTCTGGGCACCCACCCCGAGCAGGAACGTCTTGTTGAACGGCTTCGCGCCGGTCGTCGGCTCCGGCATCAGCGCTTCCAGGGGAGCCTGGACCTGGTGGGAGCGGTGTCGGCGCCGCCTGCCTGGCTCAGCTGCTGCTCCAGCTTGGCGACCTGGCGCTTGCGGCGGTTGAGCCGGTCCTTGAGGTCGGCGGTCGCCTCGGCGTGGGCGGCCTTGAGCTTGGCCTGCACGGCCCGGCGCTCCTGCGCGACGCTCACGTTGGTGTGGTCGAGCGCGATCGCCTCGGCGTACTGGTGCAGCACGACGTAGCGCTCGTGCATCTCGGCCAGCGTCGCGATCGCGCCCTCGTCGTACGGCGAGTCGACCAGCACGTCGCAGGCGTCCCACGAGGCGATGGCCTGCTCCTGCAGCTCCGGGATCGTGTCGACCTCGTCCCAGGTGATCTGGGCGCGGTTGAGCTTGACGTCGATGAAGTCGTCGACCGGGTGGTGGTCGGTCGACGTGAGGTCGGCGTTGTAGGTGATCCCGGTCTGCGCGGCCGCCTGGATCATCGCGCCGCGCCAGTCGGCGAGGAGGTCGGCGTAGCGGACGAACGCGCGGGGTCGCGGACGGGTCGCGACCTCGGTCTCGTACGCCGCGTTGACCCAGCCGGCCAGGTTGGCGGTCTGGCGGGTCCGGCGGAACTCGTCGGTCTGGTTGGTCAGGTAGTGGGTCTCGCGGGACTGCACGACCTGGGCCGGGTGGCGGAGCATCGTCAGGTAGGACAGGTCGATGTCGAGCTCGTCGGCGACGTCGCTCCACAGCTCGTTGACCCAGAAGGTGCGCGGGTCCTTGATGGCGAGCTGCCCGCCGGGTCCGACCTCGGCGACCTGCTCGGACAGCCAGGTGGTCAGCTCCTCGCGGACCTCGGGCGCCGCGGCGGCCTCACGGATCTGCTCGGCGGCCCTCGGGCGGGCGTCGTTGGTGCGCGCCGGGATGGAGTTGAGCAGGCGCTTGTGGAACTCGACGACCCACTGCGGCTCGTAGAAGCCGCGCGGGTTGCTCTCGTCGGCCGGCATCTCGGGCTGCGGGACGTGCAGGCCGAGGCGCTTGAGGGTGCCGGCGACCGTGCTGGTGCCGCTGCGACCGGAGCCGGTGGCGATGATGAGGCGGACGCGGGCGTCTGGAGCGGACTCGGGCACGGGGATTCCTCAGGACTTCGGCGGCGAACAACGCCTTTACAGTAACGGTCGCGAGCGTCCGGTCGGCATCGACCGTCAGCCGAGCCCACGGAAGGACAGCGCGTGCCAGCGCGGGCCCACGGGGGTCAGCTCGACCCGGCGTGGGTCCAGCTCGTCGTGCGGCTCGTCGCCGCGCACGATGAGAACCTCGAGCCGGGACTCGGAGAGCCCCTCGGCCAGGCCCTCCCCCCACTCCACGACCGTGACCGCGTCGTCGAGGGAGGTGTCGAGGTCGAGGTCGTCGAGCTCGTCGAGACCGCCGAGCCGGTAGGCGTCGACGTGCACGAGGTCGGGGCCGCCGACCAGGGAGGGGTGCACCCGAGCGATCACGAAGGTGGGCGAGGTGATGTCGCCGCGCACCCCGAGCCCGGCGCCGAGACCCTGGGTGAACGTCGTCTTGCCGGCGCCCAGCTCGCCGCTCAGGACGATCAGGTCGCCGGCCGTCAGCTGGCCGGCCAGCGAGCGGCCGAGCCCGCGCATCGACTCGGCGTCGGGCGCCTGGAAGACGACCGTGCGCAGCGGACGTCTCAGCTCGACGCTCGGCGGGTAGCGCCGGATCTCGCGGAAGCCCTGCCGGTCCCAGAACCGGACGGTCTGCGGGAGCTCCTCGCGGGCGACGACGGTGAGGTCCTCGGCGCCGCCGGCCTCGGCCAGCTCGGCCGCCGCGTCGACCAGCGCCTTGGCCACGCCGTGGCCCTGGGCCGCCGGGGTCACCCCGAAGCGGCGCAGGTACGTCGTGCTGCCGAACGGGTCGAGGATCAGCGCACCGACCGGCGCCCCGTCGAGGCGGGCCAGCAGGCCGCGACCGCCCTCGAGCTTGCGGGCGATCGTCTCCTCGGTCTCGGAGAGCGCGTCGGCCGGGGGGTCGAGCGGTGGACGCGCCTCGAACGCCGCCCGGACGACCGCGAGCACGTCGGCCGCGGACTCCGGGCCCACGGCGTGGATCTCGACGCTCATCGCGGTCCGGCCCCCAGGCCGGCGGCCTCGAGGAGCCGGTCGAGCTCGCCGTTCACCTCGTCGTACCGCTCCAGGATCACCATGTGACCGGCCCCGTGGCACTCGAGCAGCGTCGAGCCGCCGATCCGCGCGTGCAGCTTGCGGCTGTGGCCGATCGACGTCAGCTTGTCGACGGTGCCGCAGATGACCGCGGTCGGGACCTTCGAGAGCACGCCCACCGCGTCGAACTTGTCGAGGCTGCGGAAGCCGGGGAAGAACTCGGCGACGACCTCGAAGGGCGTCGCGGCCAGCATGCTGTCGACGAAGTCGACGTAGCTGGCGGGGACCGAGTCGCCGAACGCGAGCTGGTCGGTGGCGACCAGGGCGACGTCCTTGCCGATCCGGCGCAGTCCGTCGACGGCGCGGTGGCCGCGCGCCAGCATCGCGACGCCGCGGTGGATGGTCCGGCCGCCGGCCCAGGACGGCACCATCGGGAGCAGGATCCGGCTGGGGTCGAGCCCGCCGGCCGTCGTCGAGATGAGCGCTGCCCCGGCGATCCGGTCGCCGAAGAGCTCGGGGTGCTGCTCGGCGAGCGCGACGATCGTCATCCCGCCCATGGAGTGGCCGACCAGGACGACCGGGCCCTCCGGGGCGACCTCGTCCATCACGGTGAGCAGGTCCGTGCCGAGCTGCTCGATGGTGGCGTGCTCCATCGGCGAGCGGCCCGACCGGCCGTGGGAGCGCTGGTCGTAGAACACCGTGCGCACCCGGCCGCGGTAGTGCTCGCGCTGGAAGTGCCAGCAGTCCAGCTCGAGGGCGTAGCCGTGGCAGAAGATCATCGTCAGCGCGGGCTTGCCCCGACGAGGCCGCCGGGGCTGGTCGACCTCGTCGATCTCGACGTGGAGGGGCACGCCGTCGTCGGCGACCACCGTGATCGGGTCGGACCGCAGGGACCGGAAGGCCGGCGCGTCGCCCGGACCGCGGCGCGTGATGGCCCGGCGCTGGCGGGCGACGCCGACGGTCGCGCCGGCGGCCGCGAGACCGACCGCACCGGCCGCGACACCGATGAGGTTGCGTCGAACGCTCATGCGTCGACCCCGTCGTCGACGTAGCGCCGGGTCAACCGCCCGCCGATCCGGGTGACGATCTCGTAGGAGATGGTGCCGCTCGCCTCGGCC
Organism: Nocardioides sp. PD653-B2; assembly: GCF_002117935.1. GTDB lineage: Bacteria > Actinomycetota > Actinomycetes > Propionibacteriales > Nocardioidaceae > Nocardioides. The sequence goes on along the minus strand of NZ_BDJE01000053.1, from coordinate 35,351 downwards.
CAGTCCTGGGCGGTGGGCTCCCCGCGGGTGCCGGGGCCGAACAGCACCACGTCGGCACCGGGCTCGGGCAGGTCGCCGCCGAGGTCGACGACGAACTGGTCCATGCAGACCCGGCCGCGGATCGCGCGCTGCTTGCCGTCGACGAGCACGTGACCGGCGTTGCTGGCCGCACGAAGCACGCCGTCGCCGTACCCGACCGGCACCAGCCCGAGCGTGGTGTCGGTGTCGGCCACCCAGGTGTGGCCGTAGGAGACGCCGGCGCCCGCGGCGACGGGCTTGGCCGACACGAGGGGGGTGCGGACCGTCATCGCCGGGACCAGCCCCAGGTCGGGGGTGTGGCCGGGCGCCGGGTCGAGGCCGTAGGACGCCAGCCCGAACCGCACCAGGTCGAAACGGCTGCTCGGTCGCAGGATGCCGGCCGCGGAGTTGGCCAGGTGGCGCACGTCGGGCCGCAGCCCCGCTGTCTCCGCCACCTCCAGGGCCTCGCGGAAGACCCGTTCCTGGGTGTCGTTGGCGGGGTGCTCGGGCTCGTCGCTGGCGGCGAGGTGCGACCAGAGGCCGGTGACCCGCCAGCTCCCGTCGCGCTCGCCCTCGAGCGCCCGGGTGACGAGGCCGGGCCAGTCGGCGATCGTCGCGCCGCCGCGGCTGAGCCCGGTGTCGACCTTGAGCTGGACGCGCGCAGCACGGCCGGTCGCCGCGATGGCGTCGAGGTCCGCGACCGAGTAGGCGGTGACCTCGACGTCCGCGTCGATGGCGGCGGCCCAGTCGTCGCCCGGGACGGTGAGCCAGCACAGCAGGGGCCCGACGTCGCCGTGCCGTCGCAGGGTGAGTGCCTCGTCGATCGTGGCGACGCCGACCCACTCCGAGCCGGCCTCGCGCGCGGCGCGGGCGACCTCGACCAGGCCGTGGCCGTAGCCGTCGGCCTTCACGACCGTCATCGACGGCACGCCCGTGAGGTCGCGCAGGGTGCGGACGTTGTGCCGGACCGCATCGAGATCGACGACGATCTCCGGGTGCGGGCGGTGACTCATGCCCCCGATTGTCCCATCACCGGACCGGGAGTCCCCGGACGGCTGCCGGAATGGACCGCGCGACGTCGCCGGCGACGATCGGACCGCCACCCGACGCGACGGTCGCGGCGGCCCCGTGCAGCCAGGAGCCGACCGAGGCGGCGTCGTACGGCGTGAGGCCGGAGGCGAGCAGCGCGCCGATCAGCCCGCCGAGCACGTCGCCCGCGCCGGCGGTGGCCAGCCAGGAGGTGCCGGTGGTGGTGGCCCGCACCCGGCCGTCGGGCGTGGCGACCAGGGTGTGGCGGCCCTTGAGCAGCACGACACAGTCGTACGTCGCGGCCGCCCGGCGGGCGTGCTCCAGCGGCTTCGCCTCGACCGTCGCCCGCTCGACCCCGAGCATGCTCGCGAGCTCGCCGGCGTGCGGGGTGAGGACGGCCGGGACCGGCAGCGGCCCGGTCAGGTGGGCGAGCGCGTCGGCGTCGACGACCACGGGCACCCCGTCGGCGAGTGCGGCCGCCAGCTCGTCGCCGGCGCTCTCGCCGCCGCCGGAGCCGACCACCCAGGCCTGCACCCGGCCCTCCCCGACGACCTCGGGGTGGGCCTCGCGGACCCGGTCGGCGACGGCCGCGTCCCCGACGTACCGCACCATCCCGCAGAGCCCCGTGGCCGCGCCGGCGACGCTGAGCAAGCCGGCACCGGGGTACTGCGCACTGCCTGCGCGCACGCCGACCACACCGCGGGTGTACTTCTGCGCGTCGGGGGCGGGGCTCGGCAGCAGCGCCGCGACGTCGTCGGGCTGGAGCGCCTCGACCGCCGGGGGCGGGAGCTCGAGGCCGATGTCGACGAGGTGGACCGCGCCGCACACCTGCGCTGCGGGGTCCACCAGGTGCGCGATCTTGTGGGTGCCGAACGTGACCGTGAGGGCCGCCGTGACGTGCGGCCCGTCGAGCTCGCCGGTGTCGACGTCGACGCCGCTCGGGGTGTCGACCGCGACCACCGGCACGCCGGAGACCGCCTCGAGCGCCGCCACGGCCTCGGGCCGCAACCCCCCGCGCCCGCCGATCCCGACGATCCCGTCGACCACCAGCTCGGGTCGTCCGCCTGAGGGGAAGGTATTGACAGCCGAGAGGCGGACGACCCGTCCTCCGGCAGCCGCGAGCGCGGCGGTCCCGGCCTGGTGCGCGCGGTCGGAGAGCAGCCACGCCTCGACCTGGACGCCCCGGCGCGCGAGCAGGGCTCCGGCGTACAGCGCGTCTCCCCCGTTGTCGCCCGACCCGACCAGCAGCAGCACGCGGCGCCCGTACGCCGACCCGAGCAGGTCGATCACGGCGTAGGCCAGCCCGGCCGCGGCCCGCTGCATCAGCGCGCCTTCCGGCAGCCGTGCCATGAGCTCGGCCTCGGCCGCCCGCACCTGCTCGACCGTGTGCGCGCTCCTCATGGGCCTCACGCTAGCGGGACGTCGGCGTCTCAGGACTCCAGGACCACGACCGCCGACGCGATGCCGGCGTCGTGCGAGAGCGAGACGTGCACCGACGCGACGCCGAGGTCGGTCGCCCGGGCGAGCACGGACCCGCGCATCTCCAGCACCGGACGACCCGACTCCTCGGAGACGACCTCGGCGTCGTGCCAGTGCATGCCCTCCGGGGCGCCGAGCGCCTTGGCGAGCGCCTCCTTGGCGGCGAACCGCGCGGCCAGCGACGCCAGCGGGCGGGTTGCTTCAGCGGGGGTGAAGAGCCGTGCGGACAGGCCGGGCGTGCGCGTGAGGGACAGCCCGAAGCGCGCGATGTCCACGACATCGATGCCGACGCCGATGATCACGGCGTCCCCGATGGGGTGATCATTCGACCGTGACCGACTTGGCGAGGTTGCGCGGCTGGTCCACGTCGTGGCCCATCACGGTCGCGAGCTCGCACGCGAAGAGCTGCAGGGGGACGACGGCGACGAGCGGCTGCAGCAGCACCGGCACCTTCGGCAGCCGGATCACCACGTCGGCGTACGGCGTGATCGCGTCGTCGCCCTCCTCGACCAGGCAGATGGTCCGCGCACCGCGCGCCCGGACCTCCTGGATGCCGCTGACCATCTTGTCGCGCAGTTGGTCGCGGCCCTGGGGCGGGACGACGCAGAAGACCGGGAGGCCGCCCTCGACCAGCGCGATCGGGCCGTGCTTGAGCTCGCCCGCGGCGAAGCCCTCGGCGTGGATGTAGGCGAGCTCCTTGAGCTTGAGCGCACCCTCCAGGGCGACCGGGTAGCCGGCGTGCCGGCCGAGGAACAGGACCGACCGGGTGTCGACGTGCTCGCGGGCCAGCTCGTAGACCGCCTGGTCGGCGGCGAGCACCTGCTCGATGTGGCGGGGCATCTCCTCGAGCTGGCCCATCACCTGGTCGATCTCGTCGCCGTACCGCGTGCCCTTGACCTGCGCCAGGTAGAGCGCCAGGAGGTAGCAGGCGACGAGCTGGGTCAGGAAGCCCTTCGTCGACGCGACGCCGATCTCGGGACCGGCGTGGGTGTAGATCACCGCGTCGGACTCGCGCGGGATCGTCGAGCCGTTGGTGTTGCAGATCGCGAGCACCTTCGACCGCTGGGTCCGCGCGTGCCGGATGGCCTGCAGGGTGTCGGCGGTCTCGCCCGACTGGCTGATCGCGACGACCAGCGTGGAGTAGTCGAGGATCGGGTCGCGGTAGCGGAACTCGGAGGCCAGCTCGACCTCGACCGGCACCCGCGTCCAGTGCTCGAGGGCGTACTTGGCCACCATGCCGGCGTAGAACGACGTGCCGCACGCGATGATGATGATCTTGTCGACGTCGCGCAGCTCCTGGTCGGAGAGGCGCATCTCGTCGAGGTGCAGGTGCCCGTCGGGCGTGCGCCGGCCCAGCAGCGAGTCGGCGACCGCGCGCGGCTGCTCGTAGATCTCCTTGCGCATGAACCAGTCGTGGCCGTCCTTCTCGGCGGCGGACAGGTCCCAGTCGACGTGGTAGCGGCGGCCCACGGCCGGCGTCCCGTCGAAACCGACGACCGACACACCGTCGCGGGTGATCGTCACGACCTGGTCCTGGCCGAGCTCGAGTGCCTCGCGGGTGTGCTCGATGAACGCCGACACGTCGGAGCCGAGGAAGTTCTCACCCTCGCCGATGCCGACGACCAGCGGCGAGTTCCGCCGGGCCGCGACGACCCGCGACGGGTCCTGGGCGTCGACCGCGACCAGGGTGAACGCACCCTCGAGACGACCTACGACGGCGAGCATCGCCTGCGTCAGGTCCGCCCCCGAGTCGACCTCGAGCTCCAGCAGGTGCGCGGCGACCTCGGTGTCGGTCTCGGAGAGCAGGTGGTGCCCGGCCGTCTCGAGCTCGGACCGCAGCTCGGCGAAGTTCTCGATGATCCCGTTGTGCACGAGCGCCACGCGGCGACCGGCGCCCGCGTGCGGGTGCGCGTTCGGGTCGTTGGGGGCGCCGTGCGTCGCCCACCGGGTGTGTCCGATCCCGGTCGTCGCCGGGGGAAGCGGCCGGTCCGCGATCGCCTTCTCGAGGTTGGCCAGCTTGCCGGCCCGCTTCTCGGTGGCGAGCGCGCCGTCGGCGACCAGCGCGACGCCGGCCGAGTCGTAACCGCGGTACTCGAGGCGCCGCAGCCCCTCGATCACCACGTCCTGGGCTTGCTTCTCCCCGACGTACCCGACGATGCCGCACATGGGCGCCACTGTATCTGCGCACGTCGGACGGACACCGCGCACAGTCCCCCGCGCACCGGCTGCAACAATTCGGCGCATGTCTTCCCACGGCGGGGTGAACGGCGCCAGCGACCACGGTGCCGACGGCCGAGAGTCCTCGCCGTACCTCGAGCTCGACCGTTCCGCCTGGGCGGCGCTGGCCCACGAGGTCGAGAACCCCCTCACCGCCGAGGAGATCCGGCGGCTGCGCGGCCTGGGCGACCAGCTCGACCTCGACGAGGTCCAGGAGGTCTACCTCCCGCTCTCCCGGCTGCTCAGCCTGTACGTCGAGTCCGCGGGCCGGCTCTACCGCCAGCAGGAGGAGTTCCTCCACCAGGACCAGCCGCCCCGCACCCCGTTCGTGATCGGTCTCGCCGGCTCGGTCGCGGTCGGCAAGTCGACGACGGCCCGCGTGCTCCAGCAGATGCTGGCCCACTGGCCCGAGCACCCCAACGTCGCCCTGGTCACCACCGACGGGTTCCTCTACCCCAACGCCGAGCTCGAGCGGCGCGGGCTGCTGCAGCGCAAGGGCTTCCCGGAGTCCTACGACCGGCGCGCGCTGCTCCGCTTCGCCGTCGACATCAAGTCCGGCAAGGACGAGGTCGAGGCGCCGATCTACTCCCACCTCACCTACGACGTGGTCCCCGGCGAGAAGGTCGTCATCAAGCGGCCCGACATCGTGATCATCGAGGGCCTCAACGTGCTCCAGCCGGCGCGGGTGCGCGACGACGGCCGCACCGGCCTGACCCTGAGCGACTTCTTCGACTTCAGCGTCTACGTCGACGCCGGCACCGCCCACATCCGCGACTGGTACGTCTCACGCTTCCTCCGCCTGCGGGAGACGGCGTTCCGCGACCCCGACTCCTACTTCTCGAAGTACGGCCGGATGACCCACGACGAGGCCGTCGCCGAGGCGCAGCGCATCTGGGACACCATCAACGGGCCCAACCTCGCGCAGAACGTGCTCCCGACCCGGTCCCGGGCCACGCTGGTGCTGCGCAAGGACCGCGACCACTCGGTGCGGTACGTGCGGCTGCGGAAGCTCTAGGCAGCGACGGCCTTCGGCTTCCGGTTCGCCGGGTCGAGCAGCAGCCCGAGCCCGATCCCCAGCATCCAGACGTCCTTGGCGACGCCGATGCCCTGCTGGCTGGGCCAGATGCTGCCCGGCTCGCGGAGCGCGGGGGTCCGCGCGTACATCGCCATCAGCCCGCCGGAGAACGCCGTCAGCGCGACGCCGGCCTTGCGGTTCGAGACGAACGGCGCGAGCAGCACCGCGCCGATCGCGACCTCGCTCGCCGACAGGACCTTCAGGAACGTCGGGGCGTCGACGGACTGGAGCGGCGGGATCGCGCCCGCGGCCATGCCGTGGACGCCGGCGGCCTGCTCGGGACCGCCCTTCCACTTGCCGAGACCCGAGTGGAGGACGAACGCGCCCGTGGCGACGCGCGTGGGCAGGTTCCGAAGCTTCATGCCTCGAGAGTACGCCGAACCGGACCGTGGTCCGGATCGGGGTGGCCGGGTCAGAGGGCGAGCTGTCGCTTCACGACGTCGGCCAGGCGGCCGGCGACCGCGTGCGCCTGCTCCTGGGTGGCCGCCTCGACCATGACCCGCACCAGCGCCTCGGTGCCGGACGGGCGGAGCAGGATCCGGCCAGTGTCACCGAGCGCGGCCTCCTCCTCGGCCACCGCGGCCGCGAGCACCGGGTCCTCGTCGGCGCGGGCCTTGTCGACGTCGGGGACGTTGACCAGGACCTGCGGCAGCCGGGTCACCACGGACGCGAGCGACTGGAGGCTCCGGCCGGTCACGGCCATCCGTTCCAGCACGTGCAGCGCGGTGAGGATGCCGTCGCCGGTGGTGGCGTACTCGCTCATGATGACGTGGCCCGACTGCTCGCCGCCGAGGGAGTAGCCGGAGACCTTCATCGCCTCGAGCACGTAGCGGTCGCCGACCTTCGTCTGGCGCACCCCGAGCCCGGCCGCCTTCATCGCGTGCACGAAGCCGAGGTTGCTCATCACGGTCGCGACCACCGTGTCCTTGACCAGGTGGCCGGACTCGGACATCGCGATCGCGAGGATCGCGAGGAGCTGGTCGCCGTCGACGTCGTTGCCCTCGTGGTCGACGGCCAGGCAGCGGTCGGCGTCGCCGTCGAGAGCGAAACCGGCGTCGGCGCCGTGCTCGAGGACGGCGGCCCGCAGCGGTTCGAGGTGCGTGGAGCCGTAGCCGTCGTTGATGTTGAGCCCGTCGGGCTCGGCCCCGATGGCGATGACCTCGGCACCGGCGGCGCGCAGCGCCATCGGTCCGGCGGCGTACGCCGCACCGTGGGCGCAGTCGAGGACGACCTTGATGCCGGTCAGCGGCTTCGCGACGGTGCCGACCAGGTGGGCGACGTACTCCTCGACCGGGGTGGCGTACGGCGTCACGGTGCCGATCTCACCTCCGAGCGGGCGGTCCCACTCCTCGTCGAGGTGCTGCTCGATGACCTTCTCGACCGCGTCGTCGAGCTTGAGCCCGCCGCGGGCCAGGAACTTGATGCCGTTGTCGGGCATCGGGTTGTGCGAGGCGCTGATGACGACGCCGAGGTCCGCGCCGAGGGCCTGGGTCATGTAGGCGACGCCGGGCGTGGGCAACACCCGCAGGCGGAGCACGTCGACGCCGGCCGACGCGAGCCCCGCCACCACGGCGTGCTCGAGGAACTGTCCAGAGATGCGCGTGTCCCGACCGACGACGGCGAGCGGGCGGTGGCCCGCGAACTCGCCCCGGTCGGCCAGGACCCGGGCGGCAGCGACGGAGAGGTCCAGGGCCAGCTCCGCGGTCAGATGACCGTTGGCCAGGCCCCGGACCCCGTCCGTGCCGAAGATGCGCGTCATGCGCGGTACGTCAGCGCTTGCTGAACTGAGGCGCCTTACGGGCCTTCTTGAGACCGGCCTTCTTGCGCTCGATGACGCGGGCGTCACGCGTGAGCAGCCCGGCCTTCTTGAGCGAGGGGCGGTTGGCCTCTTCGTCGATCGCGTTCAGGCAGCGGGCCACGCCGAGGCGCAGGGCGCCGGCCTGACCGGTGATGCCACCGCCGTGGATGCGGGCGATCACGTCGAAGCGGCCCTCCAGCTGGAGGTTCGCGAACGGCTCGTTCACGACCTGCTGGTGCAGCTTGTTCGGGAAGTAGGAGTCCAGCTCGCGACCGTTCACGGTCCACTTGCCGGTGCCGGGGACGATGCGCACGCGGGCCACGGCCTCCTTGCGCCGGCCGGTGGCCGCCGCGGGTGCGATCGTCGCGGGGCGCTCGGGGGCGTCCGCGGAGGGCGCGCTCTCGGAGCTGTAGGCAACGCCCTGCTCGTCAGTCTCGTAGGTCTCTTCGACCTCGGTGGTGTCAGCCACGATGTTCCTCACTCAGAAGTTTCTCGGTCGCGATCAGATGGATTACTGGGAGATCTGCTTGATCTCGAACGGCGTGGCCTGCTGGGCCTGGTGCGGGTGGTTCGGCCCGGAGTAGACCTTCAGCTTCTTCAGCATCTGACGGCCGAGGCGGTTCTTGGGGAGCATGCCCCAGACGGCCTTCTCGATCGCCTTGCGGGCGTCCTTCTCGAGAAGCTCGCCGATGGGCGTGGCCGAGAGGCCGCCCGGGTAACCCGAGTGGCGGTAGGCCATCTTCGTGGTCTTCTTGGTGCCCGAGAGGGACACCTTCTCCGCGTTGACGATGATGACGAAGTCACCGGTGTCGACGTGGGGGGCGAAGATCGCCTTGTGCTTGCCGCGCAGGAGGTTGGCGGTCTGGACGGCGAGCCGGCCGAGCACGATGTCGGTGGCGTCGATGACGAGCCACTCACGCGTGATGTCGCCGGGCTTGGGGCTGTACGTGCGCACGGTTGTACTACCTGTCCTCGTTCGTCGTGCCCGGGCGGACGTTTCCGACCGGGTGGTGGAGCCGCGCCTTCTGACGAACACTGCCCGGTTCGCCCTGTGGTGCGAGGGGTCCGGGTCTGCATCCGCTCCCCGTGGCACGTGGAACGAACGCGGCAGGAGGCGCGACTGACAAGAGTACGGGGCGCCTCGCACACAGGTCAAAAGCCGGGGCTGCACCCCGCCGACGCTCGTCGGCCGCCTCGACCCGAGCCACCTTCTCGCGGGCTCGGGGTGGACGGTCCTCGGACACCGAGTTCGCATGGCTTCACACCGCCGACTAAGTTGAGCGGGTGACTGATTCTCTCACCGTCCGTGACAACCGCACCGGACAGGAGTACGACGTCCCGATCCTCGACGGCGCCATCAAGGCCGCGGATCTGGGCAAGATCAAGGCCGGAGAGGACGCGCCGGGCCTGGCCGTCTACGACCCGGGCTTCGTGAACACGGCGTCCTGCCGCAGCTCCGTCACCTTCATCGACGGCGACAAGGGCATCCTCGAGTACCGCGGCTACCCGATCGAGCAGCTGGCCGAGAAGTCCAGCTTCCTCGAGGTGGCCTACCTGCTCATCAACGGCGCGCTGCCGACCAAGGACGAGTACGAGGCGTGGGTCCACGAGATCACGTACCACACGTTCGTCCACGAGAACGTCAAGTCGTTCATGCAGGGCTTCCGCTACGACGCGCACCCGATGGGGATGCTGATGGCGTCGGTGGGAGCCCTCTCGACGTTCTACCCCGACGCCCGCAACATCAGCGACGCCGACAACCGGCACATGCAGATCGTGCGGATGATCGCGAAGATGCCGACCCTGGGCGCCTGGGCGTTCCGCCACGCGCAGGGCAAGCCGTACGTCTACCCGGACAACGACCTCGGCTACACCGCGAACTTCCTCTCGATGCTCTTCAAGATGAGCGAGTCGAAGTTCGAGGCCGACGAGCGTCTGGTCAAGGCCCTCGACGTGCTGTTCATCCTGCACGCCGACCACGAGCAGAACTGCTCGACCAACGCGGTCCGCTCCGTCGGCTCCTCGCAGGTCGACCCGTACTCCGCGGTCGCGGCCGGCGTCGGCGCCCTCTACGGCCCGCTGCACGGCGGTGCCAACGAGGCGGTGCTGCGGATGCTGCGGCGCATCGGCACCAAGGAGAACATCCCCGCCTTCATCGAGGGCGTGAAGAACGGCAACGAGAAGCTGATGGGCTTCGGCCACCGGGTCTACAAGAACTTCGACCCGCGCGCGACGATCATCAAGAAGGCCTGCGACGACGTCTTCGAGGTCACCGGGGTCAACCCGCTCCTCGAGATCGCCAAGGAGCTGGAGAAGATCGCGCTCGAGGACGAGTACTTCATCAAGCGCAAGCTCTACCCGAACGTCGACTTCTACTCCGGCCTGATCTACGAGGCCTTCCAGTTCCCGCCGGAGATGTTCACGGTCCTCTTCGCGATCGGCCGCACCCCGGGCTGGCTGGCCCAGTGGTCGGAGCTGGTGCAGGACAAGGAGCAGAAGATCGCTCGCCCGAAGCAGATCTACACGGGTGCACGCACGCTGGACTTCGTGCCCGCTTCCGAGCGCTGGGCGTGAGCGGAGCTCACCCCCAACGCTCGGAAGGCCACGGGCCGGGTCGAGTAGCAGCGCGACCGAGGAACGAGGTCGCGACCTGCGTATCGAGACCGAGCACATGCCGCTGAACAGCTCGACGAGGCCCGCCGGTGTCGTCTTCGACCTCGGCAACGTCCTCATCGACTGGGATCCCTCCGCCGCGATCGCGGCGGGTGTGGGCCCGGTCGAGGCGCGCCGCTTCCTGAACGCCGACGACTTCGACTTCATGGCGTGGAACCACGGCCCGGACTCGGGTGGGTCGTGGGACGACGCCGAGGCCGCCGTACGGCGCTCGCACCCGCACTGGGTCGAGCACGCACTGGCGTACCGGGCCAACTTCGCGGCGTCGCTGCTCGGTGAGGTCCCCGGCGTGGTCGACGTCGTGCGCGACCTGCACGAGCACGACGTGCCGCTCGTGGGGCTGACCAACTGGTCCGACGAGCTCTACCCGCACGCTCCGCGGCGCTTCCCGTTCCTCGAGCTCCTCGACGACGTCGTCGTCTCCGGCACGGTCGGCGCCGCGAAGCCCGACCGTCGCGCCTATGAGATCGCCGCCGAGCGGATCGGCCTCCCGCTCGGCCGGCTGGCGTTCGTGGACGACAAGCAGCTCAACGTCGATGCCGCGGCCGCACTCGGGATGGCCGCGATCCTCTTCACCGACGCGGCCGCGCTGCGCACCGAGCTGCGCAGCCGCGGCCTCCCGGTCTGATCAGCGAACGACCCTCACCGTCCGGGTCGTCGTCCTGCCGCGGGTCGGGTCGACCTCGACGGTGACCCGGTCGAGCGAGCCGAGCCGGCGCTTGCCGGCCGCGGTGAGCCGGAGGGTCGCGGTCGTCGACCGGCCCGGCCGGAGGGTGACCGACCCCTGGGCCAGGACGGTGCCGTTCGACCGCGCGGTCAGCGCGCCCGTGCCGGGCATCGACGAGGCGACCCGCACCGAGAACGCCGAGGCCGTGGCGCGGCCGCTGCCGACCAGACCGGTCGTCGACGAGCCCGGCTGGACCGAGATCGACGCCGACGCGGAGTTGTTGGTCGAGTTGGCGTCGGTCGAGGTGGACGTGACGGTCGCGGTGTTGACCACCGTCACCGGGTCCTCGGTGCCCATCCGCTCGGTCGTGGTGCGGTCGTGCAGGCAGACGAGGTCGATGGTCGCGCTCTTCGCGGACCCGGTCTGGTTGAAGAGGCGGAAGGCCCGCTCCTTCATCCGCGGGTCGTTGCCCCAGTGCTGCACACCGGGCGGCAGGAGGAACGTCGCCGTGACGCCCTTGGCGTCGTCGGGGCAGATGACCTTGAACTCGTTGCCCTCGGCGGCCGTGTCGCCCGGCACGCTGACCGTGGTGACCACGTGGGTGAACCGGAGCTCGTGCGTGTGGCCGTACACGGAGCTGGTCGTCGTGTGCAGGCACCGAGCGCTCACGGTGGCCGTCACCGGCGAGGTCGCGTCGAAGGTGAACGTCCAGGTGCGGTGGTCGTCGTCGGTCTCGGAGCCGACCAGGACGGCACTCGCGGACGAGAGGTCGTAGCCGGGTGCGATCGGCACCGCACCGCTGGGGCAGGTGAGGGTGGTGCTGGTGCGCCCGACCGGGAGCGCGACCGTCGCGGTCAGCGCAGCGGTGTCCGCGAGCAGGTCGTGGCGGTGGCTGTCGCCGTAACCGGTCTGCCGGTCGGCGGCCTCGGTCCTGCCCGGGAGGCAGGCGATGAACGCCTTCGCCTGCACCCGACCGGTGGCGTCGTTGCGGATGACGCCCTTCCAGGTGCCGAGCCCCAGTCCGTCGATGCGCGAGCTGAGGATCTTCACGTCGGAGAAGGTGCCGGTGCCCTGGTCGACGTGGTCGACCCGGAAGTCACCGTCGCTGAGGATGTCGCCGCTGTTGCAGCTCAGGCTGACACTCCTCTGCTGCCCTGGCTCCAGGTCGACCTGCGCCTCCGGGTGGTACGGCGTCATCCAGTGGTAGGCCTGCGGCTGCGAGGACGGACCGGCGCCCGCGATCGGGGTGGCGAGCACCGTGATGGTCACCGAGGTCGACGCCCCGGCGGCCAGCGAGCCGACGTTGCAGGTGACCACGCCGGCGAGCTGGGTGCAGGGCGAGGTCGCGGAGACGAAGGTGACGCCGGCGGGCAGCTCGTCGCGGATCGCCACGCCGGTGGCCGTGCTGGCGCCGACGTTCGTGGCGGTCAGCGTGTAGGCGACCGTGTCGCCCCCGTGCGGGCTGGCGGCGGACGCCGACTTGGTGATCGTCACGTCGGAGTCGCCCGGCGGGGTCGGCGTCCCGGGCACGCAGGCCTGGCTCGGGAACAGGTTGAAGTGCGTCTCCAGGTTGGAGCTGAAGGACTTCGCGATCACCTGGCCGATGTTGTGGCCGCCACCGACGACGTTGACCGCGGCGTCGGGGGCGAGGATGTGCCCGGCCCATGCCGAGCCGTAGTTGAGGGTGAGCGTGGTGGCGTCGGGGAAGTTCCACACGATGCCGTTGTAGACGCCCTTGATGTTGCCGTCGTTGACCTGGCTCCAGCTCGAGCCGCTGCCGATCCAGGCCTGCCCGGCGATGGTCGGGGTCGTGCCGGGGACGTTGATGATCGTGGTGGCACCGGCCGGCACGTCGTACCCGACGTGCTTGCCCGCGGCCAGGTCGGCCAGCTGCGCGGTCGTCAGGTCGAAGACGTTCAGCGAGCTGCTCGAGCCGGTGAAGATCAGCGCGGCGTTGCCCCCGGTGACGCCGGCGGTCACGGTGCCGGTCGCGGCGGCGGCACCCCACTGGTCGGAGAGCGCGCGCAGCTGGGTGAAGGCGGTGGCGAAGTCGATCGGGTTGCTCGCCAGGTAGTGGCCGCCACCGTTGAAGTTCACGCCGCTCTGCGGCGTGAGGTAGGCACTGCCGCGCTGCAGGTTGAAGTACTGCCCGTGGCTGCCCGCGACCACGAGGGCCGCATCGTCGGCGTCGAAGCCGGACGGCAGGTAGGGACCGACGGTCATCGCCGTCGGCAGGTTGCCGCCGTACGCGATGGCGCCCTCGGACTCGGCGCCCCGGTTGCCGTTGCCCTCGACGAACTCGGTCCACCCGGTGGCCGCGCCGAGCGCGTTGGCGGTCGGGACGCAGGTGGACGTGGTCGCGTCGGCGCGCCCGTCGAGCGGCGCGACGAGAGCGGTCACTCCGGTCGCAGCGGCGATCGCGATGGCGACGGAGATGCGGATGGCGCGCGGCGCGCGCAGGAACCCAGACGTGCTCATGGTGTCTACCCCCCAGTAGGTCACACCGACGGTGCCACGAAAACTGGGCAGCGGGTGTCCGAACCACGAAACCGGGACGCGGCGGACTGGACCGGGCCTGCGTCACACCACCGAGCGGTCGCGGCCCTCCCAGTACGGCGCCCGCAGCTCGCGCTTGAGGATCTTGCCGGTGGGGTTGCGGGGCAGCGCGTCGACGATGTCGACCGACCGCGGGCACTTGAAGTGCGCGAGGTGCTCGCGGCAGTGGGCGATCAGCTCGACCTCGGTGGCCTCGGTGTCCGGCTTCAGGGAGACGACGGCCTTCACGGACTCGCCCCACCGGTCGTCCGGGACGCCGATGATCGCGACCTCCATGACCGCGGGGTGCTCGGCCAGGACCCGCTCGATCTCGGGCGAGTAGATGTTCTCCCCGCCGCTGATGATCATGTCCTTGAGCCGGTCCTCGACGTAGACGAAGCCGGCGGCGTCCTGCCGGCCCATGTCGCCGGTGCGGAACCAGCGGTCCGCGGTGATCACGGCCGCGGTCTCCTCCGGCTTGCCGAGGAACCCCTTCATCAGCTGCGGCGTGCGCAGCCAGATCTCGCCGTGCTCTCCCGCCGGCACGTCCTCGAGCGTGCCCGGGTCGACGACCCGGACCTCCATCTCGTCGATCGGCTGCCCGGCGGAGACCAGCCGCTCGGGGTGGTCGGGGTCGCGGTGTGCCTCGGGCAGCAGGTGGGTGGCCACACCGGCGACCTCGGTGAGCCCGTAGACCTGGATGAAGTCGGTGTCGGGCCAGGCCGCCATCGCCGCGCGCAGCAGCGGCAGGGGCATCGGGGACGCGCCGTACGTGTAGGTCTTGAGCGCCCCGAAGAGCTTCACGGCGTCCGGCCCGGACTGCAGCACCTGTGCGAGCACGGCCGGCACGAGGAAGGTCCGGGTGGCACCGCCCAGGATCGCGCCGGCGAGCGAGGCGCCGTCGGGCTCGCGGGTCATGATGCTCGGGTAGCCGTCGTGGATCCCGAAGAGGACGTACGACGAGCCGCCGACGTGGAAGAGCGGCATCGACACCATGCTCTTGTCGCCGGGCTCGAACGCCCAGCCGCCGTGGGCGTTCAGGGTGTGCTTGACCATGTTGGTGTGGGTCAGCATCACGCCCTTGGGCCGGCCCGTGGTGCCGGACGAGTACATCACCAGGCAGACGTCGTCGGGGTCGACGTCGGCCGGTCGCGAGGTCGGCGTGGCGGCCGCCAGCCAGGCCTCGTACTCGTCGCCGCCGGCACCGTCGGGCGTCACCTCGATCACCCGCTCGACCTGGGTGAGGCGGTCGCGGATCGTGTCGATCAGGGGCATCAGCTCGCTCCCGACGACCAGGACGCGGACCCCGGAGTCGTTGACGGCGTAGTCGACCTCGTCACCGGCCGAGCGCCAGTTGATGATCGCGTTCGCGGCGCCGAGGGAGCCCGCCGCGAGCGAGATCTCGACGCAGGCGGGGTGGTTCTTGTCGAGGAAGGAGACGACGTCGCCGCGCCCGATCCCCAGCTCCTGCAGGCCGCCCGCGGCCCGGCGTACCCGCTCGTCCCACTGCGCCCACGTCCAGGTGCGCCCGAGGTAGGTCATCGCCTCCGCGTCGGGAGTGGTCGCGGCCCAGTGGGCGATCCGGTCGTCGACGAAGCGGGGCTCGGGAACGGTCATGTCCAGCAGTGTGACCGAGGGCACCCGGCCTGTCAGGTGGTGCGGACCCGTACTTCTTCGTCGCCCCCCAGCGACGTCTCAGGGTCGTCACAGGCAGCCCGGCCATCGTGGAGGACATGACCGACCAGCCCACGACGCCCCCTCCCGGCCCGCAGAACCCGTACTTCTCGTACCCCGCCCCCCAGGGGCCTCCGCCGGAGGGGCCGCCGGCCGCGGGCACGACCATGACGGCGCCGCTGCCCGTCCAGCGTCGTCCCCGCCGTGCCGGTCTCGCCGCCGCGGTCCTCGCGACCGCGGTGGTGGTGGGAGGAGCCGCGGGTGTCGGCGGCGCAGCCGCCTGGAGCGCGTTCGACGACAGCTCAGCGTCGAACGCCGGCAGCCCCGGCACCCGCGCGACCTCCCAGGTCGTGGACACCCCCGACTCCCCGGCCCCCGACGGCTCGGTCGAGGCGGTCGCCGCGAAGGTGCTGCCCTCGGTCGTGAAGATCAACGTCGCCGGCGCCCAGGGTGCGGGCTCCGGCTCGGGCATCATCCTCAGCTCGGACGGCGAGATCCTCACCAACAACCACGTCGCCGAGATCGCGGGCGACGGCGGCACGATGAGCGTCTCGTTCAACGACGGCTCGACGGCCAAGGCCGAGATCCTCGGCACCGACCCGCTGACCGACACCGCGGTGATCAAGGCCCAGGGCGTCTCCGGGCTCACGCCCGCCACGATCGGCAAGTCGTCCGACCTCGAGGTCGGCGAGAGCGTCGTCGCGATCGGCTCGCCGTTCGGCCTCGACTCCACGGTCACCAGCGGCATCGTGAGCGCGCTGAACCGGCCGGTCGACGTCGGCTCCGACGGCGCGGGCAACAGCACGACGTACCCCGCGATCCAGACCGACGCCGCGATCAACCCCGGCAACAGCGGCGGTGCGCTCGTCGACCTCGACGGCAACGTCGTCGGCATCAACTCCTCGATCCGCACGGCCAGCAGCTCGGAGACGGAGGCAGGCTCGATCGGGCTCGGCTTCGCCATCCCGATGGACGAGGTGATGCCGATCGTCGACCAGATGAGCAAGGGCGAGACCCCGACCCACGCGCGGCTCGGCATCTCCGTCTCCCCCGTCGCCGACCAGTCCGGAGCCCTGGTCTCCCAGGGCGCCGAGGTCCAGGAGGTGAGCGACGGCTCCACCGCCGCCAACGCCGGGCTGGCCAAGGGCGACATCATCACGAAGGTCGACGACCAGCTGATCACGGACGCCGACTCGCTGGTCGCCACGATCCGGTCCTACCGCCCGGGCGACGAGGTCACCGTCACCTACACCCACGACGGCGACACGAAGACCGCCACCCTCGAGCTCGACTCCGACGCCGACACGTCCAACTCCTGACGCGTCGCCCGAGAGCCTCTCTCCTCCGAGAGGGATCCGGGGCCCCACCGGCAGCAGGTCCGTCTCCCGTCCGCCGGTGGGGCCCCTTCTCATCGACTGCCGAGTCGGCGCCAGTTTCCCACCAGTCCCTGCCGAGTCGGCGCCAGTTTCCGCGAGGCCGGGAAACTGGCGCCGACTCGGCCACTTCACCAGGGACATTGGCGCCGACTCGCGCTAGGACAGCCGCTTCTGAAAGTCGTCGCGGGCGTCGAGCGCCTCGATGACCAGGCCGCTCATCGGGTCCGCTGCACCCGGCCCTCGTCCCACACCGGGCCGTCGGACTCGTAGACCTCACCGTCGGCGCCGTACACGAGGAACCGGTCGAAGCCGCGGGCGAACCAGCGGTCGTGGGTCACGGCGAGGACGGTGCCGTCGAACGCCTCGAGATCCTCCTCCAGCGCCTCCGCGGACTGGACGTCGAGGTTGTCGGTCGGCTCGTCGAGGAGCAGCAGCGTCGCTCCCGACAGCTCGAGCAGCAGGATCTGGAAGCGGGCCTGCTGGCCACCGGAGAGCGACTCGAACTTCTGCTCGCCGGCGTGCGCCAGCTCGTAGCGGTCCAGCACGCGGGCCGCCTGCTCGCGGCCCATGCCGGAGCGGCCGTGGGGCGAGCCGTCACCGCGGTGCAGGATCTCGAGCAGGGTGCGGCCGAGCAGCTCGGGGTGCTCGTGGGTCTGCACGAACCAGCCCGGGCGCACGCGCGCGCCGAGCTTGGCCTTGCCCTGGTGGAGCACGGGCTTGATCGGCGCGTCACCGACCGGGCGGTGCTCGACGTCCGGGTCGCTGCCCCCGGCGGCCAGGAGCCGCAGGAAGTGGGACTTGCCGGACCCGTTGGAGCCGAGCACGGCGACCCGCTCGCCGTACCAGACCTCGAGGTCGAAGGGCTTCATCAGCCCGGTCAGCTCGAGGTCCTCGCAGACGACCGCGCGCTTGCCGGTGCGACCACCCTTGAGCCGCATCGAGACCTGCTGCTCGCGGGGTTGCTGGATCGGCGGGCCGGCCTCCTCGAACTTGCGCAGCCGGGTCTGGGCGGCGCGGTACTGCGACGCCATGCCGTCGTTGTACTCCGCCTTGATCTTGTAGTGCAGGACGAGCTGCTTGAGCTTGGCGTGCTCCTCGTCCCACCGTCGGCGCAGCTCCTCGAAGCGCGCGAACCGGTCGAGCCGGGCCTGGTGGTACGACGCGAAGCCGCCGGCGTGCGTCCACACGGTGTTGCCGGCAGCGCCCAGCTCGACGGTCACGACTCGGGTGGCCGTGTTGTCGAGCAGCTCGCGGTCGTGGCTGATCATCAGGATCGTCTTGTCCGACTCGCGCACCCGCTCCTCGAGCCAGATCTTGCCGGGGACGTCGAGGAAGTTGTCGGGCTCGTCGAGCAGCAGCACCTCGTCGGGGCCGCGGAGCAGGAACTCGAGCACCAGCCGTTTCTGCTCCCCTCCCGACAGCGTCTTCAGCGACCGGTACTTCGCCCGGTCGTAGGACAGGGCGAGGGCGGCGATCGTGCAGACGTCCCAGGTGACCTCGACGTCGTACCCACCGGCGTCGGCGAACTCCGACAGCGCGTGGGCGTAGGCCATCTGCGTCTTCTCGTCGTCGGTCTCCATCAGCGCCAGCTCGTAGCGG
The DNA here is from genome assembly GCF_002117935.1 of Nocardioides sp. PD653-B2. Taxonomy (GTDB): domain Bacteria; phylum Actinomycetota; class Actinomycetes; order Propionibacteriales; family Nocardioidaceae; genus Nocardioides. The sequence goes on along the minus strand of NZ_BDJE01000053.1, from coordinate 17,211 downwards.
TCGACCTCGGCGGCTGCCTGCCGGATCCGGGGCGGGGAGACGCTGAGCAGCAGGTCGGCGACGGTCGGGTCCTCGCCGAGACCGGCGCCGACCATCTGGCGCATCACGCCGAGGCCGCCCGAGCGGGTCACCGCGCCGGCGTGCGGCGTCAGGTCGCCGGTGATGATCCGCAGCAGGGTCGTCTTGCCGGCGCCGTTCGCGCCGACCAGCGCGACCTTGGCGCCCTCGCCCACCCGGAACGACACGTCGTCCAGCAGCACCCGCCCGTCCGGCAGCTCGTACCGCACCCCTGCCACATCCACGTGTCCCACGTCGGAGCATTCTCCGCCATCACGACCAGGCATGACACCGGGTCTTGCCGCACGGGCCCCGACACGACGGCTAGTCCCAGACGACCGACTCCACGATCGGCCCGACCAGGGCGACCGCCTCGTCGTACGAGTCGGCGCGCGTCTGCACCAGCATCAGCGCGCTGGCACCGTCGCCGGCGACCGGGACCAGCACCTTGTGCACCCAGGGCTTCCGCGTCCGGTCCGGGCAGTCGAAGACCGGGCCGTCGGTGAAGTCGCTGTCGTCCAGCCGCTCACACACGATGTCGTAGGAGTCGGCCAGGGCCGCGCTGGTGGTGATCGCCTGCTGCTCGGCGCCGTCCTCGTGCTCGGCGATGCTGACGACCAGCTGGTCATCGTCGGTCGCACCACGGGCCACGAGCACGATCGGCGGCTCGGCCAGGTCGGGCGCCGAGGTCCAGCCCCGCGGCAGGTCGAGCCCGAGCACGCCGCCGCTGGCCTGCACGTCACGGTCGGCAGGCTCGGCCGACCCGCTGGGGGTCGTGCAACCGGTGAGGACGGCCAGCGTCCCGAGGAAGAGTGTCCAGTGCCTCATGCCTCCAGTGAAGTCCGATCCGCCGCCCGCCGCTGAGGTCGTCCACAGGGCACCGGCGCGATCGCGGGTGGCGCGCCGCCGGCCGCGCGACCGGACTCCTGAGAGGCCTCCTAAACTCTGCCCATGACGCGGGGAGCCGAGGAGGACGAGCACGAGCTCGTCAGCAGCAGTCTCCGGCCGCTCCCCTACCCCCGCACCCGCCACCGGGTCCGCATCGTCGCGATGGTGACGTACGCCGTCCTGCTGGTGCTGTGGTCGGAGACGCTCGGCATCCCCAACGACACCGTCCAGGTGTTCGTCTGGCTCTGGTTCGGCACCATCGCGTGGAACATCGAGGCGCGGCCGCGCTACCACCTGAACTTCGTCAAGGACTGGTGGATCCCGGTCGCCGGCCTGGTCATCTACTTCTACACGCGGGGGCTCACCGACGAGCTCGGCCTGCCCGTGCACGTCTTCATGCCCATCCACGTCGACGAGTGGATCGGCTTCGGCCAGACCCCGACCGAGCGCCTCCAGCACGCCCTGTGCGGCAACCCGTGCGTCAAGGAGAGCGAGCCGCGCTGGTACGACGTGCTCTTCACCACGACGTACGCCACGCACTTCGTCACCGGCCTGACGATCGCGGCGGTGCTGTGGGTGCGCAACCGGGCCGAGTGGATCAAGTGGATGCGCCGCTACGTGATCATCAACTTCGGCGCGCTCGTCATCTACATCGCCTACCCGATGGCGCCGCCGTGGATGGCCTCCGAGGAGGGCTGGCTGCACGCCGACGTCGTCCGGATCACCGGCCGCGGCTGGCACGACATCGGACTCGGCCGCTTCGACCTGGTGCTCCAGGGCGTCGGCAACCCGGTGGCCGCGATGCCGTCGCTGCACGCCGGGATCACGTTCCTCATCGCGATCTACGGCATCCAGCGGCTACGGACACCGTGGCGCTGGCTGCTCGCCCTCTACCCGCTGATGATGTCCACGGCGCTCGTCTACTACGCCGAGCACTACGTGGTCGACGTGCTGGCGGGCGCCCTGCTCGCGGTGGCCGTGCTGGTCGGCTGCCAGCTCTGGGAGAACAGCCGCGACCGGGCGCCGCGGGTCACTCCTCGGTCGACTTCGCCCAGAGGTTGATGCCGGCATCGACGGCGTCCTCGTCGATCGCCTGGAGCTCCTCGGCCGTGAGGTCGGGGAACGCGAGCGCGTCGAGGTTCGTGTCGAGCTGCTCGACGCTCGACGCACCGATGACCGCCGAGGTCACCCGCGGGTCGCGCACCGCCCACTGCAGCGCCAGCTGGGCGAGCTTCTGCCCGCGCGCCTGCGCGATCTCGTTGAGCCGCCGGACGTGGCCGAGGGTCTTGTCGTCGAGGTGGTCCCCGCCGATGCTGGAGCCCTCGCGCGCCGCCCGCGAGTCGTCCGGGACGCCGTCGAGGTAGCGGTCGGTCAGCAGCCCCTGCGCCAGCGGCGAGAAGACGATGCAGCCCATCCCCTGCTGCTCGAGCTCGTCGAGGAGGTCCTCCTCGATCCAGCGGTTGAGCATCGAGTACGACGGCTGGTGGATCAGCAGCGGCGTGCCCAGGTCGCGGGCGATGGACGCCGCCTCGTTCGTCTTCGCCGCGGAGTACGACGAGATGCCGGCGTACAGCGCCTTGCCCTGCCGCACCGCGTGGTCGAGCGCCATCATCGTCTCCTCGACCGGCGTGTCGGGGTCGAAGCGGTGGCTGTAGAAGATGTCGACGTACTCGAGGCCCAGCCGGCCCAGTGACTGGTCGAGCGAGGAGAGCAGGTACTTCCGCGACCCGCCGCCCTGCCCGTACGGCCCTGGCCACATGTCGTAGCCCGCCTTCGTCGAGATCACCAGCTCGTCGCGGTACGGCGCGAAGTCGTCCTTCAGGTAGCGCCCGAAGTTCTCCTCCGCCCGCCCGTACGGCGGACCGTAGTTGTTGGCGAGGTCGACGTGGGTCACCCCGCGGTCGAACGCCCGGCGCAGGATCGCGCGCTGGTTGTCCTCCGACCGGTCGTCCCCGAAGTTCTGCCACAGCCCCAGGGAGATCACCGGCAGCTGCAGCCCGCTGCGCCCGCTGTGGCGATAGCGCATCCCGGTGGCGTCGGTGTCGTATCGGTCCTCGGCGGCTTCGTAGGTCATGGCACCAGGCTGCCATGAGCGCACATCGGCGATCAGTCGATCAACCGCGGGCGTCCGCGCCGACCATCCGCAGCGCGAGCAGCCGGTAGTGCGCGGCGACCTGGTCGGGCGTCCAGCGCCCCTCGTCGCGGAACCACCGGGCGACGTCGACGCCGAGCGACAGGACGGCGAGGGCGGTCATGTGCGGGTCCGGGGTGTGGAAGACGCCGGTCGCGACGCCCCGGTCGATGACGTCGCGGACGACGACGTCGATGTCGTTGCGGATCGCCACGATCTCGGCGAGGTGGTCCTCCCGGAGCGCGGCGAGCTCGTAGTTGATGACGCGCGCCCCGGTGTGCGCCACCGCGTGGTCGCGCACGAAGTCCTCGACCAGCGTGCCCAGCTGCTCGACCGGGGCGTCCGACGAAGCCACCGACGTGCGCACCATCGCCAGCACCCGCTCGTGCCCGAGCCGGGCCAGCTCGAAGAGCAGCTCCTCCTTGGAGCGGTGGTGCACGTAGAGCGCGGCGGGGCTCATGCCGGCGGCGGTCGAGATGTCCCGGGTGGTGGTGCCGTGGAAGCCCTTGACCGCGAACGCGTCGACCGCGGCCCGGGCGAGCCGGGTCCGGGCATCGACCACGGGGCTGGACGGGCTCATGCCGAGCATGGTAAGCAAGCGCTTAGTCACTCGGCAAGAGCACCCAGAGGAGAGCAGTGTGAACGGACTCGCCGGCAAGGTCGCGATCGTGACCGGAGCCAGCCGAGGGATCGGCCTCGGGATCGCCCAGCGACTGGTGGAGGAGGGCGCGAAGGTCTGCATCACCGCCCGCAAGCCGGAGGCTCTCGACGAGGCGGTGGCCGCGCTCGGCGGGCCCGAGCACGCGATCGCGGTGGCCGGCAAGGCCGACGACCCCGAGCACCGCGAGGACGCCGTACGCCGCACCATCGAGGCGTTCGGCAGCCTGGACCTGCTGGTCAACAACGCCGGCATCAACCCGGTCTTCGGCCCCCTCGTCGAGCTCGACCTCGCCGCGGCCCGCAAGGTCGTCGAGGTCAACGCGCTGGGCGCGCTCGCGTGGGTGCAGGTCGCCCACCGGGCCTGGATGGGCGAGCACGGCGGCGCGGTCGTCAACATCTCGTCGGTCTCGGGCGTGAAGCCCGCGCCGATGATCGCGATGTACGGCGCGTCGAAGGCGATGATGATCAGCCTGACCGAGTCACTGGCCGTCGAGCTCGGCCCGACGATCCGCGTCAACGCGGTGGCCCCCGCGGTCGTGAAGACCGCGTTCGCCGGCCCCCTCTACGAGGGCCGTGAGGACGAGGTGGCCGCGCACTACCCGCTCCAGCGCCTCGGCGTCCCGGAGGACGTGGCCGGCGCGGTCGCCTTCCTCCTGTCCGACGACGCCGCCTGGCTCACCGGGCAGACCGTCGTCCTCGACGGCGGTGTCACGCTGACCGGCGGCGTCTGATGGGCACCTTCCAGGACCAGGGCGTCGTCGTGACCGGCGCCGGCCGCGGCATCGGCCGCGCGCTCGCGACCCGGGCCGCCGCCGAAGGCGCCCGCGTGGTCGTCAACGACCTCGACCCCGTCACCGCCCAGGCCGTCGCCGACGAGCTCGGCGGCACGGCGGTGCCGGGTGACGTCTCGTCCACGGACGGCGTGCGCGCCGTGATCGACTCGGCGACCGAGGCACTCGGCCGGATCGACGTCTTCTTCGCCAACGCCGGCATCGACGGCGCCGGCAAGGACGCCTCCGGCGGCGACAGCCTCCAGGCCCCCGATGACGTCTGGGACCGGATCATCGACGTCAACGTGATGGCCCACGTCCGCGCCGCCCGCGAGCTGGTGCCGCGCTGGCTCGAGGACGGCCAGGGCGGCCGCTTCGTCGTGACCGCCTCGGCGGCCGGGCTGCTGACGATGATCGGCAGCGCGCCGTACTCCGTCACCAAGCACGCCGCCGTCGGCTTCGCCGAGTGGCTGTCGGTCACCTACGGCGCGCGCGGCGTCGACGTGCACGCGATCTGCCCGCAGGGCGTCCAGACCCAGATGCTCGAGGACGCAGGACCCCTGCAGGCGCTGCTCTCCCGCGACAGCGCGCTCCCGCCGGAGGCCGTGGCCGACGCCGCCGTCACCGCGATCGCCGAGGGCCGCTTCCTGGTCCTCCCCCACCCGGAGGTCGCGGGCTACTACGCCGCCCGCGCCGCGGACACCGACCGGTGGCTGGCGGGGATGCGCCGGCTGCAGCAGAAGGTCGACGAGGCAGGAGCAGCACTCTGATGGCCGATCTCCAGACCCACGACGTCCCCGGCCTCGACCTCGACGCCTTCCGACGGTGGTACGACGGGCAGCGGCCCGGCGAGCTCGGCGGCGAGCTGCGCGCCCGGGTGATCGCGGGCGGCAAGTCCAACCTGACCTACGAGGTCACCGACGGCGCCGGCTGGTGGATCGTGCGCCGCCCGCCGCTCGGCCACGTGCAGGCGACCGCCCACGACATGGGCCGCGAGTACACCGCGATGACCGCGCTGGTCGACACCGACGTCCCGGTGCCCACGACGTACGCCCACTGCGCCGACCCCGACGTGCTGGGAGCGCCGTTCTACGTGATGGAGCGGGTCCCCGGCACGGCGTACCGCTCCGCGAAGCAGCTGGAGCCGCTCGGCCCCGAGCGCACCGCGACCATCGCGGGCCGGATGGTCGACGCGCTGGCGGCGCTGCACGCGGTGGACCCGGCCGAGGTCGGGCTCACGGAGTTCGGTCGCCCGCAGGGCTTCCTCGAGCGCCAGGTCCGGCGGTGGGGCAAGCAGCTCGAGGGCTCGAAGACCCGCGAGCGCCCGAACGCCGAGGAGCTGCACCGCCTGCTCACGGCCCAGGTGCCCGCGGAGGACCCGGCGGTGGTCGGCATCGTGCACGGCGACTACCGCCTCGACAACCTGCTCACCGGCGACGACGACCAGGTCAAGGCCGTCGTCGACTGGGAGATGGCGACGCTCGGCGACACCCGCACCGATGTCGCCCTGCTGCTCGTCTACGACCAGGTGGCGCTGCTCGCCGGCGGCGACCTGGTCGCCGACGTCAGCCGTGCGCCCGGCTATCCCGACGCCGCCGGCCACCTCGCGCGGTACGCGCAGGCCAGCGGGCGCGAGCTCGGAGACATGGGATTCCACCTCGCCCTCGCCTACTTCAAGCTCGCGGTGATCCTCGAGGGCATCCACTTCCGCTACCTGCAAGGCCAGACCGTCGGCGAGGGCTTCGACCAGATCGGCGCCGGTTTCGACCCGCTGATCGCCGCCGGCCTCGACGCACTCGACACGAACTGAGGACACCGAAACCCCATGGACTTCGACTTCGACGACACGACCACCGAGCTGCGCGACCGGCTGCTCACCTTCATGGCCGACCGGATCGTGCCGAGCGAGCCGGTCTTCCACGACCAGCTCGGCCGGCTGGAGAACCCCTGGGCGTGGTCGACGGTGCCGGTCCTCCAGGAGCTGCGGGCCGAGGCGCGCGAGCTCGGGCTGTGGAACCTCTTCCTCCCGGCCGAGCACGCCGACAGCCCCGGCCTGACCAACCTCCAGTACGCCCCGCTCGCCGAGATCACCGGCCACAGCGGCCACCTCGCTCCGGCCGTGCTCAACTGCGCGGCGCCCGACACCGGCAACATGGAGGTGCTCTCGCTCTTCGGCACCCCCGAGCAGAAGGAGCGCTGGCTCCGGCCACTGCTGGCCGCCGAGATCCGCTCGTCGTTCGCGATGACCGAGCCGGACGTCGCCTCCTCCGACGCCACCAACATCGAGACGAGGATCGAGCGGGACGGCGACGAGTACGTGCTCAACGGTCGCAAGTGGTGGATCACCGGGGCGATGAACCCCGAGGCCGAGATCTTCATCGTGATGGGCAAGACCGACCCGAGCGCGTCACGGCACCGCCAGCAGAGCCAGGTGCTGGTCCCCCGCGACACCCCCGGCCTGGAGATCATCCGGGGCATGGAGGTCTTCGGGTACGACGACCACGAGCACGGCGGCCACGCCGAGCTGGCGTTCCACGACGTGCGCGTGCCGGTCACGAACCTGATCGGCGAGGAGGGCGCCGGCTTCGCGATCGCCCAGGCCCGCCTGGGTCCTGGCCGCATCCACCACTGCATGCGCGCCATCGGCGTCGCCGAGGCCGCGATCGAGCTGATGTGCCGGCGCGCGTCGTCACGCGTCGCCTTCGGGCGACCGCTCGCGAACCAGGGCGTGATCCGCGACTGGATCGCCGAGTCCCGCGTGCGGGTCGAGCAGCTGCGGCTGCTGGTGCTCAAGACCGCGTGGCTGATGGACACCGTCGGCAACCGCGGCGCCCACACCGAGATCCAGGCGATCAAGATCGCCACCCCCCAGACCGTCCAGTGGATCCTCGACAAGGCCATCCAGGTGCACGGCGCCGGCGGGCTCTCGCAGGACTTCCCGCTCGCCTCGGCGTACGCCGGGATCCGCACGCTGCGCTTCGCCGACGGGCCGGACGAGGTGCACAAGAACTCCCTGGCCAAGACCGAGATCGCCCGGCACCTCGAAGCGCCCACCAGCAGTGACTGACGCCGACGACCTGCGCGAGCGCGTCGACGCGCTGCTCGCGGAGCACCCGCCCGAGACCACCGAACGGCTCGACTTCCTGCGCGCCCGCTTCGACGCGGGCCTCGCCTGGGTGCACTTCCCGGAGGGCCTCGGCGGGCTCGGCCTGGCCCGCGGCCTCCAGGCCGCCGTCGACGAGCAGCTCGTCGCCGCCGGCGCCCCGGACAACAACCCGGGGCGGATCGGCATCGGCCTCGGCATGGCCGCGCCGACGATCTTGATGTTCGGCACCGAGGAGCAGCAGCAGCGCTACCTCCGGCCGCTGTGGTGCGGCGAGGAGGTGTGGTGCCAGCTCTTCTCCGAGCCGGGCGCCGGGTCCGACCTGGCCGGGCTCGCGACCCGGGCGGTGCTGGACCCTTCGACCGGCTCAGGACACCGCGACGACACGTGGATCGTCAACGGCCAGAAGGTCTGGACGTCGTCCGCGCACATCGCCGACCGCGCGATCCTGGTCGCGCGCACCGACCCCGACCAGCCCAAACACGCCGGGCTGTCGTACTTCCTGGTCGACATGCACGACCCGGGCGTCGAGGTCCGGCCGCTGCGGCAGATCACCGGCGAGGCGGAGTTCAACGAGGTCTTCCTGACCGACGTGCGGATCCCCGACTCCAACCGGGTCGGCGACGTCGGCGCCGGCTGGCAGGTCGCCAACGGCACCTTGATGAACGAGCGGGTCGCGATCGGCGGCGGCGCCTTCCCACGCGAGTCCGGGATGATCGGCAAGGTCGCCGAGACCTGGCGCACCCGGCCCGAGCTCCGCACCCCCGGGACCCACGAGCGGCTGCTCGGGCTCTGGGTCGAGTCCGAGGTCGCCCGGCTGACGGGCACCCGCCTGCGCCAGAAGCTCGCGGCCGGCACCCCCGGGCCCGAGGGCTCGGCGATGAAGCTGACCTTCGCCCGGCTCAACCAGGAGCTCTCGGCGCTCGAGGTCGAGCTGCTCGGCGACGACGGCCTGCGCTACGGCGACTGGGCGATGACCCGGCCCGAGATCGTCGACTTCACCGGCAAGGACGCCGGCTACCGCTACCTCCGCTCCAAGGGCAACTCCATCGAGGGCGGCACGTCGGAGATCCTCCGCAACGTGGTCTCCGAGCGGATCCTCGGGCTGCCGAGCGAGCACCGCGTCGACAAGGACATCCCGTGGAAGGATCTCCCCCGATGACCGAGCTCACGCTGCTGCCCGACGACGTCGAGCAGGACCTGCGGGCCTCGGTGCGCAAGGCGCTCGAGAAGCACTCGCCCACCGAGCGCCTGAACGCGATCTACGACGGCACCGACGAGGTCTCCGGCCCGCTGTGGTCCGCGTTCGTCGAGCTCGGCCTGCCCGGGCTGCTGGTGCCCGAGTCGCTGGGCGGCGCCGGCGCGACCGCCGTCGAGGCCGCGGCCGTGCTCGAGGAGGTGGGCCGGGCCGCCGCGCCCTCGCCCTACCTGACCTCGAGCGTCGTCGCGACGACAGCCCTGGTGGCGCTGGGCGACACGACGATCCTGCCGCTGCTCGCCTCCGGCGAGCAGACGGCGGCGTTGCTGGTCCGGCCGACGGCGCTGCGACACGGACCTGCTGCGCTCACCACCGTCGGGCTGCCCGCAGACGTGCTGCTGCTGCCCGAGGGCAACGCGCTGTACGCCGTGCGCGGCGCGACGACCACGCCGATCTCCTCGCTCGACATGACCCGCCCGCTCGGTGAGGTCGACCTCGCCGGGTCCGAGCGGACGCTGGTGTCCGACGACGCGGCGGCCGCGATCGACCGCGCGCTCCTGACGGGTGCGGGACTGCTCGCCGCCGAGCAGGTCGGCCTCGCCCGGTGGTCGCTGGAGACGACGATCGAGTACCTCCAGGAGCGCCGCCAGTTCGGCCGGGTCGTCGGCGGGTTCCAGGCGCTCAAGCACCGGCTCGCCGACCTGTACGCCGCGGTCGAGCAGGCCGACGCCGCCGCCCGCTACGCCGCCGCCACCCTCGCGGCCGACGACCCCGACGCCCCGGTCGCGGTCGCGGTGGCGGCCTCGTTCTGCTCCGAGGCGGCCGTGCACGCGGCCGAGGAGGCGGTCCAGCTGCACGGCGGCCTCGGCATGACCTGGGAGCACCCGGCCCACCTGCACCTCAAGCGGGCCAAGGCCGACCAGCTGCTCCTCGGCACCCCCGAGTCCCACCGGCAGGCTCTCGCCGGCCTCGTCGACCTCCCCGCTTGAGAAGGTGACCCCATGGACCTCAGCCTGAACCCCGAGCAGCAGGCCTTCCGCGACCTCGCGCGCGACTTCCTCGAGAAGGAGGCGATCCCGCACCGCACCCGGTGGGACCGCGACGAGTCCGTCGACCTCGACATCATCCCCCAGATGGCGGAGATCGGCTTCTTCGGGCTCACCATCCCCGAGGAGTACGGCGGCCTCGGCGGCGACTACCTGACCTACGTGCTCGGCATGGAGGAGCTCGGCCGCGCCGACTCCGCGCTGCGCGGGATCGTGTCGGTGTCCAACGGCCTGGTCGGCAAGTCGATCCTCGGCTTCGGCACCGAGGAGCAGAAGCAGGAGTGGCTGCCGGGCATCGCCACCGGCACCAAGCTCGGCTGCTTCGGCCTCACCGAGCCCGACACCGGCTCCGACGCGGGCAACCTGACGTCGCGGGCGAGGAAGGACGGCTCCGACTACGTCATCAGCGGCCAGAAGCTCTTCATCACCAACGGCACCTGGGCCGACGTGGCGCTGGTCTTCGCGCGCACCGGCGGCGACGGGCCCCGGGGCGTCACCGCGTTCCTCGTCCCCACCGACACCCCGGGCTTCGAGGCCCGCGAGATCAAGGGCAAGCTCGGCCTGCGCGGCCAGGCCACCGCCGAGCTGTTCCTGACCGACGTACGCGTGCCCGAGTCGGCGCGCCTCGGCGACGAGGGCCAGGGCTTCCGGATCGCGATGACCACGCTCGACAAGGGCCGGGTCTCGGTCGCCGCGGGCTGCGTCGGCATCGTCCAAGGCTGCCTGGAGACCGCGGTCGAGTACGCGACGACCCGCACCCAGTTCGGGAAGAAGATCGGCGCCTTCCAGCTGGTCCAGGAGTTGATCTCCGACATGTCCGTCGACGCCGACGCCGCGCGGCTCCTGGTGTGGCGCTGCGCCGACCTGATCGACCGCGGCGAACCGTTCGGCACCGCGGCGTCGAAGGCCAAGCTCTTCGCGTCGGAGGCCGCCGTCCGCGCCGCCAACAACGCGATCCAGGTCTACGGCGGCGCCGGGTACGTCGACGAGTACCCCGCCGCGAAGTACCTTCGCGACGCTCGGGTGATGACCCTCTACGAAGGAACCAGCCAGATCCAGAAGCTGCTCATCGGGCGTGCCGAGACCGGCATCAACGCCTTCCTCTGACCTCACTCAGGAGTTCCCGTGCCGCTCGACCCCCACCTCGAGGCCCTGCTCGACTTCATCGCGTCCGCGGGCCTCCCGCCGACGTCGCAGGGCACTCCCGAGACCGCGCGCGCCGACTTCCGCGACCTGGCCGTCAACAGCCGCCCCGTCGACGCGCTCCCGCCCGTCGCCTCGGTGGAGGACATCGCCGTGCCGGGCGGGGCCGGTCCGCGCCCGGCCCGCGTCTACCGGCCGTCGACACCGGGCCCGCTGCCCACGATCGTGCTGCTGCACGGCGGTGGTTTCGTGATCGGCGACCTCGACACCCACGACCTCACCGCGCGCACGCTCGCCAACGGCTGCGACGCGGTGGTCGTCTCCGTCGACTACCGGCTCGCCCCGGAGGACCCGTGGCCGGCCGGCGTCGAGGACGTGGTCGCCGCGACCCGGTGGGCCGCGTCCGCGCTGCCCACGCTGGGCGGCAACGATCGCCTCGCCGTCGCCGGTGACAGCGCCGGTGGCAACCTCTCGGCGGTCGTCGCGCAGGCGATGCGTGACGAGGGCATCCCCCTGGCCGGGCAGCTGCTCATCTATCCGGTCACCGACCGCCGCGGCAGCTACCCCTCCCACCAGGAGAACGGGACCGGCTACCTCCTCGACCTCGACACGATGCGGTGGTTCGACGAGCATTACGTCGGCCACCTCACCGATGTCGACGACACCGACCCCCGACTCGCGCCCCTGCACGGCGACCTGACCGGCCTCGCCCCCGCCGTGCTCGTGGTCGCCGAGTTCGACCCGCTCCGCGACGACGGGCTGGCGTACGCCGCCGCGCTGGAGGCCGCGGGGGTGCCCGTCGAGGTCCGGACGTTCCCCGGCATGATCCACGGCTTCATCGACATGGGCCGCCACTCTCCGGGCGCCCAGGCCGCCGTCGACGAGACCTGCGCGCTGTTCCGCACCGTCCTCCACGGCTGAGCGGGGCCTCGTCCCGGCCGGCAGAGGGCGGTCAGCCGCGACGCGTCACCAGGATCCGGAATCCCTTCGCGCTGGCGACCCGCTCGGTCGGGTACCCCTGCTCGCCCAGCCAGCGCTGGAGCGAGTCGGCGCCGAGGTTCTTGCCGACCACCATCACCGCACGGCCACCCGGCGCGAGCCGCGGCAGCCAGGTGAGCAGCAGGTCGTGCAGCGCAGCCTTGCCGATCCGGATGGGCGGGTTCGACCAGATCTCGTCGTACGTCGAGTCCGCGGCCACGCCGTCCGGGGTCGACGCGGTGTAGCGGTCGGACACCCCCAGCGCCGCGGCGTTCTCGTTGGCGAGCAGCACCGCGCGCTCGTTGACGTCGACGGCGGTGACGACGGCGTCGGGCACCGCGACCGCCACCGCGAGCCCGATCACGCCGTACCCGCAGCCGAGATCGAGGACCCGGCCCGGCGCCGGGGGCTGGGTCTCGCGGAAGAGGATGGCCGTCCCGATGTCGACACGACCCTGGGCGAAGACCCCCGAGCCGCTGGTCAGCTCGAGCTCGTGGCCCCACACCGACGCGCTGACGGGCGCCCGCTTGAACGCGACGGCCGGGTCGGCGCTGAAGTAGTGGTCGTCATCCATCGACGGACCTCCGGCGCCGGGTCTCCTCGGCGCGGCCGCGCAGCTCGGCGTCCGGCGGGTAGGCGACCTCCTCGAGCGTGAGCCCGTGGGCGTGGATGACCACCACGGCAGGGTCGCGGGCACCCGCGCGCAGCATCTCGCCGGCCCACGACGCCGGACGGCGCCCCTCACCGATCGCCATCAGGCAGCCGACGAGCGACCGCACCATGCTGTGGCAGAAGGCATCGGCGCGCACGGCTCCGACCACCAGGCCGTGGTCGTCGCGGGTCCAGTGCAGGTCGAGCAGGGTGCGGATCGTGGTGGCACCCTCGCGCTGCTTGCAGAACGACGCGAAGTCGTGGCGGCCGACCAGGACGGCCGACGCCTCGTTCATCAGGTCCAGGTCGAGCACCCGGGGCCAGGCCAGCACGTGCTTGCGCGTGAGCGGGTCCACGGTGTCCGGGTTGTCGGCGATCCGGTAGGTGTAGCGGCGCCACAGCGCACTGAACCGGGCGTCGAAACCGTCCGGCGCCTCGGCCACCCTGCGCACCCGGACGTCGCCGCTGAGGATGCCGTTGAGCCGGCGGACCAGCGCCTCCGGCGGCAGCTCGCGTGAGCGACCGGCGGCCCGCAGGAGCGCGTCCTCGTCCACGTCGACATGGACCACCTGGCCGCGCGCATGGACACCCGTGTCGGTGCGGCCGGCGCAGGTCACCCCGACGTAGGGCACCCGCAGCGCTCGCGCCAGTGCGGCGGACAGCTCGCCCTGCACGGTCCGCAGCCCCGGCTGGACGGCCCAGCCGTGGAAGTCGGTGCCGTCGTAGGCGAGGTCGATCCGGAGGCGCACGATGGGAAAGCCTATTGCGTCGGGCTTCTAGGCTTTCCATCGTGAGCATCCCGATGCCGGCCATCGTGCTGATCTCCGGGGAACATCCCGACGAGATGGCTGCGGGCTTCGCCCGCTACGAGCGCGAGTACGACGTACGCCTCGCCTCCTCCCTGCACGACGCACTGCAGACCACGCACGACGTGGTCGCCGAGGGCGGGACCGTCGCCCTGTTCGTCAGCGAGTCCGTGCTCCCCGACGCCGAGGTCCTCGTCGCCTTCCACAAGCTCCGCGAGAAGGTGCCCACCGCCCGCCGGGTGATCGCGGCGCACTGGGAGCACTTCATCGTCGACGCCGAGGGCCTGCGAGCCGCGATGGCCAAGGGCAAGTACGACGCCTACCTGCTGATGCCGCGCGGCGCCCGCGACGAGGAGTTCCACAACGCGATCATCGACCTGCTCTCGGACTGGGGATCGACGGTTCCCGATCCCGAGGTCGTCGCGGTCAAGATCATCTCGCCGGTGCGCGACGCCCTGACCCTCGCGATCCGCGACTTCTTCGACCGGATGGGCATGCCGAGCCGGGTCTGGCCTCCCGACAGCGACGCGGGCCGCTACGTCCTCGAGCGATGGGACGGCGAGCCCGGTTTCCCGCTGGTGCACGCGCTCAACCGGCCGACCATCCGTCCCACCTCGGTCCGCGACGTGGCGATCAGCGTCTACGGGTCCCCGACCGAGATCGACGTCGACCACGTGGTCGACGTCGCGGTCGTCGGCGGCGGCCCGGCCGGTCTCGCCGCGGCCGTCTACGCGTCGTCCGAGGGCCTCACCACCGTCGTGCTCGAAGCGGAGGCCATCGGCGGGCAGGCCGGCACCAGCTCGATGATCCGCAACTACCTCGGTTTCCCTCGCGGCATCTCCGGTATGCGACTCGCCCAGCGTGCGCGCAACCAGGCGCTGCGCTTCGGCACCCGCTTCTACACCGGCCAGGTGGTCGACGAGCTGCGTCCGGGCTACGACGGCGCCCCCCACGTGCTGTGCACCGACAGCGGCGAGGTCCGGGCCCGCTGCGTGGTGATCACCAGCGGGGTCGCCTACCGCAAGCTGCGCGTCGACCCGATCGAGGAGCTGGTCGGGATGGGCGTCTACTACGGCGCCGCGATGACGGCCGCCCGCGAGATGGAGGGCCAGGACGTCTTCGTGGTCGGCGGCGGCAACTCCGCCGGCCAGGCGGCGATCCACCTCTCCCGGTTCGCCCGCACGGTCACCATCCTGGTCCGGCGTCCCGACCTGGCCGAGACCATGTCGGCCTACCTGATCGGCGAGATCGAGTACAACTCGCGGATCGCGGTGCGCACCTGCACGGTGGTGGTCGACGGCGGTGGTGACGGCCGTCTCGAGTGGCTGTGCCTCGAGGACGTCCGCACCGGCGACCGGGAGCGGGTGCCGGCGTACGGGCTCTTCCTGCTGCTCGGCGCCGAGCCGCGCTGCGACTGGCTTCCCGGCGCCGTCGCGCGCGACCCGCGGGGTTTCGTGCTCACCGGCCGCGACGTCCCCCAGGAGACCTGGGCGGACGGCCTGCCGCCGGAGCCCCTGGCGACCACCGTGCCCGGGATCTTCGCCGCGGGCGACGTCCGCGCGGGATCCATGAAGCGGGTGGCCTCGGCGAGCGGCGAAGGGGCGTCCGTCGTACCGCTGGTGCACGCCTGGTTGGCGCCCGAGCCGACCGCGTGACCGCGGTCGACACCGGCGCGGTCGCCGGCTGGGTGCGCGAGGGCGGCCCCCGGCACGCCCTGCTGCTGCACGGCGGACCGGGCCTGGGCTACGAGTACCTCGACGCCCTCGCCGACGAGATCGGGCCGGCCTGGTCGGTCGCGTCGTTCCAGCAGCGCGGCCTGGCTCCGTCGACTCTCGACGGTCCGTTCGACATCGCGACGGCGGTCGCCGACATCGCGGCCTTCCTCGACGCGCTCGGCTGGGACCGGGCGGTGCTGGTCGGTCACTCGTGGGGCGGCCACCTCGCCCTGCACGCCGCCGTGGCGATCCCGGACCGGTTCGTCGGCGTGCTCGGGGTCGACCCGCTCGGCGCCGTGGGCGACGGTGGCCAGCAGGAGTTCGCCGAGGCCCTGACCGCGCGGATCCCCGCCGACGACCTGGCCCGGCTCGCGGACGCCGCCGACAGCGTCGAGGCGCTGCGGATCCTCTGGCCCGGTTACGCCGCGAACCCTGCGGACCCGCCGCCGTTCCCCGGGGTCCGGATCTCCGACGAGGTCAGCGACGCACTGTGGGTCGACATCCGGGCGCGGATGGGCGCCCTCGCGGCGGCGCTGGCCGACCTCGCCGTACCCGTCGGCATCGTCACCGGCGGCGCCGGCCCGATGCCCGCGACGGCGGCCTCCGACATCGTGGAGGTGGTCCCGGACGCCTGGCTCGAGGTCGTCGACGGGGCCGGCCACTTCCCGTGGCTGGAGCGCCCCGGGTGCGTGGGTGCGGCGCTCGACCGGCTGATGGCCTAGATCTCGCCGCGGTACGGCGGGTCCGCGCCGGGCCGGGACACGGTGATGGCGGCCGCCCGCGCTGCGTGGGCCAGGATCTCGGCGATCTCCTCGGCCGTCAGGTCCCGGAGCGGGCCGCGGTCCCACAGCGCGTCGATCACGGCCGCCCCGAAGGTGTCACCGGCGCCGATGGTGTCGGCCACGACGACGGGCTCCGAGGCGACCTCGACGGTGTGCTCGGCACCCCACCAGGTGGCGCCCTCACCGCCCTGGGTCACCACGACCGCCGCCGGACCCAGCCTCAGCAGGTGCGCGGCCGCCTCGGCGAGCTCGAGGTCCGGGTAGAGATGGGCCAGGTCCTCGTCGGAGGCTTTCACCAGGTCGGCCACCGCGGCCGTCCGCTCGACCCTGGTCACCAGAGCGGGACCGGTGCCGGTGATCGCGGGTCGGGCGTTGATGTCGTAGGTGATCGTCGCGATCCCCCGCAGCCCGCTCACCAGCTCGAGGACCTGGTCGGCCCCCGGTTCGAGCACCGCGCCGAGTGAGCAGAGGTGCACGAAGTCCGGGGCGCCCGCCGCGACCTCCGCGATCCGCCACTCCAGGTCGAACTCGTACGACGCCGCCCCGTCGGCACCGATCGTCGCCGCCGCCGTGGCGGTCCTCGCCAGCGCGTGCGGGTCGCTCGCCAGCTCCACCCCGGCCCGCGCAAGGTGCTCGGCGAGGACGCCGCCCCGCTCGTCGTCGGCCCATGCGGTCACGAACCGCACCGCGCGACCGAGCCGGGCGAGCGCGACGGCCACGTTGGCCGCGCTGCCCCCGGCGTACTCCCGCGTGCTGCCGTCGGCGGCGTGCACGATGTCGACGAGAGACTCACCGACCACGAGGACGGTCGACGCGGTGCTCGATTGCATGGGACGTCTCTACCATGCCCCCATGGATGTCCACCCGCTCGACGCGACCTCGGCGGTCCCGCCGTACGAACAGCTCCGGGTCCAGGTCGCGACCCGCGCGGCCTCGGGCGACCTGCCGGCCGGCACCCGGCTGCCGACGGTCCGCGCGCTGGCCGCGGAGCTGCACCTCGCGGTCAACACCGTGGCCCGCGCCTACCGGGAGCTCGAGATCGACGGCGTGACCACCAGCGAGGGCCGTCGCGGCACGTTCATCGCCTCTTCCGCCGCCGGCTCGTCGCCCGACGCCACGCGTGCTGCCGCGGACTACGTGGCCACCGCCCGCGGCCTCGGGCTCACCCTCCCCGAGGCCGTGCGCCTCGTCGAGCAGTCCTGGACCCGGTGACGCGGGTCGGTGGTTGAGTCCTGTCGCCCCCGGTGGTTGAGGAAGGACGAAGTCCTGTCGTCCCCGGTGGT
>NZ_BDJE01000052.1 GCF_002117935.1 Nocardioides sp. PD653-B2 | reverse complement strand
AACCACCGGGGA
This sequence comes from Nocardioides sp. PD653-B2, assembly GCF_002117935.1. GTDB lineage: Bacteria > Actinomycetota > Actinomycetes > Propionibacteriales > Nocardioidaceae > Nocardioides. The sequence continues at coordinate 22,499 of NZ_BDJE01000052.1, read as the reverse complement.
CGACAGGACCTCGTCCTTCCTCAACCACCGGGGGCGACAGGACTTCGTCCTTCCTCAACCACCGACGTGGGGTACCTGCTCGACCGAGCGGTCGCGGGTGCCGAAGAGCTTCTCGGCGACGAAGAGCACCAGGCCCACCCCGAGCAGGGCCGCACACCAGATGAGGGAGTGCGGGTCGTCGTAGACGACGTAGGCGAGCAGCAGGAGGTTGCCGACGAACCCGGCCACCAGGAGCCCGGTCGGGGCGCGGTAGCTGTCGCCGTCGTCGCTGCCGCGGAGCTTGAGGCAGGAGACGATCACGAGCGCGTAGATGAACAGGGTGAACACGACGGTCACCGTGGCGAGACGGGCGACGACGTCGAGCCCGATGCCGGCCTCGTTGAGGAGGGCGCCGACGACCAGGAGCGAGCAGACCACGAGGCCGGCGAAGCAGAGCGCGACCCAGGGGCTGCGGCGACCGGAGTGGACCTTGGCGAACGCACCGGGGACGACGTCCTCGCGGGCCATCCCGTACAGGATCCGCGACTGGGTGACCACCGACACGAGGGTGGTGTTGGCGATCGCGACCATGGCGATCGCCGCGAAGAGCGTGGTCATGAGCCCGACCGGGAAGCCCAGGACATCGGCCTTCACGACCTCGAGGAGGGCGGCGTCGCTGTTTGCGAGCGTGTTGATCGGCACCACGAGCGCTGCCGTGATCGCGACCAGGACGTAGACGATGCCGGCGGTCACCATGCCTCCCACCAGGGCGCGCGGGAAGGTACGACGGGGGTCGACGGTCTCCTCGGCCACGTTGGCGGCGTTCTCGAACCCGGTCATGGCGAAGAACGCGAGCGCGACACCCGCGACGACCGCGATCACCGGGTTGTCGTCGGTCTGGAACCGGCCGAGGGTGCCGAAGTCGGCCTTGCCCTGCGCGACGTACACGACGCCGATCACCATGATGATCAGGAGGCCGGCGACCTCGACGAACGTCATCAGCATGTTGGCGACGGCGGACTCGGTGATGCCGACGTAGTTGATGATGCTGAGCCCCAGCACGAAGGCCAAGGACACCAGCAGCGCGGGCGGCAGCGCCCAGATCTCCTCGAAGTACGCCGCGAAGCCGGTCGCGAGCGACCCGGCCGCCGCGAAGCATGCGGAGAGCATGCAGACCGCCATCAGGAAGGTCAGCGCCCGGTTGCCGAAGGCCTTGTTGACGTAGAGCGCGGCGCCGGCGGCGCGGGGGTACTTCGTGACCAGCTCCGCGTAGGCGAGTCCGGTGATCGTCGCGACGGTCACCCCGACCGCGAAGGCGAGCCAGAAGGCGCCGCCGACGGCACCCGCCACCAGTCCGATCAGGACGTAGATGCCGGAGCCCAGCACGTCACCGAGGACGTAGAAGAAGAGCAGGCGCCCGGTGATCGACCGCTTCAGGTCGCTGGGGCCGTGCTTGTCGAGCTCGGAGTCGGCTGTCGTCGTCACCGGCGCTACGTACCCGCGCCGCGCCGTCCGAAACGGCGGCTCACAGCAGGCGGCGGTCCGAAGCCCAGCGGGTGAGCTCGTGGCGGGAGGAGAGCTGGAGCTTGCGGAGCACGCTCGACATGTGGGTCTCGACGGTCTTGATGGAGATGAAGAGCTCCTTCGCGACCTCCTTGTAGGCGTAGCCGCGGGCGATCAGGCGCATCACCTCGCGCTCGCGCTCGGTCAGCCGGTCGAGGTCCTCGTCGACCGCGGCCACGTCGATCGAGCCGGAGAAGGCGTCGAGCACGAACCCGGCCAGCCGCGGCGAGAACACCGCGTCACCCTCGGAGACCCGGCCGATCGCCTGCACCAGCTCGGGGCCGGTGATCGTCTTGGTGACGTAGCCGCGCGCGCCACCGCGGATCGTGCCGATCACGTCCTCGGCCGCGTCGCTGACGCTGAGCGCGAGGTAGCGGGTGTCGGGCGAGGCGTTGCCGATCGCCATCCGCCGCATCACCTCCACTCCTCCACCACCGGGGAGGTGGACGTCGAGCAGCACCACCTGGGGGTGGTGCTCGGTGACCGCGGCGACCGCCTCGTCGACGTCGGCGGCCTCGGCGAGGATCTGGACGAGACCCTGACCGACGCCCTCGAGCTCGGCGCGGACACCACGCCGGAACATCGCGTGGTCGTCGACGATCACGATGCTCACGGGACCGCGCTGCTCACTCATCGTTCTCCTCCTGTCGGGCGAGGTGCAGCCGCACCTCGGTCCCCTCACCGGGCGCGGACCGCACCTCGGCCGAGCCACCGTGCCGGCGCATCCGGTCCACGATGCTGTGGCGTACGCCGTACCGGTCGCCGGGCACGGTCGTGGGGTCGAAGCCGCGACCGCGGTCGCGGATGAAGACGTCGACGGCGGCGTCGGTGACCTCGGCGTAGACGTCGACCTTGCCGGTGCCCGCGTGCTTGGCGGCGTTGGTGACCGCCTCACCCGTGGCGTGCACGATCGGATGCAGCGCCTCGTCGAGGTCGCAGTCCCCGACGTTGACGACGTCGACGCTCACGCCGTACTCGTCCTCGACGCGGGCCGCGGCCCCGCGCAGGGCGCTGGCGACGGTGCGCTCGTCGGTCGACTCGCCGGCGTACAGCCACGACCGGAGGTCGCGCTCCTGGGCCCGGGCGAGGCGGGCGACGGTGGCCCCGTCGTCGGCGTTCTTCTGGATCAGCGCCAGCGTCTGGAGCACCGAGTCGTGCAGGTGCGCGGCCACGTCGGCGCGCTCCTGGGTGCGCACCCGCTCGGCTCGCTCGTCGCTGAGGTCGGAGGCGAGCCGGTAGATCCACGGCCCGATCACGATCGCGAGACCGGCCACGGTGAGCAGCGCCGCGACGGTGACGTCGCGGGCCATCCCGATCGAGTGGCCGTGCACGGAGTAGAGGGCCAGCGCCAGCACGATCAGCCCGACGCCGGCGGCGACGCGGGCGTACGACGCCCAGCCGCCGTGGCCGAACACGACCCGCATCGGGTTGACGCGGCCCGTGGTGTCCAGCCAGCGCTCGCGCTGCGCCTCGTCGGCCTGCCGCCACAGCAGCGCGATGCCGACGACGCCGATGACGAGCGGCCAGAACACCGCGCCGCGGCCGAGGACGGCCTCGAGCAGCAGGATCGCGCCGATGCCGAGCGCGGCCAGCGCGATCGCCGGGCCGACGTCGCCGAGACGACGGATCCGCCCCGGACGGCGGCCGCCCCGGGTCGCGCTCTCGATGCCGGGGGCAGCCGTCTCGAAGTGGGAGTCGGACGGCAGCAGCCACCAGAGCCCGGCGTAGAAGACGACGCCGAAGCCGCCGAGGAACGCCGCCAGCACGAAGCCGGCGCGCACCCACAGCACCGGGAACCCGAGGTGGACGGCCAGCCCGGAGGCCACGCCGCCGAGGATCGGCTCCTGCGTGTCGCGATAGGCACGCCGGCTCCCCCTCGGGACCGACGCGCCTGCGTCGGCGGTGGCGCGGGTGCTGCTCATGTCGAGGTCAATCGTCACACAGCGGAGCACCCCGGACCATGAGGGCTGACCCCGGCCGCACCCTGACCGGCCCCTACCCACGAGAGGCCGTACCCCGGCCCAGGATCAGGGGCGACCCCGATGGTTTCGGCGACCGCGAGCGAGCAGGCTGATGCCATGACCACGACACCGCCCGAGGCTCCGTCCGGCCCGCCGCCGCAGAACCCCGCCGGGGACACCGGCCCGCGGGTCACCCGCGACGAGGTCCGTGACCTCGGCCGCCTGCGCCGCTCCCGGACCGACCGCAAGGTCGCCGGTGTGGCCGGTGGCCTCGGGCGCCACCTCGACGTCGACCCGCTCATCCTGCGCGTCGCGTTCGTGGTCCTCGTCTTCTTCGGTGGTGCCGGCCTGATCGTGTACGGCGCCTGCTGGCTGCTCGTCCCCGAGGACGGTGACGACAAGGCACCCATCAACCTCGACGAGCGCACCCGCACGGTCGCGCTGGTGATCGTCGGCGTGGTCGCCGCGCTGGCGCTGGTCGGTGACTCGTGGGGAGCCTTCTGGTTCCCGTGGCCCGTGGCGATCGTCGCCCTGGTCGTCCTCTGGCTGCTGACACGCAACAACCCGCCGAACGCCGCGGTGCCGCCGGCGCCCACCTACCCGCCCGGCTACAGCCAGACGTACGCACCGGCCGCGCCCGCGCCGGCGAACCCGTACGCCGCGGCTCCGCCGCCGGCCTACCACTACCCGCCGCAGCCGCCGACCTACGTCGCTCCCCCGGCACCGATCTCCTACAAGGTGCCGAACCCGCGCAAGCGTGGCCCGATCCTCTTCTGGTTCACCCTTGCCCTCATCGCGCTCGCCGAGGGGACCCTCGGCATCGCCGACCTGGCCGGCGCCGGCGTGGCAGACCCGGCCTACCCGGCCCTCGCCGTGGCCATCTGCGGCGTGATGCTGCTGGTCGGCGCGTTCTTCGGCCGGGCCGGCGGCATCGTCCTGGTCGGCCTGGTCGCGACCGTCGCCCTGGTGGGCGCGACCGCCGCGAACCGCTGGGACGGCGAGGCGCTGAGCCCGACCCCGACCTCGGCGGCCGCGGTCGACGACAGCTACCACGTCGACGCCGGCGAGATCGTGCTCGACCTGCGCAACGTGTCCGACCTCGAAGCCCTGGACGGCCGCGTCGTCGACCTGGACGCCGACTTCGGCCACCTCGAGGTGATCCTGCCCCGCGGCCTCGCGGCCAGCGTCAACGCCGACGTCAACGGCCCCGGCAACATCGAGCTGTTCGGCGGCGAGCACGGTGGGATCGGCATCTCGCAGAGCGACTACAGCGGGTTCGACAAGGACCCGGAGATCATCATCAACGCCCAGCTGAGTGTCGGGCAGATCGAGGTGCACCGATGAACCACCCCGCCACCTCCACCACGGACGAGCGCCCCACCGGGCGGCACCCCGTCAACGTCGGCCACCTGGTCATGGGGATCGCGTTCCTCGGCCTGGTCGGCGTGTGGGCCCTGATCCAGGGCGACGTCGTCGGCGACGGCGACGTGCGCTGGCTGCTCCCCGTCCCGTGGGTCCTGGCCGGCCTGGCCGGGTTGCTCGCCGTAGGCCTCTCGGGCAGCAAGCGCTGGAGCACCCGGCAGACCGGCTGGGTCGGCACGACCGAGACCAGCAGGACCGGATGGGTCGGCACCACCGACACCACCACCGTGCTCGAGACCGAGCCCGGTGCCCCCGACAGCTCCGAGGAGAACCGATGAACACCCAGTCCCACCCCACCACCAAGCAGCTGGTGCGCTACCGCGACGACCGGATGGTCGCGGGCGTCTGCTCCGGCCTGGCCGCCTACCTCGGTGTCGACGTCACGGTCGTCCGCCTGCTGACGGTGCTCGGGGCCATCTTCAGCTTCGGCACCATCGCCCTCGCCTACGTCGTGGCGTGGGTCCTGATGCCGGAGGTGTGAAGGCGGCGCGCTTCGAGCGTCGTGTCGGGGTGGTCGGTGAAGATGCCGTCCACCCCGGCGTCGAGGAAGGCCTGCGCCTCCTCGATCGAGTCACCGGTCGCCGCGGGATCCGTCCCGCGGCGATAGCCGTTGGGCAGGTAGTGGTTCTCGTCGCGCAGCGTCCACACGTGCACCCGCAGGCCGACGGCGTGCGCGTCGGCGACCACGGACGACGCGTCGCCGATCGTGCCCGTGTCGGGATGCAGGGGGATCACCAGGCCCTTGGCGACACCGACCGCGTCGGCGTACGTCGCGACCCGACGCAGCCCGGTGGAGGTCACCAGGTCGACCCGCCCGGTGTCGCACACCAGCTGCACCAGCGGCAGCCGGGTGCGCGGCCGGAGCCACTGCAGGTTGCCCGGCTCGAAGGACTGGATGAAGACCGGCGAGCTGGGCCCGTCGAGACCGTGCCGGCTGAGCGAGGAGAGCAGCGGCTCCTCCAGCGCCAGCCCGAGCTCGGCGAAGTACGACGGGTGCTTGGTCTCCGGGTACACGCCGACGGAGCGGTCGAGCCGGACCGACTCCTCCTCGACGAGGCGCAGGATCTCGTCGAACGTCGGGACGTCGTAGCGCCCGTCGTACCTCGTGTTGCGCGGCCGCAGCTCGGGCAGTCGCTCGACGGCGCGCAGCGTCTTGAGCTCCGCGAGCGTGAAGTCCTCGGTGAACCACCCGCTGCGGTCGCGGCCGTCGACCAGCTTGGTCGTCATCCGGTTCGCGAACTCGCCGCGGCCGGCGACGTCCGTCGTCCGGCTGATCTCGTTCTCGTGCCGCGCGACGAGGACGCCGTCGCGGGTCGAGACCAGGTCGGGCTCGATGTAGTCGGCACCGAGCGCGATCGCCAGGCGATACGACGCGAGGGTGTGCTCGGGGCGGTAGCCGGAGGCTCCGCGGTGGGCGATGACGAGCGGCTCGGGCAGCTGCTGCAACATGCGACCAGCACAGCCCGGGCCGGTGTCCCTGCGGCGGAAGCGACGTGAACCCCGGGTGACCAGCGCACGCACGCTGGACGTCAGGATGAAGGCATGACCACGCCCTCCCTCGGCACCCTGGTGACCGTCCCCGCCCTCGACCGACCCGACCTGCTCGCCGAGCCCGTGGCGGCGGCGCTGCGCGCCTGGTCACGCGCGGGCGAGGTCGGCGTGGTCGAGATCGACCCCGCGATCGCCGACACCGCGGCGATGTCGGAGGCCTACGACCTGTCGCTCGAGACCGGCGCGAACTGCGTGGTGGTGGGCGGCCGCCGCGACGGCGAAGAACGGGTCGCCGCCTGCGTCGTGCGTGCCGACACCCGTGCCGACGTCAACAACCTGGTCAAGCGCACCCTCGACGTCCGCAAGGCGTCCTTCCTCTCGATGGACCGGGCGGTCGAGGACACCGGCATGGAGTACGGCGGGATCACCCCCATCGGGCTGCCCGCCGGGTGGCGGCTGCTGGTCGACTCCCGGGTGCTCGACATCGAGGTCGCGGTCATCGGGTCCGGCGTACGCCGCTCCAAGCTGCTCGTCCCCGGCCGGCTGGTCGGCGAGATCCCCGGCGCCGAGGTGACGGAGGGCCTCGCCGGCTGACCGTGGTCCAGAATGTCGCCATGGGTGACGAGGACAGCCGGGACGAGACCAAGGAGGAGCGTCTCGACCGCAAGTGGGACGACCTGCTCCAGGAGCTCCGCGTCATGCAGACCGGCGCCCAGCTCACGGCCGGCTTCCTGCTGACGCTCCCCTTCCAGTCCACCTTCGGCGACCTCGACGACTTCGCGATCGCCCTCTACCTCGTGCTCGTCGCGCTCGCCGCCCTCACCACCGCGCTGGTCATGGGCCCGGTGGCGATCCACCGTCTGCTGTCCGGGCGGCACGTGAAGGAGCGGCTGGTCGAGTCCGCGCACAAGTTCGTGTACGGCGTCCTCACCTGCATCGCCCTCCTCGTCACCGGCATGGTCACGCTGATCTTCGACGTCGTGGTCGACCTCACCTGGGCGCTGGTCGCCGGGGCCACGATCGCCACGGTCCTCACGGGGCTGCTGGTGGTCTACCCGCGCTCGCTGATCCACCGTGCCGAGTGACCTGCTCCGGGGCGCCGTCGCCGTCACGGCCGCCCTGGTGCTGCTCACCGGCTGCTCCAGCGACGACGCGACCCCGAGCGCCGACGGCTCGGCCGCGCCCGAGCCCAGCCCGTCGATCCGGACGCTGACGCCGATCCCGCTCCCGCCGGAGCCGCCGCCGACCGGGAGGATCGAGGCCGACATGCGCCAGTCGTCGCGCGACGCGGCCGCCGGGCGGATGGAGGTCTGGGTCGACAACGACACCGCCGGCGAGATCGTGCCGACCCGCATCGTCTACCGCGACCCCCGCTATCGCGGCGCCCTCCCCGGCACCCGCCTGCGCGCGATCCCCTCGCAGTCGGAGCGCGGCTTCCCGCTCTACCTGCCGGACCGGCCCGCGTGCGACCACCCGGCCGGCCGCGGGACCGTGACCATCACCTACGGCGACACCGTGAGGACGATCCCGGTCGAGGACTCGACCGACGTCGCCGGCCGCTTCACCCGGGCCCGCTGCACCGAGCTCGCGATCGCCCGTGTCGCCCACCTCTCCTGGGACGACGAGGTCCCGTACGACGGGAAGGAGGGCAGCCCCGGCACCCTGACGCTGGTCGTCCGGCCCACGGGCCGGCCGGGCCCGACCCTGACCATCGACACCGTCTCGGGCACCCCGGTCCTCGCGCCGGTCGGCAGCGACGTGTGGAGACCCGACGTCACGGTCCGCGGCACGGACGAGCCACAGCGCATCGACCTGCCGATCAAGCCGAACCGCTGCGACGACCACGCCTTCCTCGAGTCGGGAGGCGCGACCGCCTTCAAGGTCGGCGTCCACCTCGACGGGAAGCCCGGACAGATCACGCTGCGGATGAGCATCCCCGGCGCGGCCGACGCGCTCACGTTCGCCCGCGGCTCCTGCGGAGCGCTCTCGACGGTGTCCGGCGGCGGCTGACACTAACGACTCCGGGTGACTGCCGTCACCGCGAAAAGGATTCGCTCGCGCGCACCGCGCCTCCGTAACGTTGGAGGGTGCGCCACCTGCCCCTCGACCACCCCGGCACCGCCGACCACAGGTCGCCGGGGCGGTTCCTGTGGTGGCTCGCGAAGGGCCAGTGGGTCACCCTGCTCGGCGGCATGTTCTTCGGCATCATCTGGATGTCCGCCCAGGCCGTGATGCCCGCGGTCATCGGGCGCGCGATCGACCTCGGCATCGCCGACAGGGACCGCGGCGAGCTCTACAGGTGGGCCGCGATCCTCTTCGCGATCGGCCTGGTCCAGGCGGCCAGCGGGATCATGCGGCACCGGTTCGCGGTCACCAACTGGCTGATCACGGCGTACCGCACCGTCCAGCTGGTCACCCACCAGACGGTCCGCCTGGGCGGCACCCTGCCGCGCAAGGTCTCGACCGGCGAGGTCGTCGCGATCGGCACCAACGACCTCTCCCACCTCGGCCAGCTCATGGACGTCTCGGCCCGCTTCGCCGGCGCCATCGTGTCGTTCGTCCTGGTCGCGGTGATCCTGCTGCACACCTCGGTCACGCTCGGCCTCGTCGTGCTGATCGGTGTCCCGCTGCTGATGCTCGGCGTCGCCCCGCTGCTCGGCCCGCTGCAGAAGCGCGCCGCCCACCAGCGCCACCTGATGGGCCAGCTCTCCAACACCGCCAGCGACATCGTCGGCGGCCTCCGGGTGCTGCGCGGCATCGGCGGCGAGCAGGTCTTCCACGACCGCTACCGCCGCGAGTCGCAGGAGACCCGCCAGGCCGGCGTCCAGGTCGCCCGACTCCAGTCCGTCCTCGACGCGCTCCAGGTGCTCCTGCCCGGCACGTTCGTGGTGATCGTGGTCTGGCTCGGCGCGCGCTACGCCGTCGAGGGCACGATCACGCCCGGCGAGCTGGTCGCGTTCTACGGCTACTCCGCGTTCCTGATGATCCCGCTGCGCACCGCGACCGAGTACGCCAACAAGGTCATCCGCGCCCGGGTCGCGGCGGTCCGCGTGTGCCGGGTGATGGCGCTCGACCCCGACGTCACCGAGCCGGCCGTCCTCGCCCCGTCGCCGCCGGTCGGCGCCGAGCTGTACGACGAGCGCAGCGGCCTGCGCGTGCGGACCGGTGTCCTCACCGCGATCGTCGGCGAGCAGCCCGACGAGTCCGCCGAGCTCGCCGACCGCCTCGGCCTGGCCGCCGGCGAGGTCGACGACGACGTCCTCCTGGGCGGCGTCCCGCTGACCTCGCTGTCCCCGGTCGAGGTGCGGCGCCGGATCGTGGTGTCCGACACGGCCTCGCTGTTCTTCTCCGGCCGGCTCGGCGACCGGCTCGACATCACCGGCCACGGCGACGTCACGCGCGCCCTCGACACGGCCTCGGCGGCCGACATCCTCGAAGCGCTGCCCGCCGGCCTCGACGAGCTCGTCGCCGAGCGCGGCCGCAGCTTCTCGGGCGGCCAGCGCCAGCGCCTCGTGCTCGCCCGGGCCCTCACCGCCGACCCCGAGATCCTGGTGCTCGTGGAGCCGACCTCGGCCGTCGACGCCCACACCGAGGCCCGGATCGCCGCCCGCCTCCGCGACCACCGCGCGGGTCGGACCACCGTCGTCACCACCAGCAGCCCGCTGATGCTCGACGGCGCCGACGAGGTCGCCTTCCTGCGCGCGGGCCGCGTCGTCGCGACCGGCACCCACGCCGACCTGCTCGAGACGAACACCGACTACCGCCGGGTCGTCACCCGCGAGTCCGACCCGGAGCCCGCGATGGTCGTCGGTCGATGAGCACCCACCTGCCCGTCGCCGACTCGCGCGCCGTACGCCGCTACGCCGTCTCCATCGCCCGCCGCCACCCGAAGATGCTGTACGGCGCCCTCGTGCTGCACATCCTCGCGGCCCTCTCCGCCCTGGCCGCGCCGCGCCTGCTCGGCGACCTGGTGCAGGCCGTGGAGACCGGCACCACCGTCGGCCACGTCGACACCATCGTCGCGGTGCTGGCCGGCTTCCTCGTCGTGCAGACCGTGCTGACGCGCTACGCCCGCTACATCAGCCAGGTGCTCGGCGAGCAGGTGCTGGCCGAGCTGCGCGAGGACTTCGTCGGCAACACGCTCGCGCTCCCGGTCGGTGTCGTGGAGTCCGCAGGCTCCGGTGACCTGCTGACCCGCACCAGCCGCGACGTCGACCAGCTCGGCTGGTCGGTGCGGATGGCGCTGCCCGAGTGGACCATTGCCGTCGTCACCGCGATCGTCACGTTCGTCGCCGCGATCACGGTCGGCTGGTGGGTCGCGCTGCCGTGCCTGCTCGGTGTCCCGCCGCTGGTGATCGGGCTGCGGTGGTACCTCAACCGCGCCAAGGACGGCTACCTGCGCGAGAGTGCGACGTACTCGCAGATCAACGCGACGCTCACCGAGACCGTCGAGGGCGCCCGCACCGTCGAGGCGCTCGGCCTCGGCGACGAGCGGATCCGCGCGGTCGACGACGACATCGAGAAGTCCTACCTCGCGGAGCGCTACACGCTCTTCCTGCGCACGGTGTTCTTCCCGAACATGGAGATCGCCTACCTGATCCCCACCGTCGCGACCCTGGTCTTCGGTGGCTACCTCTACACCGAGGGCCAGGTCTCGCTCGGCGACGTCACCGCGGCCACGCTCTACGTGCAGATGCTGATCGACCCGGTCGACCGGATCGTCTCCATCCTCGACGAGCTCCAGCTCGGCGCCGCCTCGCTGGCCCGCCTGCTCGGGGTCGCCCAGGTGCCCGACGACCGCGAGGTCAGCGGCCGCCGCCCGCAGGGCGAGAACATCGACGCCCACGACGTGCGCTTCTCGTACGTCGAGGGGCGCGACGTCCTGCACGGCGTCGATCTGGCGGTCGGCGTCGGCGAGCGGATCGCCATGGTCGGCCCGTCGGGCGCCGGCAAGTCCACCCTCGGCCGGCTGCTGGCCGGCATCCACCCGCCGCGCACCGGGTCCGTGGCGGTCGGCGGCGTCGGCCTGGTCGAGCTGCCGCTCGACGAGCTGCGCGGCCACGTCGCGCTGGTGACCCAGGAGCACCACGTCTTCGTCGGCACGCTGCGCGAGAACGTCGTGCTCGGCCGGCCGGGCTCGGACGACGCGGCGATCCGAAGCGCCCTCGACGCGGTCGACGCGCTGGACTGGGTCGACGCCTTGCCCGACGGGCTCGACACGGTGGTCGGCTCCGGCGGGCGACCGGTCTCGGCTCCGCAGGCGCAGCAGATCGCGCTCGCCCGGCTGGTGCTCGCCGACCCGCACACGCTGGTCCTCGACGAGGCCACCTCCCTGATCGACCCGCGCGCGGCCCGGCACCTCGAGCGCTCGCTGGCCGCCGTCCTCGAGGGCCGCACGGTCATCGCGATCGCGCACCGGCTCTTCTCGGCCCACGACGCCGACCGGGTCGCGGTCGTCGAGGACGGCCGGATCTCCGAGCTCGGCTCGCACGACGAGCTGGTCGCGGCCGGCGGCTCCTACGCCGCGCTCTGGGACAGCTGGCACGGGCGGGGCTGACGTCACAGGGCGCATCAAGATCGTGACAGTTATGCTGTCACGATGAAGCTCTCGACGATGCTCCAGTACTCCGGCAACCCGCGCGACGCGGCCGACCAGGTCAGCGCTCTCGAGAAGGCGGGTCTCGACACGATCTGGGTCGCGGAGCCGTACGGCTTCGATTCCCCGACCCTGATGGGTTACCTGGCCGCGAAGACCGAGACGATCGAGATCGGTGCCGCGATCCTCAATGTCTACTCCCGCACCCCGGGCGCGATGCTGCAGACCGCCGCCGGCCTCGACAACGTTTCGGGTGGACGCGCGATCATCGGGCTCGGCGCGTCCGGCCCGCAGGTGATCGAGGGCTTCCACGGCCTGCCGTACGACAAGCCGCTGGGCCGCACCCGCGAGATGATCGAGATCCTCCGGATGGGCCTGCGCCGCGAGCCGCTCGTCCACGACGGCATCTACAAGCTCCCTCTCCCCGCCGACCAGGGCCTCGGCCTCGGCAAGCCGCTCAAGCTCCTCACCAAGCCCGAGCGCTCCGAGATCCCGCTCTACGTCGCGGCCCTCGGCGCCAAGAACGTCGAGATGACCGCCGAGTGCGCCGACGGCTGGCTGCCCTTCCTGTTCGTCCCCGAGAAGGCCAACGACGTCTGGGGCGACGCGCTGGCTGCCGGCAGGGCCCGCCGCTCCCCGGACCTCGGTCCTTTGCAGACCAGTGCCGGCGGCATGGTCGCCATCGGCGACGACGTGAAGGGCCTGCTCGACTTCGCCCGCCCGACCGTCGCGCTCTACGTCGGCGGCATGGGTGCTCGAGGCAAGAACTTCTACAACGAGCTGATGGTCCAGTACGGCTTCGAGAAGGAGGCCAAGGAGATCCAGGACCTCTACCTCGACGGCCACAAGCGCGACGCCGAGACGAAGGTCCCGATGGAGCTCCTCGAGCTCGGCAACCTCGTCGGACCCGAGTCCTACGTGAAGGAGCGGATCGCCGCCTTCGCCGAGGCCGGCGTCACCAACCTCCAGGTCATCCCCGCCTCCGCCGACCCCGCCGCCACCATCGCGCACCTCAAGGAGCTCGTCTCCTGAGGTGGGCGCTCATGGGTCCACCGCACCTTGAACGTTGACAGTGTTGCTGTCACAGTGTTCCTGCACCTGTCATCGACTCGGAGGTCCCGCATGCCCGACGCACCGTCCATCCTCGAGCAGGAGCACGAGGACTTCCGCCGTACGGTCCGCGCCTTCCTGGAGAAGGAGGTCGTCCCCCACCACGAGCAGTGGGAGAAGGACGGGCAGGTCAGCCGCGAGGTGTGGACGAAGGCCGGCGAGCAGGGGCTGCTCTGCTTCGACGTCGACGAGCAGTACGGCGGCGCCGGGGTCAAGGACTTCCGCTACAACATGGTCGTCGCCGAGGAGATGTGCCGGGTCGGCGCGAGCGGGCCCGGCTTCCCGGTGCACACCGACATCATCGTCCCCTACATCAGCCAGCTCGGGACCGACGAGCAGAAGGCCCGCTGGCTGCCGGGGCTGGTCAGCGGCGAGCTGATCTCCGCGATCGCGATGACCGAGCCGGGCGCGGGCAGCGACCTCCAGGGCATCCGCACCAGCGCCGTCGACAAGGGCGATCACTACGTGCTGAACGGCTCCAAGACGTTCATCAGCAACGGCATCCTGTCCGACCTCGTCATCGTCGTCTGCCGGACCAACCCGGACGCCGGCCACCAGGGCATCAGCCTCCTCGTCGTCGAGCGCGGCATGGCGGGCTTCGAGCGCGGCCGCAACCTCGACAAGGTCGGCATGAAGGCGCAGGACACCGCCGAGCTCTTCTTCGACAACGTCGAGGTGCCGAAGGAGAACCTCCTCGGCGAGGAGGGCTCCGGCTTCATCTCGCTGATGATGAACCTGCCCCAGGAGCGGATCTCGATCGCCGCGATGGCGGTCGCCGCCTGTGAGCACGTGCTCTCGCTGTGCCTGTCGTACGCGAAGGAGCGCGAGGCCTTCGGCAAGCCGATCGGCAAGTTCCAGAACACCCGCTTCATGCTCGCCGAGATGGCGACCGAGACCCACATCGCCCGGGTCTTCGTCAACGACTGCGTCACCAAGCTGAACGCCGGCGAGGTCGACACCGCGCTCGCCTCGATGGCGAAGTGGTGGACAACCGAGCTCCAGACGAAGATCGTGGACCGCGGCGTCCAGCTGCACGGTGGCTACGGCTACATGATGGAGTACCCGATCGCCAAGGCGTTCGTCGACAGCCGGATCCAGACCATCTACGGCGGCACGACCGAGATCCAGAAAGAGATCATCGGCCGCAGCCTCGGCATCTGAGGAGAGACCCGATGAGCAGCACCGACGTCCTGGCCGAGCGGGCTCGTCTCGACGAGGAGATCGCCGGCCGGACGATGATCCACGCCCTGGCCGACACGGTGGCCGCCTACGGCGACTCCCCGGCGTACTCCGACAAGCACCACGTGCCGGAGGGTGAGTCCTGGCGCACGCTGACCTGGGCGCAGACCCGCGAGCTCGCGCTCGACGTGGCCGCCGGGCTGGTCGAGCTGGGAGTCGGGGTCGGCGACACCGTCGCGATCATGGCCACCAACCGCAACGAGCACTTCCTGGCCGACATCGGCGCGGTGCACGCCGGCGCGACGCCGATGTCGATCTACAACACGCTCTCCACCGAGCAGGTCGCCTACGTCGCCGGGCACGCGGAGCCGGCCGTGGTCGTCGTCGAGAACGCCGACCACCTCACCCGTTGGGGCAAGGCCCTCGACGCGACCGGAAGCATCCGCGCCGTCGTCGTGCTCGACGCCGACGCGAACCCAGGTGGCGGCCGGTTCCGCAGCTGGGACGAGCTGGTCGCGGCCGGCGCGGCGTACCGCGCCGCGCACGGCGACGAGCTCGCCGCCCGCGCGGCCGCGGTCACCCCGGACTCGCCGGCGACGATCCTCTACACGTCGGGCACCACCGGCAACCCCAAGGGCGTGGTGCTGACCCACCGCAACGTGCTCTTCGAGGCGATCGGCAGCCAGGAGGCCGCCGGCCTGGTGGACCCGATGACCGGCATCAGCTACCTGCCGCTGGCCCACATCGCCGAGCGGATCCTCGGTCTCTACGGTCCCCAGATCCAGGGCAGCCACATGCACTCGATCGGCGACCCGAGCCAGCTGCTCGCGGCACTCGGCGAGGTGCACCCCACCGGCTTCTTCGGGGTGCCGCGGGTCTGGGAGAAGATCAAGACCGGCCTCTCCGCCAAGCTCGCCGCCGACCCGAACCCGGACAACGTCACGATGGTCCAGAACGCCATGGCGGCCGGGCTCGCCTGGGTCGAGGCCCAGGAGGTCGGGCGCGAGATGACGCCCGAGATCGAGGCGGCCTACCAGGCGGCCGAGGAGCAGATCCTCGGGCTGCTCAAGCTGCTGCTCGGGCTCGACCAGGTGACCTGGGCCGGCTCCGCGGCCGCACCGATGCCGCTCGACGTCGCCAAGTTCATGGCCGGGCTCGGCATCAAGGTCTTCGACGTCTACGGGATGACCGAGACGTGCGGAGCCATCACCGCCAACGGACCGGGCGGGTTCAAGCTCGGCACCGTCGGCCGGGCGACGCCCGGCATGGAGGTGAAGCTGGCCGAGGACGGCGAGGTGCTGGTCCGCGGGCCGGTCACCACCCCGGGCTACCACCTCCAGGAGGACGCCACCCGCGCGCTCATCGACGAGGACGGCTGGGTGCACACCGGCGACATCGGCACCCTCGACGAGGACGGCTTCTTCGCGATCGTCGATCGCAAGAAGGAGCTGATCATCACCTCGCAGGGCAAGAACATCGCCCCGTCGAACATCGAGAACCTCCTCAAGGAGTCCCCGATCATCGGCCACGCGATGGCGATCGGCGACGGCCGCCCGTACGTCGTCGCGATCCTCACCCTCGACGGCGAGATCGCCCCGCTCGTGGCCGAGCAGCTGGGCCTCGAGTTCACCGACCTGGCCGACCTGGCCCAGAAGCCCGAGATCGTGGCGATCGCCCAGGCGGCGGTCGACGCCGCGAACGAACGGCTGTCGCGGCCCGAGCAGGTGAAGTCGTTCGAGCTCCTCGGCGTCGAGTGGACGGCCGAGTCCGAGGAGCTCACCCCCACCCTCAAGCTCAAGCGCCGGGTCGTGAACACCAAGTACTCCGACGTCCTGGACCGCCTCTACGGCTGACCCGTCCCGGGGTTGCTAGGGTCGGCAGGTGCTGCGGTCGACCTGGTCCCGGGTCGCCGTACTAGCCCTGGCCGCCGGTGTCGTGTGGCTGCCGTTCGCCGGCCGCGACCTGAGCCCGGACGAGGGCGGCCTGCTGATCCTGGCCGGGCAGTGGTCGCCCGGCTCGTCGTTGTACGGCGACTACTTCGTCGACCGCCCGCCGATGCTGGTCGCGCTCTTCTCGCTGGCCGACCAGCTGGCCGATCAGCTGGGCGGGAGCGCCTGGGCGCTGCGGTCGCTCGGCATCCTGGCCGTCGTCGCGACCGTGCTGCTCGCAGGAGCGGTGGGCCGCGCCGCGGCGCCGGGGCGCCTGGCACCTGTGCTGGCGGCGGCGACCGCCGCGATCCTCGCCGCCACCCCGCTCTTCGGCGGGACCGTGGTCGACGGCGAGCTGTTCGGACTGCCCTTCCTCGTCGGCGGCTCGGCCGCGGCGATCCGCGCGATGCGGGCCGCGCGCCCGCGGTCCGCGCTCCTCTGGGGCGTGGTCGCCGGCGCTGCCGGCGCGAGCGGCGCGCTGGTCAAGCAGAGCCTGGTCGACGTCTTCGTCCTCGTGGCCGTCCTGGCGCTGGTCCAGCGGCGGGCCCGGCCTCTGCTCGGTGTCGCCTGCGGGGCCCTGGCGGTCGTGGCGGTGACGACCTGGGCGGCGTACCTGCGCGGCACCGACCCCGGCGACCTGTGGGACGCCGTCGTGGTCTTCCGGCAGCAGGCGGCGGCCGTGATCGCGAGCTCCGCGACCGGCTCGACGGGTGCGCGGCTCGGCGGCCTCCTGGTCGCCCTGGTGCTCAGCGGCGCGCCCCTGGTCGCCGCCGTCCTGGTCCGGGCACTGGGCCGCCCCACCACCGAGACCCCCGACCTGCGCTGGCCCGCCGCTGCCGTCCTCGCCGGAGAGGTCGCCGTGGTGCTCGGCGGCGGCAGCTACTGGCTGCACTACCTGATGGGCCTGGTCCCCGGCCTGGTGCTGCTCGCCGCCGCGGCTGCGCAGCGGCCGCGGACCGGTCGCATCCCGCTCATGGTCGCGTACGGCGCCGCCGCGGCCTCGACGGCGATCACCCTGGTCTGGGTCGGCGTGCACCCGATCGACCGGCCCGAGAAGCCGGTCATCGCCTACCTCGACGCGCACGCCCGGCCCGGCGACACCGCGGTGGTCGCGTTCGGAGGTGCCAACATCTTGGAGGCGACCGGGCTGCGCAGCCCCTACCCCGACCTGTGGAGCCTGCCGGTCCGGGTCCACGACCCCGACCTGGTGCACCTGACCGCCCTGCTCGCCGGCCCGGACCGGCCGACCTGGCTCGTGGTCGCCGGCACCTCGCTGGGGACCTGGGGCGTCGACGCCACCTCCGCCGACACGTACCTCCACCGCGACTACACGCCGGTGACGACGACCGGTGACTTCACGATCTACCGGAGCAACGAGCCGTGACCCTGGCGACCGCCCCGCCCGGGACGAGCCGGTCCGCGCGCGCCCGTGCGCTGACGGTGTACGCCGTCCTGCTGCTCGGCTGGAGCTGGTTGGTCGGCATCCCCAACGACCCGGCCGGCGTGATCCTGTGGATCTGGTTCGGCACGATCGCCTGGGACGTCGAGGCCCCGGCCCGCGACCACCTCGGCTTCTGGCGCGACTGGTGGAAGCCGCTCCTGCTGATCGTCGCCTACTGGCTCGGCCGCGGTCTCGCCGACGGCATCGGCGTCCCGGTGCACTACGAGATGCCGATCCGCGTCGACGAGTGGCTGAGTCGTCTCTGGGGAGGCGGCACGGCACCGACCGTCGCGACCCAGCACGCCTGGTGCGGGGAGCCGTGCGTGCGCACCCTCCCGCCGCACTGGTACGACGTCCTCCTGACGACCGTCTACGCCTCGCACTTCCTGGTCGCGCTGACCCTCGCCGGGGTGCTGTGGGTGCGCAACCGGCCGGAGTGGACGCGCTGGATGCGCCGCTACATCACCCTGCTGTTCGCGGGGCTGACCGTCTACGTCGTCTACCCGATGGCGCCACCGTGGATGGCGGCGCGCGACGGCTACCTGCCCGAGGTGCACCGCATCACCAGCCGGGGCTGGTCCACCCTGGAATTCCACGGATTCGACCTGCACCGCCAGACGATGGTCATGTTCGGGATGGGCAACCAGGTCGCCGCGATGCCGTCGCTGCACTGCGGGATCGCCTGCCTGGTGGCGTTCTACGGCGTGTGGAAGCTGCGTTCGGCCTGGCGCTGGCTGCTGCTGCTCTACCCCGTGGCCATGTCGCTCGCGCTCGTCTACTTCGCCGAGCACTACGTCATCGACGCGATCTGCGGCATCGCGCTGGCGGGGCTGGTGATGGTGGCCTGCGCCCACTGGGAGCGGAAGCGCGCGGCCTGAGCGGTGTCTAGTGGCGCCGCTCGATCTCGGCGGTGAAGAGGTGTCGCCCGTGCGGCATCCGGATCGACCTGATGGTGACGTCGACGAGCTGCTCGACCCCGTCCTGGCGCAGGACCGGCACGGTGACGGGGCGGTCGAGCAGCAGGGACCGGCCGTTCGTCAGGTGCATGGTGAAGCCCGCCAGGTGGGCCTGGTGGAAGCGCCACGGGATGATCGAGAGCAGTCGCTGTCCGATGAGCGAGGCTGCGTCGTCGTACCCGAGCAGCTCGAGCGCCGACGCACTGATCGCCACGATCCGGTCGGAGTCGTCGGCGGCGACGACCGCGCGGGCCGAGTCGGTGATCTCGGAGGGGTCCCAGTCGAGCGGCGGTGCGGTCGGGGGGGGCAGGTGCTCGGGGACCTGCCAGGCCTCCGGGTCGGCGCCCGCGGCCTGGGCGCGCACCTGGTTGCACAGCCAGCGGCGCAGCTCGCGCAGCTCGGGCTGGGTCGGGACGGTCAGCCACGAGCCCTCGTCCGAGAGAGCCGCCGCCGACTCGAGCACCTCGTCGAGGCGGCGGAAGCTGTCGGCCGCGGAGGTCGGGATCCGGAGCACGAGGCGCTCCTCGGTGACGGCCGGCTCGGTCGCCGAGGCCATGATCGCCTCCGGGTCGTCCCCGAGGTCCGGCGCCGGGATCTGCTCGAACAGCACCGACATGGCGTCACCCGCCGCGGCGTGCGCCGCGAAGAGGCTGACGTCGTCGCCCTCGTCGTCGAGCTGGGCCAGCAGGTACTCGCGCAGCAGCGAGGCGGCGTGCTCCTGCCAGGCGGCGTGGGTCAGGAGCGGGACCTGGAGCAGGACGACGTCGACCAGGTCGAGCTCAGGGGGGTCGGCGTCGACGGAGAACCCGGAGGAGACGGACGCCTCGGCGGCCTCGGCGGCCTCGGCGGCCTCGGCGGCCGAGGTGGTGCCCAGCTCGAACCACACCACCTTGCCGGGTTCGGCGGGCTTCGAGCCCCAGGCGCGGACCAGCTCCTCGACCAGGCTCAGTCCGCGGCCGGTCCCGGCCGTCACGGCGTAGCCCCGGGGGCGGGGCGGGTGCGGGCTGCCGTCCGCGACCTCGACGCGCACGCCGGCGTCGTCGACCCGGATCGTGAGCACGATGGGGGTGCCGGCGTGGACCAGGGCGTTGGTGACGATCTCGCTGATCGCGACCAGCGCGTCGTCCATCCACTCGCCGTCGCCGAGGTCCGCGTCGGCCACAGCCTGACGCAGCACGCGCCTCGCCTCACCGACGCTGGACGCCTCGGACGCCAGTCGGCGTTCGACGACTACGGTCCCCACCACGGCGGGTATATACCGCACCTGGCCGCGTCTCAACCGTCATCGTGGACCCGGATTCTGAGATGTGTGTCGCACCGGACCGCCCGGTTCGCCCTCCTCGTGACCGATGAGTCCGCCATGCTGGGGAGGTCGATCAGGGAAAACCCCGATGCCGCACGCCCCCCGTCCCTGGAAGAGTCGCCCCATGCACCGTGAGATCGCCGGCAAGTTGAGCAACCGCGTGACCAAGTGGGTCGTGGCCGTCGTCGCCATCCTGATCTTCGTCCCGATGGCGATCCTGGGCGCCAAGCTGACCGGCGTCCAGAACAACGAGGCCTCGTCCTGGCTGCCCGCCAGCGCCGAGTCGACGAAGGCCCTCGACCGGCTCGCGCCCTTCCAGGACCAGAACGACATCCCCACGGTCGTGGTCTACCACCGCAGCGGTGGCCTGACCCAGAACGATCTCGCCGCGATCACGGCGCAGCTCCCCGACATCTCCGCGATGGACGGCGTGGTCGGCGAGGCGCAGGGGCCGATCATCTCCGACGACCGCGAGGTCGCGCAGATCGTCGTCACCTACAACTTCGGCAAGAACGGCTGGAACGACCTGCCGGACACCGCCGACGAGCTGCGCGACATCGCCGCGATCGACGGGGTCGACGTCGACATCGCCGGCCAGGGCGGCCAGGCGGCCGACTCCGCGGAGGCGTTCGCCGGCATCGACGGCACCCTGCTCTACGCGACCCTCGGCGTCGTCATCCTCATCCTGCTGTTCACCTACCGCAGCCCGCTGCTGTGGATCGTCCCGATCCTCTCCGCGATCTGTGCGCTCGAGATCTCCCAGGGCCTCGTCTACCTGCTCGCCAAGTACGCCGATCTCACCGTCAACGGCCAGAGCCAGGGCATCCTCACCGTGCTGGTCGTCGGCGCCGGCACCGACTACGCCCTCCTCCTGGTCGCGAGATACCGAGAAGAGCTCCGTCGCCACGAGGACCGACACGAGGCGATGGCCTTCGCGCTGCACCGGGCCGCGCCGGCGATCATCGCGAGCGCCGCGACCGTCGCGGTCGGCATGCTCTGCCTGACCCTGGCGGAGATGAACTCGACCGCCGGGCTCGGCCCCGTCCTCGCCATCGGCGTCGGCGTGACCCTGCTGGTGATGCTCACCGTGCTGCCGGCCTGGCTGGTGATCTTCGGCCGCTGGATGTTCTGGCCCAAGCGCCCGACGTTCGGCTCTCCCGAGCCCACGGCGTCGGGCCTGTGGTCGAAGGTCGGCCGGGCCATCGCCCCGCGTCCTCGGGTGATCTGGGTGGGCACCGCCGTGGTGCTCCTGATCGCCTGCCTCGGCCTGTTCAAGCTCGACACCGGTGGCCTGAGCTCGACCGACCAGTACACCAAGGAGTTCGAGTCGGTGAAGGGCCAGCGGCTGCTCGAGGAGCACGGCATGGTCGACACCTCGAGCCCGATCATGATCGTCGCGAACGCCGACCAGGCCCAGGCCGTGGCCGCCGCGGTGAAGACCGTGCCGGGTGCCGGCGACCCCGACACCGACATCCCGCCGCAGGACGGCACCGCCCTCATCACGGTCCCGGTCTCCGGTGACGTCGCCGCTCAGGCCGCGTTCGACGTGGTCCGCGACCTCCGTGACGCGGTGCATGCGGTGCCCGGCGCGGACGCGCAGGTGGGCGGCACGTCGGCGCTCTACCTCGACATCCAGGAGGCCTCGCACCGCGACAACCTGGTGATCATCCCGGTCGTCCTGGTCGTGGTGATGCTCATCCTGATGCTGCTGCTGCGGGCGGTGTTGTCGCCGGTGATCCTGATCGCCACCGTGATCTTGTCCTTCGGCTCCGCACTGGGCATCTCGACACTGCTGTTCCACGGCGTCTACCCGCACCTGTTCGCCGAGGGAGAGGGCTTCAAGCACGCGGACGCGTCGTTCCCCCTGTTCGTGTTCACCTTCCTGGTCGCCCTGGGCATCGACTACAACATCTTCCTGATGACCCGGGTGCGCGAGGAGACGCAGGTCCGGGGCACCCGGCAGGGCAGCCTGGTGGCCCTGCGGGCCACCGGTGGCGTGATCACGTCGGCGGGCCTGGTGCTCGCGGCTACGTTCGCGGTGCTCGGGTCGCTGCCGCTGGTGTTCCTGGCGGAGCTCGGCACGGCGGTCGCGCTCGGCGTCATCCTCGACACGATCATCGTCCGGTCGGTGCTGGTCACCGCGATCAACCTCGACCTCGGCGGGAAGATCTGGTGGCCCAGCGCGCTGGACCGCAAACCGCCGGTCGAGCCGGCGGAGCCGGCACCGGAGCAGGAACCGGTCCCGGTCGGCTGAGAAGCGTCCGACTCCCGGGCCGAGCGGTGCAACCGACCGGTCCGGGACTAGCCTGACGACGATGAGCCAGCAGCCCACACCCCAGCAGGTACGGCGCGCTCTGGCGCGCGTCGAGCGTGGCGCCGCCCTGGACGTGGCGGAGGCGACGGTCCTGCTCGCCGCCACCGGTGCGGACCTGGACCGGCTGGGTGCCGTGGCGGCGAGGGTGCGCGACGCCGGCCTGCTCGCGGCGGGTCGGCCCGGGGTGGTGACGTACTCGCCGAAGGTGTTCATCCCGGTCACCAAGCTGTGCCGCGACCGGTGTCACTACTGCACG